>JABIJZ010000002.1 GCA_018655275.1 Candidatus Peregrinibacteria bacterium | reverse complement strand
GGAGAAGGAGAAGGAGAAGGCGAGGGTGAAGGTGGAGGTGGAATCTCGTCTGGCTCTGTATCTTTGGGTACTGGATCTGTGATTCTTTTGAAACTTAAGGAGCTCTTGGAAGATGAAGAATTGCTAGAGGATTTCGAAATACAAAAAGGTGGTACTTATGATTGGGTTAAGGAATGGGCTAATTACGATGGAGATAACTTTACAGATTTGGCTGAGTGGGAATTCTTTGGATCTGCCGCTACAGATGCGCAAAATGCTGAGAAGAAATCTAATATCGATGGAAGAATGATTGGTGCAGATAGACCAAACCTTGTTACTATCCATGGACAACCAAATGTTAATGTTGAGGTTATAGGATCATCATTGGGATTATTGACTGATTTGAGAGATTCTGATTTGGATGATGTTGAAGATCTTGTTGATGTGATGGATTCGTATGATGAAGTTGTATTGGATGGAGAAGGATTTGGAATGGCAACAATCCGAATTTCTGAACCTGGCAAATACTTCCTAACTACATACCATAACGAGGAGATTGGGGAATTGGTATACTTTGAGGTTGTGGAAGGAGGAAAGATAGCAATGTTGGATATCAAGGACTTGCAGGTTCACGGTATGGGCATCGATGTTATTGCATTTGAGAGTTTGGTTGATCAGTTGAATGAGATGAGTTTGGAGAGAATGTTGGCGCAGAATGCGTTGAAGTTAGATGACTCTTTGTATGCTGGATTGAAATGGGTTGAGGAGATGTATGAAAATGATGCGAGATACTTCAATAATTTGTTGGCTGGAACAGCGTTTGAGCGAGGATTTATGGACAGATATTTGGCAATAAAGAAGGAGTATGAGCAGACTAACCACCGAGTCCTTACTGGATTTGCAGAACCAGGGAAGAGGGTTGTGGTTGTGTTCCGATCAGCAACATTTGCTTCTGTGGTTATTGCGGACAAGGAGACAGGATACTTTGAAGCTGAGATGCCTGAAGACATAGGTGATGGAGATCACGTTGCATACGTGTACTCTGTGGATGATGAGAGAAATGCCATGTCTAGTGTGGTTAGGATGGTCTTTAAAGTGACGGGGGTATAGGGCACTGATTTAGTTTAATTTTATGGTCAGCGTTTGAGCTTTGAGGCTTGGGCGCTGATTTTGTTGTGGGGGATGTTGGGGTTGACCTGGCGTTTGACTTTTGGTAGAATTCTTTCTTAATAAGTAATAAATGGCGATGGCTCTAGCGTTGCAGGCAAATGAGGAGCGTGAAGATGTTGTGAACAACCTTGTTCGTGAGATGGGACCGTATGTTCAGAGCGATGTGGGTTGGGGTGAATTTGCGGAAATTGAGCACCCTGAGCTTGGTTTGGTCTCTTTGCATTTGGCCTCTTATCACCTTCTTGATAGTTTGTTTGAGGAAAGGGAAGTTGTTTTGAAAATGTATACGAATTGGAGGGAGGTAAACGAGAGGATTGTAGCCAATTTAAAGCTAAGTAGATTTGATAGGCCCACTAAGCCGGCTCCTTATTGGAATGTTATTCATAGAGCTGTTAGGCGTGGATGTGAGAGGAATGGGCTGGGTAGTTTGGCTATGGATATTTTTGAAAGAATTGCTGCGGTGACTGATTTGAAAACGGTTGGTTTGGATGTTGCTGCTTCTGATGAAACGAATCAGGATACTGGGGTTTTGCACAGAAAGGCTGTGCAGGTTTCTAGTTTTGGTCTTTTTGAAGGAAGGGGGTATTTCCCGAGGGATGAAGAATCTTTCCGGCTTGCTGGTGATGTTCGAAATCGAGTTGGATTTGTGTTTGCGGATAATCAGAGTGGTCGCGAAACAGCTTTTGGGGCAGACCCTTATGATAAATTTAAGTTGGAATTGGTGAAAAATTGTGGGCATTTGAACAGAGCGGGGGAGGATTCGGATTGCGGATAATTTTGAGGTTGGTTAGAATGCTTGCGAAAATCTTTGTGAAAATTTGCCACCGTAGCTCAGGGGTAGAGCACACCCATGGTAAGGGTGGGGTCGAGGGTTCAATTCCCTCCGGTGGCTCCAGTTTTTCTATCTTTTTGTTCTTTGTGCTCTTTCTACCATGAATTCGACTGCCTCATTCATGTTTTCTGGGATGATTTCTACTTCTGGGTATTTTTCTTTGAAGACTCGGAAGATTTCGTCTGCGAAAGCTTGACCTACGGTTGGGACTTTGTCGAAATCGAGGATGACTTTGCGGAATTTTTCTAATCTGTTGAGAACTCTTCTGGCTTGGGATCGGGAGATGTGGATTGTTCCCATTGTGTAGAGTTTGATTTTGATTTCTGTTTTGTCGAATTCCAGGCTGCTAGGATCGGATTGGTGTTCTTGGAAGACGTCGCTGAGGTGGGCTTTGTGATTCAAGTCTAGTTCGAATCTGATCATGGTGCCTTGTATTCCTTTTGTTTTTTTCGGAATAGGGCTTTCTATAAATATATCTTCTAGTCGGTTGTTTATCGTTAATTTGTGTGTGAAGCTTTCTATTATGAATAATTCTCCAGCTTTGGATGTGAAGAAAATGCCTTCTCCACTATGAAGTTTTGGAGCTGTTGTTAGTTTTCCTTTGAGGAGTTCCTGTATCGCTTCGAGTTCTGTTTTTGCTGAGGTTTTAGAGATGATGCTTTTGAAAACTCCTATCCCAAAATCTCTTATCTCAAAGAAAATTTTGTTTCCAGTTCTGCCGATGTCGATTTCTATAATTTTTGACTTTGAATGCTCTATTGCGTTGTTAAACATTTCTGAAAATGCATATGTTAATATGCTACTTAGATGCTCGGGGATTTGTTTGATTGTTGGGAGTTCTCGTTCGATTTCTTCGAGTATTTTGTGTTCTTCTAGGTTTTGGTTTTTTTTTCTGAGCGATAAAATGTCTAGATTGTTTTTGCCCCAGTCCCAATGGATTGCGTGAGAATATTTTGCATTTCTAGTTGCTCCTGTTTTTATTAATTTGTTTTCTTTGACTAAAGCTGACAATGTTCTTGAAACGTGTTGTCTTGAAAAAACATTTTTTATTAGAGAAAGTATGTCCTTTGTTGAGAAGGATTTGTTTTGTTTTGAGTATTCTAGGATTATTTTTCTTAGTTGGGTGGCCATGAGTTAATTGTAACATAATTGTAAACAAGTTGCAAAACAATTGTAACCTAATTGTAAACATTCTACGGGGCTCTAGTTTTGCAAATCCTGGAGAATTTCGTACAATACTTGCATGAACAAAAAACCTCTAAAAATGGCGCATGCGGGGAGGGTGCATTGCGCGGGGTTCAGGGAGAATTCGCCGGAGGCGGTGTGTGATTCGTTGACTGCAGGGGCGGATATTATTGAGATTGATGTGCGGAAGAGTCGGGATGGGGTGCTTTATTGTTATCATGGGTTTCCGTGGTGGAGGTTTGTTGGGGCTTGGGGTTTGCGATTTTTTTCTTTTGCTACGATTCGGAAAATGACTCAGGCGAGTAAGCTTGTGGAGGTTGCGGATGTTGTGCGCGGTGAGTTGGGCGGAAGTGGTGGAAGTGCAATTTTGTTTTTGGATATTAAGGACAAAAGGGTGCGAGGTGCGGAGCTTATGAAGATTTGTGATGGATTTGGGGAGGCTCTTTGGATTGCACCTTGTAATTTTCGATATTTGAAGAAGTTGAAAAGGGAGGTTGGGGAAGGGCCGACGTATGTTTATAATTTTTATTTTTTGTTTGTTCGGTGGGGAATGAGGCGATTGGTGCGAGCTGGGATTGGGGTTTTCAAGGTGTTGCCGTGGCAGCTTTCGGCTGGGGTGCGTGAAGAGGCTTCAAAGTTGGGTTTGAGGTATGCTTGTGATTGGGATAGGGAGGGGAATGTTTGGGAGATGTTATAAATTCTTTGGTTAGGCAAGTGTTTTGGGGGTTTGGAAACTTGTGTGGTAAACTCTGCCGCGATGAATAAAGCCCTCAAAGATTTTCTTAAGTTTGCTTCGTTCCCGATTGGGATTCTTTTGTTTTTGGGAGTTTTTTTGGCGATTTGGCATCTGGTGGGGCTTCCGTCTTTTACGGAGATTTTGGAATATTCGAAGAATGCTTATGAGGTGCATGGGTATTGGGTGGTGTTTTTGGCGGCGTTGGCTGAGGGGACTTTGTTGTTGAATTGGTATTTGCCGGGGTCGGTGGTGATGGTGATGGGGACTGTGTTTGCGATTGATGGTTCGCAGAGTGTTTTTTTGACAGTGGTTTTGATCAATTCGGGGTTGTTTATTATGTCGGTTGTGAATTATTGGTTGGGGAAGTATGGGTGGTATAAATTGCTTTTGAAATTTGGTTTACGTAAAGAGGTTGAGAAAGTGAAGGGGCGGATTTTGAAACATGGTGTGAAATATATAATGATTGGATATTTCCATCCGCATATTGCGTCGCTGATTGCGACGAGTGCTGGGATTTTGCATATGAAGTTTAGAAGATTTTTGTTTTATACAGTGGTTGCGTATGTGTTTTGGACGAGTTTGTGGGTTGCGGTCACGTATGTTGGTGGGGAGCAGTTTTTGGCTTTGGTGAATTTTCAAAACCTTCTTTTGTTGGTTGGGTTGTGGATTGTTGGGATGGGGGTACAGTATCTTTGGAAGATGCGGCAAAAGAGGTTGGGGGAGGTTAAGGTGTTTTGACTTTGAAAATATCAAAAATTTTTGTATGGATTGCTACTGTGATGAGTCTGTCTATTTTAAGTGAGTCTATTGGCGATATGCTGGGGTAAAAAGCGGGTTTATGTGTGGCTAATCCTCTTCTGTGAGCGGTGATGCGACTTGCGAATATTCCTGCATTATTTATAGCGGTCACTATGAGCGCTACTGTGGCTGCGAATGCTGGCAGGTTGGCTACTAAACTAGTGAAGAGGGCTATGTCTATTATTGCTCTGCGGTTTACTTGTATTAAAAATTCTGCACTTACTTTTAATATTTGGCTCTTCACTTCTCTGTTTAGAAGGGATGCCCATTCTTCTGGGGAGCGAAATCCTTGTTCTGATCTTTCTGTTATTTCGCTTGCGAGGTTTGATGAGTCTATTTGGATGGTTGTGTTCACTTCGAGTTCTTTTAGTGCTGACTGTTCTTGATGTGAGCTGTTTTGTGATGATTTTTTTCTAGATTTTGCAAAGCCTGCGGTGGCTTCTCCTGTGTTGGAAACTCCCAATATTAATGTATTTGTGTCGTCTTTGATTTTTGCACTGTCGTTTATCCTTATGAAACCTATCCCCCCTGTTTTGCACATTAATTTTAGTGCTGCCAGGTTTACTCCAATTTTTCTGCTGACTTCTTTTGGTAGGCCGTTTAGGTCTATGAGGATTGATACTGGGCCTCTGGTTATGCTATCTGGAGCTAGTTGATCGTGTATTAGTTCTTCTGCTTCTTCTTCGGAAAATTCTCCCCATTGTAGGGCTTGTTTTGTATCTGCGAGTTGTGTGTCGCTAAATATTCTTAGGCCGTTTACTTCTTCTAGAGGGACTATTCCTTCTATTTCTGGCAGGTCCATTTCTTTGGGTTATTTGGTGGGTGATTTTATCATTTTTACGGGTTTTGTCAATGCATGGGGTGATGTTGGTGGAATTGTTTTGGAGGAGGGGTAGCGACTTCTGTTTGACTTCTTGAAGCTTTTATATACAATACGTCTGCAAATTACTAAAAACTTTAAATATGGCGAAAGGAAAAAGTCAGTATGCAACTTGGTTCTGTGGCGGATGTAAACGCGCAAACTACGTTACCTACTACAACAAGCGTGAAAACGAACGAATCGTGAAAGAATTGAAGAAATTCTGTCCACAATGTCGAAGTCACCAAGAGCACAAAAGAAAGGACACAAAGAAGGGGAATTAATATTTGGTTGATAGACGTCGGGATTGCAAAATATGATGCCAATCTATAGAATGTGCACGTTCTTTTACTTATAGGCCCATAGTGTCAACGGTTAGCACGTTGGTCTCCAAAACCAAAAGTCCGGGTTCGAATCCTGGTGGGCCTGCCAGTTCGTTAGTAAGTTAACCTGCGGGGTTTGACAAAAGAGCGCATCGTAGTTATAGTTATTTCCAATTTGAGATAACCGTTTTTTATGAGTGTTGATGTACCTGGGGGAAAAACTAGGCCTACTGCAGAGATTTTGGGATTGATTGCTAATCGACCTGGGGCTGGGGGACGAATGACGGATTTTCCTGTTATTGAAAATGGTGGTCCTGAGGCTGAAGCTAGAGATGAGTTGGTGCAAAGACTTGAGGTTGTTTTGAGAGCTCATCGTTGTTTTGCAGATGCTACTTTTAGTTTTGATCGGTTTAGTTCTTATCAGGGAGGGAGGATGTTTGTTGCAGAGATTGTTGTGAATGGTCCTGATCATGTGAATAGTGAATTGTTGAGGCGTGGATTGTTAGACATTCATGCTATAAATGATGTTTCCTTGTTAGGTGTACGTAAATATAGAGTTGTTTTTAATGTAGAAAAACTTGAGGGTAGGGGAAGGAAACCGTTGCCTTCACTTTTTGTTAATGATGGTTGTCGGGAGACGGCTGAAGAGGTGGGTGGTGTGACTGAGGACTAATGGAGCATTTGTTTTGTCATTGCTACTTGTGTCAGAATAGATAAAAGGACTCGGTCTGCGACATCGATATCTGGTGCTCCTTCGGGGGTTATGGACATTAGATTTTTATGGCCTCTTAATTTTAACTCTCTTAGTTTTTCGCCTGGAGGGAGATTGATTGCTTTTTGGGGTAGTAGTACTCTTCCTGAACCATCTGGATTTACTTTAAATGACCTAAAGCCTTTCATGTCTAGCTCAATGGGGACTTCTGTTAAAACTGCATATATTCCTGCTTCTCCTTGTTTGCAAATTAAGAATGCTGGCTCTATGTCAACGGCTTTCATGGAAATTCTGTTTTTGTCATCTAGGGCTACTGTTTTTTCTCCATGAAATATCCTCAAGGCTTCGTCGGCAGGGGTTGCGAGTGTTATTAGTCTTATTTCGTTTATTCTGTCGATGATTAATGCTATGACTGTTGTGTTTTGGACGACTGTTAGGGTTGTTCCATTTGGTGTTTGTATGTTTTGTATATTCAAAAGGGGGTCTTCTGACATTCTTTCAACTATTAGATCTATTTGTTTTGTGATTGCTGCTCTGGTTGCTTTAGAAACTGGGTTTGCTGCTACTTTTTGCTCCTGAAGTTGCCTTGCTGGTCTTCCAGATGGACCGAGGATCTCTGGGGGAGTGGCTCCTGATTGTCCTGCGTTTAAGTTTACTCGCATGTGGGTATTAATGTTATTTCGAAGGGGGCTTTATAACACAATGAACGTTATTTGACAACTTTTTCTTTGGTATTTTACTACGAATGGATTTTACTTGTATTTTGGCTAGTTTTCAACAAAACGTCTTTTTTGTATTGATTTTGATTGTTTTGGGATATGTGGAGGTTTTTAGGACGCGTGCTTGACATTTCCGAGGAAAACTGTTAAAGTTTACTCCTTGTTATTAACCAAGTAATCATGTTGGGAAGTCTTGCTGTTTCAGTTGATGAATGTGATGGAGTTTCTGAAGTTGCTTCTGAACCGTTGGTGATGAGTCCTGCACGGAGTCTTGGGATGGTGCGTGATTTTTCTGCGATTATTGCTAATAAAGTTGGCAGGGAGGTTGTTATTGGGTTGGATGACGATGCTCAGTTTTTGGATTATGAAAGGTATATGGATGAAAAGCATGGGGATCAAAAGTGGACTTTTAGTGAGAATAGGCATTTGCAATTTAGGCAAGAGGATGGAAGAGAAGGGGGTAGGGGTGCCGCTATTCGATCTTGTTCTGCTGAGATTTTAGCTGATGCGTGGAGGTCTTTTTATAGGGAGGGGTGTACAGAGGGTCTTCGTATGATGGGTGGTCCTCGTATTTTTGGTCATGATTTGGGAAGTGAGGCTGAGATGGGTGAGTATGTTGAAAAATGGTTGGGGAGGAGGCCTGATTTGACTACTAATTTTCGATTTGGAACAGAAGAGAGCGAAATTGGTCCCGATGGCGAGGCTCGAAGTGTCTTGGGAGATGAAAGGGCTTTCCAAATAGTAGAGGTTGTGAATAAAGCTGTTTCTGTTTTGCAAGAGCATGATTCTGCCGGAGTAGTGAGGTTTTTTTCTAAACCTAGGATGGTTCAGCGGACTGGGAGGTTTGAAAAAGATAATCCTGTGCCTGTTCGTACTCTTGATAATCCTAGTGCTCCTTTGTTGTTTCGTGAGGGGGATAAAGCCTCTGATATTATGGACTTGGTGATGAGAGCTTGTGAGAAGTGTGGGTGGAATCTGGGAATTTCAGATTCAAAGACTTACTGTATAAATTATATTAAAGGGAATTTCTATAGGATTTTGAAGGTTCTTGGGGTGGAAGGGTAGTTCTACTTATCCGGTGGGATGTTGTAGTAATTGAAAAGGTAGTCGGTGATTCGACTGAAGGTTGGTGCGGCTGTTCGTGATCCCCATTCGCTTGAGCGGGGATGGTCGTATTTGATGCAGATTACGAATTGTGGATCGTCTACTGGGCCATATCCGCAGAATGAAGTTATGGTTGTTCCAGCTCCTTTCAAAGGTTTTCCGTGTTTGTATGTTTGGGATGTTCCGGTTTTTCCGGCGATGTAGTGGCTGCTTACGCTGGCTGGTTTTGCTACTCCGTTCTCTACTGCGGAAACTAACATTGCAGTTATTTTGCTTGAAGAGTCTTCGGATATTACTCTTCGGATTTCGTGAGGTTCGTTTTCTGTTGTTGAGCCGTCATCGTGGCGGATTTCTTCGATGATGTATGGTTGCATCAAGAGGCCTCCATTTGCGAGGGTGCAGTATGAATTTGCGAGTTGTAGAAGAGTTGTGGTGATACCTTGTCCGAATGCGTGGGTTGCGAGTTCTGACTCTGTCCAGAGGTCGTAGTATTCGATTTTGCCTGAGGCTTCGTTGCTAAATTCGATGTCGGTTCGGTCACCGAATCCGAATTTTTCCATGTAGTTGTACATGAGGGCTGGGCCGATTGTTTTTGCGACGTATGTCATTCCGGTGTTGAGGGATCTTTCGAGGACTTTTGTCATCGATGTTCCTCGGCCGTAATAATCGTTTTCTGAGTTGTGAATGTAGAAGTCAAAGTCGTCCTTGTATTTGTTCCAATCCACTCCTATTGGACCTGAATCGTTGAAGGTTGAGTTTGGCCGAAGATCGTTGTCGTCTAATGCCATAGACATGATCACTGATTTGAAAACTGAGCCTGGCTCGTATGGCAATGTAACAACTTTGTTTTGATATGCGGCTGGGCCTACGAAGTTTTCGTATCTGTAATACTCGACTTGGCCGTCTTTGGTTTTTTCTTCAAAAATGTAGTAGAAATCGTGGGTGTCCACGTTGCGGTAAAAATAAAAAAGTCCTTCTGTGTTTGATGGGACGAGTTTTTCGATGTCTTCTGGTGTGAGGTTGATGTAGATTTTTTTGTAAACGTCTCCGTAGTTGTTTGGACTGAAATTCGGGTAGTTGGCCATTGCTATGATTTTTCCGGTTTTTGGCTCCATGATCAAGGCTTGGGCGCTGTCTGCTTGATAGCTTTGGGAGTCTTGGCTTAGTATTTTCTCGACTTGAAGTTGGATTGGGCGATCGATGGTCAAGATTATGTCGTCTCCGTCGATTGCTGGTTGGATTACGCTGTCGCCTGAAATGACTTGTCTTCCGATGGAATCTTTTTGAGTTTGGAATTTTCCTTTTTGGCCTTGAAGTTCTGTGTTGAAAGAACTTTCAATCCCGTACTGGCCGACCCCTGCGTGGTCTACAAATCCTATCAAGTTTGAGGCTAATGTGTTTTCTGGATAATATCGGAAGTATTCTTCCTGCATGCCTATTCCAGCGAGGTCGTCGTTTTCGTCCAAGATGATGGCTTCGTGGATTTGTGCTGAAATTTCTGGGTCGAGTTTGCGTGCCAGTACAACGTATCTATTAATTCCTGCGAGGATTTGTCCGAGTCTTTTGGTTGGGATTTCTATGATTGGAGCGAGGTGTTCTGCGGCACCTGCGTGGTTTGTGATTTCTGGTGGATATGCATAAAGATTGCTGCCTACCACTTCGATTCCTTTTACTTTGAATGAATTGATTTCGTTGATTTGTTTCTGCTCAAGTTCGGTTGCGAGTAGGACTTGTGGTCGTTTCAATGATGATACTTTTGTTGAAACTTCTTCTCTGAATTCTGCGAGGAGTTCTTCGTCTGTTTTGGCTTTGAGGATTTCTTCTTTTTCTTCTTCGGTGATGCCTTCTGGTAATTTTTTTGCAGCTTCTTGGATACGTTCATTGTCAAACTGTCTTTCTTCCGCTAGGTCGAAGATGAGTGGGGTTAATGTTTCAGTGACCGCTTGTGGGTTTGTGATGAGGGCTGGGTCTACGTACAAAAGCTCGAGTGTTGTGTTTGTTGCTAGCAGAAATTCTTCTTCGGAATGGTAGTCTTTTATTATGATTTCGCCGCGTCTAGCTGGTAATTCGACGTATCCGTAATGTTCGATTGAGGCTACTTGCAGGAAATGGTCGTGTCTAATTATTTGCAGATAAAAAAGTCTTGAGATCAAGATGAGGGAGAATAAAACAGATCCTATTATAAGGAGGGTGATTTTGTTGATTTTTGGTTCGCGCATGGGTTGAATATATCAGAGAAGGTGAAAGTAGTAAATTTCCAATGTTGTTCAGCGGTTCCACTTTTTTGAGGTGATCCCGGGGTTGGATTTTTGCTAGGTTGGGTTTTTTAATCCCGGGGTGACTCCGGAGTTGAATTTAACGGGTTAGAGATTAGGATAGTTTTTCGAATTTTTTGTTTTTCAGGTTGTAATTTTGTTCCCGGGATAATCCCGGGGTTGAATTTTTCCCAGGTTGGGAATTCTAATCCCGGGATTGGGGTTGGGTTGGTAATTACAATCTCTTATGTTAACTTACTTGGTGAAAATTTAATCCTTATTTTTATGTTCAAAAAGACAACTTTACCTAATGGTTTGAGAGTGATTACGAAAACACTTGAAAGCACAAAGGCGGTGACGGTTTTGGTTTTGACTGGTGCGGGGTCGCGGTATGAAACTCGTGAAATAAGTGGGATTTCTCACTTTCTTGAGCACATGTTTTTCAAGGGAGGAGATCGTTTCAAAAATGCGAAAGAAGTGTCGGAGGCTGTGGATTCTGTTGGTGGTGAGTTTAATGCGTTTACGGGCAAAGAATATGCGGGATATTATGTAAAAGTTGCGTCAGAAAATGCGGATACAGCGTACGATGTGCTTTCTGACATGATGTTGAATGCGCAGTTTGCACAGGCGGAAATTGAGAAGGAGCGAGGTGTGATTCTCGAGGAATATAATATGTATCAGGATACGCCGATGTATCAGGTTGGGTGGGAGTTTGAGGAATTGATGTATGGAGATCAGCCTTTGGGTTGGGATCAGATTGGGTTGAAAGATGTGATCAATTCTGTGAATCACGAAGATTTTGTGAAATATAAAAAGGAGTTGTATTCGACTGACAATCTTGTAGTTGCTGTCTCTGGAAATGTTGATCATGAGGAGGTGGTTGCGAAGATCGAAAAGTTTTTTCCGATGGAGAAGTCTGAGCGAGCTTATGATTTCGAAAAATATGTTGAAGGAAAGGGAACCGATAAAGTTGCGTTGAAGCACAAAAAGACCGAACAGGCTCATTTGGTTTGTGGTGTTGAGGCTTATTCGGAAACTCATGAAGATCACTGGATTTTGAAGATTTTGGCTGTGATTCTCGGGGGGAATATGTCGAGTAGGATGTTTTTGAATGTGCGTGAAGCTCACGGGCTTGCGTATTATATAAGGACGAATACGGATGATTATATGGATACTGGTGCTATTTCTACTACAGCTGGTGTTGATACGGCGAGAGCGCATATGGCGGTTGAGAAAATCGTTGAGCAGTACAAGTTGATCGCCACTGAGGATGTTTCTGAGGCTGAGCTCAAGAAGGCGCAGAATTTTGTGAAGGGAAAGATGGTTTTGGGTCTTGAGGATAGTGAGGAATACGCCCATCTTTTGGCGAAATATGAGCTTTTGCACGATGGTCCGAAGACTCCTGAAGAAATTATGGCTTCGATTGATGCTGTGACTGTTGCGGATGTTCGGAGGGTTGCGGAGAAATTGTTGGTGCCTGAACGGCTCAAATTGGCAATTATTGGGCCTTATGAGGATGCTGGTGAGTTTGAGAAATTGTTGAAGTGGTAAAGGAGTGGGTGAATGGAGATTTGGGGCTTGGAGCCTTGTTTTAGGGGTGTTTTTCTGGTATAATTAGTTGATGTTTAAGAACCAAAATTATGAAAAATTTGTTTAATGAAAATCGGTTAATCTTTGTTGGAGGAGAAATTCCTGGTGAGGGGGCTCCAAAAGCTCCAGCAATCGTCAAAGCTCCAGAAACTGGTGAAGGTTTGGGTGATCATGAAGGGTTGGTGGCTTCTTTCCGGTCTTATTTGGAAAGTGACAATGTTTCTCTTGAAAAAAAGAAGGTTATTTATGAAAAACTATCTGGAATGTATAGCAAGCCTAAGGCGTTTGATGTTAGTGATGAAGCTAGTAAAAAGAAGTTTGAAGATGGTTTGAAGACGGCAGCGTATACCGTCTTGATGTCAGATCCTAAGGTGTTTGGGGGAATTTTTGCTAGTATTGAAAATACTGAAAGAGCTTCTGTGATGGGGAAAGTTTATGCTCAAGAAGTTGTTCGTCAATGTGAGGAGAAAGCTATTCTATTGGACAATTTGAACAAGGCTAAGGTTTTGAAGGATGGTGGGAAGACACCTGTTAGAACTTTTGAAGTTGCTTATACAAATAATGTTTTGGATGTTACGGTTGATGTTGTGGATTTTGACTCTTTGGGTGAGAAGGTTGTTGAAGAAGCGCCTCCTGTTAGTGAACAGGCAGCTATTGCGGAAATTAATAAGAAAGGTAATTTTTTGATTTCGATTTTGTCTTTTATTGGGATTATCGATGCGAAAGATTTGAAGGGTAAAAATAAGATGGAAATGGCTAAAAAGCGGAATGACCTTGTAGCCCAAATGGCGACTGGTAATGGGAAATATGGCTATTTGAAGATGCTTTTTGGTTTTATAGGCTATGATTATGCAAAAGCTGAAGTTGATGCCGCTATCGCGAATCTTAATCCTGGATTGCAACAAACTATAGCTGGACCAAGGGCGAAGCTTTCTGGATTTTTCAATAAAAGTAAGGTTGAGGCGAAGACTGGGGATTGGAGTATTGCGAGTCTCGATTTGCTTGTTAAAGCGGAGAAATCTGCGCGTGCTTTGACTAAAAAAACTACTTTGAATGCTGATTATCCTTTGGAAGCTGGGAAATCTCTTTGGATTGAGGTTCCTGCGGGGAAAAGTGTTCATTTGAAAAGTGGGGCTAGTAAGGCTTTGAGTGTTATTGATCTTGCGAGAGGCGCGGAACCTTTTGAGGTTACTGATGAGGTTTTGAAGGCTGAAGGGAAATCTATGAGATTAGAAGTTTTGGCTGGGCAAACTCTTGGAGCTGGATGTTTGTTTGAAGATGGGTTGAAAATGTGGTGGGAGGAGGCGGTTGTTGAGGATGATGAAGGTGCTCCGGTTGAAGCGAGAGCTTTGGCGGAAGGTGCAGATGGTGGTGATGAGACTGATGGGGAGGCTTCTGGTGATGAGGCTACTTCTGAGGATAATGGGTAATATTTCAGTTGAGGTTGGTGTGGATCTGGTGTAGAATTCGGCCGGCTTTTTTTACTAAATTAACCAAAAATATTATGCCAGAAGGATTAAAAGAAAGAACACTTATTTTGATAAAACCTGATGCGATTCAGCGTGGATTGATGGGGCAAATTATGCAGAGATTTGAGCAGAAGGGGTTGAAGCTTGTTGGATGTAAAATGATGACTTTGGACGAGGCTGTTTTGCGTGAACATTATGCGCATATTGCGGACAAACCTTTCTTTGGAGGACTTGCTAGATTTATGCAAAGTACTCCTGTGGTTGTGATGTGTTGGGAAGGTCTTGAGGTTGTTGATGCAGTTCGAAAATTGACTGGGATCACTAAAGCTAGGGAAGCTGAAGCTGGATCTATTCGTGGTGATTTTGCGATGAGTCAGGCTTGTAATGTGATTCATGCGTCGGATTCTCCTGAAAATGCGGAACTTGAAGTCTCTCGATTCTTCAAAGAGGATGAGATCTTTGGTTACGACAAATCTGAGTACACTCATGTGTATGCAGAGGATGAGAGGTAGGAGACAGGATTGGCAAAATGTGTGTAACGGGGGATGAGAGACCCAAGATTTTGGATTGTTATTTAGATGAGTTGCCGCTGATTCGGTGATGGGGGTAGGTTGGTGTTGACAAATGGGGCTCTGTTTGGTATAACTGCCTCCTGTTTTTTTTAATGTTGTTACGTTGAACTATATGGGCTTAAAAGAATCATTTGAGAAGGTGTTGCCGGTTGTGGCATTTATTACTGGTGTTGGTGGTGCTTCTGTAGCTGTTGCGCAGGATCATCAAGATCCTTCTTTTGGTAAAGATAGAGTGGAAGATGTTCGGGGTGTTTTAGGCTCTCCAGATGGTGGGGATGATGATCCTGATAAATTAAAATATTTAGATAGAATTTTGAGGGGTATTGATTGTTCTGTGGATATTAAAGTTGATGATGAAGATGACCTTACGGATCTTCAATTATTGGAGATTCTTAAGTGTAAAGAGTTGAAGAGTGTTAAGTTTAAGGATGGGACTGCTATGATAATTACTTTGGCTGATGATATGGAGGTTGTTGTGAGTGTGTCGGTTTCGTTTGGAGAAGATTTGCATAAATTTCTTTTAGAAAAAGGGGTTGATATGACTCATTCCAATACCGCTTCTTCTGAACTTACAAGTAGCTTACTGAGTTCGCTTATGATATTTGTAATGTTTCTTGGCTCTCTATATTTTTTAAAGAAAAGAGGTGGCAATAAACATGTGCCTTTGCATACGATGCCGGATGTAGTATTTGAAGATATTGGTGGATTGGGCAATGTTAAGGGTGAATTAGTGAAATTGGTTGAGGAAATACAAAATAGGGAGGAATTGTTGGATGAAGATGTTGATGTTCCTAAAGGAGTTTTATTTACTGGGCCCACTGGTTCTGGAAAAACTT
The DNA here is from genome assembly GCA_018655275.1 of Candidatus Peregrinibacteria bacterium. Classification (GTDB taxonomy): domain Bacteria; phylum Patescibacteriota; class Gracilibacteria; order UBA1369; family LOWO2-01-FULL-3; genus JABIJZ01. Next base: position 320,173 of record JABIJZ010000002.1, on the reverse strand, counting down.
TGGCTGCGAGAGCCGTTGCTACAGAGGCGGGAGTTCCTTTTATATATGTCTCGGCTTCTGAACTTATTTCTAAGTGGGTTGGTGAGACATCAAAGGCTATAAGACAAATATTCCAGAGGGCTGAGAAAATTGCGGATAAAGAAGGTGCTTGTATTGTTTTTATAGATGAATTGGACTCTATTGGAGCTGCCCGTTCAAATGATGATACTGCTGCTGGCAAGGGGTATAATTCTGATGTTAACCAGTTGTTGGTTTGTATGGATGGGTTTGAGGAGAGTGACGGGGTTGTTGTTATCGGGGCTACTAATTTTAGAGATAGGTTGGATTCTGCTCTTACCAGGACTGGAAGGTTTAGTCGTGAAGTGTATTTTAATTATCCTGATCAGGCTGGACGTTTAGAGATTTTGGGCATCTATCTTGAAGGTGTTGAATTGAGTGATGATGTTAGATTGGAAACTTTGGCTTCTAGCTTGGTTGGAAAATCTGGCTCAGATGTTAAAAATATCGTGCAGGAGGCTAAATTGTTAGCTTTGAAGCGGAGAGGGTCTCCGATTGTTTTGGAACAAAAAGATTTGACGGATGCTATGGATAGAGCTCTCCTTGGTGTAGAGAGTGATCATAAATTGACTGATGCTGAAAAAATCAGGACTGCTATTCATGAAGCAGGGCACACTGTTACAGCTCTTGCGAGTCCTAATTCTACTGTTGAAAGGGTTTCTATTGTTCCCAGGGGGGCCTCACTTGGTGTAACTTTAACACCTCCTATGGAAGAAAAACTCTTAAATACTAAAACTGATTTGGAGTGGCAATTGATGTTATTGCTTGCTGGTGGATTGGCTGAAAAACTTGAATTGAAAGAAGGTAGTAGTGGGATTGTTGATGATCACAGAAAGGCCACGGAGATTGCTACTGCAATGGTAGCTGAGCTTGGTATGTTTTCTGATGGGGATGAGGAGGAGTTGTCTCCTTTTAGATTTTATCCTAAGGATAGTAATGTGGATTTGGATAGACTTAGTCGGATGATAGATAAACTTCTTGCTAGGTGTGGGGGTAGAGCTTCCAAGGTTTTAGCTCAAAATGCGACTTTATTGAAAATTATCCAGAATCGTCTAATGGAAGATTCTACTATTGAACATGATGAATTAATACGTCTTTTTCAGGAACATGGCACTAAAGATATAGAATTTTAGCTCTCTTGCGGTGTGGCCGTCTTGTGATAAGATGGCGCTATGAAATTGGTCCTCAATTCCAAGTGGTTTTATGTGATTTTTTGGTCGTTGATCTTGATTCTTTTTGTTAGTCGGGCGATGCCGTATTGGATGCATGGGCCTTTTGGGTTTGGGTATGATGTTGGGATTTATAAACATGTGTTTGAGGGGATCCGGACTTTGCCGGATGTTTTGGGTTCTGAGGTTTATCCTTTCCCGTCGTTCTTGGCATATCTTGTGAATTTGTTGGGATTGCCTGTGGACTGGCTTTTGTATCATGCGCATATTTTGTTTAGTGTTTTGGTTGTTGTGCCGTTGTATTTTTTGACGAAGGATCTTTTTGGAAAGGTTGCGGGATTATTGGCGATTGTGATTTTTACTATTTCTTATACGCAGGTTTTTGGGTCTGAATTCTATTTGTATAAAGCTGAGCTTGGGGCGATTTTCATGTTGGCTTCGTTGTTGTTTTATATGCGAAGGTCTTACTGGTTCTTTTTGTTTGTTGTGTTGTTGGGGCTTACGCAATTACCGCAGTATATCGTCATGGTTGCTGGGATTGGGACTGCGGCTTTCTTTGGTTTGTGGAAGGACTATAAATATAATTTTTTGGTATTGTTGTCGTTTGTTTTGGCGTTTGATTTTGTAGCGATTCTTTCACCGCATCATATTTGGAATGCGTGGGATGTTGTGCAGGGATCTCTTTTGGGAGAGGCTGTTTTAAGCAGTCATCATTCTGGGCTTTTTATTAGTCTTCGTGAGTTTTTGGGCAAAGAGTCTGTGGTTTTCTTGTTGGCGGCCAGTGGTTTTGTTTTGACTTTGAAAAAGAAGGGGGTTTTGGCTTTGCAGGCTAGCTTGGCTTTTGTGACTTTGGTTGTGGTTGCGAGATTGTTTTTTGAAAATAGATTTGTTTTGGAAATGCATTTCTTGCTGATTCCTTTTGCGGCGTATTTTATTTATAAAGTTTTCAAAGCAGTTGTTGAGGAAAAAGGGTTGAGTGAAAAGGTTTGGGCTCTTGGGGGGGTGGCTTTGGTTTTTATATCTGGATATATTGTTTATGGTTATTATTTGACGACGAGGGCGGCTTTGTCTGAATATGAACAATGGGCTTTGCAGGTTATAAATGAGAAAGAAGATTCCAAGAATATCATGGTTAGCTCAAGTATTTATGCGCCTTGGGCGTATGGGTTTTCTGGCAAGACTACGTTGGCGCCGGGGATATTTAGTAGTGTTTGGTCTTACGAAGATCAGGTTGAGTATTTCACTGGGGAGGCTGAGGATCGGGCTTTGATGCTTTTGGATATTGCGAAGAAGCGTGGGAAGTTTTATTTGTTTGAGGGGCAGAGTCAGGATAGGTCGTTTATTGAAGCAGAATCTGAATGCATAACAAAAATCTTCGATGTGGGAGATGCGACAGTGTATGAAGTTATTCCTTGTCCTTGAGGGCTTTGTCTTGGACCATTTTTTCGAGCTGGCGCTTCAATTTCTGATTTTGGAGAAAGTTGACGAAAGATATCGATATCAAAAAGAAAATCCCAGCTACCATGAACAAATCGAAGGCTCTGTTGAGTTTCAATAATTCTACTAATGGGTAAAATGCGTTTGGAAGCAGTGTCGAAATAATGAGGACAGAGAAGATGATCAACCAAAATACCAAACTTGCTATTCCGAAGTATTTTCGTTTGTAGCATAGGAATGCGAAGTAGAGCATGAAGATGCTGAAGGCTATTGCGGCTACTTGTATTCCGATTATTTCCATTTAGTTTCGTTTGAATAATTTCCAAAGCAATGTTTTGGACATGACTATTATACCATCAATCATGTTGGTGCCTTTATAGTCGTCCAAATAAACGGTGTCAATGTTGATTTCTTTGTATTTGAGTTTGTGTTTTGCGGCGTTGATTATCATTTCGGTTTCGGCTTCGTAGCCTGGGGACTCCCATTTTAATTTGTTGTAGATTTTGCTGCGGAATGCGCGGAAGCCGCATTGAGTGTCGTTCAAGAAATATCTGTAAAGGAGATTTATGGTTATGGTGAGAAGTTTATTTCCGAAAAAAGGCATGAAGCTCATGTGTGTTCCTATTTTTCTTGCACCGAAAAGGATCTCGAGTTTTTTGTCTTTTTTGAATTTTCTGAGGAAGCGGTCGAGGTCTTCTGGCTTGTGCTGGAGATCTCCGTCCATGCAAATTATGATGTCTGCTTTTTCTTTGATTGCACGCATGGCTCCGGTTTCAAGGCTTTTGCCTTTTCCGAGGTTGATTGTGTGATTGATCAAGGTGAGTTTTGGGAATTCTTCCTGGAGGATTTTTTTGGTTTTGTCTGTTGAGCCGTCGTTTACGAGGATGAGGTGGGGGAGGTGTTTTTCTGGTACGGCTTCTATGAATTTTCTAATGTATTTTTGTTCGTTGTATAATGGAACGATTATTTTGTATGTTTCTGTCTTGGTCATGTTTCTTGTTTTTATGCGGGTTTAATGTACATTATCGGCATGGATGACAGCAAACGAAAAAAGGCTTTATTGGTGAGTGAAGCTTCTGTTTATACGGACGATTCTGGGAAGGTTGTTGCGCGTGGTGGTGGGGAAGTTTGTTTCCATAATATTGCTAAGGGATTGTTGAAACTTGGTGTTGAGCCTGTGGTTTTTGCGATTCGTGAATTTGATGAGCAGAAGGAGTCTGAGGAAATTGATGGGGTGAAATATATTCGTTACCCTGTGCGTTCGAAGATTTCGTTTGGTGTTTTGAAATATCTTCGAGAGGCTGCTTTGAGGGCGATGGATTTTGACTATGTTTTTGTGAATCAATTTGCTCCACATTTGATTTTAAAGAAATTGGTGGGGAGGGGGGCGGGTGTGCGAGACCTGAGGCCGAAATTGATTGCGGTTGTGCATGATGTTTATGTGCCTGAGGGTGCGCTTTTTTGGTTGAAGCAATATGGGTTGGTGACTGGTTTAGTTGGGCCTTTTTTGGAAAGGTTACAGCTTCGTCGGGATCGAAAATTTGCTGATGTTGTGATGACTGTGTCTGAGTCGAGTAAGGGAAAGTTGATGGATAGATTTGGGGAAGTTTTGGGTGAGAAAATCGTAGTGAACCCTAATCCATTTGAGTTGGTTGGGCGTGAGAGGGTTGAGGGGGGAGGTGCGGAGAAGGAGAATTTTATTTTGTTTGTTGGGCGTTTTGTTGGGTACAAGCACCCGGAGCATGTGTTGTATGTTTTGAAGAAAATTCGAGAAGTTTATCCTGATTTCAAGGCTGTGTTTGTTGTGTCTAGGATTTTACCAAAGGTCTTGAAGAAATTTGAAACGTATTTGAAACGACTTGGATTGTCTGCTGATTCTGTGCAATTTATTGAAAACTGCAGAAAGGATGAGTTGGTGGATCTGTTTGGTCGGGCGAAATTGTTTGTGCAGCCGTCATATGTGGAAGGGCAGGGGATTGTGGTGATTGAGTCTTTGTCTCAAGGCACTCCGGTTGTTGCGTACAATTTGCGAGCTTATGAGGGAATGTTGAGGTCTGGTGAGAATTCTGAGTTGGTTAAGAAAGGGGACAAGGGGGCGTTGGCTTTGGCGAGTTTGAAGATTTTGGGTAGGTACGACGAATATTGTGAGAAATGTGTTGTGGATGAAGGGGATTTCTCAGAGGAGAAGTTTGTGGAGAGGCTTAGGAAGATTCTTGGGTGATTGCTTCGAAGGCTTCGAATGTTTTTTTTGCGACGTCTTCCCATGTGAAGGTGCTTGAGTGGGCGAGGCCTTTTTTGGCGAGTTTTTCTTTGAGGTCTGAATCTTGGGTGATGGAGAGGATGTGTTGTTTCAGGGCTTCTTTGTCTTTTGGGTTAAATTGGAGTGAAGCTTTTTCGTATAATTCTTTCAAGCTACCTCCGGTTGAGCAAATGACGGGAATGTTGTAGCTCATTGCTTCGAGTGGTGGCAGGCCGAATCCTTCGTATAGAGATGGATAGACGAAAATGTCTGCGTGTTTGAGGAGAGAGGCTTTTTCGGTGTCTGTTATTTGACCTTTTAAGATGATGTCTTTGTGGGCTTTTGCTTTTTTGATTGTTTTTGAGGATTTCCAGCCAGTTGGGCCGGCGAGGACTAGTTTGTGTGGGATTTCGTGGGATTTTTTGAGTTCTTGGAATGCGTCTATTAGGATGTCTAGATTTTTGCGAGGCTCGATTGTGCCTATGTGGAGGATGTATGGTTGTTGGATTTTTGGTAAAGGGGGGTGTTGTTTTTGGGGTTCGATGCTTTCGTATGTTGTTGTTATTTTGGCTTTGGTTTTGTATTTCTTTTGGATGTCTTGTTTGGTGGTTTCTGACATTGTTAGGATTGCGTCTGCGTTTTTGATGGATTTTTTGAGAAGTAGGCGATGGAGCATGGTGTTTCTCTTGGTATGGAGGTGTGGAAAGAGTATTGGGGTGATGTCGTGGATTGTGACTGCGCGTTTGATGTGTTTTGGAAGATTGAATGGGCCCAGGTGTGCTGGTTCGAGGACTATGTCTGGATTTAGTTGTTTTATTAATTTTGGAATTAGGTGAAATCTACGAATCCCTTCTCTTTTTAAAGAATTATTGCTTGGTATTATGAAGTGGTGGGTTCCTTCGAAAAATGGATTCTCCTTCTGATGAATGAATGTGAGTTGGTGATGAGTTTTGGCTTCTAGAAGAGCTTTTGCCAAGTTCTTGGTGTACTGGTGGATGCCAGTGGTCTGGTTATCTATTGGGTCTGCTAGGATGAGTATGTGCATAGTTGAGCTTTACAAGTTGGGAAATATGTTTTCCGTAAGGTGTTTTGGGGTATAATCAACGAACGGGGGATTAAATATATCTTTTTCTATTATTTCTTAAAAATCAAGCTATGAATAGATTTTTTATTAAAAAACTAAGTTTGCTGGCTGTTATGGCTTTGGTGTTTACCACAGCTTTTGCTTCTATGCCGGCGTTTGCGAAGACGGATTCAACACCAAGTGGGGTTGAGGCGGATGGTGATGATTGGATAGTTACTGGTGCACAGGATTATTTCCAATCAAACTTCTTTTATAGAACACAAGAGAGCGACTCGGATTTTTCTTATGGGTATGGTTATAGTTACAACTATGCAACTACTACTGGGACCTTGGGGTATGGTTATGGTTATTCTTATGATTATGTGTATAACTATGGTGGTGACTGGGATGATGGTGATGCGAGATTGGGTTTCTTCTTGGGAACTACTTCTGGAAGCCTGACAAGTCCGACTTTATCGGTTGATAGTAGTGGTGATGCGACTGTGGCTATAGATTTGACTGTTGTGGATAGTGGCTCTGAATTGGCTGGTGTTGAAGTTTATATAGCCGAGGATACAGTGATATCTGATACTAGTGGTAACTGGGATGGTACTTTTACGGCTACTGGTGATACTACTGTGCCAAGTGCTCTTTCTGCTTCTTTGAGTTCAGCTGTTGTTGTTGCGATGGCGGCTGGTGATGGTGAAGGAGGAACTTTGACTACTGATTTGACTTTTAGTGATGAGGTTATCGTTGTGATTCCTTATGCGAGCTTTAGTGGGACTGTTCGAATAGTTGGTTCTGATAGTACGGCTTATACAGTAAGTGAATGTACTAGTAGTCAGTATACCGGAAGTACTAGTAGTGCTTCTGCTCTTGTCCTTGCTACTAATTATAGCTTGGATGATGCGACTGCTGGAGCGATTGTGGCTGGGAATCACTGTTATGTTTATTATAGTGACAATATCTATGTAGCTACTCGCCATTTCTCAGATTTCGTAGGTGGAGTTGCTACATCTTCTTCTAGCAGTTCTTCTGGTGGAGCTCTTGTTCCTGGAGGAGGTGGTGGAGGAAGCAGATTCTCTTCTAGTGATGATGATGACGATGAAGAGACATTTACTGAGGAAGATGCTCCTCAAGAATTAGATCAATTTAGTGACCTTGAGGATTTACCTACAACAGATTGGAAGTATGAAGCTATATTGACTGCTGTTGATGCTGGATTGTTCTCAGGTGAGATGGTTGATGGGAAGAGAGTGTTCAACATGAGAGAAGAGATGAATAGGGCACAGGCTGCTGCAGTAGTGGCTAGGTACTATGAATGTGATGATGGTACTCCAAGAAATGATCCGTTTGTGGATGTAGATAAGGACACATGGTATGGACCTGCTGTTTATTGTTTGAAGAAGAACGGTATAGTGAGTGGAAAAGATGCTTCTACATTTGCGCCTAGTACTACAGTTACTAGAGCTGAGTTCTTCCGAATGTTGGCTGGAGCTTACATGGATATGAATTCAAGTATCGAAGAGGAATGGACTGGATTGATGGAGACAGCTACACACCCATTTGTGGACGTTTCGTCTGCCAATTGGTATGCAGGTTATGCTGCTCTAGCTTATGACCAAGGATTGTTGGCTGGCTACAAGGTAGGTGCAAAGACTTACTTGAAGGGTGATCAACCAATAATAAGAGTAGAAGGTGCAGCAATGGTGACTAGATACCTTGGACTGTAGATTGTAGATAGATTACTAAAAGGCCCTACTCGAAAGAGTGGGGTCTTTTTTATTGGCGACGCTTAGCGTCGGCGTTTGTTTAGAAGTTTTGGGAGGGCTTTGAGGAAATCTTTGTGAACCTTGAGGAGAGTTGTGAATCTTTTTGTTGGAAGGTAGCGGAAGAATAGTGCTATTTGGAAGCCTATGATCCACGGGCTGTGTTTTATTAGGGTTGAGGCTTTTGCGTCTTTGACTATGTTGTAGAGGGTGTTTCTGAGGGTGTGGTACATTGTGAATTTGCTGAATTCGCCGCCTGATGCTGCGCCTATTTTGTGGTAGCAGATTGCATTGTCGAGGTAGATTGGTTTGAGTCCGAGGTTTTGTGCGCGCCAGGCCAGGTCTGCATCTTCTGCGTAGCAAAAGTAGTCTTTGTCGTAGATGTGGCCGGTTTTCTCTTGGATTGTGTTTAGGGCGCGCGCTGTGTAGGCGGCGCAGCCGCCTGATGGGCCGAAGAGCTTCTTGTCTGGTGATTTGCGGTTCACTGCGAGGCCTGATTTTCTCATTGTAAGGCCGAGGTTGTCTATTTCCTGGGGATTGTCTAGTTTCATCATTCTTGTGGCTATGACGTCGTTTGTTTGTGTTGAGAGTGTTTGTAGAAGGTTGGGGTCTATTTCTGTGTCGTTGTTTAGGAAGAGGATTAGGTCTTCTGGTTTTGTTTTGGGAAGGGCTTTTCTTAGGAGCAAGTTATTTCCTTCGGCGAAGCCGAGGTTCTCTTCTGAATGGTAGAATTTTAGATTTGAAGTTTCGGGAGAGGGTTGGGTGAAGGGGTCTTTACTGCCGTTGTCGAGAAGGTAGATAGTGAAGTTTTTGAAAGTTGATTCGTTGATGGACTCGATGCACTTTTTTGTGTATTCGCTTTGGTTGAAGTTGATTGTGAGGATGTGGATTTTCATTTGGGGTGTTGATAGGGTTCTGGTGCGCGCTTCATCCTATCATTTTTTGTTTTTGAAGTGTAATATTTCGGAGAATCGGCGATTTGCCGATCTAAAATTTTTATGAAAAGAGGTTTTGTGACAATTGGGTTGTTGGTGGCAATCGGGCTTGGGATTTTGGTTCCTTGTATGCCTGGTTTGAATTCTGCGTTAATGCCTTTATTGGCGTTGCTATTGTTTTTGTCATTTGTGAAAGTGAATTTTTGGGGGCACAAATGGAGGTTTTTGGATATTGTTAAAGTTTTTGTGGGGACTTTGCTTATGGCTGGGATTGTGTTTTTGATTGGACAAGCCATTGGGATAGAAAAGGTTTGGTTGATTGGTTTTGTGCTTACTGCGTTGACTCCTACTGCGCTATCTTCGCCTGTGATTGTGGATTTGGTGAAGGGGAATGTGGTTTTGGTGACGCAGGTGCTTTTGTCTATGAATGTTATTTCTGTTGTTTATGTGCCTGTTGCGATTTATTTCTTTTTTCAAGAAAGTGTGAGGATTGATGCGGCTGACATGGGATTGAAATTGTTTTTGATGGTTTTGATTCCGATGATGATTGCGTATTTTGTTGAGAAGAGCCGGTTTGGGAAAGTTGTGGCGAAAGTTTCTGACAAATCTTCGTTTTGGATTTTGAGTTTGGTTATGTATATAGTTTTCTCTTCGAATTCTGAGTTTATTGTTGGAGGGCTTTCTGAGAACTGGATTTATTTTGTGGTTTTGTTTGGGTTAGCTTTGGTTAATTATGGGGTTGGGGCGTTGTTTGGATTTGGGCAATCTCCTAGAGATCGTCTTACGATGTCTATTTCCTTGGGTTACAAAAATTCGCTTCTATCTATTTGGATAGGGCTGACGTTTTTTTCTCCTGAAGTTGCATTGATTCCAACGATCTATACTGTGTGTCACCATTTAGTTAACAGTGGGCTTATCTTCTTGAAAGGTCGTAGATGATTCTTCGAGATGGGGTTTCTTGAGGCCCTGGTTTCTTCGTTCTGCTGAGATTGATTCGATGTCTAGGTTTCCGAGTTGTAGTTTTTGGAAAACTTTAATGTTATAGAAGTTTTCGTTTTCGAAATTTCCGAATGAGTCTAGGTTTTTGTATAGGTCATCAACGATTGAGTCGACTGAGTGTCGAGGCTGGAAGCCGAGGTATGTTCGTGCTTTGTCGGTTTTTACTTTGTAGTTACGGAAGTCTTCGATTGATTTGATTTCCATATCGATGTGTTGGCCTGTGAGTTTCTCGGTATTGTCTTTAACTATGTCTCCGATTTGGCCGACTGTGTAGTTGCCTGAAGATACGTTAAAAATTCCGCTAATTGATGGATTTGCTTGGATTGATCTGAGATATGCTGTGATTGCGTCATTGATTGATAAAATTGGGCGCCAGATCGATGCGTTGTTTACTGTGATGCATTTGTTTGTCATTGCTGACTTGAACATTGCGTTTACGACCAAATCCATTCTCATGCGAGGGCTGAAGCCTGATACTGTGCCTTGTCTGAGAGCTATTGTTGAAAAGTTTTCGTCTTGTAGCTGGAGGACTCCTTTTTCGCCTTGTAGTTTTCCGATTCCGTATGGGTATTCGCATGTTGCAGGGGCATTTTCGTCGTATAATTCGTCGACTGTGTATCCGTATACTGAGCAAGATGATGCGTATATGAATTTTTTGATTCCAGCTTTTTTTGCTTCGTATGCGAGGAAAGATGGAAGTGCTCCGTTGTATATGAAATTTGCGACAGGACTGTATTCGGCCATTGGGTCATTTGAGAGGCCTGCTAGGAATATGAAGATATCGTATCCTTCAAAATCTTTTGCTGTGCAATCCATTAGGTCTCTTTGCATTACGTTGACTTCTTTTGGCAGGTTGTTGCCGAACCAAAGAAGGTCCATGACGTCGACTTCGTAGCCATGGTCCAATAGGACTGGGACTAATGCTGAGCCTATGTATCCTGCTCCGCCTCCTATGAGTATTTTTAGTGGTTTATCTGGTGTCATTTTGTCTTGTAATTATTGGTTGGACATTATCAGTTGTTTTGGTTTTAATCAAGAGTCTATTTGCTTGATATGAATTGTAGGTAGTTTCCGTATCCGCTTTTCGTCATTTCTTTTGCAAGTTTTAGTAGTTGCTCTTTGTTGATGTATCCCATCCTGTATGCGACTTCCTCTATGCATCCGATCTTGGTGCTTTGGCGTTTTTCTATAACTCTTACGAATTCAGAGGCGTCGCTGAGTGAGTCGAAAGTGCCTGTATCTAGCCATGCAGAGCCTCTGTCCATTATTGTAACTGAGAGTTGTTTTTTGTTTAAGTACTCTTTGTTTACGTCGGTGATTTCATATTCGCCTCGTGCTGATGGCTTGAGGTTTTTTGCTATTTCGACCACTTGGTTGTCGTAGAAGTATAGGCCTGTTACGGCGTAGTCTGATTTTGGATTTTCTGGTTTTTCTTCTATGGAAATGGCTTGTTGGTTTTCGTCAAACTCCACTACTCCGTACCTATTGGGATCTCTAACTTCATATGCGAAGATGTGGCCACCTTTTATGTTGATCAATGATTGAAGTTTTTTGCTTAGGCCTGATGCGTAGAAGATGTTGTCGCCTAGAATTAGAGCGACGTTGTCGTCTTCGATAAATTCCTCTCCTATTACGAAGGCTTGAGCGAGTCCGTTGGGGACTTCTTGGATTTCATATTCGAATTTGCATCCGAGTTCAGAGCCGTCGCCTAAAAGTTTTTGAAATTGTGCCTGATCTTCCGGTGTGGTGATGATTAATATTTCTCTTATTCCTGCTAACATTAAAATAGACAATGGGTAATAGATCATCGGTTTGTCGTAGATCGGCATCAACTGTTTTGAGATTGCTTTTGTGATTGGATGTAATCTTGTTCCTGAACCTCCTGCTAGGATTATTCCTTTCATTGTGTTGTGGTTGATTGGGTTTGTTCTTGAGGGAGTTTTTCTTGTCCTTTGGAAAGGCCGCCTTTTGTTCTGTTGTTATACATGTCTTTGTAGTAGCTTTGGTATTCACCTGACGTTACGTTTTTTAGCCATTCTGTGTTGTCTAGGTACCATTGTACGGTTTCGGTTAATCCTTGTTCGAATGTGACGGTTGGTGTCCAGCCTAGTTCGGTTTTGATTTTATTGGCGTCTATTGCGTATCTGCGGTCATGGCCTGGGCGGTCTTTGATGAAGGTAATAAGTTTTTCACTTTCTCTTTTTGATTGGTTGAGTTTTTTGTCCATGATTTTGCAAAGTAGGTGGATTAGGTTGAGGTTTTTCCATTCGTTGAAGCCACCGATGTTGTATGTCTCGCCGACTTCTCCTTTGTGGAATACTGTGTCGATTGCGAGGGCGTGGTCTAGGACGTAGAGCCAGTCTCTAGTGTAGTTTCCATCTCCGTATACTGGGAGAGGTTTTTTATCGAGAATGTTGTTTATGAATAATGGGATGAGCTTTTCAGGGAATTGATTTGGGCCGTAGTTGTTTGAGCAATTTGATACTATGACAGGAAGGTTGTATGTTTCTTTGTATGCTCTTACGAAATGGTCTGAAGATGCTTTTGATGCTGCGTATGGTGAGTTTGGGGCGTATGCAGTTTCTTCTGTGAATAAGCCTTCTTCGCCGAGTGTTCCGTACACTTCGTCTGTTGAGATGTGGTAGAAGAGGTGTTGGTCGAGATTGTTGTACCATTTTTGCAGAGCGGTATTCAGAAGATTGACTGTCCCTACGACATTTGTTTTTACGAAAGCTAGAGGGTCGTCTATTGAACGGTCGACGTGGGTTTCTGCGGCTAGGTGGATGACGTGCGATATTTTGTACTTGTCGAAAGCTTGTCCTAAGAGGTCGGTGTTTAGTATGTCTGTTTTAACGAATGTGTAATTTTTTGCGTTTTCTATGTCACGCAGGTTCTCTAAATTTCCGGCGTATGTAAGGGCGTCGAGGTTTACGATGTTGTAGTCTGGATATTTGTTTACGAACAGTCTTATTAGGTGTGAACCTATGAATCCTGCGCCTCCTACGATGAGAATGTTTTTATTCATTTTGGTTGGTTTGTTGCGCGAATTTTTCGTATTTTGATGTGTCGAGGGAAGTATCGACGGGCATTGGCATGGGGATGTCTTCGATGGAAATTTCTCCGATTTCTTGGTCTGGGCTGATGTCTTTTGCGTATTCGTGGACTGTTCTGCGTTTTGTTCCTACGTGGTATGTGCCTTGTTCTTCAGCTTTTGTGAGTTTTGCTATTTTTTCTGCGACTTGTTGTGATGATTGGCGGCTTGTCCATTGATCTGTGAATGCTTTTGGGTATTGAAATGGGACTGGGCCGAAGCTGGTTCGGATTACTAATATGTTGTCGTGCATTCTGACTGCGCATTCGCCTCCTAGTTTTGACCAAGAGTATTTGTTGATTGGGGACATTGGGTCGTCTTCTTTGTAGTTGCCTTTGTCTCCTTTGAAGACGTAGTCGGTTGAGACGTAGATTAGTTTCAAGTCGTGTTTGATGCAGAGTTTTGCGATGTTGCCTGTGCCGTTGATGTTTGCTTCGATTGCTGAGATTGGGTCTTCTTCGCATTTTGGTGGTGCTGTGAATGCTGCTGCGTGGAGGATGGTTTTGATTTCTGGATGGCTGGCGATGAATTTCTCCATTTGTTCGTAATTTGTGAGGTTGAATTCGTTTGAAGATGGGTACAAGGCGTTTGGGATGAGTTTTTTTATTTCTCCTCCGAGAAGTCCTGAGCCGCCTGTCATTAGTAATTCTGTTTCGTTAAACATTTTTAAGTGGTTTGTTGGTAGATAAATTGGTCTGAGTTTTCGCTTTCTCCCCATTGGGCTAGAGTCATGCCGTCTTTGTCTTTGTCGGTGATCAATTCTGTTGTTGGAACGTTTTCGTCGAATATTTTTTTGAGTTCAGGGTCGCAGAGTGACCAGTCTATGTCTTCTGCAAGTGGGGAAATGCCTGCTTCACATCCTTGGCTGTATTCTCCCGAGCACATATATTCTATAAGGGAGTCTTCTGGCAGGAATACTCCGTGTGCGAATCCTGGAGGGAGCCAAATCCATTCTGCTTCGGTGTTGTCGAGGTTTGCAGGCATATCGTATGCGATGATTTTTCCGAATGTTGGTGAATTTTTTCTTATATCTAGTGCGAAATCTATGAGATGACCTGTGATTGGACGAACGAGTTTGCCCATGTACGGGTTCCATTGAAAGTGTAATCCACGGAATGTTCCTGCTTTCGAAAAACTTTCATTTGCTTGAGTAAATTCAATATCCTTCATGAATTCTGCTATTTCTGGAATTTCATTCTGAAAATCACTTTTTCGAAAAGTCTCCGTGAAGTAGCCTCTGTGGTCTGGGAAGCGTCCAAAAGTTATTACTTTTATGTCTGGAATTGAAAGAGACTTGGTGCCAACAAATTTCATGGGAATGGGTTAGTTGCTGTTTTCAGAAAATAGCTTAGCTAATTATATCGATTGACGCTTGCTTATCAAAAAATATGTGTTGTCAGGTCGTGGCCTTTGTTGCTTGGCGGCTTGAGACTTTTTTAACAGGAGTGTAATATTGCGCCGGCTTAGATTTAAGGACTCATTGGCTATGTTTAAATTCTTTGGATTATTTTTGGATTTTTTGAGAGATATTTATCGAAATAAGTTTGTTATATACCAGTTAACGAAGAGGGATTACAAGAATAGATATATTGGGTCGTTTTTGGGATTTATTTGGACGATCATTCAGCCTTTTGTGATGATTTTGGTTTTGTGGCTTGTTTTTGTGAAGGGGTTTAAGGCTGGGGATTTGCCTGGCGAAGTGCCTTTTATTGCTTATCTCTCTCTTGGTGTTATTGCTTGGGATTTGTTTAGTTCGGTTTTGATGACTTCTACGAATGTTTTTCATGAATATTCGTATTTGGTGAAAAAGATTAATTTTCGAATCGCGATTTTGCCTATTGTGAAGCTGCTTTCTTCTTTCATAACTCACGTGATTTTTATTTGTATTGGAATTGTGATTTTGTTGGTGAGTGGGGTTGAGGTTTCGTGGTGGTGGGTTCAAGTGGTTTATTATTTATTTGCTTTGATGGTTTTGCTTTTGGGCTTGAGTTGGATCACATCTTCTTTGCAGGTTTTTGTTAAGGATGTGGTGCAAGTTATTAATGTGATTTTGCAGTTTGGTTTTTGGTTTACCCCTATTGTTTGGGATTTTAATTTAGTGCCTCAACATTATGAATGGTTTTTTAGGTTAAATCCGATGTTTTATATAGTTGAGGGGTATCGAAAGAGTTTTATTTATGGTGAGCCTTTCTGGGGGGATCTGGAATTTGCTTTATATTACTGGGTAGTTACTTTGGCTATTTTGTTGGTGGGAGTGTTGTTGTTCAAGAGGCTTCGGCCTCATTTTGCTGATGTATTATAAATTTTTATTATGTCTGATGTTGTTATAAAAGCGGAAAATTTATCTAAAGTTTACAAACTTTATGATGATCATATGGATAGATTGAAGGAATCTTTGCATCCTTTGAGGAAAAAATATCATAAGGATTTTTATGCGCTCAAAGATGTTGATTTGGAAATTAAGAAAGGGGAGACGGTAGGGATTATAGGGAAGAATGGGGCTGGGAAATCGACTTTGTTGAAGATTTTGACTGGTGTTTTGACTCCTAGTGAGGGAACTTATGACGTAAAGGGCAAGGTATCGTCTTTGTTGGAGCTGGGGGTTGGATTCAATCCTGAGCTCAGTGGGATGGAGAA
This sequence comes from Candidatus Peregrinibacteria bacterium, assembly GCA_018655275.1. Taxonomy (GTDB): domain Bacteria; phylum Patescibacteriota; class Gracilibacteria; order UBA1369; family LOWO2-01-FULL-3; genus JABIJZ01. Next base: position 304,777 of record JABIJZ010000002.1, on the reverse strand, counting down.
TATTTATTTTTATGGGACGGTTTTTGGGTATTCGAAGGTTGAAATAGAATCGAAGCTAAAAGATATTATTGATTTTGCGGATATTGGAGAGTTTATTCATCAGCCGGTGAAGACTTATTCGAGTGGTATGGTAGTGCGGTTGGCGTTTTCGGTGGCTATCAGTGTTAGCCCGGAGATATTGATCGTGGATGAGGCGTTGAGTGTGGGGGATATGTTTTTTCAAGCCAAGTGTATGACCAGGATTAAAGAAATGATTGAGGATGAAAATATTACGCTTATTTTTGTTAGTCACGATATTGGCGCGGTCAAAAGTGTATGTGAGAAAACTATTTTGATGGATGAGGGGGGCATTGTTGAGTTTGGGGAATCTAGTGATGTGGTTGAGAAGTATTTTTCTATGAGGATTAGAAGTTCTCAGGAGGTTTTGGGTGGGAACGATCTTGGGCGTATTGAACACAAATCTATTGTTGGGGATGGTGAGTTTCAAAAAAGAGCTGCTTTTCAAAGGGTTCAGAATGGCAAGGCAAGGTTTTTGAATGTACAGCTTTTGAATGAGAAAGGTGAGGAGGTTCAGTCTGTTGAATATGGTGAGATAGTTACTCTTAGAATGTTTGTTGAAGCCATGGAGGATATAGGTGTTTTGACTTATGGTTATCATGTTAGGGACAAGAATGGTGCTGATATTGTTTACTCTGATAGTGTTATTGAAAAATGTAGTTTAGAGAATGTTAAGTGTGGAGATAGGTTTGTTTTGGATTGGAAATTCAAGGCGGCTTTCTCGCACGGGGGGTACAATGTTGCTTGTGTTTTATCTATACCTATTGATCTTGAGATTTCAAAAGTTGATTTTTGTGATTTTATCCCTATAGCTACTGTTTTTGCTGTGGAGAAAAGAGAGGGAGGTTATCTGTATGGCAGTGTTCATGTGGATAACATTGTGGATGTTGTAAAATTGTAAACTAAACAGATATGAAATTAGCAATCATGCAGCCATACTTGTTCCCTTATATTGGGTATTTCCAATTGATTAATGCTGTAGATAAGTTTGTTGTTTTGGATGATGTTACTTTTATTAACAAAGGATGGATTAATAGGAATAAGATCTTGATAAATGGGGGAGAACATATGTTTACAGTGCCGTTGCGTGGTGCGAGCCAGAATAAGTTAATAAAGGATGTTGAAGTTGATGATGGTCAGGATTGGAGGAAAGAGCTTTTGCAAATGATAGAGGTTAGCTACAAAAAGGCACCGAATTTTGAGAATGTTTTTCCCTTGATAAGGGAGGTTGTGAATTTTGATGCAACGCTGATTACAGATTTGGTTTTGAAAAGTTTACGTGTTTTGACTGGTTACCTTGGGATTGAAACTGAATTTGTGGAGACTTCGGCTGTTTATGAGGATGGTGGGTTGAAGGGTGGTGAGCGGTTGTTGGATATTTGCGAAAAAGAGAAGGCCAGTGTTTATATCAATCCTATTGGTGGCGTTGAACTTTATTCCAAGGCTTTTTTTGAGGAAGGTGGGGTGGATTTGAGTTTTCTTCAAACTAAAGAAATTAAATATGAGCAATTTGGTGGTGAATTTGCCCCAAATCTTTCGATTATTGATATTTTGATGTTTAATTCTAAGGAGGATGTGGTTGGGATGTTGGGTCAATATGATTTAATTTAAAATTATGAAGTTTGCTGTTTCTGTCTCAAATAAGGGGACGAGGATGAAGAAAATCATTAAATTTTTGAAGGAAAGTAACGAAGGGTTGTTGGCGGACATAGCTTTTGTTTTTATTGATAATACTGAAAACGAAGAGTTAAGGCTTTTGTGTGAGGAAAATGGGGTTAAGTTGTTTGAGGTTGATGGTGGAGAGAATGTTTCTGATGAATTGTTAAGGTTGATGGAGGAGTCCTCAGTGGATTATTTGTTTTTATTTTCTGTTTTTGTTTTGGAGGGCGGGATTTTAGAGAAGTATGAAAATAAAATTATTAATTTTCATCCATCTTTGTTACCTAGTTTCAAAGGACTTAATGCGATTGATCGGGCTTTGGAGGAAGAAGTTTCGTTGCTTGGAAATACAGCCCATATTGTTGTTAAGGAGGTTGATGCTGGGGCTATTGTGATGCAGTCGGTTTTGTCGGCGCATGAGTATAATGATTACGATGATGTGTTGGATATGCAAATTCCTATGTTTATTCAGTTGATGCTTTGGATTGATCAAGGTAGGATGGGGGCCCTTGATGGGAAAGTGCGTATAGAGGGCGCTAATTATTCGGTAGGTCAATTTATTCCTAACTTAGAAATTGATTTATGATTGAACCATTTGAAAAACCAATTCCTATTTCGCGTCCTGTACTTCCGTTGCTGGGTGATTTTGTAAATGAGCTTGAAGATGTGTGGGAGTCTAAGTGGATTACAAATTTGTGGAAAAAACATCAATTGTTGGAGGAAAAATTGAGGGAGGAGTTGGAGGTTCCGTATTTATCATTAATGAACAATGGAACTACTGCTTTAATGATTGCTTTTAAGATTTTGGGTCTTGAGGGGGAAGTGATTACAACTCCATTTACTTTTCCTGCTACTGTTCATGCTCTTTCTTGGGAGGGAATTGAACCTGTTTTTTGTGATATAGACCCTGTTACTATGAATATTGATCCGAATAAAATTGAGGAACTGATTACACCCAAGACTACAGCAATTCTACCTGTTCATGTTTTTGGGATTCCTTGCGATATGGATCGGATTCAAGAAATTGCTGACAAACATGGTTTAAAAGTAGTTTACGATGCTGCTCATGCTTTTGGTGTTGAGGTGAATGGGGAGTCGATTGGGAATTTTGGTGATATCACTATGTTTAGTTTTCATCCTGCAAAATTATTTCATACGGTGGAGGGTGGAGCTATATCTTTTAAAGATCCAGCTCATAAGGAAAAAGCTGATTTTATGAGGAATTTTGGGATTAAAAATTCTGACGAAGTTGTTGTTGAGGGGATTAATGGAAAGATGAATGAGATGCAGGCTTCAATGGGATTGTTGGTTTTGAAAATGATCGAAGAGGAGCGGAGGAAGCGGAAAATTTTACTTGATACGTATGTGCAGCATTTGGAAGATATCCCTGGTGTGAGTTTTTGTTTAACTGGAAGTGATGTGGTTGATAGTTATCAGTTCTTTGTTGTTAGGATTGACGAAAGTGCTTTTGGAAGATCTAGAGATTATGTGTATGAAAAATTCAAGGAATATAATGTATTTACAAGGAAATATTTTTATCCTTTGTGTAGTCAATACCCTCATTATAAGGATTTGCCGTCAGCGCAAGGCCTAAAAGTTGCGGAGCAGATTGCTGGCGAGGTATTATCTTTTCCCTACTATGGAGAGGTTACTGTAGATGATGTTGTTAAAATTTGTAATATTTTAAAAAGTTTCAGATAGAATGTTCCCCAAAGGTCCTAAAATTAGCGTGGTAATGCCGGTTTATAATCATGAGGGGTGTGTTGCTGAGGCTATACAGAGCGTTCTTGATCAGTCTTATGGTGATTTTGAATTTATTATTACTGATGATGGGTCAACCGATGGGACAGTGAGGGAAATTGAGAAATTTGCCGATCCAAGAATAAGTTTTTTCCGATTTGCTGAAAATAAGGGGGCGAGTGTTGCTATGAATCATTGTCTTGAAAAGGCTGGGGGCGTTTATATTGCTATTATGAATGCAGATGATGTGTTCTTGCCTAATAAATTGGAAAAGCAGGTTAAGTTTTTGGATGAGCATGATGATGTAGGTGGTGTGTTTAGTCATGTGAGCGTGATAAATGGGCATGGTAACAAGCTTACTGGATCTGAGCATTTTGATTACAATCATTTTAATAAAGAGAACAGGAGCCGTTATCAGTGGCTTAATTTCTTTTTTTGTCATGGAAATGTCTTGTGTCATCCCACTTTGTTGATTAGGAAGGAATGTTATGAAGATGTTGGATATTATAACGAAATGTATGCTCAGGCCCCTGATTATGATATGTGGATAAGGCTTTGTATGAAATATGACATCCATGTTATTCAGGAGCAATTAGCCAAATATAGGGTTTTGGAGGGGAAGAAAAATATGAGTGCTGACAGGCCTGAGGTTAGAATTAGGACTGCATGGGAGCTTACTCATATTTTTAAGAATTTCTTGAAAGTTAGTGGTTTAGATGAATTGACTAAGATTTTTCCAGATATAGCTGGCAAATATGAAAAATTGCATGAGGATTTGATTCCTTTTTATATTGCGATGTTCGCTCTTGATAAGAATATGCATCATGTTTTTGCGATGAATGTGCTGAGTGAATTATTGAGCGATCCTGTGAAGGCCAAAAAAATAGAGGAGTTACATAAGTTTTCGTATCTTGATCTTATAGATATAACTGGGGCTCATAAAATTAATTTGTCCCAAGCTTTGCATGCAAAAGTATATGTTGATAATGGTGATGGCATTAGTGAGGCTCGATCTATTACAAAATTAATATCTGGTCGAGAGGATCATATTGAATTTGATTTAGCTGATTACGAAGGTATAAAGAAGCTTCGTTTTGATCCAATAGATAGTTTTGCGGTTTTGGATATTGGTCGGATAGAGGTGGTTGATGAAAAGGGGGATTCTCATATTGTTTCTGATTATAAATCTAATGTGTTTTGTTCTGAGGGGAATCGATTGATGTTTGATACGTCTGATCCTCAGATTTTTGATATAGATTTGTCGCACGTGGTTCGACCAAAAAAAATTCTTATAGATTTAGATTTTGTTGCGATTGGGATTGAAGCGTTGGATTATATTTTGCCGCACAGGACTAAATGTGTTGAGAAATTTAATCAAGTAATTGAAGAGAAGGAGGAGAGGATTGGTCTTTTTGATCAAATTATAAAAGCAAAAGATCAGACTATAGGGAGTTTGGACAGGGTTGTGGGTGAAAAAAAAGAGGAGTTAGTTAAATTGGCTGAGGTGGTGCAGGGGAAGGATGCTGAGCTTGGGGAGATCAGGCAGGTGGGGCAGGGGAAGGACGCTGAGCTTGGGGAGATCAGGCAGGTAGTGCAAGGAAAGGATGCTGAGCTTGGAGAGGTCAGGCAGGTTGTTGAGCAAAGGGACCAAGGGATAGTTGATTTAAAATCAGAGATTGGTAAGCATCACGAGCATATTAGTCATTTGGATGGTGTTGTTGCTGAGAAGGATATTGTTTTGCATGATAAGCTCAATGAAATAAAGGCAATAAGGTCTTCATTGGTTTGGAGGTTGAGTTGGCCTATTCGTAAATTTGTACCTGCTTGTCGTTGGTTGTTGTCAAAATTGTTTGGGCGACTTTGGGCAAGATTGTCTCTACTCAAGGTGGGGGTAAAGTGTTTAAAGGATGAGGGGCTTTCTGCCACTTGGAGGAAAACACGTAATTATTTTAAAGGTGAGTCTCAGGGGCAAGGTTTACCAGATATTCTTTCAAGTCCTCCCGTGCCTATTGATGATAATACATGGCGATATATGGAGTGGAGAAGGGTGAATTATTTGCATGATGGGGATTTTGAAAAAATGAAAAAGGAAGCTGAGGGGTGGAAGATGAGGCCAAAATTTTCAATCTTAATGCCTGTTTACAATACGGATGAAATATATTTACGAAGGGCTTTGGCTTCTGTTTTGAATCAAATATATGGGGATTGGGAACTGTGTGTTATTGATGATTGTTCTACTGCCAAAATAGTTAGGCCTATTCTGAAGGAATACGTGGAGAAAGATGATCGAATAAAAGTAAAATACTTGGAAAATAACAAAGGGGTCGCGGGGGCTTTTAATGAGGCTTACGAGATGGCTACGGCTGATTATATTGTTTTATTGAATAGTGATGATGAAATTTCTAAGCATGCTTTGTGGGCTAATGCGAAGAGGATTAATGAGCGTCCAAATGTTGATTTTATTTACAGTGATCATGATAAGGTTGACGTGATAGGGAGACATTTTCGTCCTGCATTTAAGCCTGACTGGAGTCCGGAGCTTATTCTTTCTTATAATTACACGGGGCATTTGCGTGTATTTAGTAAACAAATTATTGAAAAGGTTGGTTTTTTTAGGGAGGAATGTGAGCCTGGGCATGATTATGATTTAATTTTACGTTTAACGGAGGCTACGGATGAAATCCAACACATTCCCGATGTTCTTTATCATTGGCGTGCTACAGTTGGTTCTGTGGCTTTGGGGGACACTTTCAACTCACAAAGGTGGGCTAGTGGGCGATTGGTTTTAGATGAATATCTTGATAGAAATAAGATAGAGGCTGAGGTGGAACTTCCTAGTTTTGCTAAGAGGCAGCATGTGAGTTTGTATAATCTAAAATTTAAGGATTGTTTTGAAGATAAAATTTCCATCATTATCTCGACTAGAAATGTGGATTTGCTTTCTGTTTGTATTGATTCGATTTTGAAGAAGACTACTTATTCTAATTATGAAATCATCATTGTTTATACTGCTGAAGGGGAGCCAGAGATTTTAAAAAAGTATAAAAAACGAAAGAATATTAAAGTTATGACGATTATTAAAGATAAATTTAGTTTTGCTACTGTTAACAATGAGGCTGCAAAGGAGGCTGAAGGAAAATATTTAGTTTTACTTAATGATGATACTGAAGTTTTAACACCGGATTGGTTGCAACAGATGAGGGGGACTTTTGCCCTTAGTTCTGGTGTGGGTGCGGTTGGAGTGAAGCTTCTTTATAATGATGACACTATACAGCATGCTGGGGTTCTTCTCGGTATATATAGGACTGCTGACCATGCTTTTAGACGTATGTCTAAGGATGAGGTTGGTTATATGTGTATGTCTGATGTGATGCGTAATTATTCTGCTTGTACTGCTGCATGTCTAATGGTTAAAAAGAGTGTTTTTGATGAAGTTGGAGGTTTTGATGAAAAATTGGCTTTGGCTTATAACGATGTGGATTTGTGTTTGAAATTCATGGGGAAGGGTTACAGAACTGTCTATAACCCCAATGTTGTATTTTACCATTACGAGATGGCTACTAGGACTGTAGGGGAATATTCTGGAGAGAGTAATTATCTTCGTAAAAAATGGGGAGATAAGTTGTTGGACAATGATCCTTATTACAATATTAATTTGTCAAAAAGACATCATACTTTTTTAATTAAAGAAACAGATGAAACGGAAACATATACTGGTTAATACCCATAATTTGAATTTAGAAGGAGCTCCTATTTTTTTGTTTAATTTGGCGAAGGGTTTTCTTGATGATTTTGATGTGACTATGGTCTCTCCGAAAGATGGTCCTCTCAGGGAAAGGGTTGAAGAGGCTGGAATAAAGGTGGAAATTATAGATTTTCTTGACTCGAAAAATGTGTCGCAAGTTAAAAGTATTATGAAAACTTGTGAAACATCTCTTGTTCTTTTCAACACGCTTATTTTGCATAATTATATTTCAGAGTTGAGTAAAGGTTCTGCGAAATTTGTTTGGATTATTCATGAAAGTGAGGTGGATTTGTTGTTAAAGAATTTGCAATTTAAAGGGGAGTCTTTTGAAAAGTGTGACAAGGTTGTTTTTGCGGCCAATGCAACAAAAAGTCTGTATATGGAATACTCAAAAGATGCAGATCATTTTCATGTAATTCCTAATGGTGTGGATTTGTCTAGTATTGAAAAATTTAAGAATGAAAATTCAAAGGAGCAAATGCGAAAAAAATACAAACATTCAATGAAGGATTTTATTTTTCTTGATTTGGGGACGCTTTGTTGGAGAAAAGGACAGATGGATGTGGTTGAAACTTTTGCGTCTTTGTTTTTGGGAGGGAAGTTGTCTAAAAATACATACTTATATCTTGTAGGAGATACTAAGGAAAATAATTATGCTCCTGAAGTTGTTGGATTTGTGAAGCAGCATAATTTGGAGAAGAATATTAGGATTATTCCAGCGGTTCCTCACATATATGATTTTTATCGTTTGGCAGATGTTTTTGTTTTCACTTCTTACATTGAATCGTTTCCCCTTGTTACTCTTGATGTAATGGCTTTCGAACTTCCTATCTTGTCTACTAAGGTTTATGGATTGAATGAGCAGTTCAGGGATGAGAAAGAAGCTTTGGTGCTTACTCCTAATGTGTATGATGAAATGAAGGATGGTATGTTGAGGCTTATGGGGGATACGGACTTGAGACAAAAACTTTCCGCAAATGCTTTTTCTAGGGTTAATGAAAAGTTTGAGCTTTCGTCTATGTATGAGAGGTATAAGGATTTATTCAAAACGATAAATGTTTGATATGATTGCTGATAAATTAAAAATTTTGCAAGTTGGTCGTTCTTTTGGGTCGAAATCTGAGGATTCTTTGCCTTACGATTTGTCTAAAGTTTTAAAAGATGATGGACATAAGGTTGGGCTTTTTTTGAGTAGGGTTGACGATTGTAAGAAGAATCTATCTGTCAGTAGTGGGTTTCATGAAACTTTGCCAATGTTTCAGGTCTATAATAATTTTTCTCATGTTAAGAGTCCTTCTGATTTTTATGTAAACGAGACAATTGATAAACATTTCTCGACGTTTTTGGATAGGTTTACTCCTGATGTTGTGCATTTTCACCATTTACTGGGTTTGTCTTTGGGGATGGTTGGTGAATGTAAAAAAAGAGATATTCCTGTGTTTTTGTCGTCGCAGGATTTTTCGATGGATAGTGTCTTATTGAAAAAGTTTTCCAATTATTTGTTCCAGAGGGAGCATCGATCTATTTTGAATCCATCAAGGGTTAAACAAAAAGCGCCCACGAAAAACCACATTTCTTTCTCAGATGATGAGGTGATGATGCATCCGGATTCAGAGGTAGTTCTTGATAAGATCGATTTTGAAAGGGGAGGGAGGGTGAAGTTTTCTTTGTCTCTCTGTCCTGATGTTTTTGAAAAGGCAAAAGGGGTCGTTAGGTGTTCTCTTTGGGTTGGTAAAAAAAATCTTTTCACTAGAGAGCTTGATGTTATGAAGTTAAGGAATAAACAATTTTTTGAAATAACTATAGATGAAGCCAAAAGGGGGCCTGTGATATTGAAAGCGGAAGCTGTAGAAGATTGCAATTATTCGAATGTTGTATGGGGGGATTTTTGTGTAGATAGGCGGTCCCAAGGGCGAAGTGAGAAAGGAGTTTTTAAGGTTTTTGACAAGGAATATGTTCAAAATGATATTGAGCTGCTTAAGAAGAAGAGGGAGTTTGCGAAGGTGGAAGCCTCTCTTTGTAAATTGCCTGATGAGTCTAAGGAGGAACTTGAAAAATCCTATTTGAAGTCTGTTAAAGGTAAAAAAAGAAAATATTCGAAAGTTAATTATCCAGTATTGAAAAAATATAAATATAAGGTTTCAATTGTTATTCCAGTTTGTAATGGGGAAGATTTTTTGGATGAGATTTTGACTATGATTAAGCAACAGAAGGTTGGTTTCTCTTATGAAATTGTACTTGTTGCGGCTGGGGCTAATCAGGCGACCTTGGATATTATTAAGAATCATAAGCTGGGTTATCATTGGGTTGATAGAAAGGATTATAACAACGGATTGACGAGAAATTTTGGTGTTTCTAAGTCAAAAGGTGAGATTGTAGTTATGTTGACTGCGGACGCAATCCCTAAAGGTAGTGATTGGCTGGCCAATATGATTAAGCATTATGATGATAAGACTGTGGCAGCTGTTTATGCTAAACAAATCCCTCGTGATAATTGCAATGTTGTTTTTGCAAAGAGAGTCAACGATTCTTTTACTGGATCTGATGAACTGAAAATTAATTCTATCGAGAATTTCGAGCAATATTCTGAACTTTCTCCTTTTGAAAGGTATAGTCTTACTAACTTTGATGATGTTTGTTCGAGTTTTCGGCGTAATTTTTGGGAGAAGAATCCTTATCAAGAAATAAATTTTGCTGAGGATTTGAGATTTGGAGTTGATGTAATCTTGGCTGGTCACAAGATTGTTTATGAACCGACAGCTCAGGTTGTTCACTCTCATAATCGTGGTGTTTTTTATGAATATAAACGAGCTTATGTGAATTATTTGGTGTTGCTTGATTTGTATGATTTTGCGACTATTACTGATCTGAAGACTTTGTTTAAGAGTATGTTTTTTACTATAAAAGATAATGGTCGATATGTCTGGGGAAGTGGGATATCTTTTTTGAAAAGGATATATTATATTTGTTTCGTTGTTGTTCTGGGTGTTTTAACCAGTTTTGCTCAATATGAGGTCTATCGTGATTTTCAAAAGGGTGAAATTGATGATAAGGGCTATAAAATTTAAAAAATGAGATGTTTAGTTTTGGGCGCAGATGGTTTTCTAGGAAGTCACTTGGTTGATGGACTTTTGTCTAAAGGATTTGAAGTTCGGGCTTTTGCTCGTTTTTCTGAAGGTAAAAGTAAGAACCTTGAGCATTTGAGAGATAAAATTGAGTTTGTTGCTGGTGATTTCTTAAATCAAGATGATATCGACAAGGCAACGAAAGATATCGATATTGTTTTTCATTTTGTTTCTTTTACTACGCCAGCATCTTCGATAAATGATCCTTTGATTGATATTGATACTAATATTCGTGGAACAGTTCAGCTTTTGGAAAAGTGTGCGAAAAATGGTGTTAAACAATTAGTTTTCCCTTCGTCTGGGGGGACAGTTTATGGGAATATTTCTAAAGATATGTTTTCTGAAGATGACCTGACTATGCCAGTTTCTCCTTATGGGATTTCGAAATTAACTATAGAGAGATACCTGGAGTATTTTAAGATTAATTTTGGATTAAATTATTTGGCTTTGCGTTATTCAAATCCTTACGGGACACGGCAGAATTTGGCGGGAGGGCAGGGGATTATTCCTATTTTCTTGAACAGAATTAAAACTGGTGAACCAATAACTATTTTTGGAGATGGTGAGAATGTGCGTGATTATATTTATGTGGGTGATTGTGTTGATTTAACTATGCAGATTCTTTCGAAAGAGGACAGGGCTTTCAATTTGTATAATGTGGGCAGTGGTGTGCCGATTTCGATTAATGACCTTGTGAGAGTGATTCAAAAAGTGACTGGCAAGGAATTTTCGATAGAAAGGTTGCCCGATAGATCTTGTTATTTAAAGAAGGTTGTTTTGGACAATACGCGATTGTTGCAAGAAGTTGGGAGTAGGGGGCTTGTTGGTTTAGAGGAGGGGATAGAGCTGATGTGGAAGTCAATTTAACTATTAAAACTAAATGAAGAAAAATATATTTTTGATGATTGTTTTGATTGGGCTGATTGTTCTTCCTGGAATGATTAAATTTGTAGATGGTCGGATTTCTGATAATCATTCAGGTAAAATGTTGATTGATTATTATTTGTTTCAGTGGGAAATGGAATATGATTTTGCAAAACAGGCTTTTGATGATGGACAGTCAGATGATGCCATTCAAAGGCTTGATTATATTTTGGAAACTATCCCTTGTAATCAATTTCGCAATCGGCTTTCTAAAATAAAAATTAACTCTTTTGTTTTGCTGGCACAGGTTTACGAAGAGCAAGGTTCGTTCAATAAGGCTACTAAAGTTTATAAGGATTTGACTGAGTTTGTTCCGAATGGTTTCGAGTATTTTTATAGATGGGGGGAGGCTGAGTTTGAGATGGAGGATTACGACAAGGCTTTGGATCTTTTTGAAGAGGCTTTGTCTATTTACCCGGACCATATTCCTTCTGTAGAGGCCAAGATAAGGACTCTTTTTGTTTTGAATGATTATAACGAAATGCTTGGTTATTATGATCATTTTCGAAATAGTCTTCATTTTAATAATGTTGAAAGTGGGCAATTGTATTTGGGAAATGATGAGGAAGGTTTTTCATCTAAAACGTTTGTTCCTGTGAGAGATATACTTATTGTTGATAAGTTTGAGACTTACAGCGTGGATTTGTCCAAAAATACTTTTTGGCAAGATAATGCTGTTGTTAATAAAATGCGTTTAGATCCGGCTGACAACTATGGATTTGAACCTATCGAAATTGTTATAAATAAAATGGATTTTCTTAAAAAGGGTGTGGTTGTGAAGACTTTTGATGATTTTGGTGATTGGGAGTTGAGAAATCTGTCTAAAATTAATGCTAATGTTTTTATTACTTCTGAGCAAGACTCTCATTTGTTTAAAAGTGTTGATTTTAATTTACGAGACATGGATCTTGTTAACATAGAGATGAAGATTACTAAAACTGTGGGTCCTGAAATTTTAGAATTAATTAATTCGGCCAATGAAAAAATTTAAAGATTATCTAGCAGGAAGAAACTTATTTGTAGCACTGATTGTTTTGGTGATTGTTGTTATTTCTTTTCATTTGTCTGTTTTCTCTTCATTTTGGAATTTGTCTATAAGTGACAGGTATTTTAGTTTATCTACTTTTTCCTTGGATAAATATTATGAATTGGAGTTGGCAAATTTAGGAGCTTTTTTAAAGAGTAAAGTTAGCCCTGATCCTGTTGAAAGTGAAGATTTTGCGAGATTTGATTTGAGAATAGATGATGATAGAATTAATAGTTTGGAGTCTGATCTGCCAGAAAGTGGGTATGATTACAAAAAGGCTGAGCTGTTTTATGATGGGAGTTGGTATGATGCAAAGGCTCGCTACAAGGGGGATAATTCTTATCATTGGTTTTTTCCGAAGAAGTCCTACAAAGTTAAACTTAAGGATGATAAAACTATTTTTGGTAATTCTGTTTTGACTTTTAATAACCCTAAGGGGCTTAGCATGATGAATAATTATGTTGGGAGTGAGTTGGCGAAAAAGATGGGAGTTTTGTCTCCAGAAAGAAAATTTGTTCAATTGTATGTGAATAATGACTATGCTGGTGTTTATTTGTATACGGAGGGTGTGGACAAGGAATTTTTTGAACTTAATGGTTTGACTGGCGGGGAAGTCTATTCTGGTGAGAATACTTGGTCTAGGGGGAAGGAGGCTTATGTGGGGCTTCCTTGCAATCTCTTCTCGACTCCTTATACTTGGACTTCTGATTCTTTTTTTGAAAATGATTATACTCCGCTCAAATACCTTATTTCTTATTTGAAGAATGATGAGCAATTTGAGCTTCGTGATATTGTTGATATTGATTATATGATTGATTTCTCGGCTTGGCTAACGTTGATTCAAGGTATGCATTATGATTTTTTTCATAATATTGTTCTTTATTTTGATCATGCTAGTGGCAAATTTAAGCAAGTTGAGATTGATAATACTGCCTATCGATATGATTTTTTAAATGATGCTTATTTGGATATTCTTACCAACGATTTATATGTTGCTTTGCATAAAGACCCTGGTTTTATTAATGAAAAATATAAAGTAATATATGGATATTTGAATAGTGGTGATTTTGACGACTTTTTGTTGGAAAAGATTGATAATTTGCGGACAAAGCTTAGGCCTTCTGTTGAGGTTGATTTTTACAAGGCTCCTGCCAATGGGTTGAGAATGCCTTCTTCTAATGAAGAGTGGGAGAAAGGCGTTGATGACCTTATTGGGCAGATTTCTGAGGTTTCTGAAACTTTTCTGGATAGAGTAGGTCAATCTAAGGTTTCTTATACTTTTGATAAAGGGCAGATCGATTTTTATGTGGATGGTTGGGCTGGAGTGGATTTGAAAAAAATAAGTTTTGGGAATTGTCGATTGGGGTGGAGAAACGGTCTTCGTAGGGTTGAAAAATACTCGATTAGTGGTGGGGATGTTATTTTGGAGAATCAAACGCTTTTTCCGGGGAGATCTTTGATACTTGATCCTAAGTATTTCTTTGATTTTGAGTCATTTTTGACTTCTGCTCCGTTAAAATATTCTTTTGTTGTTGAGAATCTTCCTGCGTCTTGTGAGGTGGCTAATGTGGAGATTAAAAATGTTATCACTGGTGAGCCTGTTGTGGCTGAGCGTGTAGAAACTTTTGATGAGTCTTTGCTTTCTGAGTTTTCTATCCATCCTTGGGATCTTGTTGTTGGTGAGGTCGATCATCTTGAAGAAGACTTTGCTAGAGTAAAGCGAAGATACCCTAGGTTCTCTTATGGCAATGGGTCTATAACTATTCCTTCAGGTGTTCATAAAATTGATAAAGATATCGTTGTTCCTGCAGGAATAACAACTGTTTTGAAGCCGGGTGTGACCTTGGAAATGGCTCCGGACATCTCTTTTGTTTCTTATGGGAAAGTTCTTGCTGAGGGGACTTCTTATAGGCCAATAAATGTGTTGGCTCAGGATGAAGAAAAGCCTTTTGGAGTTTTTGCTTTAGCCAACAAGGGGGCTAGTGGAAGTCGTTTTGACTATTTCAATATTCGGCATGGTAATGAGAGATTTATAAATGGAATATATTTTTCGGGGATGTTTAGTGTTTATTATGCTGATGATGTTGTAGTCGATCATAGTTCTTTTGAATATTCACATTCGGATGATGGTTTGAATTTTAAGCATTCTGATTCGAAAGTTTTGAATTCTCAATTCTCTAGAAATAGTGCTGATGCTATTGATTATGATTTTATGAGCGGGGAAATTATTGGGAATGTTTTCTTGAATAATGGGAATGACTCTGTTGATACTTCTGGTAGTACTACCCTTGTGAAAGATAACTATATCTATGGTTCTGGGGACAAATGTTTTAGCTTTGGTGAGTCATCAGAAGTTGTTGCTGTTAACAATGTCTTGGATTCTTGTCATATTGGAGTTGAGTGCAAGGATTCTAGTACTTCTGTTATTTTGAATAGTGTTATTGTAAATAACGAGGTGGGGATAAATGCCTATCAGAAGAAAAATTTCTTTAGTGGAGGGCATTGTGAGTTTTACAATGACATTGTTTTTGATAATGATGTCGCTGTTACTTTTGAAAATAGTGCTGATGGCAAATTGTTGGATAGTGATGATAGTACGGTGCTTATTGAAAATTCGATTATTGATTATGAAGGGAAAGGGAATTTAGATAAAGAAGTGAGTTATGAACTTTTGAAAGGCAATGGTTGGGTGCATTTTGATGATTTGAACGGAGATGCTGGGAAATTGAAGGAGTATTATCCTTTGTACCCTATGGATAGCGTTGGTGTTGGTTTGTGGAAGGCTATAAAATAGTAGATTTATATTTTGGGCGGTTGGAAGAGGAATATTGTGGTGGGTTCTTATTATGATTATCATTGTTTTCTCGGTCCAAGAGCAACCACATTTTATATATGAGGCCTTTTAATTTATGTAATGCTAATGTAGCTTTGTGGTGAAGTTTTTAAAAATTTACAATGGAGGCAAGTATTGCGAAATCTGTGAAGGATAAAAAAACTAATCTTCATTTCCGAAGGTTTGAGCTTAAATATCATGTTCCTCGTGCGATTGCGGATAGGATTATTCCCCAGATGATGAATTATATGGTTTGGGATGATTATACTCAGGATGATGCAGGGTATGATGTACATACCTTGTATATGGATTCACCTGGTTTTAAATGTTATCACGAGAAGCTTGATGGGATTATGAATCGTAAAAAAGTTCGTATAAGAACTTATGTGCGTGATTATAATGATAGGACTAGTATGTTTCTTGAGCTTAAAAGAAGAAGTGGGGAGGTTATCTTGAAGGACAGGATGATTGTAAAGGGTGCTGATTTTAAGGATTTTATGAAAGATCCTTTTTCTTTGATGAAGACGGAGGCGTATAGAGGTGGGTTCTTGAATGAATTTTTGTGGGAGCATTCTGTTAATACAATGAAGCCTGTTGTTTTAGTGAGCTACAAGCGAAAAGCGTTTTTCTCGAGATTTGATAGTAAGTTTAGAGTTACTTTTGATTATGATATAAGTTTTGCCAAGCCGGATGGCTTGAAATACAATACGAATTATGAGAATTTCTTTGATGATCTTGTGGTCATGGAAGTGAAGTTCAATGGAGCGATGCCGAGGTGGTTTCATGACATAATTGAGGAATACGGGTTAACTAAGGATACTTTCTCGAAGTATTGTAGTGGAATAGAATCTATGTATGGTTTACCAGCTTACTTTTAATTTTTTAACTTTGTAAATATGGATATTTTTAAAGCAAAAGCTATCGTGACAATTTTTGGTAATCCGGTTGAGCTTATTTTGTTACTGTTGGCAGCTATTGGTTTGGGATTTGCTATTGCGTGGACTTATAGAAAAACTCATCGAGGGTTTTCGTACTCTCAATCTTTTAGTACTGCGATTGTTTTGGTTACAGTTATCACTGCTTTTATCGTTGCTTTGATTCAAAATAATATTGCGGCGGCTATTGGGATTTTTGGTGCTTTTTCTATTATCCGTTTCCGTACTGCGGTTAAGGATGTTAGAGATGTTGCATTTATTTTCTTTGCATTGTCTGCAGGTTTGGCGATGGGGCTTGGTTCGGTTTTGCCTGGGATTTTGGGCGTGGGTGTAATATGTGCCTTAGTCTTCATTTTGCATAAATCGAATTTTGGAGGGCTTCGCAGGCTTGAGTATGTTCTTAATTTCAAGATGAATGCGAAGGATCATTCGAACGATGTTTTCAAAGAAATAATGGTGGAGTATTTGAAGAAGCAAACTTTGTTAAATGTTGATGCGAAGGAAAGAGGAACAGTACTTGTGTTCACTTTCAATGTTAGTTTGAAGGACGGGGATCAGCTAAGTGAGTTCATTAATAAAATGAGCGACCTAGAGGGCGTGAGTGACGTAAGTGTTGTTTCGTCAAAGAACGACTTGGAGTTTTAGTTCCTCAACCTTATCTGTTTTTTCCCATGAGAATTCCGGTCTTCCGAAGTGACCGTATGCTGAGGTTTTCTTGTATATAGGTTTTCGGAGTTCTAGTTGTTCTATGATGTCTAGTGGGGATAGTGGGAAAATTTTCCTGACAGCTTCTTCTAAGGCGCGTTCTTCGACTTGTGATGTTCCGAAAGTTTCAACCAAGATAGATACAGGTTCTGCGACTCCTATTGCGTATGCGAGTTGGACCTGTGCGCGTTCAGCAAGATCGGCTGCGACTATGTTCTTGGCTATGTAACGGGCCGCGTATGCGGCGCTACGATCAACCTTGGTACAATCTTTGCCTGAGAAGGATCCGCCTCCGTGAGGGGCTGAGCCGCCGTATGTGTCTACGATGATTTTTCGTCCTGTGAGGCCGCAATCTCCTGGAGGGCCTCCGATGATGAATTTACCTGTTGGGTTGATGTGGTAGATGGTGTCTTTGTCCAACCATTTCCCACAGATTGGTTTTATTACATGTTCGATAATGTCTGTCTTGATTTGTTTTTGGCTTACTTTTGGTGTGTGTTGGGCTGATACGACTACTGTGTGTACGCGTTTTGGTTTTCCTGGTGCTTCGTATTCTATGGTTACTTGTGCTTTTCCGTCTGGTCTTATGTATTCAAGAGTTTTGTCTTTGCGAAGCTTGCTTAGACGTTTTGTTAGTTTATGTGCGAGTGTGATTGGTAGTGGCATTAGCTCTTTAGTTTCTTTACATGCGTATCCGAACATCATTCCTTGGTCTCCTGCGCCTCCTGGGTCTACTCCTTGTGCGATATCTGGACTTTGTTCGTTGATACTTGATATTACAGCGCAGGCTTTGTCATCGAATCCATATTCTGCGTTGTCGTATCCTATTTCGCGTATGACTTCTCTGGCGAGTTTTGGGATGTCTACGTAGCATGTGGTAGATATTTCGCCAGCTATCAGTACTAAGCCGGTTGTTACTAATGTTTCACAGGCAACTCTTCCGTTTGGATCTTCTTTCATTATTTCGTCTAGGATGCTGTCTGAGATTTGGTCTGCGATTTTGTCAGGGTGTCCTTCGGTGACTGATTCTGATGTGAACAGATAAGTCATTTTAATTGGTTTAATTTAGTTTTACGGGTGGATTGTACTATACGTTGTAAGCTTGGTGCAACTGCGTTATAGTTTGGGCACTATGACTCAAGACCTCAAAAAAAAGGCAGCAGAACTTCGTATGGACGCTCTTCGTATGATCAGCAAAGCTGGTAGTGGTCACACTGGTGGAAGTATGTCGGCGATGGATATTTTGGTGGCTTTGTATTATGGAATTGGTCGGGCTGATCAGAAGAAAGAAGATGATAAGGATTATGTCATTTTGTCGAAAGGGCATGGAGTGCCGGCGCAGTATGCGATTTTGGCGGATCTTGGTTATTTTGATAAAGATGAGCTTGAGCATTTGAGGCAAGTTGGTGCGATGTTGCAAGGACATCCTTGTCCGAAGATTCCTGGAATTACTCTTGCGACCGGGTCGTTGGGGCAGGGGTTTAGTGCGGCACATGGATTGGCGTTGAGTCTCAAGTTGGACAAGAAGCCAAACCAAGTATTTGCGATTTTGGGAGATGGTGAGCTTCAGGAGGGGATTGTTTGGGAGACGGCGATGAGTGCGGGACATTATATGTCTGACAACTTGATTGCGATTGTTGATAACAACAAATTACAAATAGATGGGACGAATCGGCAGATCATGAATGTTGATCCGATTCAGGCAAAATTCGAATCTTTTGGTTGGAGAGTGATTCAAGTGACGGATGGGCATGATTTTAAACAGTTACTTCCTGCGATTGAGCGGGCGAAGAAAAACGAAAGGCAACCTACCTGTATCTGGTGTCATACCGTGAAGGGGAAGGGGGTTCCTTTTGCTGAGAATAAGGTTGAGTATCATGGGGCTGCGCTGAGTGAAGAGGAATTGAAGGTTGCGGAGGAGGCTTTGCTTGGGTAGGTGATAGTAAAAATTTTTTATGATTCCTGTTTTGATTAGTTTTATAAAGCTTTTGATGACTTTTCCTGTGATTGTTTCTGGGGGAAGTATGTTGCCGACTTTTTATGAAGGAGATGTTGTGTATATGAGTGGGTATGAGGCTGCTTTTGGTGGAGTTGAGAGAGGGGATGTGGTTTTGTTTGAGCTGGAAGATTCGAGTGATAATGTTGATGTGTATATAAAAAGAGTTGTTGGAATGCCTGGGGAGAAGATTTCTATAAAAGATGGAGTTGTCTCTGTGGATGGGCGAATTGCATCGGAACCTTATTTGAGATGGGGGACGAAGACGGAGGTGAATGTTGAAGATTCTTCGGTGTTTACTTCGGAGATGGATGGGGTTGTTTACAATGTTCCACTTGGTAAGTACTTTGTTTTGGGGGATAATCGTCAATCGAGTGTTGATAGTCGACACTTTATATTGCATTATGTGGATGTCGACGACATCAAGGGTGTGTTCACTTACCTGAATTTTCCTTACAACTAAGAAATGGCTAAATACAATGTAAATCTAGATCCAGATTGCGAGAAAATTGCGACTCGAAAGAGTTTTGGAGAAGCGTTGGTGAAATTGGGAGGGAAATATAAAGGGATTGTGGTTTTGGACGCGGATTTGTCGGGCAGTGTGCAGACAGCGAAATTTGCGAAAGAATGGCCGGAAAGGCATTTCAATATGGGTATTGCGGAACAAAACATGGTTGGAGCTGCGGCTGGTATGGCTGCTCGTGGCAAGATTCCTTTTGCATGTTCGTTCTCAGTATTTGTGGCTGGTCGGGCTTGGGAGATTGTTCGGAATTCGGTGTGTTATCCGAATCTAAATGTGAAATTGCTTGGCTCTCATGCTGGTGTTTTGACGGGCGAGGATGGGGCTTCCCATCAGGCTTTGGAGGATATTGCGATTATGCGTGCGTTGCCGAATATGAAGGTTGTTTGCCCGGCGGATCATTACGAGGCTTTGAGCATTATGCAGGCGGTTGTGGATGATTTTGGGCCAACTTATATTCGTGTTGCGCGTCAGGGTACGGCTGTTATCTATGATGAGAAGGTCTCTTTCAAATTTGGAAAATCTGATGTGGTTTTTGGTGCTGCGAATGGCGAATTGCCCAAGAAAGTTGATGTTTGTGTGTTTGCAACTGGGGCTTTGGTTGGATCTAGTTTATTTGCTGCTGCGAGATTGCAGGAGGAGGGCAAGAAGGTGATTGTTGTGAATGTGAGTTCTATTAAACCTATTGATAAAAAAACTATTATTGATTGTGCGAGCCGTGCTGGTGTTTGTGTGACAGCTGAGGATCACAGTGTTATTGGAGGTCTTGCTGGAGCTGTTAGCGAGGTATTGGCTGAAGAAGGAGTTGGCGTGAAATTGGTGAAGATTGGTATGCAGGATAAATTTGGAGAATCTGGTAAGCCGGTTGATCTGTATAAGAAGTACGGGTTTGATGAAGAGGGAGTTTATAAAAGTTTGAAGAAGTTGGTGTAAAGTTTGGCCAGCTGTTGACTTAAAGGGTGTTTTGGGCTATAATCACCTCTTATTTTTTGTAATTATTTCTAATTTTTATGGGTAGCTTAGATAAAGAAAAAGGGGAAGGTGGAGGTGACGGCGGTGTTTTTTTGACAAGAGGCAGGATTGCAATTTTGTTGTTTGTGTTGATGGAAGCGGTTGTGGGTTGTGGGGGAAGAGAGACTAACAGTGTCGTATGTGAACGATTGAGAGCGAATGTTGAGAGACGGTGTTTTCGTGCGTCTGCAAACCCAAAATTTGATTCTTTGTGTGAACAGACGGCGCATGATATGGGATTGGTGTGTTTGGATGCTAGGGAGACTAATCGGTGGAATTCATTGACGGAGGAGCAGCGAAGAATAGAAAGGGGCTCGTGGAAAAGGAGAGGTCCGACACAGTTGCCTGCTGATGCTGAATAATTGCCCAATTTTTGCACCTATGATATAAGTTAGGTGGGTTTTTTGGCGAAAATTTGATGAGAATCTTAGGTTTTGTACCTGGGTCTTGACAAAAAATCGAAAAAGACGCACAATATAACCTCAAAAATCTTACTTATATCCTATGTCAAAACTAAAAATCTATGCAGGAACGTCTCACCCAGAGCTAGCTGCCGCGATTGCGAAAGAATTGAAAACCAGTGTTTCTCCTATGCTTGTCAAAAGATTTGCGTGTGGAGAGGTTTATGCAAAAGCTGAGGAAACTGTGCGTGGTGACGATGTTTTTGTGGTGCAGACTTGTACTGCGAATGTGAATGAAGATCTGATGGAGCTGTTCGTGATTTTGGATAGTTTGAAGAGGTCATTTGCGGGAAGTATCCATGTTGTTATGCCTCATTATGGATATGCGAGACAGGATCGTGTGGCGACTCCTCGTGAGCCGATTTCTGCGAAATTGATGGCGGATCTGATTTCTGCGGCTGGAGCTGACCACGTGATAACAATGGCTTTGCATAGCGATCAAGAGCAAGGATTTTTTAACTTCCCTGTGGATAATGCGAATCCGAACCGACTTTTTGCGGATTATTTCAAAGCGAAGAATTTGAAGGATCTAGTTGTGGTTTCTCCTGATGCTGGAGGAGCTAAGGACGCGAAGATTTTCGCGGATTTGCTTGGAGCTACTCTTGCGATTATTCACAAACAAAGACCTGAACATAATAAATCTGAAGTTACTCATGTTGTGGGGGATGTGGATGGGAAGACTTGTCTGCTTTATGATGACATGATTGATACTGGAGGAAGTGTGTGTGCGGCGGTTGAGGTCCTGATGAAGTCTGGGGCGAATCCGGATGTGTATCTTGGAGCGTCTCATGCTGTTTTCTCTGATCCGGCTATTGAGAGATTGTCTAAGGCTGGGTTCAAAGAGGTGGTTGTTACAGATTCTATTCCTTTGGGAGATAAAACTTTTGAAGGCTTGAAAGTTCTTTCGATTGCTCCGCTTTTTGCACGTGTTATTAGTGCGGTGCATGAAGGAAAATCGGTTACTGATGCGTTTATCTAACTTAAAATTATGCAAGTTTACATTGGTTCAGATCACGGGGGATATGAGATGAAAAATAACCTTCGTGATTATTTGAAGGAGGGTGGGCACGATGTTATAGATCTCGGGTGTTTTTCGGAAGATTCTGTGGATTATCCTGATATTGCTCGAGAAGTTAGTGAAAAAGTCATGGAAAACAAAGATGCGAAGGGAGTTTTGGTGTGTGGAACTGGGATTGGAATGCAGATGACTGCGAACAAAGTTCCTGGTGTTCGTGCGACGGTTGCGACTGATGAGCATATGGCCGAAATGTCGCGTAAGCACAACAATGCAAATGTGATTACTCTCGGTGGGCGAACTACTGAATTGGAGAAGGCGAAGAAGATTGTGGATACTTTCTTTACTACTGATTTTGAGGAAGGGGAGGAGCGGCACGTTCGTCGTGTTGAGAAAATAAATGGAGTTGTTGGAGGAGAAGTTGCTGATGAGGGGGGTGATGTGGTTGTGAATGGGGAAGGGTAGGTTTTACTAGAAATTTTAATCGAAAAGTTTTATGAAAATTGCACCATCGATATTGTCAGCGGATTTTGGACGCCTTGGGGCGGAGATAGATGCGGTTCTTGAGGCTGGAGCGGAATTGGTGCATGTGGACGTGATGGATGGGCATTTTGTGCCGAATATCACTATTGGTGTGCCTGTCGTGAAGTCGTTGGCTTCGTCGGTGAAGGCTCCTCTTGATGTTCATTTGATGATCGAGAATCCTGAGAAGTTTGTTGGGCCTTTTGCTGAGGCTTTGGGAAAAGGTGCGCAGGTTTCTGGACGTGAGATTTCGCAGGATTATATTGTTGTGCATGCGGAGGCGTGTGGCGGGCCTGGAGGTGCTGATGGAGGGTTTGGTTCGGCAGAGGCGTTGAGAGGTTGTTTGCAAATGATTAGGGCTAAAGGAGTGAAGGCTGGGTTTTCGGTAAAGCCTGGGACTCCGATTGAGCAATATGAAGATGCTTTGGCTCTTTCTGATATGATATTGATTATGACTGTTGAGCCTGGGTTTGGTGGGCAGAGTTTTATGGAGGATATGATGCCAAAAGTTTCTTGGCTTCGAGACAAAAAAGCTTCGTCTGGAGGTGCTTTGGGATATGAAATCGAGGTTGATGGTGGGGTTAATGCTGAGACTGCTGCGATTGTTCGTGAAGCTGGAGCGGAAATTGCGGTTGCGGGTAGCTATGTGTTTGGAGCGGAGGATTACAAGGAAGCTATTGCGAGTTTGAGGTAGGTTGATTTTTGCGGATAACTTATGTATTATTGTTACGTAAGTTGTTTTGTGAAATTAACTTTCTGGGATATGGCTAGGACGGCTCAAATAAATTATCAAAGGGTGACTTTTTCCTTTCCTGCAAAGACGGTTAAGTTGTTGCGTGAAAAGGTTGGGAATCAGAATATGAGTAAGTATGTGGTTGGATTGATTGAGGACAAATTGACTCTTGATGCGGATGGTATTGATCGTATGTTTGATGAGCTTGCTGAGTTTCGTAAAAAAGTTAAATTGCGTGATAAAAGGGACTCTGTGGAAATATTAAGGGAAATTCGTTATGGCAAAGAATAAATTTGAACCAAGTAGGTTTATCTATAAGACGGTTGTACTGGATGCTTCTGTTTTGGTGAAGGTTTTCTTTGAAGAAAGGGGGAGTGAGGAGGCAAGTGAGCTCCTGAAGTATAAAATGCAAGGTGTGACGACGGTGCTTGCGACTCCTCTGATGATTTTTGAATTTTTGAATATAGTTTCTAGAAAGGCTGAGGATAGGGAGCAGGCGTTGGAGATTTTTAAACGTTTTAAAGAGTTTGGGATTGGGCTTTTGGAGCCTGGTGATGATTATGTGGAGGAGGCAATAGCTGTTGTGCACGAAAATCCTGAAATTTCGTATTACGATGCTTCTTATCATGCTCTTGCTAAGGATTTGGATACGGTTTTTCTTACAGCAGACAAGAAATTTTACAATGCTATGAAGGGAGACAAGCACATTGAACTTTTTGGATAAAATTTCCTATAGCTTTTAGTTTGGTGTTGGCGGGAGTTTCGTCATACAAATTCAAAATTTTGCTGCCGATTACGATGATGTCGGCGTTGCGAGCGGCTTCTTTGGCTTGGGCTGGAGTTGATATTCCGAACCCGAGGGCGAGAGGGATTTTGATGTGTTTTCGGACTTTGGCTAAGTATGATCTGAGGTCTGGGTTGAGGGTGTTTTTCTCTCCGGTTGTCCCGTATCTCGAGACGCAATATATGAATCCTGTGGCGATTTTTGCGATTTTCCGAAGTCTTTCTGGTGGAGTGATGGGGGAGATGACTTGAATTGGGTGGAGGTTGTATTTTTTGCACAGTTTTATGTAGTTTTCGAAAGGTTCTTCGTCGATCGGGATGTCTGGGATGATTAGGCCGTAGACGCCTGATTTTTGGGCTTTGCGGCAGAATTCTTCTAAGCCGTATTTGAAGGCGATGTTGAAGTAAGTCATTATCAAGATTGGGGTGTCGGTGTTTTGGGCTAAGTCTTTTGTTAATGCGAAACATTTCTTGGTTGTTATTCCTTTTGCGAGGGCTTTTGTGTTTGCTTCTAGGATTGTTTTGCCGTCTGCGATTGGGTCAGAGAAGGGAAATTGAATTTCGATGAATGAGGTGCCAGTTGTTGCCATTGTTTTGGCGATGTCTGTGGATTCTTTGAGGGATGGATATCCTGCGACGATGTGTGTCATTAATTTCATTAGAGAGAGAAGTTATATTTTTTTGCAAGGATGAAGAGGTCTTTGTCTCCGCGTCCTGAGCAGTTGAAGACTATGATTTTGTTTTTCGGGAGCTTTTTTGCGAGTTTGATTGTTTCTGCCATGGCGTGACATGATTCGAGTGCAGCGAAGATGCCTTCTTCTTTGGCGAGGAGTGTGTGTGCTTCTAGAACCTCGTTGTCTTTGGCGTATGAGGTTTGGATTCGGTTTAAGTCTTTGAGGTATGCAAGTTGTGGGCTGACACCTGAATAATCGAGTCCTGCTGAGATGCTGTGTGTTTCTTTGATTTGGCCGTCTTTTGTTTGGAGGAAAATTGATTTGAAGCCTTCGACAACGCCTTTTGATCCAGTTTGGAATCTGGCTGCGTGTTGGCAGGCACGATCGGTTTCTTTGATGCCTTTGCCGCCTGCTTCTACGGCGACCAAATTGACTTCTTTGTCGTCCAAAAATTCGTGGAATAAACCCATGGCGTTGCTGCCGCCTCCTACGCAGGCGACTAAGTAGTCTGGTTTTCGAGACTCTTGGCTTTTTAGTTGGGTGCGGACTTCTTTGCCTACGATGCTTTGGAAATATACGTTCATTGCTGGGTATGGATGAGGGCCGCAGGCGGTGCCGAGGAGGTAATATGTGTCTGTTGGGTGGGCGATCAAATCTCTGAGGGCTGCGTTGATTGCGTCGCGCAGGATTTTGCCTCCTGTTTGGACTGGAACGACTTTGGCTCCTAATCTTTCCATGAAGAAGACGTTTGGTTTTTGTCTTTCGTAGTCTTTTGCGCCCATGTATATTGTACAGTCGAGTCCGAGTTTTGCGCATACTGTCGCGGTTGCGAGGCCGTGTTGGCCTGCGCCTGTTTCTGCTATTACTCGTTTTTTCTTAAGGTGTTTGGCTATTAGGGCTTGGCCTAGGCAATGATTGATTTTGTGTGCGCCGGTGTGGTTTAGGCCTTCATTTTTTAGGTATATTTTTGCGCCTCCTAGTTTTTTTGTGAGGTTTTCGCAGAAATAGAGTGGGGTTGGTCGGCCTGAATAGTTTTTGTAGAGGGCTTTGAGTTCTTGGGTGAATTTGGGGTCTTTTTTGAGTTTGTAAAATGCTTGTTCGAGTTCTTCCATGACGGGGATGAGGAGTTCGGGGACGTATCTGCCGCCGTATTCTCCGAAGTGGCCGGATTTGTTTAGGATGTATTTTTTCATAATTCTTTTATTAATGATTTGAATGAGTCGAAAGTTAGGGATTGTCCGCCGTCTGAAAGTGCGTTTTTTGGGTCGTTGTGTACTTCTACTATTAGTCCGTCTGCTCCTACTGCTAATCCTGCTTTTGCGAGTGGAGCTACCAAGTCGTATCGTCCTGCTGCGTGGCTTGGATCGACGATTATTGGTAGGTGAGATTCTTCTTTTATCAAGGCTACGGTGTTTAAATCCAAGATGTTTCTGGTGGATTGCTCGAATGTTCTGATTCCTCTTTCGCATAGGACGACGTTTGGGTTGCCTTCGTTGAGAATGTATTCGGCTGCGAGTAGGAATTCTTCCATGGTGGCTGACATTCCTCTCTTGAGGAGGATTGGTTTGTCGAGTTTTGCGACTTTTTTGAGGAGATCAAAATTGTGCATGTTTCTTGCGCCGATTTGGATCATGTCTGTGTGTTTTTTGAAGAGGTCGAGTTGGTCTGTGGATGTGATTTCGCTGATTGTTGGGATTCCTATTTTTTTCGACACTTTGCTCATGATTTCTAGGCCTTCTTCTTCTAGTCCTTGAAATGAGTATGGCGAAGTTCGCGGTTTGTATGCGCCGCCTCTGAGCATGTCTGCTCCTAGGGCTTTTACTTTGCGTGCGATCTCTAGGAGTTGTTCGTAGGATTCTATGGAACATGGGCCGGCGATGATGACTGGCGCTTTGCCTCCGAATGTGATGTCTTTGTTGATTCGGACTTTGCTGTTTTGCGGTTTGAATTCTCGGCTGACCAGTTTGTATTTTTTTGTTACGTGGATGATTTCTTTCACCCCTGGGAAGTTAAGGATTCTGCCTTGGTCGATGTAATCTTTGTTGCCTGTTACCCCGATGGCTGTTCTTTGGGCTCCTGGTAACTGTTCCGCTTTTAGCGATAATTTCTCGATGGCTTTTACTACACTTTTGATTTGGGTTTTTGTTGCCTTGTTTTTCATTACGATTAACATGATTTTATTTGGTTAAAAATTTGGGTGATTTTTTTGTGACTAATTTGTGGTTTTCTGTAAGGTTTGTGAATTTCTGCGCCGCTGGCTATGTCTATACCTAGAGGGTTATGTTTGAGGGCTTCTTTTGTGTTTGATGGATTGATGCCGCCCGCTAGTAGGAATGGTTTTTTGAAGTTTCTTAGGGGTTTGTGGTTTGCGGATTTTCCGCTTCCTGGGATTGTGCTATCGAATAGTATGTATGCGCAGTGGGGGAAGAATTTCTCGGCTTCGGCGATGTCTTTTTTTGCGTGGAGTTTGATTGTTTTGATGACTGGTTTTTGGCATTTTTTCACGAAGCTTAATGGCTCTTCTCCTGACAATTGGATGAAGTCGAGGTGTGGAGCTAGTTTGTCGATTTCTTCGATTGGTTGGTTTTGAAAAATGCCGACTTTGTAGATGTTCGTGGTTGATTTGCAGATTCGGATGGCTTTCTTGGTTGTGATTTTTCTTTTGCTTGTTGGTACGAAATTGAGGCCGATGAAGTCGACTCCGATTTCCTCGCAGAATTTGGCTGTTTTTGCGGTTCGGACTCCGCAGATCTTTAATTTCTTGGGGATGAGCTGGGAGATTTTTGTTCCTTGCATGAGCGAAGTTCCCACCAAAACTGCGTTGATGTTTTTTGGGAGGGATTGTATGTCTTTTTTTGAATGAATGCCGCTTTCTGAGACTATTGTTATGTGTTTGGGGATGTGTTTTGCGATTTTGTTGGTGGTGTTGAGGTCGGTTTTAAAAGTGGTGAGATCTCGGTTGTTGATTCCTATTATTTTGACTGGAGTTTTCAGGGCTTTTTCGAGTTCTTCTATTGTGTGGACTTCGCAAAGTACGTCCATGTTTAAGGTTTTTGCGAGTTTTGTGAATTGTGTGATTTGGCTTTGTGACAGGAGTGCGGCGATGAGGAGGATTGCGTCTGCGCCGTGTTTCCTGGCTTGGAATATTTGATTTTCGTGGATTATGAAATCTTTGCAGAGGAGTGGTGTGTGTGTTGTGTTTTGGCGTGCAATTTTGAGATTCTGGAAGCTTCCTTGGAAATGTTTTTTGTCTGTTATGACTGAAATTGCTGATGCTCCATTTTCCTCGTAATTTTGGGCGATTTTTTTAGGATCAAAGTCTTTTGAGATCAGGCCTTTGCTTGGTGAGGCTTTTTTGATTTCTGCGATGACTGATGTTTGACCGGTCTTTAGGGCTTTTAGGAAATTCCGGTCTGATTTTTGTAGGTTTTTGATTTCGGGTTTTGAGATCTTTGGGATTTCTTTGTCGTTTACGATTTTTGTCAGGATGTTGGGTTTTTGATTGATTAATCTTAGGGCTAGGGCGCAGTTTATTAACACGAGGTCTTTGTGGCGTGTTTTGCATTTATCCTCGAGGATTTGTTTGCAAATTTTGGTATTGAAGGCTGGTGTGCCTCCTTTTATTTCTGAAAACTTGGCTCTTTTCATTCCAAAGTCTTCTGGGGAGATTTCGTAGTTTGAGATTTTGTTGTTGAGGAGTTCTGTGACGTAGGTTTTCCCGGTGAGGGTTACTTCGTCCAGGCCGTCTGATCCGCTGACGATTATTATGTGTTTTTTGCCGAGGATTTTGCATGTTTCTGCGAGCAGTTGCATCTTGTCTTTGAAGGTTGTGCCGATCACTTGTTTTTGTGTGTTTGCTGGGTTGAGTAGTGGGCCTAAGAGATTGAAAAATGTTGGTTTGCCGATTGCTGTTCTAGCTTCTGCGAAATGTCTCATGACTGGGTGAAAATTTCTTGCATATAAAAATGCCAAATTGGTTTTTTCGAAATTCTTTTCGATTTGTTTGGGTGTGAGGGATAAATCGATGCCTAGTTTTTCTATTAGGTCGAAGCTGCCGAATCGTCCGCTGGCTGCTTTGTTGCCGTGTTTTGCGATTTTGATACCTGAACGGGCGAGTAGGATGCTTGCGATTGTTGAGGTGTTGATTCTTGGTAATCCTGAGCCTCCTGTGCCGCATATGTCGATGGCGTCGGGGAGGTTTATTTTTTGCGACATTTGTTTTTGGAGAAATTTGACTGTTGCAGCTAGCTCCTGAGGTGTGATGTCAGTCTTTGTTTGGAGATATTTTTTCTGCTCTTCCAGCGATAGTTCTCCTTTTATGCTTTTTTTGAGAAAAGTTATTATATGCATGACATTAAGTTATTGATTAGTTTGAGACCGTTTTGGTTTTTCATTGTTAGGATTGATTCGGGGTGAAATTGGACTCCGTATATTGGGAGATGTTTGTGTTTGATTGCCATTGTGAGGCCGTCTGTTTTTGCTGTGATGTTGAAGCAATTTGGAATTTTGTTGCCTGCTAGGGAGTGGTATCGTCCGGCTTGGAAATTTTGTGGTATTTTGGTGAAAATTTCTTTTTTGTTGTGGGTGATTGGTGATGATTTGCCGTGGACGGGTTTTACGTATTTTAGCGATCCACCGAAATATTCGATCAAAGCTTCATGGCCCAAGCAAACACCAAACATTGGGAATTTTTTGTGATATTTGTCGATGATTGCTAAGAGGTTGCCGGCTTTTTTGGGAATAGATGGGCCGGGGGAGAGGACTATCAAGTCTGGGGAGATTTGCTCAACCAGGTCTGGATCGATGTTGTTTCTGTGAATTTCGACTTCGCATTTGCATAGCCTAAAATATTCAACGAGATTGAATGTAAAGGAGTCGAAGTTGTCTATTATAAGGACTTTTTTCATTGTGATAGGGGGTTAGTTTCGAATGTTTGGAGGAAAGCTTGGGCTTTGTTCAAGGTCTCTTGATATTCTTTTGATGGAGTTGAGTCGTTTAGGAGGGTTGCTCCTACTTGGAATCTTAAATTGCCGTTTTTTATGTGGGCGGTTCGAATGATTATTCCTGTGTCCATATCTCCGTTTAGAGTTAGGTATCCTATTGTTCCGCCGTAGTAGCCGCGCCTTTCTTTCTCGTGGGTTTCTATAGCCTGCATTGCTGCGATTTTTGGGGTTCCTGTGAGTGTTCCTGCGTTTATGCAAGAGATGAGGGCGTCTAGGGCTGTACAGTCTTTTCTGAGCGTGCCTGTTAGGTGGGTGATTGTGTGCATTACTTTTGAATATTTTTCTATGAATCTGTAGTCGGAGATTTCGATGCCTGGTTCGCATACTCGGCTAAGGTCGTTTCTGCCGAGGTCTACGAGCATGTCCAGTTCCGCTTTTTCTTTTGGGTCTTGGAGAAGTTTTAGCATGTTGTCGTGGTCTTCTATGGGGTCTTGGCTCCTTTTTGCGGTTCCGGAAATTGGTCTTAAATGGACTTTGTTGTCTTCGCATCGAACCATCATCTCTGGAGATGCTCCTACCAGTTGTTCGTTGCCGAAATCGAAGTGGAACATGTATGGGGATGGGTTTATTTCTCGGTATTTCATGTAGAGGGCGAAAGGATCGCCGGCGAATTTTGCTTTCAATATATTTGAGAAGACTACTTCGTATAGTTCGCCTTTTTTCGTGTATGTTTTTGCTTTGCGGACCAAGTCTTCGTATTCTTTTTTTGTTAGGCTGAAGTTTGGTTCTTGGATTTTGTATTTTGGAGTGGGTTGAGGGGATTTCGCGATTTCTTTTTTGAGTTTTGAGGTTGTTTCTTGGATCTCTTTTTTGGTTTTTCTGTATACGATGATTTCGCATTTTTCTTTTAAATGATCGAAGTGGATGAATGTGTCGTATAGGAATAAAGTGAAGTCGTTTGTGTTGTTTTTTGGGAGTTTTTGGCCGATGTCTTCGAATGTTCTGATGAAGTCGTAGCTGAATGCTCCGTATAGTCCTAGGAAGGTTTTTTGTTTGATACGGAATTCTTTTAGGAATGACTCCGGAGTTGATTTTCTTTCTCTGGAGATTTTTCGACTCCGGAGTTGAAAATTGTTTCCGCGGTTGTTCAATGTTTGGATTTTGGATTTCGTGTCTTTGCCTGTGAATTTTATTGATGGATCTACGCCTATCAAGCTTAATCTTCCGTATATAGGTGAAATGTCTGCGGATTCGAATAGAAATTTGTGTTTATAGTTTTTGTAAAATTTTGAGAATACTGGGGTTGCCTGAACGTAGGGGATTTCTGTCCGTCCTTCTATTAGGTCCTGATTGATTTTTTTGAATTTGGTCATGGTTGTTAATTGTTGGATATTAAAAAAACGCCTGGGTTCTCGGCATCTTAGTTTTGTTTGAGTGTGTTTTAAGCTAAAGACTGCCGAGATTTTTCAGTGTTCCGCCAGTTCTTGTTTTTTTGAAGTTCGCGTGAGCCGCGAGTGACTGTGGCGATTCCTACGTTTAGCTCTTTGGCAATTTTTCTTTGAGGTGTGCCTTTGCGAAGTTGGTCGAAAATTTCGATACGTTTTGGGATCTCTTCGAGTTCTTTGGGTGTTAATACCATCTTTAGGAATACGTGCATGTCCTGAGGATCGTTGATCTCAGTTAGCCGATTTAATAGATTTTTTGTGAGTTTGTTTGCCATGTTATGTGTGTGTTTGCGTAGCTTTGTACTATTACGTTGATACACTACATGCGAAAAGAAAAGAAGTCAATAGAGAATCAACTTCTTTTCAGTTTTTGTGTTTTGCTGTTATTTTTTCTTTGTTGCGAAGTAGTAAATGAGGTCGAGTATTCCTACTGTGTTTACGAGAAGGAGCACAATGAACCAAGGTTTACTTTTGTTTCTTGCAGCTTTCCAAAGCGCGAGTCCTTTCCAAACAAGGGTCCAGATAATTAGGAGGATTAGTATCCACCAGTATTCTGCTATCATTTCTATTTGAGATAGAATTTCTTTTGCTGCTTCCAATTTTTCTGGAGATAGTTCTTCCAGAGTGGTTGTTATTGCTGTTACTTCCATGGGATTTTAGGTTAAATGTTATTCAGTCACTTCTTCAGTGACTTCGTCCATCATTTTGAATTTTCCCCATTTACCCATTGTGTCTTTGAAGTGTCTATTTGCGAAAGGTGCTGTAATTAGCAGTCCGACAAGTCCGATAGCTAGGAGCCAGATTACTAATTTTTTCAGACCTTTTTTGTTGAGGTGTTTGCTAGCCCATACAACAAACAGGATTACACCGATAAAAAGTGCTAGGCAGAACAGTCCGTGCAGGCACCAGGCTACAGATAGCCATGAGAGATCTTCGTGAAACATCATAATTTGAGGGTTAAAGATGTATGTTGTTTTTTATTTTACATTATTGGGTTGTGCAAAACAACTTTGTGATTGGAAAGTTGTTGCACTTACCTGTGTGGTTTGTTTTTGTCACAGGATTGTTTTGTTTTCTGTGACTGTGGTGACCCCAGCAGGAATCGAACCTGCATCTTAAGCTCCGCAAGCTTACATTCTATCCGTTGAACTATGGAGTCTAGGCGGAAGTTTCTTTAAAAGCGTGGGTTATAGTACTGAAAAAGGTGGTTTTGGGCAATCAAAATGTTTGACATGTGTGTGTGTTGAGGTATTGTTTGCTCCTATTGTTTAACAATATATTTATATGAAGGATGTCTTAACGGGCGAGGGGGGCACTATTGTCAAAAATAATTCGAGGGGTTTATTTGAAAGAATAGGAGATGAGTCGAGAGGTCTTGATTGGTATGATACTGGGGAGGTGAATGTTAGAGGTGTAGTGAATACTGGGATTGAAAATAAAATTGGAAAAGCACAGCCTGGGGATGAATTGTCTTTTCGTGATGGAACTGAAGATCTGATATTTGATAAAGCTCTTGGTCTTACGTGGGGTAAAGTTTGGGAGGTGTTGGGGAAAGCTGGGATTATTAATGAGGTTGATGGTTCTCCTACAAAGGGTGTGAAAGCTTGGGGAACTGTAGATGAGA
Source organism: Candidatus Peregrinibacteria bacterium (assembly GCA_018655275.1). Taxonomy (GTDB): domain Bacteria; phylum Patescibacteriota; class Gracilibacteria; order UBA1369; family LOWO2-01-FULL-3; genus JABIJZ01. The sequence goes on along the minus strand of JABIJZ010000002.1, from coordinate 272,300 downwards.
GGGCATTTCACTCTGTTAGGGAAGCTATTGAGGGTTGGAAGGAGTCTTTGGATCTTAAAGAACAGGCCTCTTTGGCTGAACGTCTTGAGATGGATCTTTTGAAAAAAATGGGAAGATGTGTTGACGATCATAAACTAAGGCATTTGGTGTCAGGGGCTACTGGTACTGGTGAAGATTTTAGTATTGCTTCTTTGGCTGGCAAGATTTCTGAAGAAATAGTGACTTATAGAGAAGGTTCTGATGCTGATGGAGGTGATAGGGAGAATTTGTACCATGAATGTGTAGGTAAAACCAGGATCTTGATTCGAGGATTTTTGGATGAACATGGTGTGTCTCGAATTGATAAAGAGGATGTTTTTGTTTGGGGCTTATTGACGGGGGTGGCGTGATTAAGACTTAGTGACCTATTTCCCCTGGAGTAATCCCTGATAGTTTGCTAGAATCTCTAGGCTAATTTTTTGTATAAAAAACTATGGGGAAGTCCAAAAAAATCGTGAAAAATCAGAAGTTTGAATTGAAATCGAAGATGACGCCGAAAGGGGATCAGCCTCGGGCTATCAAGGATCTTGTTGGTGGGTTGAAAAAGGGGAAAGAGGATCAGATTGTTCATGGGGTGACGGGTTCGGGGAAGACTTTTGTTATGGCGAATGTTGTGCAGGAGATTCAGAAGCCGACGTTGGTTTTGTCTCATAATAAAACTTTGGCGGCGCAGTTGTGTGCGGAGTTTCAGGAGATGTTTCCGAATAATGCGGTGAGTTATTTTGTTTCGTATTATGATTATTATCAGCCGGAGGCGTATATGCCGGCGACAGACACTTATATCGAGAAAGATGCGTCGATCAATGAGGAAATCGCGAAATTGCGGCATCAAGCGACGTCGAATTTGCTTACGCGAAATGATGTTTTGATTGTTGGGACGGTTTCTTGTATTTATGGATTGGGTTCTGTGGAGGATTACAATGATTTGGCGGTGACTATCCGGAAGGGGGATGTGATTGTGCGTGATGTTTTGCTGCGAAAGCTGGCTGAAATGCAATATGTGCGGTCTGGAATGGAGTTCAAGAACGGGATGTTTCATGTTCTGGGTGACACTGTTGAGATTTATCCGCCGGATAAGGATACGGTTTATAGGATTGAGTTTTTTGGGGATGATATTGAGGGGATAAGTGAAGTTGAGGCTTTTACTGGGGAGGTTTTGAAGGAGTTGGACGAGGTGACTGTGTTCCCGGCGAAACATGATGTGACAACTGAGGAAAAGATTAGAAATGCGGTTGATTGGATCCGGAAGGATCTTGATTTGAGATATACTCAACTTCGGGCTATCGGGAAAAATATTGAGGCGGAACGAATCAAGACTCGAACGGAATATGATATTGAGATTATGTTGGAGACTGGATATTGTTCTGGAATTGAGAACTATACTAGGTTCCTGCATGGGGATGGTAAGCGGCCGGCGAAGGAGAATGCGCAGCCAACGACTTTGATGGATTATTTTCCTGATGATTATTTACTTTTTATAGATGAGTCACATATTACGGTTCCGCAGATTGGTGCGATGTATGAAGGGAATCGTTCTCGAAAAAACACTTTGATTGAACATGGATTCAGGCTTCCTTCTGCGAAGGACAATAGGCCTTTGAAGTTTTCTGAATTTGAAGGATTTATGAAGCAGGCGGTTTATGTGTCTGCGACACCTGGTAAATATGAGATTGCGAAGACGCCTAAGAGTGAGATCACTGAACTGATTGTTCGACCGACTGGATTGCTTGATCCTCCTATAGAGGTGCGGCCGTCTGAGGGGCAGATCCAGGATCTGCTCAAGGAAATTCATGGGCGAGTTCGGGCGAAGGAGCGTGTATTGGTCACTACTTTGACGAAGCGTTCTGCTGAGGATTTGGCGGAGTTTTTGGCTGATGCGGATGTGCGAGTACGGTATTTGCATTCTGATGTTGATACGCTTGAGCGAATTGAGATTTTGCGTGATCTTCGTTTGGGGAAATTTGATGTGCTTGTTGGGATTAACTTGTTGCGTGAAGGATTGGATTTGCCGGAGGTTTCTTTGGTTGCGATTCTTGATGCTGATAAACAAGGTTTCTTGAGAAGTGAAAGTGCTCTGATCCAGACTAGTGGGCGGTGTGCGAGGAATGTGAATGGGGTCGTGATCATGTATGGTGACAAAATTACTCCTGCGATGAAGGCTACTATCGATGAGACTTCGCGTCGTCGTAAAAAGCAGGAAATTCATAATAAAAAACATGGTATTACTCCTGCGACTATTAAGAAAGCAGTCAAAGATATTGCGATGCATGGGAAGAAAAAGGATACAGGTCGTAAAAAAGTTGATGGTAAGAAAATTCCGAAGGATGAGTTGTCGAAGTATATTACTTATCTGGAATCTCAGATGGAGATGGCTGCTCAGAATATGGAGTTTGAGAAAGCTGCTGAGCTGAGAGATCAGGTTGAGGATTTGAAGAAGAATTTATAGATTGTAGTCTTCTGTGTTTGCTAGGTGTTGAATGTTGGCTGCAAGTTGAGTGGGATTTGTTGCTGTTCCTTGTAGTTTTCTGAATTCGTTGAGAAATGCTTGAAGTTGTCTTGTTATTTCTGTTCGGAAATCTTTTTCTAATTGGTCGTTTGGTCTTGGTAATGTGTGAGCTTCAAGGTGGTCACGTGTGAACACTGGGATGCCTTCATCAAGAGTGACTGAACGGAGGTCCTGATGATTGGTATTGTCATGGTCAATTGTTTGTGTTGTCCCTATGTCGTTTGTGGTTTGTGCGCTGTGTGTGAAGAAAGATTTTGCTGCTACAACTCTATCCCTCTTTCCGGCTCTATGGATTCGTTCTTGGTGCGTGATCATTGCTGGTGTTATTGAAAGTTCTCTTACTTTGGTTATTTCTCTTCCTTTTTTGGATGTTATTTCTATTATTGTGAGGATCAATTCATAGGGATCTGTGGTCTCTGGGGTTTCTGTGTGGGTTGTTATTGAAGTTTGGATGGATTTTCCGTTGATTGTTGATATTCGTGGTTGTTGGAGGGCTAAAGCTGTTAGGAATTTTGAGCTTCTGTAGGAAGGTTGGTCTTCTTCTATCTCTTCTTTGAGGGTTTGGAGGCTGGTTTCTAGGTTTTCTCTTTGTATTTGTATTATTTGTAGGAGTGTTATGGCCAATCCTTGTCCGTATGCTTCCGCAATTGCTTCTATTAATTCTGCTTGAACTTTGTCTATTGCTGTTGCTGTGTTTGTTAAGAGCGATTCTAAATCTTTCATATGCTCAGATGGGTCTTTGAATTTAGCCTCTTTTTGGACGATAGGGGGTGTTGGGATTTCTGTTTTTGCGTTGTATAGAAAGCTATTCATTTTGATCGTTAAGTTTAATATTGGTTGTTGATTCTATTGATTTCAGTAGTGGAAGTCAATAAAAACCCCTCCGGGAGAAGGGGTTTTATTCTAAAATCTGTTTTTGCTCTAAGCTTGTGGTGGAGTTTCTTCTGTTGGTTCAGCTGCAGGAGCTTCAACAGCAGGTTCAGGAGTTACCTCAGGAGTAGCTTCTACAGCTGGTTCAGCTGCTGGAGCTTCAACGGTAGGCTCAGGAGTTACTTCAGGCTCAGCTTCTACTGTAGGTTCAGGAGTTACTTCAGGAGCAGCTTCTACAGCTGGTTCAGCCTCAACTTCTGGTTCAGCTACAGGAGCCTCAACGGTAGGTTCAGGAGTTACTTCAGGAGCAGCTTCTTCTACTACAGGTTCAGCTACAGGAGCTTCAACAGCAGGTTCAGCTTCAACTGTTGGTTCAGCAGTTACTTCAGGAGCAGCTTCTACTTCTGGTTCAGCTGCCACTGGTTCTACAGCAGGAGCTTCAGGAGTTACTTCTGGTTCTACAGCAGGAACTGCAGGTGTTGTGTCGTCAGTCATAGGACTTTCGGGGTTAGGGGAACTAATAGGTGTATTTATTTCTGGCAAGTCGTGAGTTTCACCCTCGGTTTTTATTTCGATGTCTTGAGCTGGAGCTTCTCCAAAATAAGCCATCTCTTTGAAACCAAGTGGGCCTGCCACGTAATTGTTTGGTGTAGTCTTTAAAGTTTTGTTCAAATCACTTGCTGTTGAGTTGTAGTATCTGATTGCGTTTTGAATTTTTTCTTCAAGTTCTTTCAAAGGGCTTGCTTCTGGAGATTCTAAAGCGGGAGCTAAATTTCCTGAAAGGCTCATTTCTTTTTCGGCTCGAATTGCGAAGTCTTCGGTTGTTGAAGCTTCTGTGCTTGTAGATTTAATAGAGCCTAAGTCAGCTCCGTTCAAATCGTTTAGCTTTCCGATTTCTTCGTGCCTTGCGTTGAGAATTTCAAGCAGGTCTTTTTTTGCTTCTTCAGCTTTTGCTTGGAATTTTTTCAAGCTGTTGTAGAGCATTACGCCGACTGCTACAACGATCAGTACTATTATGAGGAGGAGGTATAACATTGTTCTGGGGTTAATGTGTGAAGGTTTTCACCTTGTGCTTAATTCTACTCATTTGTGGGGTGAGGGCAAAGCGAAAATGGCTTTTGGAAGCAAAAGTTCTTGATTTCTTGTGATTTTGGGTTGGAGTTCTATAGCAAATCGTCTTTTTGAACCTCTTCGGGGTTTTTTATTTCGGCGAGGGCTTTTATGAATGGTTTTGCGTATGATTTTGTTATGACTCGGTTGTCTAGGAGAATTATCCTTCCTGGGGTTTTTGTAAGGAATTTGTTTATGATCTGTTTTAGGCTGAGCATTGCTCTTGGGATTTGGAATTCATTCCAAGGATCTGAGAAGTTTTTTGCTAATGCATTCAAGAATGGATCTGATGGTGGATCGAATGGAATGCTTTGTATTATTAAGTTTTGGAAATCATTTTCTTCGGTGAGGTCTTGTGGATTGAAGTTTTCCCATCTACTTGGTGTTATTACTATGTTGCTTGAATCTGGATCGGATTTGTACATTTCTAGGATTTTCCCCAAACCTCCTGATCCTTTTTGTGACAGTAGTATGATTCCGTTTTTTTTGAGTTTTGGTGCTAGGGCTAGGTGAAGGTCTTCGAGTTTCTTTATTGAATTCATGATGATTGTGCTGCGACCTTTGTTTTTGGTGACGAAGTTTTTTGTGAATTCTATGGTTTGTTGAAGGACTTCGTTTGCGTTGCCTACGATGTCTGTGACTATGAATAGGTTGGTTTTGTCTATTGTGGACTTAGGCGGGTTTGTTTGATGTAGGGGTGTGTCTTCTGGGAGTCCGAACAAAGTTTTGATCAGTCTGCAGTCGTCTTGGGCATCGAGGCTTTTTCCGATTAGTGTGATTTTTTTTACATTTTTTGAAATCGCTTCGAAGTGGGGGATTATCGAGATTGGGATTGTTCTTATGACGAGTTCGTCGGTTCGGTTCCTCTGGAAAAATATTGAATGTTTTGTTGTGTCCGGTTCTACAATCGTTTCGTAGAAGTCGCGAAGGATTTCTTTCCAGTCTTGAAGGTACGGGATTGTTTTCTCGTTCACGAAGTCTTTGAGATCTTGGGATAGGCTGATGAGGTTTTTGATTACGTCTTTGGCTCGAGCCCAATTTGGGCTGGCTGTCTCGAAGTTTGATAGTTCGAATTGTGGATAATAGTCGTTTGGTTTGAAATTTGATTCCGCTATGTTTTCTAGGAGGCCGAATAGAACTTCGATTTTTTCTTTGAGTTCTTGGAGTGTTTTTTTCGGTTCGTCTAGGAGGTCTTGTGTGGCGATGTGGAGCAAACTCTCGATTGGGGACAACGTCTTCTTTTCTAGGATTATCTTTGATTTTTTGTACTGGGTGTCTTTTATGAATTTTGGAGCGTCTAGGATTATCAGGTGTTTTGTGTTTTTTTGGGGAGTGTAGGCGTAGCTTCCAAGGATTGTTTTTGATTTTTTTTCTTCTTTTGGTGGAGTGTCTGGGCCGAGCGTTACGTGTTTCAAGATTTCTCGTTCATCTTGTGAAAATGAGATTTCTTCTGCCAAAAGTCCGCTGTCTGTTTTTTTGAGCCAGATCAGGGTTTTTATTAATGAGGTGATTTGAGGAGTGTTGAAATTTTCTCTTTTTTTGAGTTCTTCTAGTCTGGGGAGGGAGATGTAGTTTTCTGATGCGCTTAATTTTGCTATTTTTTTGTCTGGGTTTGGCTGTACTTCGGCGAATATGTCGTATGGGCAAAGGATCACGGTGTTTTTTTCTGAGGTTGTTGCTAATTCTTCGGCGAGTTGTGTCGAGATTGTTGGTGTTTCTATTAACGAAGTTTTCGAAGAGCTTTTTGTGAGTTCTACGGCTGTTTGTTCTGTCTGTGATATTTCTTGTTTTTCTCTTGGTGGTGGTGTGAATTCTAGGATTTTATCGTCTGATTTTATGGTTTGAAGGACTTCTGAGAAGTGCCATGTTGATTTCGCTGATTGTTCTTGGATTTCTTTTAGCAGGTCTGGATCGAGTGCTTTGATTTGGTCTATGATTTTGAAGAAAAGTTCTTGGGCGGCGATGGAATCGTCGAGTGCGCGGTGTTTTTCTTTGTGTTGGATTTGAAGGATTTCCGAAAGGATCTCCAGGCTGTAAGAGGGGAGTCCTGGCATGAAAATCCTTGCTAATTCCGATGTGTCGTAGAGGGGGTTTTTGAGTCTGATGCCTTTGGCCTTGAGGAAGTCGGTGTCGAAGGAGATGAAGTGTCCGATGATTGGCGCATCTCCTATAAAATCGACTATTTTGTCTTGGACTTCTTCAAGTTTTGGTGCGTCTGCGACGTCTTCGTCGGTTATGTTTGTGATATGGGTGATGAACTCGGGGATCTTCACTCCTGGGTTTATGAAAGTCTGAAAGGTTTCTTGATTGCCTTCTAGGTCAAACTTGATTGCACCAAATTCGGTGATTTGGTTCTTTCTTTTGTCTAAACCGGTTGTTTCGAGGTCGAGTGATACAAACATATTTACAGCCTATATTAGTTGTTTAGATTCGTAAATGGGAATGTTTTTAGGGGTAAAATTTGAGGTTTTGCGATTAGCCTTAACAGGAAAGCGAGGAGGCAGTCTTTGAGTGTGTAAAGCGCTAGATTTTGACAATTCTGAGAAACGCGCTATCATGTTCTGAATTTCAAAAACAGAAATTCAAACGTCCCTAGAAAAAACAAAAACAAAAAGTCGTAACCACTGCCTTTGCCGGGCCGGACATGGCAATCGTCATAGCGGTTCCTCAATGAGGCAAGATGGTACGATCCTCTCCAATCAAGGAGAGAGAGGGGGTAAAGATAAAAGGCCCCGAGGCTCAAAACAAAAACAAAAATAAAAAGCCCGACCTTTTACTCTCTCTCTTTCCTTGCTTGGGTGATGGACCCTCTCTTGGCTCCGGCTGGGATTGTGGACCGATCACCGCCTTGAAATTTCATTTGTTTGCCAGCTTGCTGGCCTTCGAATTTGATTACTAGGTAATCGTTTCCCGCTTCTTTACTTCTTCCTTGCGAGGTAGCTAAAGTCGAAATGGGCGCCCTGTTGTGGGGGTATAAACAACACTGAAACCCAGGCTAGAAATAAAAATAAAAAATAAAAATTAGGTTGCAAAATCTGAACAATTATTCCCCTCTCCGGAGGGGTTTTCTGTTTTTATGATTCAGTCTCAAATCTTGTCTTCAGGTCATTTGTTATAGAATGGGCGCGTGCTTTTGTAATGTTTAAGTGTCTTCCGACCTCTCTTAGTGAATGTTTTCCTTGGGCGGCTAAGTCTAATGAGCAGCTTTCTGGCATGTTGTCTGGATCTGCATCTGGAAAGTTGAGTATGAGGCTTTTGCCATTTGGACTAACGTCTAAATATAGGTGATGTCTGCATGCTACCCATCGGCATGGTCTAGGGCCATCTACGCATTCTCCTCTGGTTTTGGGACGTTGTTTTGCGAGTGCTGCTATATCTTCTTCACTTATATCTGCGAAATCTTGTCTTATTTGTCTTGCTAGCCTCTTTGGCCCGATTTGTCTTGGGCCTTTGCGTTTTCTTGTATGTGTTGGTTTCGGGATTTTTTTTAGGTAGTAGTATGTTTTTGGGGCTTTTCTGTTTTCGAAAGTTGTTGGTTGTACTTTGTCTAAACTTAGGCCGTGTTTTTCGAATAATCTTCTTAATTGGTTGATTGCTCTGGATTTTGATTGGTTTTCTATCATTGTGTCGATTTTGTGTTTCGGGAGTGTTGTGTCATTCAGAAAATGGGCTAGTATTTCTTGTGCTAGTTGTGATTTTGGGAGTTTTTCTATTGCATACCGTATGTCTTCTTCGCTTGGGGCTTTGTCTTCTTGTGCTTCTTTGATGAGTTCTTCTGCTGAATTTTGATCAAATCTGGTTTCGATTTGACCTGCTTGTTTTACAATGTGTATTTTTGGATTTTCTAGTTGTGAAAGGATTTTAGTGTTTATGTCTTGAATTACGCTTGCTATTGAGAGTGTGGCGTTGGCTTCTTTGAGTTGGCTTTGGATTTCTGATATGGCTGCTGTGCCGTTGTGCTCTATGAGGGTTGATAATAATATTATTTTGCTGGCTTGGCTGTATTGCGGGTGTTGTTGTTTTGCCTGTGTTAGTGCTAAGGCTTCTTCCAGCTTATCTTTTATGGTTGGTGTTTCCATTGGCGTGTTTATCAAAAAAGAATATGGTTTTGACAGATATTCAGACGGCTATCTTAGAGCATGTCTATGAATTTGTCGAAGAAATGTTCTGTGTCGAGTGGGCCGGGTGTGGCTTCAGGATGGAATTGGCATGAAAAATAGGGGAGAGTTTTGTGTTTGATGCCTTCGTTTGTATCGTCGTTTAGGTTTTTGAGCCATGTGATCCAATCTTTTGGGAGGGTTGAGTCTTTGATTGCGAATCCGTGATTTTGGGATGTGACGTAGCAGTGTTTGTGGGTTGGGGAGTCTGGGTCTATATCTTGGCAGGGTTGGTTTTGTGCACGGTGTCCGAATTTGAGTTTGTATGTTTTGGCTCCTGCGGCTAGGGCTAGAATTTGGTTTCCCATGCAGATTCCGAATATTGGTTTTTTGAGTTTTAGTGCTTTGCGAACTATTTTGTGAAGTGGTTCGAGCATGGCTGGGTCGCCAGGTCCATTTGAAAGGAAAATTCCGTCGAAGTCTTCTCCGGCTTCGATGAAATCGTAGTCCCATGGAGTTCTGAGGACGGTGATGTCTCGATCGAGGAAGTTTCGTAGGATGTTGAGTTTGATTCCTGTGTCGACGCAGATGATTTTCTTTGGGCCTCTTTTGTAGAGTTTTGGTTCTTTGATTGAAACTTCAGCAACTAGGTTTGTTTTGTTTGGATCGAGGAATGTTTTTGAGTTTGTGTTGTCGTCTGGGTTTTGTGCTGAGGTTTGGATTTTGCCGAGCATTGTTCCGTGTTGGCGGAGTTTTTGAGTGAGAGCTCGAGTGTCTATGCCTGTTATTGCTGGGATTTCGTGTTTTTTGAGCCAATCTGCTAGTGATTTTTTTGCTTCCCAATGTGAGTGGTTTTCTGAATATTCGCTGACGATAAGCCCTTTGATGTGAAGAGCGTTTGATTCGAATCTTTTTGAAAGGTTTTCTAAGTCTTTGCATTCCCCAGGGACGCCGTAGTTTCCGACGAGTGGGTATGTGAGAACTAGGATCTGACCTCTGTACGAGGGATCAGTAAAACTTTCTGGGTATCCCATCATTCCTGTGTTGAAAACGACTTCTCCTTCCCGGTCTAGCGGGGCTCCGAATGACTCTCCTAGAAGTGTAGTTCCGTCCTTGAGGACGAGCGTTGCGTTTTGCATCGGGGGTATTTTAGGGGGGTGGTGGTGGAAATGCAAGGGGTTGTATCTCCGGAGAGAATTTTTTGAACCTGGGGGTTTTTTCTCTCCGGAGAGATGTGGGGTTGATGGGCGTTGTAAATTGTGTACAATTACATAGAACTAACCAAAAACTATGGATTTTAAAGGACAGCACATCTTGTCGGCGGAGCAGTTTGATAAGGAATCGTTGTTGGCTCTTTTTGAAGAGGCGCGAAAAATGGAAGAGATTGTGGCTGGGCAGAGAAGGGAGGAAGCTCGAGGTTTTGAGAAGATTTTTGATGGGAAGGTTTTGGCTACGTTGTTTTTTGAACCGTCGACTAGGACGAGGTTTAGTTTTGAGGCGGCTTTTTTGAGACTTGGTGGAAAGGTTGTGAGTGGAGCGGATATGATGACCACTTCATCGGTAAAGAAGCGGGAGACTTTGTATGATACGGGGAAGACTTTGTCTCAACTGGTGGAGCTGATTGTGATGAGGCATCCGGAGCCGGGGAGTGTTGATGAGCTTGCGTCTGGGTGTTCGATTCCGGTGATAAATGCAGGAGATGGGCCGCATCAGCATCCGACCCAAGGGTTGTTGGATCTTTATACGATTTGGAAAAATTTTGAAGGAAAAATTGATGGTTTGAAAGTTGGGATGGTTGGGGATTTGAAACATAGTAGAGTGATGCATTCATTGCGCGAGTTTTTGAAACATTGGGATGTGGAGTTTGTGTTTGTTGCACCTAAAGGATTGGAGATGCCTGGTGAAGAGTGTGTGGAGGATCTTGGGGCTGTGATTGGGGGTATGGATGTGATTCAAACGACTCGGATTCAGGAAGAGAGGTTTTCTTCGAAGGAAGAGGCTGAGAAGCATCGAGGGAAGTATGTTTTTGATGGCGAAATGATGGCGAAGGCTAAGGCTACGGCGATTTTGATGAATCCTTTGCCGAGGGTTGATGAAATAACTACAGATGTGGATTATGATCCACGTGCAAAATATTTTGAGCAGGTTGGGAATGGTTTGGCCGTGAGGATGGCTTTGCTTGCGATGGTGTTGGGGTAGTGGTAGATTTGGAGAGATGAAAAAACTTTTATTCAAAAATGCGAAAGTGGTTTCGGCTCATGGAATTGATGAGAAGGATGTTGTTGTGAATGCTGGGGAGATTTTTAAAGTTTGTGAAGATGGAGAGGGGGAGGATGTGATGGTGAATATTTTGGAAGAGGGGGAGGAATTTGAAACTATTGATTGTTCTGGTGAAGATAAATATCTTTTGCCTGGGTTGGTTGATGCGCATGTGCATTTTCGGGAGCCTGGGATGACTGCGAAGGGTGATTTTGCGAGTGAGTCTGCTGCGGCTTTGGCTGGTGGTGTGACTACGATTTTTGATATGCCGAATACGAAGCCTGCGACTGTGACTTTTGAGGCGTTTGCTGCGAAAGTTGAATTGGCGAAGGAGAAATGTAAGTGTCATTTTAAGATTTTTGTTGGAGCGGCGGAGGTAGATGGGAAGGCTAATTTGGAAGAGATTAAAAAGATTGTGGCGGATGATGAATTGCGGAGATTTTTGGCGGGGATCAAGGTTTATATGGCTCATTCTACTGGAGATATGGGGGCTTCTGGAGTTTTGGAGGCGATGTTGGCTGATGAAAAGTTGAGAGAGATTGATGGGCGAGTTTTGCCTATTGTTGTGCATGCGGAGGATCAGGAATGTTTGGATGAATTTGCGGAAGGTTTTGATTTGTCGGTGCCTGGGAATCATGGGAAGGCGCGGCCTGTTGAATGTTGTTTGAAAGCTGTGAAGGAAGCGTGTCATTTGGCGCGAAAGCATAAGAGATCTGTGCATATCGCGCATGTGTCTTCGAGGGAGGAATTGGATGAGATCGGTAAATTTAAAGATGGATTGGTTACTTGCGAGGTTTCGCCTCGGCATTTGTTTTTGAATGATGGGATGTATGAGAAATTGGGGGGATTTTTGAAAGTTAATCCGCCGGTTCGATCGAAGGAGGAGGTGGGTGAATTGTGGAAGGGGGTTTATGCTGGGGAGATTGATATTGTTGCGACTGATCATAGTCCGCATACGCGGGAAGAGAAGGAGGGTGCTGGTGGCGGAATTGCGCCGAGTGGGATGCCTGATGTACAGACTTTGTTGCCGTTGATGTTGAATGAAGTGGTTGGAGAGAAATTGGATCTGCAAAAAGTTGTTGAGATGTGTTGTGAGAAGCCGGCTGAGATTTTTGGGCTGGAGAATGTTGGAAAGATTGAGGATGGTGGGCGAGCGGATTTGATTTTGGTGGATTTGGGTGAGGAGCGAATTGTGGGGAAGGGAGAGGCTGCGTTGAAATATAAATGTGGGTGGAGTTGTTATGAAGGATGGAAACTTTCGGGATGGCCTGAGGTTGTAGTTTTGGCTGGGGAGGTGGTTTAACGGTTGATTGTTTTTTGTGGATTATGGTATCATTTTCTGCCATTAAACAATCGAATATGTTTTTGAATGAATTAAAATTGGATGAGGCCTTAAGAAGGGCTGAACAAACTGAGAGTGTTGGTCGTAGAGAAGATCGTGTTGAGGATGTTTCGAGTTTGTCTGGACGATTTGGTTCTAGATTTAAATTGGTTGCGTCTAGTGTTGGGCTTGTGTTTTTGGCTGTAGGATGTGGGGCTGCATTGAAGCCTCATCAGGAGGCTGAGCTTTTTCGCAAATTGAAGCCAGGGGCTTTGAAACAGTTTTGTGTTTCTGGGGAGGGTGAGCAAGTTTCTGGATGTTTGTTGGATGAAGAGGGTGCGCCTGCGGTTTTGGTGGTTGGTTGTGCTGAAGGACCGAAAGGTCATAATGATAAGGCTGCTATGGCTGCTTTGAAGGCGGAAGCTTTAAAGACAGGGAATTTTGTTGAAGGGCCTGATGGAGAGGATGATGGTGATGGTAATGATGTGAAAGGTGGGGTGTATTCGCAGGGTTGGGTTACTACAGAGGGTGTTTTGGATTCTGATGCTGAGGAAGCTGAAATGATTAAGTCATATAGTGAGGATATGTTGGATCTTCAGGTGGCTTGTTTTGCTTTTCCGGTTAATGGTTTTTGGAAGGGGGAGACGTGTGAACAGGATGTTGAGGATCCTAGGTGGTTTGGTTTTGGTTTAGTTAATTGATTGTGTTTGGGGGTGCTTTTTGGTAAAGTTTTTTCGAAATGGCAAACCTTAAAGTAAAATTTTGTGAAGTGGAGTTTGAGAACCCATTGGTTCTTGCTTCCGGTGTTCTTGGAGTTACTGCGGCTTCTTTGAAGAATGTTGTAAAGAATGGAGCTGGTGGAGTAACCACGAAATCGATCTGGATGGAGGAGCACAAGGGGCATGCGAATCCGACGATGTTTGGGACGGAGCATTATTTTTTGAATGCGGTTGGGTTGTCTGACGCTGGAATCGAAAAGGCTGAACAGCTTTTTGGTGAATACGGAGTTCCAGGGGAGCGGCCGGCGCCGTTGATTGCAAGCATTGTGGCTGGTCAGGCGAGTGAATTTGCTGGATTGGCTGAAAGAATTGTTACTTTGCAGCCGGATGTTATCGAAGTGAATATTTCTTGTCCGAATGTTGAGGATGAGATGGGGTTGCCTTTTGCTTGTGATCCTATGCAAGCGGCTCATGTGACGGAGGTTGTGCGAAAGAAAATGGACGAAGTTGGATCGAAGATACCTGTTGTGGTGAAGCTTTCACCGAATGTACCAAATATATCTCGAATAGCTGCGGCGTGTGCTGATGCTGGAGCGGATGGTTTCTGCGCAATCAACACTATTGGTCCTGGAATGGCTATAGACCTTACGACTCGGGTGCCGATTTTGAAAAATAAAGTTGGAGGATTGAGTGGGCCTGCTATCAAACCGATTGCTGTGAAGATGGTGCATGATATTTGGAAAACGACTGGGCTTCCGGTGATTGGAACTGGAGGTGTGATGACTGGAGAGGATGCGATTGAGATGATGATGGCTGGAGCGACTTTGGTGGGAGTTGGGACGATGGTTTATTATCGAGATGTTGGTGGGTTTGGGGAGATTGCTGCGGAGATGAACGAATGGTGCGAGAAGGAGGGGGTGAAGGATCTTAGTGAGATTATTGGAACTGTAAAATAACCTTGTAGAGAAATATGTATCAGCAGAATGAAAAATTAGATTCTAGGCCAAAAATTTTACCTATAAAGAAGATTGTTAAGGAGACGGAGACTATCTGGACTTTTATTTTTGATTACAGTAAATTTGCGCATCTTGGGTCTAGTAAGCCTGGGCAATTTGTGATGCTGTGGATTCCGGGGGTGGATGAGAATCCGTTCTCGATTGCTTATGATGATGGTAAGGAGTTTTGGCTTACAATAGCGAAGGTTGGTGATGCGACTGAGAAGTTGTTTGAGATGGGTGAGGAGGCGAAGGTTGGGATTCGTGGGCCGTTTGGGACTTCATATGAATTTGAGAAGGGGGATCATTTGGCGCTTTTGGCTGGGGGGTATGGAGCGGCACCGATGTATAATGTTGCGGTGAATGCTCTGAAGGAAGGTTGTAAGGTGGAGATGATTGTGGGAGCGAGGTCGGCGGATCTTTTGTTGTATGAAGAGAGGGTTAAGGCGTTGGGAGGTGATGTGACTTATCATGCGGCGACTGATGATGGTTCTAAAGGACATAAGGGATATAATACTGAGGTTTTGGAGGAGCTTTTGGCTAGTGATTCGTTGGAGGGTGGGCCTGTGACTCGAGTTTTTGCTTGTGGGCCGGAGGTTATGATGAAGAAGGCTGCGGAATTGGCTGGGCGGAAAGGAATTCCGTCTGCGGTTTCGTTGGAACGATATATGAAATGTGGAATTGGAGTTTGTGGGCAGTGTTGTATGGATGATTCCGGGATTCGTGCTTGTAAAGAGGGGCCGGTTTATGATGGGGCTGCGGCTTTGAAGTTGAGCGAGTTTGGAAAATATCATCGAGATAGTGTGGGCAGGAAGGTGGAGTGGTAGGGCTTATTTCTAAAATTATTTAAAATCAAATACTATGGAAAGTTCTGAGGTTTCTAAAAAAATTGCTACAAATCTGCTTGAGAGAAAGGCTGTGATGGTGAAAGTGGATCCGCCGTTTTCTTGGGTAAGTGGAATAAAATCGCCAGTTTATTGCGATAATCGGAAGATGATTTCGTTTCCGGTGGAGAGGAAGGATGTTGTGGATGCGTTTGAGAATTTGGTTCATGAGAAGGTGAAAAATGGTGAGATGGAGATGCCGGATGTGATTGGTGGGACTGCGACTGCGGCTATTCCTTGGGCGGCTTTTCTTGCGGCTCAGATGGATTTGCCAATGATTTATATTCGTCCTGAAAAGAAGGAGCACGGTGCTGGGAAACAGATCGAGGGGTATCTTGAGTCTGGGCAGAAGGTTTTGATTGTTGAGGATCTTATTTCGACTGGTGGGTCGTCTGTGAAGGCGGCACAGGCTGTTGTTGAGGCGAATGGTATTGTGACTGATATTTTTGCGATTGTTTCTTGGGAATTGGCGAAGGCTACTGATCGTTTTGCTGAAGCTGAGTTGAAATTGACTAATTTGACTGGGTTTACTGATCTGATTGGATTGGCTCGAGAGCGAGGTGATATTACTGAGGAAATGTACGAGGTTGTGATGGATTTCAAAAATGACACTGCAGGTTGGGGGGAGAAGCATGGGTTTGCTTAAAGCATCTTTGCGTCACCTCATTGACAAAACCAGGGTTTTGGCTTAAATTATTGTGCCAAAGTTTGATTTTGTATTGAATTGTTATTATGAACTCTAGAGATTTTATAGATGGTGAGGCAGATTGCACTGTTGAGGATGTTTTTGGCTCAGGAAATAGGCCTTTGGTTCCTGTTGGCATGAGTAATTTCCGGCAATATCCTAGACATATAAAAGGTAGGATTCTCTCGTTAGTGGGTCTTCTTGAGAGGCGAGAGGTTGGGCTGGAATTTCTTGAACCTTTTGGGGATGTTGATGAGGAAACTTTTGATCGCGATGAAGGTGTTCAAGTGTTGTGTAAGGATGTTGATACGCTTGAGGTGTCCTTGGAGGCTCATCCGAACTCTAATACGAAGATTTTGCCTTTGCTGAAGTGGGTGCGTATTCAAGTTACAGGTGCTTTGTATTATAAGTTGAAGATTAGGGATATATTATTTTCTGGTAGTGAAAATAGGTTTGAAGAGGCTTTTGCTTGTTTGAATGAAATGTTGAATGGGGATGTTTTTGGTGGTTGTGTTTTTCCTTCTGTGGGGCATTATTCTATGGTGATGGAGGCTGCTGAGGATGTTGATCAGTGTGCCAGGGTTTATGGTCATGCTGTGAGTGTTCCAATTGATGCAGATGCATCTGTGGCAATGTTGGAGCCTCTTGAGGGGAAGCATTCTGGTGATAAAAAGTCCATACCTCATAGTTTTTCGTTGATGAGGGAGTGGAATGACAAACTTTGCTTCTTTGGTGGACCTCCTGAGGATTCTCTTAGGGGTTATTTGGACGCTCTTATGTTATTTATAGAGAGTGATCAAGAATATGTTGATTTTGATGATGTTTTTGGGTCTTGCCGCAAGGCGAAAGATTTTGAATTTGCATTTTCTGGTTTTGCTGCTATTGAAGGTGGTGAAAAGCTCTCTAAAAGAATTTTTTGTGATTGGGGAAGTGTACTTGTGAATTTGGACGAACTTGTTCGTTTTGTTGAAGCTATGATGATGAATGGAAGAACTCCTGGTTATCATCTAAGGAAGGCTGTGTGGGAAGTGGTGGCTTTGGCTCCTGGGGCTGAGTATGATGTCCCTAAGTTTTGGGATTGGCTTGGGGAAAAGTTTTCTGATGAATTGGGAGAAGATTTTAGGGAAAGGAAAAATTCTGGTTGGGCTAAGTTTTATTTTGAACTTGGGCGGAAATTGGGGGTGAAATAGGCTTTGTTTGTTTGGCAGACAATAGTTTTCGTGCGTGGGTATGGTTCGTGTTATAATCCATGCGATCTAGAATGTGATTATTAAACAAAACAATTATGCAAAAACATTTCGCTGACCGATTGGTCGAAGCTATAAAGACAAAAGGGAATCCGATCTGTGTTGGGTTGGATCCGAGGCTGGACAAAATTCCGGAGTTTATTCGGAAGGAGGCTTTTGAGGCTTCTGAGAATCAGGGGCAGCCTTTGAGGGCGGCGGCTGAGGCTTTGTTGGCGTTCAATAAAGGGATTATTGATTCTGTAGCGGAGCTTGTGCCGGTTGTGAAACCACAGGTGGCATTTTATGAGATTTTTGGGCATGAGGGGATGCGAGCTTACGAGGAGACAATTGATTATGCGCATGAGAAGGGACTTGTGACGATTGCGGATGTGAAACGAAACGATATTGGTTCGACGGCTGAGGCTTATGCTGAGGCTTATCTTGGGGAGACGAAGGTTGAGGATGAGAGTATGCGGGTTTTTGATGCGGATTCTGTGACTGTGAACGGGTATTTGGGGAGTGATGGAGTTAAACCGTTTGTGAAGGTTGCGGCTAACGATGGGAAGGGACTTTTTGTTCTTGTGAAGACTTCGAATCCTTCCTCTGGTGAGCTTCAGGATATGTTTGTGTACGATGAAGTTGCTCGAGAAAAAGAGGCGAAGGCTCTCTATGAAATGATGGGGTTCTATGTGGATAGTTGGGGAGCAGATGAGATCGGTGAATCTGGATACAGTTGTGTTGGAGCTGTGGTTGGGGCGACTTACCCTGAGCAGGCTGCTAAATTACGTAAGATTATGCCAAATGCGTTCTTCTTGGTGCCGGGTTATGGTGCGCAAGGAGGAGGTGCTGCTGATGTTAAGCCGTGTTTCAATGAAGATGGGCTTGGGGCGGTTGTGAATTCGTCTCGAGGCATTATTTTTGCATATCAAGTTGAAGGAACTGGGTATGAGGAAAAGGATTTTGGTGTTGCGGCGGCGGAAGCGTGCAAGGTGATGGCGAAGGATTTGGCTAGTGTTCTTTAGAGGTGAGAACTTAGGATGCGAGAGTTTCCCAGTCCTTCAAGCTTAGGTGTTCTGGCCTGAGGTCTTTGAATTTTTCGGGAAGGGTGAAGTCCGGAAAGTTTGGGGGATTTTTTAGTGTGTTGGAGAGTTTTTTGCGTTTTCCTGAGAAGGCTTGTTTGGCTAGGGTTAGGATTTTTTCTGGGTTTTTGTAGAGGGGTTTTGGGTGGGTTTCGAGGTGGATTACCATTGAGTCGACTTTTGGTTTTGGGGAGAAATGTTTGGCTGCGATTTTGAAGGCTAGGCGTGGTTTTGCGTAGAGTTGGGTTTGGATTGAGAGGATTGAGTGTTTGAGTTTTGGTCTTGATGGGGTTTGGGCGCAGACTTTTTCGGCGACTTCTTTTTGGACCAATAGTGTGAGTGATTTTGGTGGGTTCTTGCTTGTGACAAAATGGGTGATTAGTGGTGATGTGATGTAGTAGGGGATGTTTGCGACGATGTGGTATGCGTCTTTTGTGATTGGGTGGGTTGATGGGTCGAATTTGAGGGCGTCTTGGTGGAGGATTGTGAGGTTTGATGTTTGAGGTTTTGGAAATTTTTCTTCTAGGATTGGGATGAGGGTTTGGTCGAGTTCTAGGGCTAGGACTTCTTTTGCTGTTTCTATGAGTTTTGTTGTGAGGGCTCCGAGGCCTGGGCCGATTTCTAGGACTTTGTCTTGGGCTGTGATGCCTGAAGTTGTGACGATTTTTTTGATGATCGTTGGGGAATTCAGGAAGTTTTGGCCGAGTGATTTTTTTGCGCGAATTTGGGGCATTTGGTTTTGATTAGTTCGTAATTTTTATCAGTTTCAACTGATCGGTTTTGCCACTCAGGATTGAGATTTGGTTTTTGGGGATGTTGAGTTCTTTGCTGAGGAAGCGGATGAGTTCTTTGTTGGCGAGGCTTTTTTCGGGGGCTGCTTTGATGCGGATTTTGTATGTGAGGGCTGGGCCTTCGTCGGTTTGTTCTTCTAAGATTTCTGTGAGTTCGGTCTTTGGTCTTTTTGGTGAAACTTTTACTCTCAGGTAGTTTGTGCCTGGGGAGAGTTTGGGGAGGGTTTTGGCTGAAGTGGAAGTGGAATTTTTCATTGAACTAGGTTCTTACAAAAAGTTTTCTTAGTTCTTCAGCGACTAATACCATGAGTGATGAAAGGAATACGATTAGCCATTCGGTTGAGTTGAGGTTTGTGATTTTGAGGTAAGCTTGGGTGACTGGGAATTCGGTACTTGCGACTAATAATGTGAGCGAAAGCAGTACTGCGCCGAAGAGGTAGCCGTTTGTGAATAGGGCGCGAGAGAAGACAGAGTTGTGTTCGCTTCGTGCGTTGTATGCGTTGATTAATTGGATCATGACTAGTGTGGCGAAAGCCATTGTGACGGACTTGATGTATGCTGGCTCGAGTGTGTTGATTGAGTCACCCCACATCCATCCGTGGCGATATAAATTCCATACGAATACGCCTAGTACGACAGCTCCGATGATTGATCCTATGTATGCGAATCTTGCTATGAATGGAAGTGATAGCATGCGTTTCTTTGGGTTTCGTGGAGGGGCGTTCATTATGTCTTTTTCAGGGCTTTCTACACCTAGGGCAAGTGCTGGGAATAAGTCTGTTCCGACGTTTACCGATAGAATGAGAACTGCCGTGAGGGGTGCTGGGATGGAGACTATGATCGCTATGAAAATTGTTACGAGTTCGCCGATGTTGCACGAGAATATATAGAAGATGAATTTCTTCATGTTTTGGTAGATGGTGCGGCCTTCTTCTATGGCTTTGACTACTGTTCCGAAGGAGTCGTCGGTGAGGACCATGTTGGAAGCTTCTTTGGCCACGTCGGTGCCTTTGATGCCCATTGCTACGCCGATGTCTGCGCGTTTGAGGGCTGGGCCGTCGTTCACTCCGTCGCCTGTGACTGCGACTATTTCGCCCATGTCTTTGAGGGCGTTGACGAGTCTTAGTTTGTGCTGAGGGCTGACGCGGGCGAATATGATTTCTTTGTCTTTATCTTCTAATAGTTTTTTGAGTTTCTTTTCTGAGATTTTGTTGAGGTTTTCGCCTGTGATTATTTCTGAGTTTTTTGAAGTTATTAGTCCTATTTGTTTTGCGATGGCGGTGGCTGTGAGGCCGTGGTCGCCTGTTACTACATATGTGCGGATGCCTGCTTGTTTTGTTAGAGCTATGGCTTCTTTGACTTCATCTCTTGGTGGGTCGATCATGCCGACTAATCCGAGGAAGACGAGGTTGTTTTCTGCTGCTGCTTCGGTGTATTTGTCTTTTTCTTTTGTTGGCATTTCCTTATATGCGAGGGCGATGACGCGTAGTGCGCGGCCTGCCATGTTTTCCATTTTCCTTATTAACATCTGGCGCATTTGTTTGGTGAGGTCGATCTTTTGGCCGTTGATCATTATTCGGGTGCATCGTTCAAGGACGTTTTGTGGTGCGCCTTTTGTGAGGGTGAAGATTTCTCGTGATTGAAGGTCTTTGACTATTACGGACATTCTTTTTCGTTCTGAATCGAACGGGATCTTTTCTAAAAGTGAGTATGAGTTTTCGATTTTATCTGTGTTGAATCCTGCTTTTTGGACGAAGCTGATGATTGCTCCTTCAGTTGGGTCGCCTATGAGTTTGTATTTGTTGCGAGATTCTTTTGTGATTTTTGCTTCGTTGCAAAGGGCGCCTGTTGTTGCAAGGAGCTCTAATGTTGAGAAGATCTTTTTGTTGGTTGTTTTGATTCCGTTGACTGTGAGCTCTTTGCCTCCGGCGGTTTTGATTGTGATTTTGCCTTCGGGTGCGTATCCAACTCCTTCGACTTCTGCCTCTAAATTATTAAAGAAGACTTCGCGGATGGTCATTTCGTTTTTTGTGAGGGTTCCTGTTTTGTCTGAGAGTATGGTTGTTGTTGACCCCAGAGTTTCTACTGAGGAAAGCTGTTTCATTATTGCTTTCTTTTTTGCGAGGCGTTGGACGCCGAGAGCTAGTGCTATTGTGATTGTAGCTGGAAGTCCTTCAGGGACTGCTGCTACTGCTACCGAGACCGTGAAGAGCAGATTGTCTATGAATGGTTTTGCTTGGTAGAAGTATCCAACTAAGAATAGGATTGCTGATAGGATGAGCGTGATTGCTGCGATGAAGATTCCGATCCGTTTGAGCTCTTTTTGTAAGGGAGAGGGGTCTTGTTTTGTTGTGATTGTGAGGTTTGCGATTTTTCCGAGCTCGGTTCTTGTTCCAGTTGCAAAGACTAAGGCTTTGCCTGAGCCGTGGGTGATTGTTGTTCCCATGAATACTGAATTTGAATGTTCGATTTTTGGGAGAAATTTGCCGCGGAGTGTGGTTTGGTTTTTTGCGATGGGGTGTGATTCGCCGGTAAGAATTGATTCGTCGCATTCGAGGGCTGAGGCTTCTATTATGCGGGCGTCGGCTGGGATTTTGTCTCCTGTGCTGAGAATTATTATATCGCCTGGGACTACGTATTGTGCGGGGATGTCCAGAGTGTTGCCTCCTCTTATTACTTTTGCGTGGGGGCTTGTGAGGTTTTGGAGGGCTTCGATTGCTTTTTCAGCTCTGTATTTTTGGAAGAAGCTAACTACTGTGTTTATTAATAGTATTGTGAAGATTACGATTGCGTCTGTTTTTTCGCCAAATAAATATGCGAGGATGCTGGCAACTAGAAGGATGATGACCATGAGGTCGAGGAATTCTTTTGCGAATTCAAATATCCATTTTTTTCGCTTTTTTGTGTGGATTAAATTGAAACCGAATTCTTTTAATTGGCTGTCTGCCTTGTTTGTTGAGAGCCCTTCGGGGGTTGAGTTGAATTCTTCGTATATTTTGTCGAGTTTTTTTCTGTGCATTAGGTGAAGGTTTTATTGTAAGGGCTGCAGGTTACAGGATCGCTTCGTTTCCTGTAACTGTTATTTGATTTTTTTCATCTTCCACTCTTTTATTTGTTCGTGGTGGCCTGAGGTCAAAACATCTGGGACTTCGTGGCCCATGAAGTTTGCTGGTCTTGTGTATTGTGGATATTCTTTTTTTCTTTTCAATGCTTTTGAGTAGCTTTCTTCTTCGGCTGATTCGTCGTGGCCAAGTACTCCTGGGATCAGGCGGCTGATTACGTCTAGAACTACCATTGCTGGGAGTTCGCCTCCTGTGAGGACGTATTTGCCGATAGATAGTTCTTCGTCTACGAAGTTGTCGCGGATGCGTTGATCGATGCCTTCATATCTGCCACAGAGGAGGATTAATCCCGTCTGTGGTTTTCCTGGTTTGTCTTTGCGGGCGTCTTTGAGTAGTCGTTTTGCGAATTTTTCTGCAAGGCGTTGAGTGATGATTTTTCCGTCTGGGCTTAGGAAGACCACTGGTCCTCGGTTGAATTTGCGGACTTGGAAAAGTGCGTCATATATAGGTTGGGGTGTCATCAACATGCCTGGGCCTCCTCCGAAAGGTTTGTCGTCGACTTTTTTGTGTTTGTCTTCGGAGAATTTCCTGATGTCGTGTATGTATATATCGATGATGCGTTCTTTGCGGGCGCGTTTGATGATGCTCTCATTTAGATATGAGTCGAAAATTTCTGGAAAAATTGTAAGGATGTCGAATCGCATGGTTGGATTTAATAGCTGTTTGAATTATAACTTAAAAAATGTATTGAGTCATTGCGGAAAATTTGTTATCTTTTTATCCTTTTATAATTTTTAAAGGCAATAAAATGGGTGATGCTGAAGGTGTGACAGGTAATAATGCTGGGTTTGTTCTTGAGAGAACTTTTGAAGAATCGTACAGGAATTTGAATGCTCAATTTGCGGAAGATTTAGTTAGTCATATCCCGAAAGAAGTGCGTGCGAAGGTTTTTCATTCTTTGCGCACGGCTTTGGGTTTGCATTCTGCTGATTATCATGTTTCTGAGTTGTGTGAGGATGAAGGCGGGATGGTTGATTCACCTGCTTCTCTTTTGAGTTCTTGTGTCAGCATTCTTGTTAAGAACCTTAACCTCAATTTTGCGCGTCAGTTGTTCGAAGTCTGTGGTTACAAGACATATGATGATGACGATAATCGTGGCTGTGATTTTACCATTTATACCAACTCTTATGTTAGGCCTGATGAGGTATGGAGGCGTTTCAATATGTTGATAGAGGCTTGGAAGCGAATTGAAAGTGATGATGGTGTGTAGACTTAAAAGAACTCTTTAACAAACTCCTCTGGACTGAGGATTGCTTCGGGTCTTTTTGGGGAGATTGTTGTTTCGAGGTCTTCTCCGGATTTGCTGCATTTGCGCTTATATAGGAAGCGTGGGTTTCGTAGTTGCATTCTTGCGGTGTGGCGGCAGTCGCTGCATTGATGGGGGACTGGAATGTTTTTCTTTCTGTATAAGTCTAGTTCTTGGGAGACGAGTCTGTAGTTTTTGCCACATGTTTCGCAGCCGAGGATTTGCTTGAGGATTGAGTCGTCTGTTTCGGCGATTGTGTCTGGGGGAGTGAAGTCGACTGGTTTGTACTTGGCTGGATCTTTTTCTTGCCAAGGGATTTTCCATTTTGCGGCTTGTTCTTTTGTGATTGGGAAATATTCTTGGGCGACGGTTTCGTTGTATTTGAAGGCTGAGGTTTGGATTGGGAAAAATTCCATCCATTCTCCTGATTTTTGCATTTGGGCTTTGATTTGGGCGAAAAGTTTTGTGTATTCTTCTTCGGAGTATTGTTTGTTTAGGATGCAGTGGTGTTTGTGGATTAGGGCAACGCAGCCAAGGAGGTCGTGATTACTTTTCATGCAAAATGCTGAGTGGTAACAGTCTCTGACGTTGAAGGCGACGTAGTAGCAGGCGATTATGTTTTGGGCTCCTTCTCCTACGCATTCGCAGTTGTAGCAGCGGTCCATGCCTCCCCAGATGTCTACGTCCATACAATCGTTGGATTTCATGACGCAGTTTGTCATGTATTTGCAATCGCGGAGATCTGCGCAATCAAAGCTGTAGAATGTGTCTTTTGAGTTGTGGATGTTGTCGCCGGTGATGTTTTCGTTTTGGAGGCCTCGTGTGGATTTTTTTGGTTGGGATTGGACGAATTTTTTGAATTCTTGTTTGAATTTCTGGATATTGTTGTAGTCGTGAAGTCCGTATTGTTTGATCTTTTCGTTGTATTCTTCTTCGGAGTATTGTTTGTTGAAAATTTCGAATTTGGCGCGGTGTCTGTTTACGCAACCTAGGCAATTTTGACAGCCTGTACAGTCTTGGAGGAATGCGGATTCGTTGCAGTTGTTGCAGAATTGGGAGTAGTTGAGGTTGTAGCAGTCGTTGCAATTTGTACATTCGTAGCAGAGTTCGGATTTCATTAAGAAAAGGAAGTCAGCGCAGTCTTTTGTGAGGTAGAATGTTTCTCCGTACATGCAGTCTTTTGCTTGTTCGCCGTCGAAGATGAGGTAGCAGTTTGTTAGGCGGATGGCGTCATGGGTGTAGTCTGAGTTTTCCATCTGGCCCAGGGTGAGGAGGCCGAGTTTTGGGACTTTTTTCCAGAGGTCATTCCATTGGTCGAAGAAACTTCGAGAGGGGTCGTAGTCTTGGCCGTAGTCCATTCTGTCCCAGCCGTCTCCAAACCAGCAATCACTGCAGTATACGGGGAAAGTCTTGTCTTCTGAGTAGATTGAGATGATTGATTTTTTGCAAAGGTCGCAAGTATCTTTGTAGAGGTGGCGTTCGTTTCTGTATGATTGGCGTCGGCGTTGGCGGCAGTGGTAGCAGTCTTTTGGCTCGGGTGCTTCGATTTTTTTGTAAAAAGCTATATCACGGTCTGTGATTTCGAAATTTTGTTTGCAAGTTCGGCAGGGTGGAGTTTTTATAGTTTTTTCTGTGTCCATTAGCTTGAATTTTAGCTTATTTGAGGGATTTGTGAAGGGTTATTTGTTTTCGCGGGGCGTATATGGTTTGGGAAGAAATCGATTGACAATATGTCACCAGTAGTTTGTTGAATCTGTTCTACAGATTAGGATATCCTTCAGAATTGAAAGTGCTTTAATTTATATATTTATAATAATTTAACTTTATCTCTTATGAAAAGTTTTAAAAAGTTCTTAAGTTTACTCTCAATCACGGCAGTTGTTTTTGGGCTGTTTGTGGTTACTGGGCTGGCTCCAATGGCTTCGGCTGTCAGTGTGGACAGTGTTACTTTGGTTGATAGTGATAGTAATTTTGGTATAGATGGTCGTGATTTTACAATTGGATGGAGTGTCTCTGGGGAAGAGCCTGTTGGGTATGATGGAACTAGTGTTTATATTGTACCCGATTCTGTGGTCATGGATCTTGACGAGAATGTTCATTTTCCTACCTGTGATGGAGGTTGGGGTTGTATGGATGTATTTTATGATGGTACTTTTGCTATGACTGGTGTGACTTTGCCTCAGTACTATGATGCGGATTCTGAGGGAACTGTATTTGATGGAGCTGTCTCTTACAAGGCTTGTGTTTATGTTATAGCTGCTGAAAATAGCACTTTTGCTTGTTCTGCTGCTGCAACGATAACTTCTGACGCAGGAGGTGAGGATACGGAGTCTCCGTCTATTCATCACACGACTGCCTATGGTTATGCGTCTGTTGCTCCGGTGACTGTTTATGCTTCAATTTTTGATGAGCAAACTACTACTGCAGAATTTCTTGCTGGTACTGATGGAGCTGCTGTCCAGATGTATTATGATGGCACTACTGCTGGTGTTGTTACTGATGTTGTTTCAGGAACTTTGGTTTCTGGTACAGATGATTTGATTCAATTCCAAACACCTACTATATACAACAGAGAGTTTAAATATTATTTGAAAGCTACTGATAAGGCTGGAAATGTTAGATATTTCACCGAGGATGCAGATGTGGATATGGCTGATAGCTCTACTGCTGAGCAAGCGGCTGCGGCAGCTGTTACTATCAACACTGTCTCTTTGGGTACGACTTATGCTGTTTCAGGGACTATTGTTGACGAGGATGGTTCTGGTATTGCCAGTGCTTTTGTGTATATTGCTGGGGTTGCTGTCCCTGGAAATGCAACGAATGGTAGCGGAGTTTTTAGTGAGAATACGCCTGCTGGTATGTACGAATTCCATGCGGTG
Source organism: Candidatus Peregrinibacteria bacterium (assembly GCA_018655275.1). Classification (GTDB taxonomy): domain Bacteria; phylum Patescibacteriota; class Gracilibacteria; order UBA1369; family LOWO2-01-FULL-3; genus JABIJZ01. The sequence goes on along the minus strand of JABIJZ010000002.1, from coordinate 246,472 downwards.
AAAAGTGGCTATTGTGAAGAGGCTTTGTTTGTGAATGTTAATGGGGGTGCTCTAACAAATCAAAATATTACGTTGTATGAGGGGAGTTGTATGTTTGGTCCTATGGGTGGGGAGGATGGTATGAGTGATGGAGGGAAGCCTCATAGAACTTTTTCGAATCCGCCAGAATTCTCTGATTTTGCGTCTATTAATCAACCAATTTTGATTGGATTTACTCAGCCTTTGGATCCAGGTATTGTTAATGATACTGATCCTACGGATGCTGATGATGTAGTTTATTTGACTACTGATGATGGAACTACAAAGATAGATGGTACTGTGTTGTATTGTGAGGATAATACTACTGGAGGGTGTTCGAATTTGTTTGATGGTGATGAGAATGTGATTATGTTTATTCCTACTTCTAACCTTACTCCGGAGACTTGGTATACGTTGGTTGTTACTGGGGGTGTGCGTTCTGAGATCGGACAATCGATTGAGGGTAATAGGCCAGGTGGTGGTGTTGAGTTGAATTTTGGGGTTGCTGGGGCTGCTGTGACGACTGAGAGTATGGGGGCAGATTATGGTTCTGGTGAGTATACACCTCCATATGTTGAGTCTATGTTTCCTACATCGTGGGGAGGGGTTGCTCCGCCGAATACTAATATTGTGGTTGGATTTAATGATCAAATGGATAGTAGTACTGTCACTACCTCTACTGTGAAATTGTTTAAAATGAATAATGATGGTAGTGATACTCAAATAGCTAGTAGTGGTTCTATGGATGTTAATGGTAGGATTCTTACCATTACTCCTGCGTCTAATTTGGCTGCTGGTGAATATGAGGTTAGAGTTCTTGGATCAGTTGCTAATGTGAGAGGTGTGCCGATGAGAGGAGAGGAGTTTGCAATTTCAGATTCATTTGTTGGGTTCTTTGAAGTTGGTGGTAGTGCTGATAGTACTGCCCCTAGCATTTATGCGCCTATTGCTGATGGAAATACTGGTATACCTGTAAACGAGGTGTTTAATTTTGGATTTAGTGAATCAATGGATCCAGCTTCAATAGATTCAAGTACTGTTACTTTCCGACAAGGTAGTACGAGTAAGGCTGCTGATGTTGAATATAATGCTGGGGATAATAGTGTGTTTATTATTCCTAACAATGTGATGTTTATAGGAACTTCTTATACTATTACTTTCAGTACTGGTGTGACGGATTTGGCGGGGAATGCTGTGGCGGAAACGAGTTATACGTTTACGACAGCATCTGCTGGGGATTCGTTGGCGCCTGCTGTAATTGATGCTCGTTGTGATGATTACAGGTGTGCGGTTTTCTTTAGTGAACCGATGAATTTTGATAGAGAGTCTGCGGCTGGTTATGCTAATAGTGTATTGAAGCCTGCGAATTGGAATCTTTCAAAGAATGGTGGGACTTCAGTAGATATTTCTGGGGCGAGTTTTGTCTATGAATCGAGGGAGAATAAGTTGGAAATAAAGGGGATTTCTGGTCTTGTTGCGAACGATACCTTTGTTGTTGTGGCTAATGCTGCTGTGAAAGATGCTTCAGGTAATGCTATGGATAGCCAAAGCGATGGATGGGCTGGACCTGTGGAGGATAGCTCTGAAACTTATGGTGGGTTTGGTGGAGATATGATGTTTGGACCTCCTATGATGGGAGGAGCGATGACTGGTGAATTTAAAGATGAAGGTTTTGGAGGGCATACTGGTGAAGACATGTTCTTTGGAAATGCTAATATGGCTTTTCCGTTCAACCAAATGGCTGGGCAGGATTGTAATGTTTTCCAGGTTAGGTTCGTGCCTAACATGCAAATGCAAGCTGGAGATTTTATTAGTATAACTTTCCCTGATGGGACTGATATTGAAAATGTTATACAGGATGAACATTCTCCTTTTGCTAAAGATTTCAATGAGTTTGCTGATGGAGTTCTAACTTTTGATGCTGATTGGGGTGGTGATGGTATCCAGGCTGACACTTCTGCAAACAAAGTTTATGTGAAATTGGCTGTTACGGGGACTCCTCCTACTGATGAGCCTATTACAATTGATTTGAGTGGAATTACTAATCCAGTCAGGCCGAAGAAGACTAGTGGAGGAGGAGGTTATGAGGTTGAAGTGAGTGTTATCAGGGGTGATGCAACTGTTGCGACTTTGGATGATTTTGCTCCTTACTTTATTATGGAGGGAGGTGACAATACTATTGATGTGAATGTTTATGCTGGAAGTCAATCTAGTCCGGATAATGTTGCTGGAGAGGTTTTCTTGTTTGGTGGTGGTCCATCTGGGCCAATGGACAAGAATTTGACTTTGACTAATGGCTCAATTTCAGCTGTAAATGGAACTTCTGCTACTAAAGTAACTTATTCAAATTTGGTTGATGGTTGTTATTTCCTTGGAACTGATTCTTACATCAATCTTGGTGAGTATGATTATTTTGGTAGAAATTTCCCTGAACCGATTTGTGTTGGAGGAGGGGAGACGGTTGTTGAAAATATGATTTTGGAGGCTGCTTCTGGCGAGGATGTTGAAAATTTGACTATAAAGCTTGCTGGTTTGGCTGATTTTGGAGGAGCTGATATTGGAATTTTTGTTGGAGGTCCTAATGGAGGGTTTGATAAAACTCTTGAAGGTGTAGGGGTTCCGAATGCGAATGGTTATGACATTACACTTTCTTCTAGTGGATTTTGGTTTATTGAGATTGGAGAGGCTTTTATGAAAGGTCCTTCTGCTGGTATGCCGGAACCGTTACCTGGTATGGCTCCTGAACCAGCTATGTTGATGGCTAATGATGTTGGGGCGGATGAATTTACTCTTGAGGGAGAACATCTTGGTCCTAATGTTGTTTTGACTGAGTCTGATGGTGATTATACTTTGACGTTTACTTTTGTTGCTGCTGATAAAGCGATAACCGGTACTGTTACTGATGGTACCACTGGATTGGCTAATGTTGAGGTTTTCTTGCATGGACCTGGTGGACGACCTGTGCATACAGAAACTGATAGAGAAGGTGCGTTCAGTATGAATATTGCTGAATATGGACCTTATGAACTTGGTGTTGTGAAGCATGGTTTGAATCCTAGGTTTGAACACATAGAGGTTCAACCTGGTGGAGATGATGCTGGTAGTGATCCTGATATTATATTTAGAGGACAGTTGGTTTCAGGGCCTCATCCTCTTGAGTTGAAATTGAAAAAGCCTGATTATTATATCTCAGGTAAACTATTGGATGTTAATAGTAATCCAATGGCTGGTGTCCCAGTTGAATCGATTGATTCATACGGGAATTTTGTTCCTGCAATGAGGCCTTCTGGTGCTGATGGTAGTTATACTGTGTTTGTTGATGCTGGTACTTGGACTGTTCGTGGTATGTTGCCACCTGAAAAAACAGATTCATGTGGAACTTTGTCGAAAGAGGTGGTTGTTGTTGATGCGAACAAGACTAACCAAAATGTCTCTGAGAGTGCTGGAACATGTGTTTCTATAAGTGGTACTGTTTCTGCGGGTGGATCTAATTTGAGTTATGCGCCTATGTTTGTGGAGGCTTGGGATGTTGCAAATGACAGGCCTTCTGGGAACTTCTTCCGTCCTTCTGGGACTAATGGTTCTGGAGGATATGAAGTGAATGTTCCTGCGAATGATACTTATAGGATTGGAACATGGGATCCGGCTTATGGTGAGGTGAGTGTGACGCAGGTTGTTGTTACAAGTGATATTGCTAGTTTGAATATTGGTGGTGATTTGACTTTTGAAGATGTGACTTTTGCCTTTACTGGTGGTACTACTGATATGGAAGCAATCGTTGAGGTTAATAAAGTCGGAGATAAACACATTCGTGAAAGTGAGTATGTTTCTGACTTGAGTTCGAGCCTTGTGTTGAGTAAACCATCAGGAACGTACAACTACTTTGTTGATGTCTTTGGTCTTGGAACTTTCTCAGGTACTGTTGAGACGGGTGCAACGGCAACTGTAGATTTGAGTACCACTACTCGTGTTACTTTGAGTGGTAATATTACTGATGATGATGGTGATACTTTGACTGGAGCTTTGATAACAGTAAAAGATACTGATACTGGTGTTATCCAGACTACAACTACTGATTCAAGTGGTGATTATTCTTTGAAAGTTGCGACTGGTACTTACAATGTTTCTACCTCTTTGGCTGGTTATATTCCTGCGGATGCTCCTGCTGATCTTGAGCTTACTGCTGATGCGGCTTATAATTTTGGAACTGATGAAGATAGGTTGCCTTTGACTGAAGCAGCTGCGACCATTTCTGGTACGGTTTACGAATCTGATGGTTCAACTCCTGCCTCTGATGGGTTTGTCTTTGCTGAAAATACTGACGGTACTATAGTTACAGCTTCTATTGATCCTCAAGATGGTACTTATTCGTTGCCTGTTAGTGACGATGATTGGACTGTGAAAGGTGTGGCTCCTCGTCACGCAAAGACTGAGTTGGAGGCTGACGTAACTGTTTCTGGAAGTAGTGCTACAGGTCAAAATTTGACTTTGACTGCGGATGCTACAAAGACGTCTTCTACTGGTAGTGGAGCGTTGGCTGCGAACACAGGTGGTTCAATTAACGATACTGACAATACAGGTATCAAATTGACTGCTGGTAGTGGTGTGTTGGATGGTGGATCTGGAAATGTAACGGTAAGTATGGAAAAAACATTTACTGCTCCAGAAACTACATTGTTCACGCCGTTGTGTGATGCTGCGTATGGTGTGTCTGCTACAAGTTCAACTAGTACAATCAAAACATTGAAAGGTAATGCTGAGCTGCAGTTGGATTATCAAGAATTTGTAGATGACGATTGTTGGCCTGATGATGTTGAAGAATCTGATTTGAAACTTGCGTATTTCGATACTGATTCTGGTGATTGGTCGTTGGTTGAAGGTGGATTTGTTGTGGATCCTGCGAACAATGCTGTGACTGGGCAGGTGAACCATTTCACCGACTTCTCGCTTGTTTATTCGCCGTCTGTGACTCCAACACCTACTCCAACTCCGACTCCTACTCCTACAGGTGGAGGTGGTGGAGGAAGTTTGTCTATTCGATCTTCGGCTGTTGTTGAAGCTTCTCTAGACGAGGCTTTTGAGCTTTCTGAAAATGTTTACACTGAATCTTATTTTGTTGAGGAAGGTGGTGTTGTAGGTGAAGCGTTGGCTTTGATGGCTGCTGGCGGAGAAGTGTCTGCTTCTTTGAGAGCTGAGACTGAAGTTACAGATGCTGAAGGGGATGTGTATATTGGTGAAATCCCTGTGCCAGTTGTAGTTGAGGTTGAAGTTGTTGCTCCTGAAGGATTGACTGTGGTTGGTGAAGTTTATGAATTTGGTGCTGCGGATACTGACTTGTATTTTAGCAAGAATGTGACTCTTCAATTCCCAGTTCCTGAAGATACTGCTGAGACAGCAGAAATCTCTGTTTACTATCTTGATGAGGAACTTGGTGAATGGGTGTTGACTGAGAACGAAGGTGAGTTGGTGAAAGATGCTGATGACAACTTGCTGGTTGAGGTTAAGGTTGATCACTTCACTAAGTATGCTGTGATGGGTGACCCTGATACTTTTGAGCCGGTTTATGAAGAAGTTGTTATTACTGTTGATGAGTACGAACCTACATCTCCGTTCAAAGATATCGTTGGTCATTGGGCAGCGATCTATATCGATGATATGTATGGAGAAGGAGTTTTGGATGGAAAGGATCTTTATACTTATGAGCCGGATGCTTATGTTTCTAGAGCTCATGTGGCAAAAGTTGCTGTTGATTTGATGGGCTTCAAAGTTTTGAAACCTTTCCAAATTGGTGCTGATCCATTCTGGGATGTTGATGTAGATGAATGGTATGGACGTTATGTTCATGCGGCCAAACAGCACGGATTTGCATTTGAGTATAGCAATGGTGCCTTCAAGCCTAATAACTATGCTACAAGAGCTGAGGCTCTACGTATGTTGCTTGGAGCGGCGAAAGTTGATGTTGAAGGTACTATTTACACATTGAATTTTTCAGATGTGGGTGAGGCTTGGTACACTGATTATGTGAAGTATGCCGCTAAGTACAATATCGTTAGTGGTTATACTGATGGCACATTCAGGCCAAATGGAACTTTGTCTCGTGCTGAATTGGCTGTGATGGCTTCAAAGTTGCTTGAGAAATATAGTGGAGATTTATTAGGAATTGTTTTTGATCTTTTGAAGATGTAAGCGTTGAAAAGATTTGTTGAAAAAGGGTCTCTGCCGAGAGGTAGGGGCCCTTTTATTTTGGAAAGTAGTCTTGGGCGACGGAGAGTTTGTATGGGAATGGAGACATTTTGGTTGGGAAGAATTCGCCCCATTCGCCGGTGCGGGTCATGTGTTCGATGAGCTTTGTGCGAAGTTCGTGATATTCGGCTTCGGTGTATTGCTTGTTGAGTATACAGTATTGGGATTTTTTTAGACTTATGCATCCGAACAGGTTGCGGCCGCCGTTCATAATGTATGCGCAATAGTCCATATCGTGGACTCCGTTGAAACATACGTTGGAATATTTGACGTTGTATGCGGGGAGGCCAACGGCATGTCCTTCTAGGCACAGTTCGGCTTCGGCACAGCCGAAAATGTCGTAGCAATCTTTCATGGCTCCTGGGAAGTTTATGACCCATTTCAGGTCTTCGCCTCCATATCCTTCGAAGCAGTCTTTGCAATTCTTGCAGTTTTTGATGGCGTCTCCGGTGGAGTTTTCGCATCTGATTTGGTGTTGGGCGATTCGTGGAAATTCTTCTTGGAGTTTTGCGAATTTTTCTTGGTCTTGGGGGAGGTTGTGGATTTTTTCTTCGTATTCTTCGCGAGTTAGTTGTTTGTTGAAGTAATGGTAGCGTTTGTTGCGGAGATTTACGCAGCCGTAGCAGTCGTGGCAGTTTTTGATGTCGTAGCAGAGGGTGCAGTTGTTGGAGTTTTGGCTGAATTCGCAGTAGTTGCAGTCGAAAAGTCGATTACAGTCGACGCATTCATAGCAGAGTTCGAGTTTTGTTGAGTTGGAGCAGTCTACTGTGTCTTTTGATTCCCAAATATAGTGGCTGTGCATGCAGTCTTCGAGAAAGTTTGATGCAAATACTAGGTAGCAGTTTTTTGCGTCGCTGACGAAGGATACATATTCTGAGTTTACTAGTGAATGGTTTTCGTTGACTACTCCTAGGTGTGGTGTTTTTTTGTGGAGTCGATTCCATTGTGTGAAGAACGGCTCGTCAAAGTTGATTTCTTCTGAGTACTGGAATGGATCCCATTTGTCGGACCACCAGCATTTTGGACAATAGACGGTGTATGGTGAGTCTTGGTCGTATATTGAGATGAAGTGTTTTTGGCAGAGGTCGCAGGTGCGTCGGTAGAGATGTTTTTCGTTGCGCCAGGCTAGTACGCGTTGGAGTCTGCAGTCTGGGCAGTGAGTGGGGTGAGGGGCTTTCATTTTTTTGTAAAATTCCTCGTCTTCGGGGGCGATTTCGAATGATTTGGTACAGGATTTGCAGGTTTTGTTTATCAATAGACTTCAGCTAAATAACATTTTTCACAGTATATAGTTTCGGGGCGATCAGGGGAATAATTTGTTTGGATTTCGGTGTGGCATTTTGAGCATTGTTGAGTCCAGAGGTTGAGTGGGTTGAATTCTCGCATTCTGATGTGGTGGCGTTCGTCGTGATGAAGTTTTGGGAGGGGGAGGCCCATGCGTTTGTAGAATTGGATTTCTTGGGGGATGAGTTTGAATGGGCGGTCGGATTTTTCGCAGATGATTGTGCCTGGTTGTGGGTTTTGTGGTTTGGGCTCTTGAGGTGGTTCGTCTTGCCAAGACCATCCTTTTTCTAGGGCTTCTTCTCGGGTGAGTGGGAAATATTCGTATGCGATGGTTTCGTTGTATGCGTAAGGGGAGGCTGATTTGTCGAAGAATTCACCCCATTCGCCTGTGTGGATCATGTGTTCGACGATGCGGGCGCAAAGTTTTTCGTATTCTTCGGGCGAGTATTGTTTGTTGAGGATGCAGTGATGTTTGTGGCGCATACCTGTGCATGCGAATAGATTGCTGGAGCTGTGGCATTCGATGCAATATCGAATGTCGTTGCCGGTCCAGACTAGGAAGTTGCACATGCAGTCTTTGAGTAGGGTTGTGGAGATCATGTTGTATGAAAATTCTGGGCCTTGGGGGGCGTTGTATGTGCAATCGTGGCTGTGTAGGGTGTTTGGGGTGAAGTACATGTATTTGCAGTCTTCACAGTTGGTTGCGTTGAAGGCGTGGTGGGTGTTTTTGCTATGTGAAAGGATATCTCCGGTGCAGTTTTCTGATGCATAGACGTGAGTCCAGATGTGGGGGAGGTCTTTTTGGAGTTCTTTGAGTTTTGTTTTGAGGGATGCGATTTTTTCGTGGGTGAGTTCGCGGTAGTCGTTTTCTATTTTTTTGAATTCTTCTGGGGAATATTGTTTGTTTAGGAAGCAATGCTCTTTGAATCTCAAACCAAAACATGCGATGCAGTTCTGGCAGCCGACACAGTCTTGGATCATTGTGCAGTCGTTGCAGGCGCGGCAGTATTTTGGGTAGCGACAGTTGTAGCATTTTTCGCAGCCCATTGCTTCGTAGCAGAGCTCGCAGGCTGTTGTGGAGAGAGTGTCGACGCAATCTGTGCATGAGACGACGTATTTGCCGTATAGGCAATCTTCGCAGTCTCCTGAACCGAAAATTAGGTAGCAGTTTTTTTGGTTGAGTGCGAAGTTTGTGTAGTAGCTGTTTTCTGTGTTGGTGTTTACGAGGGAAATGTGTGGGACTTTTGCGTATAATTCGCGGAATTGTTCGGCGAGTGTTTTGTTGAAGTCGAAATCTTGACCATAGTCGAGTTCGTTCCAGCTGTCCGACCACCATTCGTCTTGGTCGTAGACGGGCCATGGTCTTTCTGGGGAGTGAGTTGCGACGATTGTTTTGCCAGAAAGTGATGATGGGCGTGAGTAGAGTTTTCGTTCGTTACGGAAGCAGCTGCGGAGTTGTTGTCTGCATGGTGGGCAGAGGTTTGGTGGTGGGATTTCGTATCGTTTGTTGTCGAAAGTTGGGGAGATGCGTTTGTAAAAATCGAGGTCCTCTTGGGGGATTTCGAATGGGTGAGTACAGTTTTTGCAGGTTTTGGTTTGTGTGATTTAGGGTGTCTTAATGGTAGGTGTTTCATTATCCACTAGATTTAAGTTTTTTTTAAGGAAAAATTTAGAAAAAATTAAGATTTTTGTAAGTTGTGTGTGTTATTTGTGTCATATCACTTTAAGGTTTTTTGTTGACTTCTGTTTTGAAAAGTAATACAATGTAGGCGTAAGTAATACCAAAATATGGTTACAGTAACATTCAAAGCTCAGGAGGATCTCAAGAAAATGTTGGACGGCATGGCCAAATATAAAGGCGTGTCTCTGTCATCTTTGATCAAGCTGATTTTGACTCAAGGGTTGAAGGAAGAGTTGTCTAAGAAAACTGTGAATGGATTTACAGTTAGGAAGGAATTGGAGATTCTTGAAGCTTCTGATGAGCCAGGCATAGGACCTTTTAGTGATGTAGAATCACTATTTAAGTCCTTGGATGAAGAAGATTAAAATTATTTTCACCTCTAAATTTAAGAGAAAGTACAAGAAACTTTCTCTTGCTGATCGTGCTAGATTAAAATCTGTTACCAGGCTGTTTTTATGTGATTTTTTTTCATCCACAGCTCAGGACTCATAAATTGCATGGTTTTTTATCTGGTTATCATGCTTTTTCTATTGGGTGGGATTTTCGTGTTGTTTTTAAGGTTCTGGAAGATGGGGTTGTGGAGTTTTCTGATCTTGGAAAACATGATGATGTTTATTAATCTCTCCATTTAAATCCTTTCTTCAGGGCTTCTTCGCGAGTTAATGGGAAGTACTCCATTGTTGTGGTTTCGTTGTAGGCGAAGGTTGAAAGTTCTGGGGGGAAGTATTCTCCGTATTCGCCGGTTTCTTTCATGTGGGCGATGATGCGGTCGTGGAGGTCTTTGTATTCTTCAGGGGTGTATTGTTTGTTGAAGATGCAGTGGGAATTGTTTCTGAGGCCTGCGCATCCGAATAGGTTTTTTGAGCTTATGCAGAGTTCGCAGTATGTGCAGTCTGATGTGTTTGACATGCAGTTTGCGCAGAATCGCAGGTTGTAGATGTTGTCTCCGCAGGAAGAGGATTGATATATCATTTGTGCTTTGTCTCCCCATGAGTTGTAGTCCATTGAGGTTTTGACGCCGAGCGAGAGTCTGGCGCAGTATCGACAATCTTCGAGGTCTTTGGAGTCTATGCAGTGGTGTGCGTCTTTTGAGTTGTACAAATGGTCTCCGATGCTGTTTTCGTTGCGTTCTTCTTGTAGATTTTTGTGTGGTTGGGATTCGAAGAATTTCTGGGTTTCTTTTGTGATTTTTGTGATTGAGGCTTGGTCTTTGAGGGCGTATTTTGGTGCGAGTTTTGCGAATTCTTCAGGGGTGTATTGTTTGTTGAAGATGCAATGTTGTTTGTGTCTGAGATTGATGCAGCCGATACAGTTTTTACAAGACTTACAGTTGTATAGGAAATTGCTATCTGTGCAGTTTTCGCAGTCTTGTGCGTAGTTGAGGTTGTAGCAATTTGTACAGTCTATACATTCGTATAAAAGTTCTGAGTCGAAGCAAAAAAATGAGTCTGTGATGTCTTTGTTTGTTTTGAGGACGTTTGAATAGTAGCAATCTTCGTCGTAGTCGCTTTCGAAAATCATGTAGCAGTTTTTGAGATAGCCGGTGCAGTTGGTGTATTCGGAATTTTCTTGGGTGCCGTGGATTACGTACATTGCGAAGTGGGGGATGCGGTCGCGGAGCTCTTTGAATTGTTCAAAGAATGGACGGTTGAAGTTGAAGTCTACGCCGTAGTCGAGGGCGTTCCATTTGTCGGACCACCAGTCTTCTGTTTTGTAGACTGGGAATGGATGGTCGGGGTGAAATTGTGAAAGGATTTTTTCTCCGGTTAGGTCGCATTTGCGCCAGTATAAGTTTTTGGTGTTTCGTTCCATTAATCGGCGTTGGAGTCGGCAGTCGGGGCATGAGTTTGAGGATGGCACATCAAAAAGTTTGTAAAATCTTTCGTCCTCTGGGGTGATTTCGAAGGGTTTGTTGCAAGATTTGCAGGTTTTTGTTGTCATCGTTTTTTGTTGATGTATCTGGTCCAGAATTTTTTGAAGTGTGGGATTGATGATGTTCCTGTGACGAATGCGAGAGCTGGGATTGTTGCGTTTACGTATGGGTCTTCGAGTTTTGCTACTAGGAAGAATACTAATATGATTAAGTACGTGAGGGTTAGAGTTAGGATTCTTCTGGTCCAGCTTGTTTCCCAGGCTTTGTCGAGTTCAACTCGTTTGTTTCGGGCTTTGATTCTTTTGATTTCTTTTTCGAGTTGTTGAGAGGTTGTCATGAGGTTTGGTGTTGAGAATAAATTTCCTTCAATGCGGCTGCAATGTATGGGATGTCTTGTTCGGGGATTGAGCCCATGTTGACGCGGAGGGATTCTTTGGGTTGTCCTTGGGCGTCGAGGCGGCCTTCGTCTTTTGCGTTTACTGCGTAGATGTGGAATTTTTCGGCGAGTTCTTGTCCTCCTTTATGGGAAATGTTGAATTTGTTGAACATTCCTTGGGTGTTGTCTGGGTGGATATATTCAAATCCTTCACCGAGTTCTTGGGCCATTAGTTTTTTGCTGTTTGTGAGAATTTCGCGTGCAGCTGGGACGTCTTGTTCTGTCCATTGTTTGTGAAGTTCGGGGTTGCTTAGCAAGTGATAGATGACTTTGAACATTGGTGGAATTGCGAGGAAGCGGTTTCTGATGAGAGAGTAAAGGTTATTTCTAAGTGTTTTTGCTTGGTCTGGACTTCCTGTGACAAAGTGTGCGAAAGCGACTCTCCATCCGTATAGTTGGGATTTTTTTGAATATGAATCGTATACGATGAAGGGTAGATCGGTTTCTGCTAGTAGTCTTACTATCTCTACGTCTTCGCCAAGTCCTTTTGTGAGGCCTTGGTATGCGTTGTCTATTAGGGTGAGGACTTTGTGTTTTTTGAGGATTTCTATGATTTGTTTCTTTTGTTCTGATGTTGGGTTTACCCCTGTGTAGTTGTATGCGTCGGCTTGCAGGAGTAGGACTGTTTGACTTGGATTGGGTAGGGCTTCGATTGTTTTGGTGAATTCTTCAAGGTTGAATTTGTTGTCTTCGGTTGAGTGGGTGTATTTGACTACGTTTTTGAATGAGCTTTGAAGTACGCTTAAGTATCCTCCGTATCCGTTTGTGCCTAGGACTATTGTGTCGAGTTCAGGGTGTTCTTGTTGAAGGAGTGTGAATATTGTTGTGAATGAAGGGGCCATTCCTGGTAGGGGTGCGGTCATGATTCTTGGGTTTTGTTTTCCGAAGAGTGTCTTTTGCACGAGTGGCTCGAGTTTGAGAAGGGTGGGGTCTTTTGGACTCAGGTATCGGTCGAGATCTGGGTTTTGTAAGTCTTCTTCGAAGAAAAGTCTTTTTGCTTCTGTGACAGATTGCATTTCGAATAATTGGCCTGGGTCTTGGTTGTCCCGTTGTTTATTATTGAGAAGGAAGCCTTGGGCTAAAGAATGTTTTCTCTGTCCTGATGGAAGGGCTGGGTCTGTTGGGCGTGGGTCTGCTACAAAATTGTTTTGAGCAACCTGGATTGCGTTTGGTGCTACTGGTTTGTATGGGGCGAAAAAGTCTTGGGCTGGGGTCATTATGTGGAGTTAGGGGGTGTTTTGTTTCTGGTTTTGTATTCTACGGGAAAATTAAAGAAAAATTAAGAAAAATTTAAGATTTTTGAAAGATTTATTTAAGGATGGGGTGGTAGGGTGGGGTTGTTTTTTTAATCTAACTTGTGTACAATATTGGTGAAATTAATTAAATTAACTAATTTTTGCTATGATCTACACATTGAATATGTTTAATACTGGGCAAGTCACATTACCAAAGAAATGGAGGGAGAAGTTTGATACTTCGAAGTTTGTTGCGGAGGAGACTGATATGGGCTTGTTGATAAAACCTATCTCGGATGAAGGAGATGGGGTGGTTTATTATGAGGATGATAATGGGTTTGGGATTTATTGTGATAAGGGTTTGGATATAGAAAAATTTAAAGCTGCGGCAAAAAAAATACATGGATAGATATGAAAGATTAATTCGGAAAATCTCGAAGAGAGATTATTTGATGCTTCTGGCTGCGATGAAAAAGGTCTTGGCTGGTGATTTGAGTGATGAGGAAGTGAAAAAGTTGAAGGGGTTTAGAGATTTGTACCGGATACGAAGGAAAAAATACAGGGTTGTGTTTAGAAAAAGTAGGTTGGGTAAAAATGTTAATGATTTAGTTGCGGTTGGTTTTCGTAATCAGGTGTATAAGAAGCTGAGGTGATTATTTGATGTTTTTATAGTATCTTTTTAAATATGGAAAAGATTTGTGCAGTTTCGGGAGAGAAATTTGAGATTACTGATGGGGATCAGGAGTTTTATCGCAAGATTGAGGCGCCGTTGCCGACTTTGTGTCCTGCGGAGCGTGAGAGACGGAGATGGGCTTGGCGGGGGAAGGATTTTTTTATGAGGGCGTGTGATAAATGCGAGCGGACGACGATGTCGTGGTTTTCGCCGGACATTGAGGGGCTCAAGGCTTACTGCAATGATTGTTTTGAGTCTGAGGAGTTTGATGCGATGGAGTATGGGCGGGATTTTGATTTTGACCGGCCGTTTTTTGAGCAGTTTTTTGAGATGGCGAGGGAGGTGCCGAGGCATATTTCGAATTCGGTTTTGAATACGAATAGTGAATATATTATCTGTGCGCATCGCAACAAAAATTGTTATTTTACGGATGAGATGGATGGCTCGTGGGATTGTTATTACGGGTATAATATTCAGTATTGCAAGAACATGGTTGAGTGTATTTTTGTGCGGGATTCGGAGATTGGGTATGATTTGCGGAAGGCGGAGAAGTGCTATTCGGTTTTTTGTTCGCAGAATGTTTTTCATTGTAATGATTCGGCGTTTTTGATGAATTGTAAGGGGTGCCGGAAGTGTTTGTTTTGTGCGAATTTGAGAAATAAGGAATATTGTATTTTTAATAAATCGGTGGGGAAGGAGGAGTTTGAAAAAGCTTGGGCAGAGATTTTTACTGGTCGTCGGGAAGATTTGGAGGGAGCTCGGGAGCGATTTGATGAGTTTATGAAGGACCAAGTTTATCCTTCGGGAGTTTTGATAAATGTTGAGGAGAGCTCGGGGGATTATTTGTCGAATTGCAAAAATGTGAAGGATTGTTATTGGGTGGATAATTGCAAAGATTGTCGATATTGCACGGACATTCATCATTCCAAGGATTGCTATGATACGAATATCTATGAGGGGGAGCTGATGTATGAGTGTTTGCATGCGGGGCCGAAGGCTTACAATCAGCAGTTTTCGCAGTTGCCGTGGTTTTCTACGGATATTTATTATTGTATTGAATTGAGGAGTTGTCGGAATTTGTTTGGGTGTGCTGGGTTGAAGCACAAGCAGTTTTGTATTTTGAATAAACAGTATTCGGAGGAGGAGTATTTTGCGTTGAAGGAGCGGATTGTTGAGCATATGCGGGGGACTGGTGAATATGGCGAGTTTTTCCCGGTTGAATATTCACCGCATCCTTATAATTTCACTATGGCTCAGCGGTTTTATCCTTTGGAGAAGGCTGAGGTTTTGAAAAAGGGTTGGAAATGGATGGATGAGAAAGAGGTGGTTTCGGGGGAGAAGGGTGGTTTGGCTGAAGAGGTGGACGAGGAGATTTTTGTTTGTCCTGAGAGTGGGAAAAAGTTCAAATATCTTGATGCGGAGGTGAAGTTTTATAAGAAATATGGTTTGCCGTTGCCGGTGCTTGCGCCGGCTGTGCGGATTGATAAGTTGTGGGAGAAAATGGGGCCGCGTAAGTTGTTTGATCGGAAATGTTCGAAGTGTGGGGAGGTTGTGCAGACGACGTTTGCTGAAGATTTTGACAGGAAGGTCTATTGTCAGGAATGTTATTTGGGGGAGGTGTGGTAGAGTGGTTTTTTGTGTATGGGCTGGCATGTGTTAGAATTGTTTTGCGATGGTTTTAAAGAAAATCCATTTAGGTAAAGAAGAATTTGAGCGATGGCTCGGGTTGTTGGTGAATGTTAATGAGTCTGCGAAAAATCTGGAGTCGATTTCTCAGTATTTTTTCTCTAGTTTTTCTAAATCTCCAGAGGTGTTTTATGAATTCGTCAAAGTTTTCAGGACTCAGTTGGGTTTGTGTGAAGATCAGAAATTGGAGAAAAAAATGGCGAATAGATATTTGTTGGTTCTTTCGCAGTTATGCGAGAGATTTGGGTTTTTTAATGAAAAAAGTTTGCTAGATGATCTTTGTTTCAAAATTACTGATGATGAAAGGTATAAGGATGTTGATGAGATGATGAAGGTTTATAAAAATAATTCTAAAAGTCTTGTGAATAAAGTTTTGAGAGTTTTTCGGGTGTTTTTGAAGGAGGAGGGGTATGAGTGTGAGGTGAAGGGACGATACAAGAATCTTTATAGTATCAACAAAAAACTTCGAAAAAAAATGAAGAAAAGTGCTATTAAATTGAATGATATTTTTGCGTTCAGGATTGTTCTAGAGTCGAATTCGGTGGATGAGTGTTTTGAGGTTTTGAATTTGTTTCATGATCGGTTTTATCCGGTTGTGGATTATTTCAAGGATTATGTGACTATTCCGAAGATCAATGGGTATCAGAGTTTGCATACTGGATTGATTGAAGTTGTTGAAAAGTTGGATATTCCTATTGAGGTACAGATTCGGACGAGGGCGATGGATGATTTTGCGGAAAAGGGATTTGCTGCTCATTGGTTGTATGCAAAGGGGAAAAAGTCGAAGATGGTTACGGAAAAGGAAAAGAAATTGGTTGAACATTTCTCGGATCTTTCGCAAGGGGATGAAGAGTTGAAGGATGTGTATGTTTTTACTCCAAAAGGAGATTTGTTCAAATTGGAAAATGGTTCTACTATTGTTGATTTTGCTTATCATTTGCATTCTGATTTGGGGCACAAAGCTCGATCAGCTATTGTAAATGGGGGGAAGCAGGATATATATTATAGGTTGATGAGTGGAGATTGTGTTGAGATCAAAAAATCTGAGAAAGATTGTGTGAAGAGAGAGTGGTTGGATCATGTTCATAGTAAACATACTCGTAAAAAAATATATGAAAAAATTGGCAGACAGTAAGATTTATAAAACTTTGATTGATACGATGAATGAAGGTGTTTGGGTTGGTGATAAAAATGAAAGGACTGTTTATGCTAATCCGAAGTTTTGTAAGATGGTTGGTTATAAGTTGCCGGATATGATAGGGAGGGAGTCTTATGATTTTTGGACTGAGGAAAGTGTTAAGAGAGTGAGAAATGTGAATACTTCTGAGCGTAAAAAAGGGGTTAGTTCTAGTTATGAAGGGGATTTGTTGACGAAGAATGGGAAGATTGTGCCTGTTCTTTTGAGTGGGGCGCCTCTTCCGGATGGTGGGACTATTGGTATAATGACTGACCTCACTGACTTGAAAAAAAAGGAGGAGGAAGAAAAAGTTCTCAGTCAAGCTATTCAATATTCAACGAATGCAGTTATTACTTTTGATCCGGATGGGAAGGTGAAGTCTTGGAATAAAGGGGCTAAAATAATTTTTGGATACAAGGGGGTGGAAATGGTTGGTGCGAAAATAAGCAGGATTTTCTCTCGAGGGGATGTTGGGGAAATTATTAGTAGTTCTAAAGTTATTTACAATATTGAACTTGAGGGGAAGCACAAAAATAAGAAAAAGATTTTGGTTGCTGCGACATTGACGCCTATCTTTATTGAAGGTAAGAAGAAGGTTTCGTTTTATCTGATTATTGCTAGGGATATTACGAATCAGGTTAAGTTTGAAGAGGATGTGGAGTTGAAGTATAGGAAAATGAAAGAGGCTTATAATAAATTTGGTGTGATCCGTAGGCAGATGGATTATGTGTTTGAGCTTTTGGATGTTTGTAGGAGCTCTGGAGATTTGAAGAGTATGGCTGATTTCGTTGTTAGTTCTATAATTATGCTGACGAGAGTGGATGCGTGCGTTTTGCGCTTATATAATCAAAAACGAGATTCGTTGGATCTTCTTTCTTCTTTTGGTTTGGCAAATGATTGGGAAGGCAAAGCTAGTATTAAATACAAAGGGGGCTTGGCTGAGAAGGCTTTTGTTCAGAAGGGGTCTGTGAAAATCATTGATGTTATGAAGGATCCAAAGTATCAGTCGAAGTTTTTGGCTAATAAAAACAATCTCTGTTCTTTGCTTTTGATTCCTTTGGTTTTCAAGTCTAAATTGGTTGGAACTTTGTCTCTATATACTAGTCCTGAAAAGAAGTTGGAGATTTTTGAGAATGAATTTATTGAAAAATATGCGAAGCTTATAGAGTTGTCGCTTGCGGCGATGGTTTAGGTTGCTAGCTGGTTTAAGGTTTTTTTTGCGTGTGTTGCTAGTATTGGCGCAAATAATGCTGCTCCTACGTCGTTTTCAAGCCATTGAGTTTTTGTACCTTGGGCGTTTACAGCTGGGATATCTACTTGGTGAGTGTAGATGTGTGATGGGTTTGTTGTGAACTTGTGTCGTTCTTTTTCGTTTGTGGTTGTTTGTGTTGGACTAAATTCTGATGTTGTTTCTCTTGCCGATCTTTGTAGGTGTCTGCGGAGGGTTTCGAGGTCTTGTTCTCTTTTTAGGTTAACTTCGAAGTGAGGTTGGGCTGTGATTACTGCTCCGTCTAGCAATGAAAAGCTTATTGGTCGGGATGGGTCTGTGACTAGTTCTCCTTGTTCATCTTCTTTGCATTCGAATGCGAGTGGTTGCATGTCGTCGACATCTTCATAGCCTTCTACTTCTGAGTATTCTCCTCTTGTGAATGTGACTGTTGCTTGTTTGCCGGCTAGATGCTCTGTTGAGGGGGTGGTGTCTTGAGTGAATTCTATTGGAAATGCTCCAAATTGTAGGGCTCCCGGTGTTGTTTCTACTGTTAGGTTATCTCTCATGTTTCCAAAGGCTTCTAATATACTTTCTGATCCATAGCATGTTGCGTATGCTCGTATGTTGGCACCTTCCTGGATTCTTTCTAGTAGCTTTTGTGAAAAATTTTGTGTGAATTGTTTGCCTTCTGGGTCGTTGACTGATTTTATACTGCCTCCGATGATATATATGGTGTTGTCGTCAATGTTTGGAGCAGGGTTGTTAGGAGATACGGTTTCTATTTCTACAAGGTCTTCGAAGTTTTGTCCGAGTAGGTTTCGTAATGTTGTTATCATTGGAGTGTTTGTGAAGCACCCTTCGAATTCAATTACTTTTATTGGTGATTTGCCTGTGAATAGTCTCAGTTTTAGTAAGCAATTTATTGCTATTCTCTTATGGTATTCGATGGCTGGGTGGTTTAAGTTTGGTATGTCTAGATTTCTTGGAAGTGATTGGGCTCTGA
The DNA here is from genome assembly GCA_018655275.1 of Candidatus Peregrinibacteria bacterium. Taxonomy (GTDB): domain Bacteria; phylum Patescibacteriota; class Gracilibacteria; order UBA1369; family LOWO2-01-FULL-3; genus JABIJZ01. Next base: position 227,953 of record JABIJZ010000002.1, on the reverse strand, counting down.
AGGATCGTGTTTCGTTGGTTGGTTCCGAAAGTGTTTTGGTTTTTCTAGGGTATGTTGTGATTCTAAAGTCCGGATGCATTAGTGATGTTCCTTGTTTTGATGCGTCTAGTTGTTGGCGAACTAGGTCTGATTGTTGGGCTATTTGGAGGATTGCTTCGTCGAGGTTTTCAGTTTTTTCTACAACTGCGTCTATTATTTCGTGTATACCTTTGAAAAGTAGTCTGCTTTGGAATAGGGTATCTCCTTTTTTGTCTTCTGGTGCTGCTTTGACTCTTGGATCTATGATTAGTTCTTTGAGAGCTTTTATTATGCGGTTTTTGAATGCTAGTCTAGGTAGATGGGTTTGAACGTCTGATATTGGTATGAGTGAGCAGTCTGGGATTAATGCTTCTTCTTTATGATCGTCTGAAAAGAATGCTTTTTTATTTTCTTTAGTTACTAATATGCGTTCTATCAAGATAGATCTTATTGCTCCTTGTGTATCTACAATTGCGCTTATTTTGTAGTTTGTGCCGAGTTTTTTTTGTAGTGCTTCGAGTTCTTCCAGTCGTTCGAATCTTGTGTATGACTCTTTTTTGCCGTCGCATACTATGATTCCTCCGGGTGCGAGTCTTTTGGCTGTTGTTTCTGTCAGTTTTGTGTATTGAGTGTCTGTTGCGTGGGAGCTAGACCTGAATAATGTGGCTAAGTTTATAAGGGGTTGATCTGGTATTATTTCCCCAAATTCGTCGAAGTCTCCTAGTATTACGTTGTGGGGGTGAATTGTCACGTGGCTTGCTAGGTTGAGGAGGTCTCTTTGGTCAATTAGGTGACGTCTTTCGTCTGTTAGTTGTTGTCTGGTGTCTTCCCAAGCTGTTCTTCTTTGGTTGACTGCTGTTCTCTCTGATTCTATCGTCTTTTGTGCATCAGGGGTTATAGGCTGTGTGAATGTTGCGTATGCGGCTTTTGCAGCTTCGTGGATTTCTATTCGGATTCTTTCGGCTTCTGCAAGTTTTTCATCTAATTTTGCGATTTGTTCATCTAGTTTTTTTGTTGATCCGTGGAATTCAGGTTTGAAGTATTTGTCGAGGAATTCTTGTGAGGCTGTTTTCTCGTACTCTTCGACTTTGGTTTGCCATCTTTCGCGACTTGTTATTAGGGTCTGCGAAAGGTGTTGTTCTTCTGTTTCGCCTGGCATGGTTATAATTACTGCCTTAGGTCCTAGTCTTGGTGAGTGCAAGTTTACATTTGCATTGAAGCCAGTTGCGAGTTTTAGTGTTCCTTCTCTTTTTGGGTCACCAAGGTTTCCTTTTGTGGCTCGCCATAGATTTAGTTCTTCTTTAGTTTTGCCTTTCAGCTCTTCTTTGGTTTTACCTGTCATCTCGCAAAATTTGCGATTTACAAAGATTGTTCGATTTTGGTGGTCTCCTATCCATACTGCTGAAGTGCTGTTCTCAATTTTCTCTCTAATTTCTGGGCCGTAGAAATATTCTTCTACTAACTCTCTGCATTCTGGTGTCAATTGGCTTGCTTCGTCAGATAAAAATTCTACGTCTACCATTGTTTTTTTATCTGGGTTCAATAGAGTGCTGAAGTTTTTTATGAAAAAATGTAGTTTTTTGAAGATTTTTACGATTTGATTTGGGTCTGATGGGAGTTTTGCTAATGTTGGGTCAAGTTTGTCTTTCCCGAAGTAAAGTCTTCTTGTGAGGAGAGTTGCTACTGTGTTGATGAATTCGTGAAGGGCTGGGTTTTCTCTGTGCTCTTCTTTTATGAATGATGCGATGAGGTCATTGATTGAGAAGTACATTCTATCTGCGAACCCTACTTCTCCCCAGTAGTCTGGTAAAGTTCGGTTGTTTCCAAATGGACTTGTGAGGTTGTCGGTTCTTAGAGATTGTCCTACTACTGCATTTCCGCACCCTATGTCCATGTGAATTAGCTTGTCTCCTAGTTTTGATGCATCTACTACCCCATGTTCTTCATAGAAGTATAGAATCTCTGATTCCAGTGTTGCAAATGGGGCTGTTTCGTGTGGTCCGGAATCTATCCCCATTGCTTCTGGGATTTCGCTGGTCCTGCTAACGCTCCAATCTCCGAGCACTATCATTTCTGCTATTCCGAGTTCGAGATATAGTCTTTGGATTTCTTTGATCTCTGCGGATTCTTTTATGTATTGGATTCTGTTTTCGTGAGAGTCTCCTGCGCGTCTTTTTGTTGCTATGTCATGTTTTACTTTCCCGATGAGTTGTTGAAGTCTTTTTGCTCTTGGTTTTCCTGGCAAGGCGTCTTTTTCTGCGGCCATTATTTTGATTCTCCTGCTGTAAATTGTGGACAGGGTTCGCAAAGCTTCTCCCTCGGGGGCTGTTTGTTCCTCGACTTCGTCAGGGGTCCATACGCGTGTAACCATTTGGCTTTGAGATGGTTCCCATCTACCTGTTTCTTTACTACTCATGTGTAAAAAGATTAGAGCTGATTGTAGTATAAAAGTTGAAAAATGTCAACCTGTTGTGTAGGAGTGGGGAGGTGAGGGAGAGGTTTTGTAGCCAGAGAACGAACAATAGGTTAGGATGTCTTGGCATGAAAAAGATTTTTAAAATTAATTTGGTGTTGGTTCTGATAGCTGGCTCTTTGTTTGGGGGGTATGTGCCAGGAGAAGCTTTGGCGCGTGTGCGTTTGGGTGGATCTTCGCGAGTAGAGAGGGTGGAGAAAAGTGTTGAGAGAAGTGTGGTTAAACGTGTGGTGCAAAAAGCTCCTGCCTACAAATTGCATAAAGATATTATGAGCACTGTTTTTTGGTTTGGAGAAGAGGCTTCTTTTGATGAAGAGAATTACAACGGAGGAATTTCGAATGTGCCTTCTGCTTGGGAGTATCCTTATGCGGATAGTTCCAATCCTTATTATGTGGCAGTTCCTTACAATGATTTGGGTAGGGATGATGTCTCAGATATTCCTTGGTATGATGAAAGGATGGTTGTTGCAAACCCGTATTATTCTTTTGTGAAAAACAGGTGGGTGGCTGTTCGATTGGACAGGAATGTTTGTTATGGGCAAGTAGAGGATGTTGGGCCGTTTGTTGAAGATGATTTTGATTACGTTTTTGGACGTGCGAAAAAGCCTAAGAATCTTGTGAATTTTGGGGCTGGTTTGGATCTTTCGCCAAAAATGGCTGAATGTTTGGGGCATGACGGGATGGAGAGGGTTGATTGGGCGTTTGTTGATTATGAAGATGTTCCTTGGGGGGCTTGGAGGTTGAGGGTTGAGACGGAAAACCCAAATTGGGAGAAATAATTACATTACGTCTGGTAGGAAGTTCATGTATTGGCCTTTTTCTCGGAGTGATTTTTTGATTTCTGGGAGGAGTTTTTCGTATTCTTCTTTCGTGTATTGTTTGTTGAGAATGCGATATTCTTTGTGTTTGAGGTTGAAACATCCGAAACAGTTCTTGCAGCTGAAGCTATACATCATGTATTCGCAATCGATGTTGTTGGCGCACCAGTATGAAAAATTACAATTGTAGATTTTGGAGTTTTCGGTGCAGCCGTAAGCAAGTTCTGATTCGTTTCCTACAAAACAGTCCATGCAATCTTTTTCTCTTTGGGTGTCGTGCATATACATGCAATCTTCGAGATTGTGTGTTTTGAAGATGCAGTATGAGTTTTTGGAGTTTACTACGTAGTTCCCGAAGCAGTTTTCTGTGTTTTGGGTGTGGAGAGCGACGTGAGGGATTTCGAGGCAAAGCTTTTCGAGCTGTTTTTCGATTTTCCCTGGATTTTTAAGGAGTTTTTTTGTGAGCTCTTCGTATTCTTTTTTTGAGTAAGGTTTGTTGAAAATGTGGTAGTTTTTGTGTCTCAAGCCTGCGCATCCGAGGCAGTTGTTGCAGTTTCGAAGATCGTATGAGTATTGGCAGTCATTTGAGTTTGTGCAGTCTTGGCAGTGGTCGCAGTTGTAGCATTTTTCGAGATCGAGAGAGTCGTAGCAGAGTTCTGAATGATTGCAGTAAGATATGTCGCTGCAGTTTTTGCTCCATCTTGAGTCGTACATATACATGCAGTCTTCGGATTGGAGACTGTTGAAAACGAGATAGCAGTTTTTGCAGCGGTCGATTTGGTCGCAATAGTCGGAATTGTCGGATAGCCATACGTGGACTGAAATGTGTGGTTCGCGATGAACTAATTCTCGGTAGAGTTGGACGAAGTTCTCGGCGATTTGTTTTGGGTCGTTCATGGGCCAATTTTACAACAAATCTTCTGAAAATCACATTGTTTTATCTTTTTGTATGTGATTTAATTAGCCCTAAAATTAAACACTTTATTATGGCTGAAGGGCAAAAAGAAAGGGCGTTTCCGGTGGGGGCAGATGGGAAGAAACCTGATGATCAATATCATGATGATGCGGCAAGGATTGTTATTGGTTGCTTGGATGATAAATATGTTTCTGGGGATGGCAGTAGTAGAAGGACAAATGATCCTGAATGGGTTGTTAATGTTGTTAGGAATATAAGAGTGGGGCTTGGTGAATGGGCTATTGGTGAACAAAAACAAAAAGATGAAATTACACCTGAGAGTATTAGAGTTGCTGGTATGGTTAGGGGAGTGGCTGAGGAAGGGAGTAAACTTAAGAGACTGTATCCGGCTTTGAATCGACATTATATACCTTTGAGGCGTGCTGTAGAGGCTGAGAGTGTTGAGTTGACTGAAGCTGTTTTAAAAAATGTTTTTAAATATGTTGTGCATGGTGAATTGACTAAGACTGATGATGATTCGATGTTGCCTGAGAATTTTTATGAGAAAGTTATTCGTAGAGAGAGTCTTGAGGCTTTTCTTAAGGGAGAGTCACCATTTTATGGTATGAAGATTGTCGGGACGTCTTACTATCTGATGTTTATGAATATGGGGGGCAAGCTGAAGATTGATTACAGGAATATGAATGTTGATCGAACCTAATACACACTCTCCAAATAACACTTCTCACAGTAAATATTTGGGAGTTCTTTGTGGTAGGTGGTTGTGATTGGGGCTGAGCATTTTCCGCATTTGTGTTGGTTGAGTATGCGTGGGTTGCGGAGGCGGTGGCGGGCTTCGTGGCGGCAGTCTGGGCAAGTATGGGGGACTGGGATCTCTTGGCGGCGGTAAAATTTGAGTTCTTGTTCGATGAGGCGGAAGTTTTTGCCGCAGGTTTCGCAGGCGAGGATTTCTTTTGTGATTTCTTTTGGAACGTCTTTGATGTTGTTTGGAATTTTGTATGTCTGGGGCTTTGGTGGGGTTTTGTCTTTTGGTTTCCAATTGAAGCCTTCTTTTTTTGCTTGTTCTTCGGTTAAGGGGAAGTATTCTTGGGCGATGGTTTCGTTGTATCCGGGAGGGGAGTATTTGGCTGGGAAGAATTCGCCCCATTCTCCAGTCTGGCGCATGTGGGTGACGATTTTTGGGAAAAGTTCTTTGTATTCTTCTTCGGTGTATTGTTTGTTCAGGATGCAGTAATGGCCGCGATTTATCGAGATGCAGCCGAATAAGTAGTCTGAGTTGTTGACCATGTCGCAGTAGAATGTGTTGTGGCAGTAGTGAGAGGCCATGTTGCAGGCTGAGTATCTCATGTTGAGTGTAGAAATGAGCTCTGCGGCGACTTCGGGTTTGTATAGTGAATAGTTGAGGTCGTAGCAATCTTTGGTGTCTAGGACGTCGTACAAGAAGTTTGAGTCCCAGCAGTTTGTTGCGTTGTATGTTTCGCGGCAGTTTTTTGAGTTTTTGATGTTGTTGCCTGAGCATTCCTCGGTTTGGACGTTGTATTGGTCGCGGTGGATGGCTTTGTTGATGACTTTGTCTTCCCAAATTTGGAGGCTTATTTGTGTGTTGCTGTATGAGCCGAGGTTGAGTTCTTTGAGTTTCTTTTCGTATTCTTCTTTTGTGTGTTCTTCATTGAAAATGTAGTATTTTTTGTGGCGGAGGTTGTATGAGAAGAGGCAGTTTTGGCAGCTTTTGCAGTCAAAGCAGAATGCGCAGTCTGCGCATCCTTCCATGTGCATTGAGTAGCGGACGTTGTGACAGGTGTGGCAGTGAAGAGATTCGTAGCAGAGGTCTGATTTGTATACAAAGGTGTTGTCTGCGCAGTCGCGTGAGTATTTTGTGAATAAATTGAAATAGCAATCTTCGTTGGCTTCGCCGGCGATGTCGAGGTAGCAGTTTTTGTCGTCTCCGCAGTAGTTGCAGTATTCTGAATTCTCGCAGTGAACGATGTCGATGCCTAGGCGTGGGACTTTTTGGAGGAGTTCGTTCCATTGTTCGAAAAATGGTTTGTTGAAGTCGTAATCTTGGCCGTAATCGCGGGGATCCCAGTCTTCTGCGTACCATTCTGCGGGTTTCCATACTGGGAAAGGAGTTTTCTCTGGGTATATTGAAATGAATTGTTCATCTGATTTATCTGATTTTCGTATGTAGAAGCTTCGGTCGTTGCGCCAAGCCATTCTGCGTTTGTTTCGGCAGATTGGGCAGAGAGTGGGGGATGGAAGGTCTAGTTTTGCGTAAAATTTCTCGTCTTCAGGGGTGATGTCGTATTTGGCTGAGCAGGTTTTACAATTATTGGTTGTCATGATTTACTTTAATTTGTGGGTTTGATTGTTCCAGCCCCGTTATGTATGTCTAAGATTTTGGTATATATGATAGCTGCAATCATCATTACAGCGATCTTAGGCACTCCTGCTATTGCAGTAATTTCGGTCTTTATAGTTAGGAACATGTCCACTAATGCTTCCCGGTCTCCACTGCTTTCTTGTAAGCGACTTCTTGCTTTACGAATCACTCTAGAAATTAAGTCTTTTATGTCTGTACGGGTTCTGTCGAGGTGATTTGTTGCTTTTTCAACCAATTCGGTAATGAAGGCTTCAATGCTTTCAACGGCTTCGGTATTTTCAACATCTCCACTATCTTCAACGGGCCTGAGGTGAGTTGGTGTTCCTGCTGTTTGTCTTGCTAGCATTTGTAATGGATTAAGGAGTAGAGATCCTGAATACCTGCGTCTAACAATTCCTTTTTGTATTTTTTTGTGAGTTCCTCATACTCTTTTTCTGAGTATTTTTTATTTAAGATACAGTATTCTTTATTCTTCATGTAAATACAACCAAAGCACTTCCTGCAGTCCCAAATGCTAGTGCACCAATCGCAATCTGAGATATAATCTGCCCAATAAATGTGGTGGCAGTTGTTGAGGTAGCCTGCGAAGCAGACGTCGTAGCATTGTTCGAAGCTGTTTGCGATGGGGCCGCAGTCTGCGCAGTCTTTGCAGCCGTGTTCTAGGCAGGCTTCCATGATGTAGAAGCTGTCTTCGCAGTCGCGGCTGTCAAAGATCCAGTAGCAGTTTTTGCTGTGTTCGACGTAGTCTCCGATGCAGTTTGTGCATTTTGTTTGGTGCATGTAGCATCGTGGCTTTGAGATTTTTACTTTTTCAAATTCTTCTTCGATTTTTTCTTGGGGCCAGGTTTGGATTTCTTTGAGGCGTTCTTCATATTCTTCTTTTGAGTGTTTTTTGTTGAAGATGTGGTGTTTTTTGTGCATTAAGCTTGCGCAGCCAAAACAGTCGTTACAGGATTTGCAGTCGTAGCAATATTGGCAGTTTGCGCAGTTGTCGCAGTCTTGGCAGTGGTCGGAGTTGTTGCATCTGTGACAGTCCATGCATTCGTAGCACATGGTGCAGTGTTCGCAGAACATTAGGCCGTTGCAGTCGTAGTTTTTGCGCGATGAATAACAATAGTAGCAGTTTTCTAGGTTTGAGCTGTTGAAACATAGGAAGCAGTTTTTTGAGACTACACAAATATCTCCGTATTCGCAGTTTTCGCTTTGCCTGGTCCAGTTTTTTACAACAGGAGAGGCCCAATACAGTTTTTGGAAGTCTTTGATGAAACTCATGGCTGGATTATATAACAAATCTCTTTGTTTGAAGCTTGATTTCTTTGAAAAAAGTTATATAATACTTTCTTGGATTGATTAACATTAGTTTAAATGGCTAGATTGAATGAATTAGCGGAGTCTTTAGATGAAGCTTTTGGTGCTGAAGCGGGTACTGCTATGAAATGTTTTCGACATACTTTGGGTGCTCGTGAAAGGAAGGGGCCTAACAAGGGATATGGAGCTGCTTGGGCGTCAAATCTTAGGACTAACTTTGATGTTGAAGCTGATGATTGGAGATTTGTTAACGAAGGCGGGGAAGATCTTATGGTTGATGATCCTGAAACAGCTATAGATGTTTGTAAAACGATAGCTCTTGTTAGAGAGTCGACTATTAAGCCTGGGACCTCACATATTCCTGGCGGAAGGGTAATGGTTTCTCCTGGGAGAAAGAAAATTCCAAATGATCCTAAGGATTTAACTCAAGGATTCAGGACTGAAATATACTTTGGAGTCTTGTTTTAACGTTTACTGAACTGTGGAGCTCGTCTAGCACGTTTGAGACCGAACTTCTTACGTTCTTTGCTTCGTGGGTCTCTTGTGAGAAGCCCAGCCTGCTTTAGAGTGTGTTTTAGAGTCTCATCGACAAGTAGAAGTGCTTTTGAGATTCCGTGTCTTACAGCCTCTGCTTGAGCGTTTTGACCGCCACCTACTACTTTTGCAGTAATTGTGAATTTACCTTCGTGGCCAGTTAGTTTAAGAGGGTGTTTGATTAATTGAGAGTATACTTTTGTTTTACTGTATTCCTCTAAAGTTTTTTCGTTTACCCAGATTGCGCCGTCTCCTTTGTACAACCGTACTCGTGCTACTGCTGTTTTTCTTTTGCCGTTTGCGTAGTGATATCTTCCTGATGGAAGTTTGTATTCTTTTGGTTCAGTTGTTTTTGCTGGAGCTGCGCTCATTTTAATGGGTTATTTGACTTCTAGTGGTGTTGGTTGCTGAGCTTCGTGTGGGTGTTCTGCACCTACGTATAATTTCAGCTTATTCATAAATGTTTTTTGTAGTCTGTTTTTTGGAAGCATGCTTTTGATGGCTTCTTGAAGTATCTTTGTTGGTTTTTCAGCTAACATTTTTCGGGCTGGAACAGTTTTTAAACCACCTTTGTAGCCTGAATGGCTATAATACATTTTTTGGTCTAGTTTGTTTCCTGTTAGTGTAACTTTTTCTGCGTTGATGATTATTACGAAATCTCCGCAGTCCATGTGAGGAGTAAAGATAGGTTTGTTCTTGCCTCTTAGAGTATCTGCTACCAATGTAGCGATTTTACCCAAGACTTTCCCTTCTGCGTCTATAATGAACCATTTTGGTTCTAGATCCTGTTTTTTCGGTGTGTATGTTTTTTGCATTGTTTAAATTAGTTCAAGTTGTACTACTGGTGCGTTGTCACCGTTTCGGTATCCTAGTTTTGTTGATCTTAGGTATCCGCTGTTTTTGTCTTTATATCTCTCTATTAGAACTTCAAATATTTTTCTTGAGCTGTTCTTGTGTTGTAGTAGGCTATCTATTTGACGGATAGCTTCTCTTTTCTCGTTTCTTTTAGCTATAGTTATAAGTCTTTCGATAAAAGGTTTTACCGCCCTTGCTTTAGCTTCAGTGGTTTTAATCTTTTCGTAGATTATTAAAGCCATTGTAAGGTTACGGATCAGTGCGAGCTGATGACCTTTGTGGGGTTTTAGTTTAGTTTTTCTTACTTGGTGTCTCATTCTTCTGATAGTTTAAGTCCTTTTTTTTCAAGGGCGTCTGCCACTTCTGTTAATGCTTTTTTACCGAATCCTCTTAGGTTTGAAAGCTTACTTTCTGTGCATTTTGAAAGTTGTTCAATAGATCCGATACCTCCGTTAATGAGGGCATTAAGTGTTCTTGGCGAGAAGCCTAAAATTTCAATTGGTGTATATGATTCTTGTTGAGGTTTAGCTTCTTGTTCTTTTTCTTTCTCAGATATTGATTTGATGTCGCTCATGAATTCTTCTTCAACTAACACGTTTTCTTCGTTGAACATGTTGAAGTATGATTTCAAGATGTTTGAAGAGAATTTGAGAGCGTCTTCTGGAGTGATTGTTCCGTTTGTTACGATCTCTAGTGTTAGCTTGTCCAGGTCTGTCATTTGTCCTACACGAGTTGCTTCTATTTCAAATCTTACTTTCTTAACTGGTGTGAATGTTGCGTCTGTCACTATCATGGCTGTATCAGTTTCTTCTTTTTCTTTTTGGCTTGCTGGGACATACCCAACACCTTTTTCTACTCTGATTTCCATTGAAAGTTTTGCTCCTTTCTCAAGAGTTGTGATGTATTGGTCTTTGTTTACGATCTCTACCTCGTTTGGACATTGAATGTCCTTTGCTGTGATCTTCCCTGTCTTTGAAGTCTCTAATTTAAGTATTGAAGGTTCTTTTGACGATTTTTTGATATCCAAAAGTTTCAAGTTCAAGATTATGTCTAATGTACTGTCTTTAACACCTTTCATTGTTGAATATTCATGACTTACCCCTACTAATTTAACTCCTGTTACCGCAGAACCTGGCAACGAAGACAGTAGTGTTCGGCGAAGTGAATTGCCGACGGTTACACCATATCCAGGAGGTAAAGGACCCATTGTGAAAATGACATGGTTTTCTGCAACCTGGTCGGTTTTAATTTTGGGAACCCCGATTTCTTCTTGGATAATATGCATGGTAGCTAGTTTAGAGGATAAGGGTATTATTTAGAGTAGAACTCAACGATCATTTGACTGTCTATAGATCCTTCGAAATCATCTTTTTCTGGAAGGAAAGCTACTTCAGATTCGCCTTTTTTTAGGTCAACCTTTAGCCATTTTGGCGAAGTGTCTTTCTTTTTTTCTACACCGTCGAATGCTTGTACTCCATCTTTTGCATTGATAGCGATCTTGTCTCCAATTTTTACAAGTTGAGATGGTGTTTTTGCTTTTTTATTATTCAATTTGATCAATCCGTGACTTACAAATTGTCTTGCTTGAGCACGAGAATCAGCTAGTCCGCTTCTATACACAACGTTGTCTAATCTTTGTTCTAAGATTCTAAGAAGGTTTTCACCTGTAATTCCTTCTTGTTTTGTAGCGATACCGTAGTATCTTCGGAATGGTTTTTCTGCTACTCCGTACATTCTCTTAGCTTTTTGTTTGTTTCTAAGTTGTCGTCCGTATTCAGATTGTTTTCCGAATCCGCTCTTGTTGCCTTTGTGCCCCGGTGCATAGTTCTTTTTCAAGAGGGGACATTTTTGAGATGTGCATTTCTCTCCCTTAAGGAAGAGTTTTTCGCCTTCTCGTCGGCATAATCTGCATGCTGGTCCTGTATATCGCATATAATTTTATTAGATTCTTCGAGTCTTTTTTCTCCTGCATCCGTTGTGTGGGACAGAAGTGAAGTCTGATATTGATAAGATTTCAATTTGGTTTGCTGAGATTCCTCTCATTGATTGTTCTCGTCCTGCGCCTACACCCTTGATGTATACGTTTACTCTTTCTAGTCCGAATGTTTTTGCTTTCTGAATTGCGTTTTCTGCTGCTATTTGTGCGGCGTATGGAGTTGCTTTTCGAGCTCCTTTGAAGCCTGAGCTTCCTGCGCTAGCTTGAGCGACTACATCACCGTTTTTTTCTGTAACTGTAACAATAGTGTTGTTGTATGAAGCATGAATGTGAACATTTGCTTCAGTAATTGATCTTCTCTTAGATTTCTTCTTTGATGTTTTTTGATCAGCCATTGTTTTTATTTAGTTACGGTTTTTTTGTTAGCTACAGTCTTTTTCTTACCTTTCTTTGTTCTAGAATTGTATCTTGTTCTTTGTCCTCTGCATGGAAGGCCTTTTTTATGTCTTTGCCCTCTATATGAGTTTGTTTCTTGTAGTCTTTTTACGTCTAGTGCGCATTTTCGTTTAAGGTCACCTTCTGTAGTGTATTTCTCAATTTCGCTTCTTAGTGTTGTGACTTCTTGTTCTGTTAGGTCTTTTACTTTTGTGTTTGAATCAATCTTGGTCTTTTCCAAGATTTCTTTACTTGTGCTTCTACCCAATCCGTAGATTGATGTTAGTGCGATCTCTATTCTTTTTTCTTTTGGGAGATTTACTCCTGCTATACGTGCCATTTAGTTTTGATTAAGTCCTAAGCAGTCAGTATTCAGGGGGGTGAACACTGACTGCTCAAGGTTTAACCTTGTCTTTGCTTATGTTTTTTATTTTTACATATAACTCGTACAACACCTTTACGGCGTATTGTTTTACATTGGTCACACATTTTTTTTACTGATGCTCTTACTTTCATTAGTTTTTGTGTCTATAAGTTATGATCCCTTTTGATGGGTCGTAGATTGACAGTTTTATTGTAACTTTGTCTCCAGGTAGGATCCGGATGTAATTCATCTGCATCTTTCCTGACAAGTGTGCTGTGATTTCTTTGCCTTCCCAAGAGTCTCCTTTTAGCTCCACTTTAAACTTGGCTCCGGGTAGCGGTTCTACTATCACACCTTCCACTTCAATTTTTTCTTCTTTGCCCATAAAAATAAGCCCCTTTATAGGTTACGAAACTGGAAAAAAGCGTCTGGAGTTTACCTCAGAGATATAGGGATGGCAAGGGAATTTTTCAGGTTTAAGCCGTAATGGTGGCTTTAAGGGCCCTTTTTGGTTGAAAGTTCTCGAAAATGTGGCCTAATCTCTTTTTGTGAGGACTTCGCAACCTGTTTCGGTTATTAGTATTGTATGTTCGATTTGAGCGGACAGGGATCCGTCTGATGTTACTATTGTCCATTTGTCTTTGAGTGTTGTGATTTTTGGGCTTCCTACTGCGAAGATTGGCTCGATTGCCAATGTCATGCCGGTTTTTAGCAGGGGACCTTGTTCTTCATATTGGTTTGGGATGTGTGGTGGTTCGTGTAGTTTGTGGCCTACTCCGTGACCTGTGAGTTCTTCTACTGGGTTGTAGCCGTGCTTTCTAATGATAGCTTCTATTACTACGCTAAGGTCTCCTACGTGTATGTTTGGTTTTATGAAGTCTATTGCTGTGGATAGGGTTTCTTCTGCGGCTTTTATGATTTGTTGTTTTTCTGGGGATATTTGGCCGACGCCAACCAAGATTGTTGAATCTGTTATAAGGTCTTTGTAGCTGAATCCGCAGTCTATGGCTATGATGTCTCCTTCTTTTAGGACGTCTTCCGCTTTTGGAATGCCGTGAACAACTACTTCGTTTATGTTTGTGCAAAGAGTTCCTGGGAATCCACGGTATCCTTTGAATGTGGGGGTTCCTCCGTGGTCTCGTAGGAATTGTTCAGCAAATTGGTCGAGTTCTAGGGTTGATGTGCCGGGAAGGGCACGTGTTGCGGTTTCTTTGAGGCATTGGCCGAGGACTATTCCGCCTTCACGCATTGCTTGGATTGCTTCTGGGGTTTTTGGGGATTGGGTCATTAGAATAATGGTTCTAGGATTTTGATTGCGTTATCGCGAACTTCTTCTATCTGTGGATTGCCGTCGATTTTGATCATGTTGGCTTCGTATAGGTTGATTGCGGGGAGGGTTTCGTTTTTGAAGGCTTCAAGTCGTGTTTTGATTGCTTCTGGGTTGTCGTCGGCTCTGGTTGTGAGAGGAGCTTCGCAAGTTGATCCGTCTTCTTTTGTTGCGTTGCAAGTTTCACTTTCGTAGTTGCCTGGGTATACTGTTTTGCATGCTGAACAGAGTTTTCGAGTTGTTAGTCTTTCTAATGCTGTTTCTTCGGTGATGTCTATAAGGACAGCTTTGTATTCGCGATCATGTTTGCTGAGAAGCATGTTTAGAGATTCAGCTTGTTCTATTGAGCGTGGGATGCCGTCGAAAAGGACTGATTGTCCTGGCTCGAGTTTGTTGATGAAGTCTTCCACTATTTCCATTACTACTTCGTTTGGGACGAGGTGTCCTGCTTCGATGATGCTTTTAATCTTTTTGCCGAGTTCAGAGTCTTCTTGTGCCAAAACGCGTAGTGCGCCGCCTGTCTCAAATATTTTCAAGTTGAGTTTTTCTGCTACAACTTTACCAACGGTTCCTTTGCCGGCACCTTGCATGCCAAAGAAAATTAAGTCCATGAGTGGGGGATTAGAGTATTTGCTTGTGAATAGATTTTAACTTCTAGAAAAGTTTATATCAAGAAGGAATTTAGCGCTCGCCTTTGGCTCGTTTTTTGTTACTGGATCGCTATCGCTTCCTGTGACTATCAATAAAACTTATTGTAATCGTGCATGATCAATTGAGAATTGATTTGTCGGATTAGCTCAAGGATAACACCGACGATGATGATCATACCTGCTCCAGAGATGAGTAGGGGGACAGTTCCGATCGCGAGTTTTCGGAAGAAGATTTGGATAAGCATTGGTGAAACTGCGATGAGTGCTAGGAATAGTCCTCCGAATAAGTTTAATCTGCTTGAGATTTTGCCGATGTGCTCTTCTGTTTGTTGTCCTGGGCGGATGCCTGGGACGTAACCTCCTCTTTTTTGGATGTTTTCAGCTACGTTCTTTGGGTTGAATGTGATTGATACATAGAAGTATGTGAATCCAACTACCAATAAGAAATAAGTTATCATATATACTGGACTGTTCACTTGGAATAGTACTGTGATTTTGTCTGCTACAACACGTAGCCAAGCTGACTCAGCTCTTTGTAAGAAAGTTGCAAGGATCGATGGAAAACTTACCAACGATACAGCAAAGATGATTGGGATCATTCCTGCTTGGTTGATACGAATAGGGAGGTACGATTGTTCGCTTTTCCCTTTTACTCCTCGGCCTGCGTATGTGATCGGGATTCGTCTTTGGGCTTCGTTTACTACTACTATAACTGCTGTAAGGATTACCGTGATAAGCACGATTGTTGCGAATGGAATTATCTTCGATTCGTCTGTTTGTGCTAAGAATAGTCCTTGCCCGATCATTTGAGGCACTCCTGAAATAATAGAGGCAAAGATTATTAAAGATATACCGTTTCCGATACCTTTTTCCGTGATTTGTTCACCAAGCCATACAAGGAATACTGTTCCTGCTGTGATGGTCATCATGATGGCTATGATCGTTAGGGGATCGTCCATATTTGTGATGATTGGTGTGTGTGATTGTGAGTTCAACAATACAAGCATTCCGTATGATTGAAGGAAAGCTAAAGGAAGTGTTAACCATCTTGTGTATGCGTTGATTTTCTTTCTACCTGCTTCTCCTTCTTTTTGAAGGTCTTCGATTTTTGGAATAACTACTGTCATCAACTGCATAATGATAGATGCATTGATATATGGAGAGATTCCCATTAATAGGATAGATAGGTTGTCTGCGCTACCTCCAGTCAACATGCTGAATGCTCCGAGTAAGTCATTGTTTTGGAATACGTCTCTGATTGCGTTCAAGTCTGCGCCTGGAATTGAGATTTGAGAGATCATTCTATATAGAACGAGCATTGCTATGGTAAAAAGGATCTTTTTTCTTAGATCTTTTGTGTTCCAGATTTGTTTGAGGTAGTTGAACATTTTTGTAGAATTATTCTTTTGGCGATTCCTCTTTTGATTCTTCTGCTTTGGATTTTACTTCTTTTTTATCTTTTTTTGAAGTTTTTTCAACTTTCTTGTTGACTACTTCTACACTTCCGCCAGCTTTAGTTACTTTTTCGATTGCAGATGCACTTGCTTTGTCTACTGTGATTTTAAAAGCTGTTGTGATTTCTCCGTTTCCTAATAGTTTGAAAGGTTTTCTTTTGTTTGAAAGTGTAATCTCTTTTTGTCCTTTGAATTTTTCTTCTAGATCTCCTACGTTGATTGCTAGATAGTCCAAGTGGTTAGGATTTTTGAATCCTCTTAGTTTAGGCATTTTTTGTGCAAATGGAGTTTGTCCACCTTCGAAGCCAGGTCTTCTTTTACCACCACTTCTTGAGGTTTGACCTTTTTGTCCACGTCCTGCATATGTTCCCATTCCAGAGCCGTTTCCACGTCCTACTCTTTTTTTTGCAGGTCTTTTGATTTTGCTAGATAATTCTGTTAATGGCATTTCTTTTATGAGTTAGATTCTTCGGTTGTTGGTACTTCCACTTTTGGAGCCTCTTCAGCTTTTGGAGCTGGTGCTTCCACTGTTGGTTCTGGTTTAACTTCAGGCTTTGGAGCTTCTTCGGTTTTTGGCGCTTCTTCAGGCTTTGGTTCTGGTTTAGCTTCAGCTTTTGGAGCTGGTGCTGCTTTTGGAGTCTCTGTTTTCACTGGTTGTCTTCCCGCAGGGATTGGACCTGTATGTGCTTCTGGTGTGGCTGGTCCTCTTCTGTCGTTTCTTCTTGGTGGTCTTTGTCTTTCTTGTTGTTTAGGTCTGTCTGCTTCTGTTGGGAATTCTGGTTTCTTTGAGAAAGGTGTTTTTTTCATTTCTTTTAATGCTTCTATTGTTGCTCTTGCACATGAAATTTTATTTGTTGTTCCAAGTGATTTTGATAGTAAGTTTCTGATTCCTGCCAATTCAACTACTTTACGTACTGGCCCTCCTGCGATGATACCTGTACCTGCGCAAGCTGGGATCAATAATACGTGTGCACTCTTATATTTTATGTTTGTCTGGTGGGGGACTGTTGTCCCGTCCAAGATGACTGTGATCATGTTTTTCTTTGCGTCGGCTACTGCTTTTTGGATTGCTCCAACTACTTCTTCAGATTTACCAACACCTACTCCAACTTTACCTTTTCGGTTTCCGATAATTACTGTTGCACGGAATCTAAGTCTTCGACCACCTTTTACGACACGAGTTACACGATCAATTTGTAGAACTTCTTCTTCGAATTCTTTTGTTTCTTTTCCTCCTCCTGTTTTTGTGTGTGGTCTTTTTGACATGTTAAGTTTTTATAAATGTTAGAATTTTAGGCCGCCTTCACGAGCTGCTTCTGCAACTGCTTTTACTCTTCCGTGGTAAGCATAGCCTCTTCTGTCGAATGTTACAGTTGTTATTTTTTTCTCAGCAGCTTTTTTGGCTATTGCTAGTCCTACTTCTTTTGCTTGTTCGAGCTTTGTGCCTTTTTTTGTCTTCATGCTTGAGCTTTCTGCTAGAGTTACTCCTTTGTCATCGTCGATAAGTTGAGCGTAAGTATCTTTTATACTTCTGAATACAACTAATCTAGGTCTTGCTTCAGTTCCGTTCACGATAGATCGGATTCTTTTGTGTCTTTTTTGACGTGCTATTTCTTTTGTTGTTGGCATTTTGTAACTTTAATTAATTGAATTATTATTCTCCACCACTACCTCCTGCTGCTTTACCTGCTTTACGTGCTACGTATTCGTCTGCGTATCGGATACCTTTTCCTTTATATGGTTCTGGTGGTCTGAAAGATCTTACTTTTGCTGCTGCTTCTCCTACAGCTTCTTTGTCGATTCCTTTTACTATAAGAATATCTTTTTCTTCTGGGTCTGCTTCAAATGTTACTCCTTCTTTTGCTGTGAAATCGATAGGGTGTGAGAATCCGAGGTTTAGTGTAATTTTGCTTCCGCTAGGTTTGAATTTGTATCCAACACCAATTACTTGCAGTTTTTTCTCATAACCTTTTGAAACTCCTTCTACCATGTTTGCGATCAAGCTTCTGAATAGTCCGTGAAGACTCTTGTCTTCTTTTGAGTCTGATTGTCTTTTTACTAATAGTGTAGTTCCTTCTTGCTCTACTTTGATTCTAGGGTGCACTACACGAGATAGTTCTCCTTTTGAACCTTTTACTTTTATGTCGCTTGCAGTTATTTCAACTGTAACGCCTGATGGTACTTCTATTGGTTGTTTTCCTATTCGTGACATTTGTAAGATTAGATTTAATTAAATTATTTCGCAGAGTACTTCTCCTCCTAGGCCTTGTTTTGCTGCGTCGATACTTGTCATCAACCCTTTTGAAGTTGATACGATTGAGATTCCTAGGCCGCTTTTTAGAGGTTTCATTTTATCTTTTCCAAGGTAAATTCTTTGTCCTGGTTTTGATACTCTTTTTAGTGTTAGTTTTCGATCTTCTTTCAAAGTGATTACTAATTCTGGGAATTTATCTTTTGTTACTTCGTATTTCTCGATGAAATCGAATTTTTGGATTAGTTTAAGTAAGTTCTCTTTTAATTTTGAGTGTGGGCAGTTTGTTGAATTTAGTCTCGCATTTGAGGCATTTCGTATTCTTGTTAGTAAGTCTGCTATTGGGTCTGTGTTCATTGTTTAAGGTTATAATTTTTCTTTACCAAGATGATTTTTTTAGTCCAGGGATCTTTCCATTGCTAGCAAGTTCTCTGAAGCAGATTCGGCACATGTCGAATTTTCGCATGTAACCTTTACCTCTTTTGCACAATCTGCATCTGTTATATATTTTTGTTGAGTTCACTACTGGGTTTCCAGCTGCTTTTCTTCTTAGAGCAGTTTGGGCCCTTCGATCATTCTTAACTGTGAGTGCTGTTCTTGCCATAATTATTTTTTAAATGGGAAATGGAATGCTTCTAGTAATTTTTTTCCGTGTTCGTCGTCTGTTGCTGTTGTTGTGATTACGATTTGTAATCCGTGCAATTGCAATACATCATCTGGGTCAATTTCTGGGAATACGATGTGTTCTTTTATTCCGATTGAGTAGTTTCCGTTACCGTCGAATGATTTTGGTGATAGGCCTCGGAAATCTTTGAATCTTGGAATAGTTACGTTGATTAGCTTGTTCATGAAGTCGTACATTCTTTGTCCTCTTAGTGTTACGTGAATCCCGACTGGTTGTCCTTCTCTTAGTTTAAAGTTAGAGATAGCTTTTCGTGCCATATTGATTACTGGTTTTTGTCCTGTAATCTTGATGATGTTCTGAGTGATGTGGTCAAAATCCTTTCCGTTCTGTTGGATTTGTGAACCTATACCTGTGTTGATTGTTATCTTTTTCAATTTTGGCACTGTGTTGATGTTTTTTAGTTTCAACTCAGCCATTAGCTTTGGAGCTATTTCTTTTACAAATTGAGTTTTTAGATCTTGTGGTTTTGCCATGATTTATTTTTTTTGTTTAGAACTTGTTTTTCTTGATGTAACTATTTGGTCCACTGATTCATTACATTTTTTACATACTCTCTCTTTTTTGCCTGTGTCTAATTTCTTGTAGCCTACTCTAGTTGTTTTTTTACATTTTGGGCAGACTAGCACTGCGTTTGAAGCGTTGATTGGTGCTTCGAGTTGGATTTTTTCTCCAGCCTTTTGTGCTGTTTTCTTGATGTGTTTTGTGATCATGTTTATCTTCTCTACTACTATCTTGTTTGAGTTTCGAAATATCTTAGTAACTTTACCTGTTTTACCTTTGTCTTTTCCTGTTGCTATTTGTACTTCGTCTCCGAGTTTAAGCTTCATAATACTTCAGGGGCTAAAGAAATAATTTTTTGGAATCCTTTTTCTCTAAGTTCTCTTGCTACTGGACCGAATACACGAGTTCCTTTAGGTAATTTCTCTGGAGTTACGATTACTACTGCGTTTTCGTCGAATTTTATGTATGAACCGTCTTTTCTGCTGGTTTCTTTTACTTGTCTTACAATAACTGCTCTTTGGACGCTTTTCTTTTTCACAACGCCTCTTGGTGCAGCTTCTTTAACAGATACTACGATAAGGTCGCCTAATCTTGCGTATTTTCTTTTTGAGCCTCCTAGGACCTTGATGCATTTAACCATTTTTGCACCTGTGTTGTCCGCTACCTTTAATTTTGATTCTGGTTGGATCATTGTTTTTTATAATTTATTGATCGCTCGGCTTTGCCTCGCTCTTTGTTGCAGAACCGCTTGCGCTTTCTGCAACTACTGTCCATCTTTTTAGTTTACTGATTGGTGTTGTTTCGTAGAATTCTACTTCTTCTCCTATCTCATATTTCTTGTTCTCTGGGTTGTCTACGTGGAATTTTTTAGATGTTCGGTATCGTTTTAGGTATTTTGGGTGTCGTTTGTATGTGTGAACTATGACCACTATAGTCTTATCTTGTTTGTTCGATGATACGGTTCCTTTTTTTGATCTCATGGTGAGTTTAATTATGAGTTGAGTAGAGTCTTCATCTGTGCGATGTATCTCTTGTTGATTCTTAGTTTGTGGCTTGCTTTAGCTTGCCCAGTCTTGACTTCGAATCCGTCTTTGAATAGTTCTTTTTCAGCTTTCTTTATTTCCTCAAGAAGCTTCTTTTTTTCTAATTTTTTTAATTCTTCTAGTTTGTACATTATTTTTTGCTTATTACTTTGCATTTGATAGGTAGTTTGTAGGCAGCTAGTCTGAGAGCTTCTTTAGCCATGTCTTCTTCTATACCGTCCATTTCAAACAGTACTCTTCCTGGCTTAACCATTACTACAAACCTGTCTGGAGCACCTTTTCCTGATCCCATTGGTACTTCCGCTCCTTTCTTTGTGATTGGTTTGTGGGGGAAGACTGGGATCCAGATTTTTCCTCCACGCTTTGTATATCTTGTAATTACACGTCTTGCTGATTCGATTTGTCTTGATGTTACTTCCGCTGTTCCTAGTGCTTTTAGTCCGTAGGTACCGAAGCTCAAGGCATTTCCAGTGTGACTGTTGCCAGCGAATGAACCTCTTAGGCGGTGTTCTTTTCTATGTTTTTGCTTTCGTGGTTGTAACATTTTGATTGGTTGATTTAAGCGGCTTTAATTTCTTCGATTTGGTTTTTTAGAGCTTCTGCTCTGTCTTTTTTAAATACTTCTCCTTTGTAGATCCACATTTTGATTCCGATTGCTCCATAAGTTGTTCGTGATACTGCGTTTGCATAGTCGATGTCTGCTCTGAATGTGTGTAGTGGGATTTTACCTAGTGAGAAGAATTCTTCTCTGGCGATTTCCACTCCGTTTAGTCTTCCTGCTAATTTGATCTTTGCTCCTTTTGCTCCAGCTTCCATTGCTTTTTCGATTGCCATCTTTGATGCTCTTCTGTAAGAGACTCTCTTTGCGACTTGTTGTGCCACTGCTTCTGCTAATGTTGTTGCGTCTAGTGCTGGCTTCTTTATTTCCTTGATGTTGATTGCGAATGTTGATTTGAAGTTCTTCTCTAGGCTAGTTTTTATGTTTTCGATTACTGTTCCTCCTTTTCCGATGATTACTCCTGGTTTCGAAGTATGTATGTTTATGATTACTTTACCTTGTGTTCTTAGAATTTCTATTCTTGAGATTCCGCCTTCTGTTAGTTTTTCTTTGATCAATTTTTCGATCTCTAGGTCTTCGTGTAGTAGGCGAGTGTAGTCTTTCTTCTCAGCATACCACTTTGAATCCCAGTCTCTGGTGATTCCTATCCTAATTACTTTTGGGTTTATTTTTTGTCCCATGAGTTAGTTTTGTTTAGTTGGTGGAGTGCTAGGCTTTTCCTCTGCAGGTTTTGCAGGTTCTGCAGGCTTCTTTGTTGGTCTCTCTGCAGGTTTTTCTTCTGTCGCAGTTGCTAGAGCAACTGTGATATGTGAATTTCGTTTTCTGATTGGGTGCACTCGTCCTCTTGATGCTGGCACGTGTCTTTTGAATGTAGTGCCGTCGTTTATAACAACTTCTTTTATAACCAGACTGTCTCTCTTTTGTTTAAGGTTGTTCTCTGCGTTTGCTGCTGCTGATTCGATAACTTTAGCTATTAATGGAGCAGCTTTCTTGTTTGTGAATTTTAGAATGTCCAGAGCGTCAGTTACTTTCTTGTTTCGAACAAGATATGCAACTAAGTTTGCTTTTTTTGGTGAGATTCTAATGTTTTTCGCGATTGCTTTCATAGTTTTTATTTATTTGGTCCAAGAATCGGCTTTGCCTTTCTTGGACTGTTATTTAGCTAGTTTACCTCCATGGCCTTTGAATTTTCTAGTTGGAGAGAATTCTCCAAGTTTGTGACCGACCATGCTTTCTGAGATAAATACTGGTATGAATTGTTTTCCGTTATGTACTGCGAATGTGTGTCCTACGAACTCGGGTGGTATGTCTGAATTTCTTGCCCATGTCTTGACTGGCTTTTTGTCACCAGTTTCGTCCATTTTCATTACTTTTTTAAGTAATTTTGGATTAACGTACGGTCCTTTTTTTGAACTTCTACCCATGATGTCGAGACTTTAGGATATATTTATCAGTTGAACGTCTTCTTCTAGTTTTGTAACCGAGAGCTGGCATTCCCCATGGTGTTTTCGGATGCTTCATACCAATTGGTTGGTTTCCTTCACCACCACCATGTGGATGATCGCAAGGATTCATCGCTTTACCTCTTACTTGTGGACGTCTTCCCATCCATCTTTTTCTTCCGGCTTTACCTACTTTTATATTTGAATGTTCTTCGTTACTTACTTTACCTATTGTTGCGTAGCATTCTTTTGCTACCAATCTTGTTTCTCCAGAAGGCATTTGGATTTGTGCACTTTTTCCTTCTAGTGAGACTACAGTTGCGCTTGCTCCTGCTGATCTTATCGCTTGTCCTCCTTTTCCGAGTGATATTTCTAAGTTGTGAACTTCGTATCCTACTGGGATGTGTTTCAAAGTCATTCTGTTTCCTGCTTTGACTTTCCCTTTAACTTTTGTGTCGATAGTGTCTCCAACTTGTACTCCTTCTGGGAGAATGTGGTATCTCTTGTCTCCGTCTTTGTATGTTACGAGCATTATGTATGAAGTTCTCATTGGATCATACTCTATTGCAGTAACTTTTCCTGGGATATCGAGTTTCGCTGTTTGGTTGAAGTCGACGTCTCTATATACTCTTTTGTGACCTCCACCTCTGTGTCGGCATGTAATTTTACCTCTATTGTTTCTTCCAGAATGCTGTTTGATTCTTTTAGTTAGGTTCTTCTCAGGTTTAGTCTTTGTTACTTCATCGAATGAAGCTACAGACATATGTCTTTTCCCCGGTGACGTTGCTTTAAACTTTTTTAGGGCCATTACTTTATCTTGTTAGGGTCGATAGTTTTTCCTTTTTCTACTCTGACGATTGCTCTTTTTGCTGCGTTTCTCTTGTCCCATAGAACACCTCTTTTAATGAATCGTGATTTTTTTGGTAGAATTCTTGTAGTAATACTTATAACTTTTACACCATATAGTTCTTCGAAAGCTCTTTTGATAGTTGTTTTGTCTGCGTCTCTTAATACTTCAAATTCGTATTTGCCTTTTTCTTGAGCGATTGTGCTCTTTTCTGTGATGATCGGTTTAACGATTGAGAATAATTTATTCATTGTCTGCTTTAGCTAATTTAGTTTCTGTAAGAAAGACGTCCTCCAATTTTTCCAATGCTTCTTTTGTGAAGAGGACATTGTCGAATTTTTGTAAATCTTTGATATTTAGGTAGTTTACATGAATTGTTTTTGCATTTTCGATGTTTTTGCTTGATCGTTCGATAGTTTCGTCTCTTCCTGGAACTACTATTAGGACATCTCTCTTTATAGGTAGTTTTTTCAATAGTTCTACTAATGGTTTAGTCTTTGTTTCCCCTTCGTATTTCTCTAGAGCCATGACCATACCTTCTTTTGCTTTCTCTGAAAGTGCGCAGAATAGAGCTTTTCTTCTCATTTTCTTAGGCATTTTTTTTGAGAAATTTCGATCTTTGTTTGGGCCGAAGACTACGCCTCCACCTCTCATGTTTGCACTTCTGATAGTACCTTGTCGGGCTCGACCTGTTCCTTTTTGTCGGAAAGGTTTTGCGCCTCCACCTCGTACGTCCTTTCTAGTCTTTGTATGAGCAATAGCTATTCTCGCGTTTGCTAATTGGTAAACTAAAGCTTGGTGAACGAGATCTTTATTGAAAGGTACCTCGAAAATCTCTTTTATTAGAGTTACTTCTCCTTTTTTCTCTCCTGACTGTGCGTATAGATCTGCTTTCATTATTTTTGAATGATTACTAGTCCTTTAGTTCCACCTGGGATTGGGCCAGCCAATCCAATTAAATTGTTCTTTGTGTCTAGATATACTATAGGAACGTTCTGTAATGTGATTCTGTCTGTTCCCATATGACCTGGCATCTTTTTTCCTTTGTCTACTCTTCCTGGTTTCGCGCAGGCTCCGATTGAACCTGGTTCTCTATGATGGTGAGAACCGTGTGTCTCTGGACCTCTTGAGAAATTGTGTCTTTTGATTACACCTTGGAATCCTTTACCTTTTGAGATTGCGACTACTTTGCTCGCTTTCTCAACTTCTTCG
Organism: Candidatus Peregrinibacteria bacterium; assembly: GCA_018655275.1. Classification (GTDB taxonomy): domain Bacteria; phylum Patescibacteriota; class Gracilibacteria; order UBA1369; family LOWO2-01-FULL-3; genus JABIJZ01. The sequence goes on along the minus strand of JABIJZ010000002.1, from coordinate 203,945 downwards.
AATGATTCTAAAGTAATTTGGTCTCCTATCTTATGTTCAGCTCCTTCTTCTATTTTGAACTCTTTTTGATGATAGAATTTCTTTGTCTTTGATGGTTTCTTTAATTTGGAAAATCCCAGAACTATCGCCGGATATCCGTCTTTTTCAGTTGTTTTAATTTGTGTGATTTCATTTGGTTCACACTGCACAACTGTGATTGGGATCACGCGACCATCTTCCTTAAAGATTCTAGTCATACCTATTTTTTTGCCGAGTATTCCTGACATAATGAGTAGTGGTTAGTGCTTCTGACAGATTTTCGGCAACCCGTAACAGAAGGCTATTAACGTACTTGAGTCAATTGCTGCTGCACTATACAGAAGGGGTATAGGGGAGTCAAGAGTTTTTTTTCTTGAAGTTTTTGGGCTGTTTGTGGTGGGGCTCATTAGGGGGGTTGACAAATTTGCAAAAATACTTTAGAATCATTTTCTTGTAATAGTTTAATCAATTAAATATGGCTGATAATGAAGGTGATCTAGATGTTTCGGAAGTTTATGGCTTGGCGCTGGTCCAAGGAGCTGTGCTAGCTGAAGAAAATGACAGAGCGTATTCTCCCCAAGAGAGGCTTGTATGTGCTTTGAGGGATTATATTGGGGCGCAAAAAAATGTTATAAATGAGGAAAATGATGGTGATGTTGGCGGAGGTATAGAAAGGAGAGTTGATTTTGCTTATCGTTCTATTGTTGAATTGATGGGAGAGGCGTTGCCTGAAGGTTTTGTATCTATTGAGGATGCTTTTCCGGTTCGTGATGGTGCTGATCCTTCGCCTACTCCAGTTTCAGGGGGAGTGGAAGCTAAAAAGAAAGTGCTTTTTGCTGCTGCCGTGTTTAGTGGAGCTGCTCAACCAGAACTGCTTACAGTTTCTTATAGAAGTGGGGTGGAAGCTGTCCTTGCTGAGGTTATTACGAAAGAGATGTAGTAGGTTCGTGAGGGGGTAGGGGTTGACAACTTTGAAAAAGTGTATATAATAACATTCTTATGCTTTGTTGTGATTTTAAATTGACAAAGTTTGTGCGATTCATTAGAGTCGTGCCCGGAAAATTTTAACCATAATAATATGAGTGCAGACAAGGGAAAACAAGGTAGTGAGGGAGATGGAGTGTTTGAGGATGTGTGTCTTCGTGAATTGGCAGATTCTTTGAGAGGCTATATGGAACATTCTTTTGCTGATAGTGAAACCCCTGATGAATTGGGGCCTGAGGTTCGTGCGAATTTGGCGTTTGAAGGTATTGTTCGGCTTTTGGGTGAAGAAATTTGTGGTAGGCCTGAAGGGTCTATTACGGATCTTTTCCCGGTACGTCCTGAGGTGGTTGAAGGATCATCTGTGGATCCGGAAGCGAGTATGGAGTCAGAAGAATCGGCTGTGTTGAATCGGTTTGGACTTGCTCTTTCAAATTTGACGAAGGGTGTTTCTAATGAAGAAACTTCTGATATTAGGGGGAGGATAGGTTTGATTTTGAGGGAAGTTGTATCTAAATAATAATAAAATATTTAACCATAGAAATATGATTGATAGAATTGAAGATAAAGGGGCTGCTGATGCAGCTGGTGCTGTGACTAAATTGTCTGTTGTTGGAAGTGATGATGATGTTATAGATGCAACTGGAGCTGATTGGGAAGATCATGTTCAGTATAAAGCTATTCCTGGACCTGAAGTTCCTGAATATAGGGCTCTTGCTAATGCTTTGAGGGGGTACGTGGAAGCAACTGGTGTTGATGTTGATTCTGCTCAAGTTGTGACTAATGAGGCTTTTCACGGTGTGCTTAGCTCTTTGTCTGGATATGGTGCAAAGAGAGTAACTTCACCTGTTGATGAAGCTTATCCTGTACGGCCTGAGGGAGCTGAAAGACTTGTTTCTCTCAAGGTTGGAGGTCTTATCGGTAAAGCTTTGGCTGTTCGTAAGGTTAATGGAGCGGTTGATGCTTTGGCAGCTAGTAGTGGAATTATAGGTTCGGTTGGAGATGCTCGTAAGGTTGCTTGGGAAAGGATTGCTTCGACTTTGAATAGATAAAACAATATTGAACAAAAAGCTCCTAGCCGAGAGGTTGGGGGCTTTTTTTGTTGTTAGATTAGGCTTCGTCTTCTTCTTCTTTTCTTACGTCTATCAGGGTGAAGGTGAGTTCGTCTTGGGTTGAATTTGGTATGACTCTAAGGCTTCCGTGGTGTTTTGGAAAGAATACGTCCCATGCTATGCCTCCTCTTAATTTCAGTCTGATATTTGCTGTAAGTCTAAGGAGCCAAGCGCTTTCTGCGATCTCTGTTTCGTTCATATCTGTTGCGGTTTCTTCTGTATTTGTTCTTGTTCTTACTCTGAGGTCTGGATTTTCGTTTTCTGTTGGGAATACTATTATTCTTTCTCCTCTTTGGTTTAAGGCTGTAAGTGTTTTTTCGTATCCATCATGTATCAGTTCTTTTTCTATTATTCCTATTATAAGGTTTCTTAATGTTGTTTGTCTTTCTTTTGCCAAATTTCTTACAGCCAATTGTAGCATTACGGCTACGTATGTTTGGTATGTTTCAACGGCGGTTTCTAATGTTTTGTTTCTTAAGAAGTGTATTAGATAATTGACTCTGTTGATATCGAAGGTTGTCATCTCTGCCAAGGGATCTGCTCTTAGCAGGTCCAAAAACGCTCTTATTTCTGGATATGACTCTTCAGCCTCACATCTGTCCATTATTGGAAGACAGTCGACTTCTATTCCTGGCATGTTGCGCAGGGTTGATACATGCCTGACTGTGTCTGCATTGGTTGGAGCTATTTTGGATCCTTTTTGATCTGGGTGAATAATAATGCCTGTTTCTTCGTTTTCGTATATTCCTGAGGTTGGAAAATCTTCTCTGGCGTTTGGTGTAAGGACGTCGTAAATTCTGTATACTCCATTAACGCCTCGATCTGGAGTGAAGAGTGTGGTTTTTGCGTCGTATCCTTCTATCATTTTTGCGTGTTTAAAAAAGGAGACGATTATATCGGTTTCGTGTGTTTTGTCAATGGGGGCCGGTGGTGGTTGCGGTCTTATTTCTCAGTAAGCATTTTGATGCTGATCTCTACACCTGCTGGAAGAGCGATGTTTGAGAGAGATTCGATTGTTTTTGGAGCGACGTCTGTGATGTCGATCACTCTTTTGTGAGTTCGAATCTCGAATTGTTCACGAGCTGTTTTGTGAACGAAAGTTGATTTGTTTACTGTGAATTTCTCGATTTTAGTTGGAAGGGGGATTGGTCCTGCTACTACTGCGCCTGTTCTTTCTGCTGTGTCGATGATGACTTTTGCTGTTTCGTCGATTACTTTGTGATCGAAGGCTTTGATTCTGATTCTGATTTTTTGTTGTTTAGCTGCCATGGTTGTTTTTTAGTTAAATTACCGAGTTATGATTTATCCTCGGTTTATAGATATGGTTTCTATAAAGTTCTTGGCGTCTCCGACTTGTCGGAGACTTTGGTTACAGGATCGTTTTGCTTCCTGTAACTATCGAGGATTTCCCATTTCTGGGGCCGAGCCAATAAAATCATTGGGACGGTCTTTTTGTTGAGAATGATTTTCTCTTAAGGCCCTTCAAGGCCGAAACAGTCTCTGAAGGGCATATAAAAGATAACTATTCCATAATCTTTGCTACAACTCCGGCACCAACAGTTCGACCACCCTCACGGATAGCGAATCGAGTACCTTCGTCAAGAGCGATAGGCGCTCCCAATGTAACGATCATGTTCACTTTGTCTCCTGGCATTACCATCTCTACATCAGCTGGTAACTCAACGTTACCTGTAACATCAGTTGTTCGAATGTAGAATTGAGGTTTGTATCCTTTGAAGAATGGAGTGTGACGACCTCCTTCATCCTTTGTTAGGATATAAACTTCAGATTCGAACTTAGTGTGTGGAGTAATTGATCCAGGTTTTGCACATACTTGTCCACGTTCGATTTCTTCACGTTCGATACCTCTAAGTAGAAGTCCAACGTTGTCTCCAGCTCTACCTTCGTCAAGAGTTTTTCGGAACATCTCAACACCAGTAACAACAACTTTTCGAGTTTCTTTGATACCGATGATTTCGATTTCGTCGTTTGAGTTCACGATACCTTGGTCTACTCTACCTGTTGCAACTGTACCTCGTCCTTTGATTGAGAATACGTCTTCAACTGGCATCAAGAATGGTTTGTCGAGAATACGTTCTGGTTGTGGGATATAATCGTCAAGAGCTGCAAGAAGTTCAACGATAGGTTTTGTAGCTTCTTCATCATCTGGATTTTCCAACGCTTTAAGCGCAGAACCTTTGATGATTGGTGTATCATCTCCAGGGAATTCATATTTAGTAAGAAGTTCACGAACCTCCATTTCTGAAAGCTCAGCGATTTCTGGATCAGCAAGATCCATTTTGTTCATGAATACGATGATGTAAGGTACGTTAACCTGTTTTGCAAGAAGGATGTGCTCACGAGTTTGTGGCATAGGTCCATCTGCTGCAGATACTACCAAGATTGCACCGTCCATTTGCGCAGCACCTGTGATCATGTTCTTTACATAATCGGCATGTCCTGGACAATCTACGTGTGCGTAGTGTCTCTTTTCTGTTTCGTACTCTTGGTGAGAAGTCGCGATAGTGATACCACGTTCTTTCTCTTCGGGAGCATTGTCGATTTGATCAAAAGCGACAGCTTTGTTAGCACCTCCCATTTTTTTTGCAGCTACTGTTGTAATTGCTGCTGTAAGTGTAGTCTTACCGTGGTCAACGTGTCCAATGGTACCTACGTTAACGTGTGGCTTCGATCTGTCAAATACTCCTTCAGCCATAATAAACTTTTTTAAGAATTATTGATATATTTTAAATGCGACGGATATGTTAGCGAACTTAAGGGTAATGCGCAAGGCAATTTTGCTTGCTACACTCGCTTAAGTGCTCCTTTTTGTCTTTATCTCTTCTGCAACATTTGATGGTACTTTTTCGTAGTGACCAAATTCCATTGATGAACTTGCTCTACCTTGAGTCATAGATCTTAGGTCTGTGACGTAACCGAACATGTTTGCTAGAGGCACCATGGCTTTGATAAATTTAGCCATTCCTCTTTCTCCAGACTCTTTGATTTGACCACGTCTTGAGTTCAAGTTACCCATGACATCTCCGAAATATTCTTCTGGTGTTACAACTTCTACGCTCATGATTGGTTCTAGTATAACTGGACCAGCTTGTTTACATCCGTTTTGGAATGCGATGCTACCTGCGATTTTGAAGGCCATCTCTGATGAATCCACATCATGGAATGAACCGTCGTATAGTTCGGCTTTGATGTCTACCATTGGATATCCTGCGAGGGTACCTCTTGTCATTGCTTCTTGGATACCTTTATCTACTGCTGGGATATATTCCTTTGGAATTTTACCTCCGACAATAGAGTTGCTGAATTCGTATCCTTCTCCTGGTTCTTGTGGAGTGATCTTTAGTAATACATGTCCGTATTGACCACGACCACCAGTTTGTTTTGAGTATTTTTCTTCGATTTCAACTTCGTTTTGGATTGTTTCTCTGTATGCAACTTGAGGGTTACCAATGTTTGCTTCGACTTTGAACTCACGTTTCATACGATCAACGATAATGTCCAAGTGAAGTTCTCCCATTCCTGAGATAATAACTTGGGCAGTTTCTTCGTCAGTTTTGACTTGGAAAGTTGGATCTTCTTCTGCGAGTTTTTGAAGGGCGACTCCCATTTTCTCTTGGTCGGCCTTTGTTTTTGGCTCAACTGCGATTGCGATAACTGGATCAGGGAATGTGATGTTTTCAAGTACGATTTGGTTTGCTTGGTCGCAGAGAGTGTCTCCTGTTCTTGTTTTCTTTAGACCGACTACTGCGGCGATATCTCCAGCATGTACCTCTTTGATTTCTTCACGAGAGTTTGCGTGCATTTGGAGGATTCGTCCCATTCTTTCTTTTGTATCTGAGTTTGAATTGTATGCGTAACTTCCTGCTTGAACTGTTCCTGAGTAAACTCGGAAGTAGGTAAGTGTACCTACGAATGGATCAGTTGCTACTTTGAAGGCTAGTGCTGAGAAAGGTTCTTCGTCTACTAGCTTTCTTTCTAAAGGTTCTTCTGATCTTGGTTTTGTGCCTTTTACTGGAGGTAGATCCATTGGTGATGGAAGATACCAACAAGCTGCATCAAGTACCAATTGTGCACCAACGTTTTTCAAAGCTGATCCACACATTACTGGATACATTTGGTTTGTGATTGTTGCTGCTCTGATACCTTTTTTGATTTCTTCTGTTGTTGGTTCTTCTCCGTTTACGAATTTTTCCATTAGTGTGTCGTCGAATTCTGAAACTTTTTCGATCATTGTTGCTCTCCATTCTTCAACTTTGTCTGTCATGTCTGCTGGGATTTCAACTTCTTTAATATCTATACCTAGGGTTCCTTCGAATTCGTATGCTTTTCTTTCGATAAGATCGATGACACCTTTGTGGTCGTTCTCAGCTCCGATTGGGAGTTGGATAGCGATAGCGTTTGGCGAAAGTCTGTCCCAAATAGTTTTGATACTCATTTCGAAGTCTCCACCCATCTTGTCCATTTTGTTAATGAAGGCGATTCGGGGAACTTCGTATTTGTCTGCTTGCCTCCATACTGTTTCTGATTGTGGTTCTACACCTTGTGCTCCATCGAAAACAACGACTCCTCCATCTAGCACACGGAGTGATCGTTCTACTTCTGCTGTAAAGTCTACGTGTCCTGGAGTGTCGATTATATTGATTCTGTATTTTTGGTCACCGTTTGAAGGTTTCCAGAAACATGTTGTTGCCGCTGAGGTAATTGTGATACCCCTTTCTCTTTCTTGTTCCATCCAGTCCATCTGAGATTCACCATCGTGAGTTTCTCCGATTTTGTGTGTTGTTCCTGTGTAGTAAAGGATACGTTCTGTTACAGTTGTTTTTCCGGCGTCGATATGGGCGATGATCCCTATGTTACGCAAGAAATTTAAATCTTCAGCCATTTTGAATAGTTTTAAATTGTTGTTTAATTGCGAAAATTTCGCGTTAGCGAAAAGTCGCGAGTATTATAGGGAGTGGAGTAGGGAAGTCAAGAGGAGTGATGGTGTTAGGTGGTTGAGCGTAATTCAGATGTTACGAATTTGTCTTCAATGGTCCTGACTGTTGAAAAGGGAGTCTCTCCAACTATCCATTGCTTGTTCTCCGGTGAATACTGGGCACTCTTTGTGTTTTTGAGGTCTTCTACATGAATTTTGAGCGAGAACTTCAGGAATTGCTTTCCTGAAATGGGCTTTGCATAGTCCGGCAATTTGCATTGTTGCACAAGCTTTGCTAGGATCACTTTCATTCATGATGTCACGACTCTTTCCATCTACTTCTACTTGTAGGGAGAGCTCGTTTTCTACAGGGTCGAAATATGGACATGGTTTTTGTTTCATGATTTTTGTTAAATGGATTGGGAGGGATTTTAACAACCATTCATTGAAATGTCAAACCTGGCTCCTTTTTTATTCCCTGTTCGCTCTTTTTGCTTTTTTCTCTGCTCTTCTTTGTTTTAATGTTTTTGTCGATTCTTTTTTGTTGGCTTTTTGAGCGTTTCGTTCTTTTCCCATGGTTTTGAGGTTAAGGTTGTGAGGTTTTAACTTTTTTCAATATACCTTTTTTGGGTGGGGGACGCTACAGCTTGTATATATTTTTTCTGTGTTTGATTGCGAGGATTAGGAGTACATGGATGTTGCCATTTTTGTCGATATCGAAGATTGCTCTGTAGTTTCCTATGCGGAATCGGTATGTTCCGTATTTTGGGTCTTTTAGTTTTACTGCGTAGTTTAAGGGCTTTTGTTGTTTGCTGAAGTACGAAATTTTCTCAAGGATTCTTTTAGTGTCTTGTTTTGTTAGAGATGCTAAATCTGCAAAGGCTTTTTTTGTGTATACGAGTTTGTGTGTCATTTAATGCCAAGTTTTTTGTAGACTTCGGTTTCGCTGTATGTTTCACCTTTCTTGACTTGAGAACGAGCTTCTTTGATGTCTCCGACAAGGTTGTCGAGGATCATTTCTTCTTCGTCAATTGGGTTCACCTCGAAGATGGGTGTGGTGTGGTACATTACAATGTATCTGATGTTTTTATCTCGAGCCTCTCTCCAGATATTAGTGATGTTTTGGCGAAAATCTTTTATTCCTATTATTTTCGTGGTCATTTTTGTAGTGGTAAAGTTACAACTAAAGTGTACACTTTAATCAAGGGGTGGTCAAGGTGGGGTTAGGCATTTTTGGCCAAGCCGTACCTGTTATGAGGATGAGTGAGCCTATGAGTCCTGAGGGGTGGGTTAGGTGTCCATACCTTCTGGATGTTCGAAACTGAGTGCTAAATCTTCAAGTAATTGGGGCCTTTTTATTCCAGCTATTACTCCCAATTGTCTTGCTGTAAGGTTGGGTTGTGGACTTTGAGTGTCTGCAATGTCTGCCTCTAATTGTGGACGACGTGTTTCCATGATTTTTTTGTTAAGTTTTTAGGAGATGGATGTTATCAAAAAGCTATGTTTTTGGCAAGGTGGGGGTGGGGGATTACACCTCAGCTTTATCTTCACTGCTAGTTGCGGGTGGATTGGTGGGTCTCCCCAATGCTTTTTCACTGGGTGTTGACACTTGTCATACTTTGTGTTATTTTGGATTCTAAAATATAAATTATAATAACTATTTGATATGGCTGAATTAACTTCTGTAGACAAACAAGCTTTGCAAGAATTTTTTGTGGATGGATGTGAATTTCAGTGGGATGGCCAAGGTGAACCTGAAAATATATCTGTATTTATTCATGGTATAGCTGTTCTACAAGGTGATACTCATAAGCAGGTTTGTGAAGGTTGTACGTCTCGGGATTGTAAAGTGGCTTTGGCTGAAAATCCACGTTTTGATAGAGGGTAATTGATGGGGTTAAGAGCCTGCCCATGGAGTTCCAAAGAGACCAACGCCAAGTTCTACCCAAGCAAGTAGTAAGACTAGGATTATAAAGATTATCGTAATACGGAAAATGATTTTGTTTTTCATGATTCTGAAGCAAGGGTCTATTTCTTTAGCTTTGAAGCGTCAAATATCAGTACTAAGCCTCCTGCTATTGGGAGAATGATTAAAAAGATGCCCATTATTAGGTTTTCTACTAAGTTTTCTCTTGAGGTTTCAAGGATCATACCTAGTAATAAAAATAATCCTAAGAGTGTCAAAAGGATTCCCAGTGTTAATTTGATGATTTGTGTGGATTTTTTTGGCATGGGGTGGGGTTAGGGGTTGTGGTTATTCTACCTCAACCTCGTCTTCACTGCTAGTTGCGGGGAGTATTTGATTTAAATATGGAGGGACCAGTGGGGATTTGCTCGCCTCATTAGGAAATTTTCATCCTGTCGTGAACAGGATTGAGAAATTTACTATTCGGCGTCCTTCGCTTCAGGTTTGCTAAATTCGCAAACCGTTCAGCTACGGATCGCAAATCTCGCCACTTTCTAGTACTTAGCGAAGTGGGCGAAGGCTTTGTTGGCAGCGGCCATCTTTTCGGTGTCCATTTTCTTTTTGTAGGCTGCGCCTTGTTCGTTTGAGGCTTCGATTAGCTCGTTTGCTAATCTTTGAGCCATTCCTGTGCCTTTTTTACCTCTGGTTCCTGTTAGGAGCCATCGGCAAGCTAGAGTGAACTGTCGGCTTGCTTTTACTTCTAAAGGTATTTGGTAAACAGCTCCACCGATTCTTTTTGGTTTTACTTCCAATTGAGGTTTGATTTTGTCGATAGCTTGTTTGAATACTTTTTCTGGGTCTGCGTTTGTTTTCTTTGCGATGATTTTTAGGGAGTCGTTGAAGATTCTTCTTGCTGTGTTCTTTTTTCCGTCTTTCATTATGTAATTAATGAATTTCTCGTGAACTTCGTTTGATCCTTCTGGTATAAATGTGACTCCTTTTTTCATTTGGTCTTTTTAGATTAAGATTCTTTAGAATGTTTTGCGCCGTATTTTGAACGTCCTTGTTTTCGATCTTTGACACCTTCTGTGTCTAGAGATCCTCTTACGATATGGTAACGACAACCATTCAAATCTTTTACTTTACCTCCACGGATTAGGACGACAGAGTGTTCTTGAAGATTGTGTCCTTCACCTGGAATGTATGCTAGAACTTCTTGCTTGTTAGTTAATCGAACTTTTGCGATTTTTCGAAGCGCTGAATTCGGTTTTCTAGGTGTTGCAGTCGTTACTTTGATACAGATTCCTCTTTTGTGTGGGCAGTTAATCTTGCTTGGGGCGTTCTTGAGTGTGTTGAACGTGAATCCAAGTGCAGGAGTCTTAGACTTTTTTGAAGTCTTTGATCTCGGTTTCCTAATTAGTTGATTAACTGTTGGCATGTATTATTACTTATTTGGCTTGGCCCACTCTATAGGATGAATTATTGAATTGCAAGAGGAAATTCACCCTTTTAACAGGTCTATATAATAGGTAATTCTTCTAATCTTTTTTCTTCATCTGTTTTTTCTTCTACTTTTATCACTTTTTTGCCTTTCTCAAGGTTTTTCTCTGCTTCTGCTACTTCTTCAGGATGGTTTCTCTTATAGGTTATTCCAGCTGGAATCAGTTTACCTATAATGACGTTCTCTTTTAGACCTTCCAGTTTGTCGATTCTCTTTGTAGTTGAAGCTTCAACAAGTACTCGGATTGTTTCCTGGAACGATGCAGCTGACAACCAACTCTCTGTGTGGAGAGCGATTCTGGTTAGTCCGAGGAGCAATCTTTCTCCGTTGGCTTGTTTCTTGCCTTTTGTTTTCCTTAGTTCGGCGTTTGCGTTTGAGAATTTGATGACGTCGATTACTTCTCCTGGTAGGAAGCGAGAATCTCCGCTCTCAATGACTCTGACTTTCGAAAGCATTTGTTTTGCGATGATTTCGATGTGTTTGTCGTTGATAGACTGACCTTGAGAGGCGTAGATAGACTGAACTTCTGTCATTATGTATCTCTGGACTGTGTATGTGTCTGTGAGCTTTAGAAGCTGTTTTAGGTTCAAGTGGCCTGTTGTTAGGGCTTGTCCTTTTTCGACTTCATCACCGTCTTTTATGAGAAGTGTCTTTCCTTTTGGAATTTCGTATGTTCTTTCGACAGGTCCTTCTGACACAGTTACGATTCTTTCGTCTGTGACTTCTTTGACGATTCCTTTTTCGATCGCTTTGATCGTAGATTTTGAATCTTCTGCTTTTGCTAGGACCATTTTTTCTTTAACTTGGTCGCCTTTCTTTACGACAGGAACCATGTTGGCCAATACTTCGTATTCTTCCTCGACTGGTTCTCGTGAAAGAACTGAGGCTTCCATTCCTTGTTCGGTTTGTTTTACAGAAGCTTTACCAGTGATCTCGGCCATTACTGCAGGTGACTTTGGAGAACGTGCTTCGAATAGTTCTTCGACACGTGTAAGACCTTGTGTGATATCTCCGCCTTCCGCTACACCACCCATGTGGAAGGTACGCATTGTTAGCTGAGTACCTGGCTCACCGATTGATTGAGCGGCGATGATACCAATTGCAGTTCCGATTTCGACTGGTTTGTTTAGACCTAGGTCTCGGCCATAACATTTGATACAGATACCGTCTTCTGTTTTACATGTCATGACTGATCTTGATCTAACTTCTGTCACGTTAGAATTTCTGATTTTTTCTACGACATCTTTGTTTAGCTCTGTGCTCTTTTTTGCGATGATTTCGCCTGTTTCTGGGTCGGCTAGATCTTCTGCTAGAGTTCTTCCGTATATTCTATTTTCGAATTTTTCTCCGATCACTTCGCTTTCTGCTCTTGTTATTGAATGAGCGTGTGTAGATCCGCAGTCGTATTTTCTGATGACCATGTTTTGAACGGCATCAACAAGACGACGAGTCAAGTAACCAGCTTCCGCTGTTTTCAGGGCGGTATCTGATTTACCTTTACGTCCACCATGCGTCGCGATGAAGTACTCCAAGATTGTGAATCCTTCTTTCAAGTTTGATTTAATCGGCAGTTCGATGGTTTTACCGGCTGGATTGGCTACCAAACCTTTGATACCACAGAGCTGTGTGATCTGCCCCCAGTTACCTCTGGCTCCTGAGTCGATCATGTAGAATAGATCGTTTGATTCGTCGATTGATTCAATCATGGATTTTGTAACTTCAGCCTTTGTTTTTGACCAGACCTTGATGTTGTTGTTGTACCTTTCTTCGTCAGTGATCAATCCTTTCCAGTATTGATTGTTGATATTCTTTACTAGGTCGGAAGCGTCTTCGATTAATTCAGTTTTCTTTTCTGGGATTAACATGTCTGAAGAGGCGATTGATAGTCCAGATTGGGTAGCGAATTTGAATCCGTAGTGTTTTAGGTCGTCGCCTAATCTTACAGTTCGGTCGTTACCGTAGACATCGAAACAGTCACTAACGAGTTTTGACAATTTGTTTTTGCTGAATGTCTCGTTGTAGAAAGGCATCTTCTCTGGAATGATTGAGTTGAAGATGATTCTTCCTATTGTTGTTTCTATGATTTCGTCTTTTATTCGTGCTTTGATAGGAGCGTGCAATTCAACGTGTCCGAGTTGGTATGCGATGATAGCTTCTTGTTCGTTTGCAAATGTAGTTCCTTCTCCTTTTTCTCCTGGAATCAGCTTTGTCAGGTAGTAGCATCCTAATACCATATCTTGTGTTGGAGTAATAATTGGTTCTCCTGATGATGGTTTTAGTAGGTTGGCTGATGAAACGACCAACGCTTTTGCTTCTTCCTGAGCTGCTTTTGATAGGGGAACGTGCACGGCCATTTGGTCACCATCGAAATCGGCGTTGAACGCTGCACATACGAGTGGGTGAATTTGGATGGCTTTACCTTCGATTAGAATTGGTTGGAAAGCTTGGATACCAAGTCTATGCAGGGTAGGGGCACGATTTAGAAGTACGTGGTGTCCCTTTGTGACTTCTTCCAAGATATCCCAAACTTCGCGTTTTGAGGCTTGGATGAGTTTCTCTGCGTTCTTGATATTGTGTGCGTATCCTCTTGTGATGAGTTTCCCGATGATAAATGGTTTGAACAATTCAAGTGCCATTAGTTTTGGGAGTCCACATTGGTACATTTTTAGTTTTGGACCAACGACGATAACTGAACGTCCTGAATAGTCCACACGTTTACCAAGGAGGTTTTGTCTGAATCGTCCTTGTTTACCTTTCAACATGTCTGAAAGAGATCTTAGTTTTCTCTTGTCTCCAGCGTTTAGGGCTGTTCGGCCACTTCGTGCTGAATTGTTGAGAAGTGTGTCGACTGCTTCTTGCAACATTCTTTTCTCGTTTCGGCAGATAACTTCTGGTGCTCCTATTGAGAGGAGTTTCTTTAGACGATTGTTTCTGTTGATAACTCTTCTATATAGATCGTTCAAGTCTGAAGCTGCGAAACGTCCACCGTCCAATTGAACCATCGGTCTTAGATCCGGTGGTATAACTGGTAGTGCCTGCATGATCATCCATTCTGGTTTGATCTCCGCTTTCAGAGAGTTTCCGATGAATCTGATTCTTTTGATCAGTTTTTTCTTTCTTTGTCCGCTTGTTTTTTTGATTTCGTTTTGGAGTTCTTCCTGAAGTTTCACGAGGTCCATGTCCTCGATGATTTGTCTGATGGCTTCAGCTCCAGTTCCAGCTTTGAATACGTGTCCAAATTTCAGAGACATATTTCTGTACTCGATTTCTGAGTAGATTGCTCCCATTTTTAGACCTTGTAGTTCGTCTTTTGCTGTGTGATGTTGTTCTTCAAGTTCTTCTAATTTTGCTGCGTAAGTTTTTTCGATTTTTGCTAGTTGCGATTTTGTCTCAGTAGCTTTTGCCCCTTTAGCTTTGAGTTCGCTTTCAGCTTCTTTTGTCTTTTCTTTGGCTTCAGTTTGGATTTTCTTTTTGTGAGTTTTGAATTCTTCTTTTAATTGCTCCTTTGCTTCTTCCTTCGCATTTTCGTCAACTTCTTTGACGATGTATGCTGCAAAATAAACAACTTGCTCGATAGTTTTTACTGGTAGGTCGAGAAGAAGTCCAACTCTACTAGGTGTAGATCTCAAGAACCAAATGTGTGTGACTGGACTTGCCAATTTGATGTGTCCCATTCTTACTCTTCTGACTGAAGATCTTGTTACTTCTACTCCACATTTTTCACAAATTACACCTTTGTATCGGATTCTTTTGTATTTTCCACAGTAACATTCCCAGTTCTTTGTAGGACCGAAAATCTTTTCACAAAAAAGGCCGTCTCTTTCCGGTTTTTGAGTCCTATAGTTAATGGTTTCAGGCTTTTTTACTTCGCCGTGAGACCACGAAAGGATTTGTTCCGGAGAGGCTACTGATATAGCAATGGCATTAAAATCGTAGTGATTTTTTTTATCTGGGGGCGTTGCCATAAGTTTATGGTTAGTATTGTTTATTATGTTTTTACAAACCTAAGTCCTTATCGATAGGACTTTCTTCAGCTGGAGCTTCTTCTGCAGGTGCTTCCTCAGCAGGAGCAGGAGTTTCTTCTTCAGCTGGTTTTTCTTTCTCGGTAGGAGTTTCTTCAGCAGGAGTTTCTTCTTCAGCTGGTTTTTCTTCCTCTGCTGGTTTCTCTTCTTCAGCAGGAGTTTCTTTAGCTGGTTTTTCCTCTTTGGCTGGTGCTTCTTTTTCGTATTCACCTTCACCTTCGCTACGTTTGTTCAACATGATCATGTCTTCGACAACGATCTCTGTTTTGAATTTTCTTACACCTTCTTCTGTATCCCAACTTCTTGTTTTTAGGTAACCTTCGATATAAACGAGTTTTCCTTTCTTAAGGTATTTTGCGCATATCTCAGCTAGGTTTGACCAAGCTACACATTCATGGAATTCTGCTGAAGATTTTCTTTCTCCGCTTGAATCTACCCATGCACGATTTGTGGCCACACCGAATGTAACTATGTTTTGTCCGTTTGGAGTTTGTCTCATTTCAGGATCTCTTGTCAGGTTCCCGATGATGATGACTTTGTTTACTGATCTCATATTATTTGGTTAATGAGTTTATTTTGATTTGTCTGCGGCAGTGTCGTCCGCAATTGATTCGTCCTCTGATGGTTGAACGTATTCTTCTTCTTCCGAAGCCTCCTCTTTTGTTTCTTCTGCTTTCAAGAGTTCTACGTTTAGTCCGAGACTTTGAAGCTCTTTGACTAGTACGTTGAAACTTTCTGGAGTTCTTGGCTTTTTGATTGGTTCGTCTTTGATGATTGCTTCGTATGCTTTTGATCGTCCGTATACATCATCGGATTTGATGGTCAACATTTCTTGTAGTACGTGTGATGCTCCGTATGCTTCTAGAGCCCACACTTCCATTTCTCCGAATCTCTGACCACCATGTTGTGCTTTACCTCCAAGTGGTTGTTGTGTTACGAGAGAGTATGGTCCGACTGAACGTGCGTGGATTTTGTCTTCGACCAAGTGACTTAGCTTCATTATGTAGGCGATACCTACTGTAGTTTTGCGGTCAAATGGTTCTCCAGTTTTACCATCGAAGAGTTGAGTTTTTCCGTCTTCAGGGAGTCCAGCTTTTTTGAGCATATCTGTGATCTGTTCGTTTGAAACTCCGTTCAATGCTGGAGTTGCAACTTTGACGCCCAATTTTTGTGCTGCCCATCCGAGGTGTGTCTCCAAAATTTGCCCGATGTTCATACGAGATGCAACACCGAGTGGATTCAATACGATATCTACTGGTGTTCCGTCTGGCAAGAAAGGCATGTTTTCTCGTGGAACGATGATTGAGATAACACCTTTGTTACCGTGTCGTCCTGCAACCTTATCTCCAACAGAGATTTTTCTTGTTTGTGCTACGTCTACTCTGATTTGTTTATTCACTCCAGTTGCCAATTCGTCTCCGGCTTCTCTTGTGAAGATTTGAACTTTTACTACTTTTCCTCCTTCTCCACCTGGGAGTTTGAGTGAAGTGTCTTTTACGTCACGAGCTTTGTCTCCGAAGATTGCTCGGAGGAGTCGTTCTTCAGCTGTTAGTTCAGTTTCACCTTTTGGTGTGATTTTACCTACCAATATATCTCCTTCATGAACGGTTGCACCGATTCTTACGATACCGTCTTCGTTCAAGTCTTTTAATTTTCCTTCACCTACGTTTGGAATGTCTCGTGTGATTAGCTCAGGCCCGAGTTTTGTGTCTCGTACGTCGATTGTGAATGTTTCGATATGGACTGAATCGTACACACCGTCTTTCACTAAACGTTCAGAGATAATTACCGCATCCTCGAAGTTGAAACCTTCCCAAGCCATGTAGGCTACTAGGAGGTTTTGACCTATTGCGAGCTCTCCACCTTCGATAGCTGGCCCGTCAGCGAGAAGATCTCCTTTTTTGATCTTGTCTCCTTTGTTGATGACTGCTCTTTGGTGGATTGCTGTTGCTTGGTTTGATCTAACGTAGTTTTGTAGTTCGTAAGTGACTTTTTTACCGTTGTCGTACATTACTGTGATGTGTTCTCCATCTACATATAGGACGTCTCCATCTCTGTCTGCGACTAGGACTTGTCCTGAGTTTTTTGCTGTAATTTCTTCCATTCCTGTTCCAACGATTGGAGAGTGTGGACTTACAAGAGATACAGATTGTCGTTGCATGTTTGAACCCATCGAGGCACGAGTATTATCGTCGTGTTCCAAGAACGGGATCAAAGATGTAGTGATCGAAATAATCTGTTTTGGAGAGATGTCGATGTGAGTGATGTCGTTTACATGGGCGAGCATCGCATCACCGTCTTTTCTTGCGGAAATCCTTTTGTTTGTGAATTGTCCGACCTCATCAAGTTCTGAGTTTGCTTGGGCTATTACTAATCCCATTTCTTCATCAGCGTCTGTGTATGAAATTTTACTTGTGATGTATGCACGGACTTGGATTTCTGGTTTGTCTTTAATTTTCTTTGCTTCTTTTGCAGCTTTTTCTGTAAAGGCTTCGCCGGCTTTTACCAATGTCTTGCTGCCTGCTTTGACTTCTTCTCTTGAGATGTGGCCTGCTGCAGCTTTTCCGTCGTTTGGTACTAGCTGAGAGACTTCTCTGAATGGAGTTTCGATGAATC
This sequence comes from Candidatus Peregrinibacteria bacterium, assembly GCA_018655275.1. Classification (GTDB taxonomy): domain Bacteria; phylum Patescibacteriota; class Gracilibacteria; order UBA1369; family LOWO2-01-FULL-3; genus JABIJZ01. The sequence continues at coordinate 186,853 of JABIJZ010000002.1, read as the reverse complement.
CGTATTCATTGATTTTTGCGAAAGATGCCAAGTGAGTCACTAAACCAATATTTGGTCCTTCTGGTGTGGCGATAGGACAAATTCTTCCGTAGTGAGATTGGTGTACATCACGTACATCGAAGGATGCACGTTCTCTTGAAAGTCCTCCAGGACCCATTGCTGATAGTCTTCGTTTGTGTGCGAGCTCAGCCAATGGATTTGTTTGGTCCATGAACTGTGAAAGCTGTGAACTTGCGAAGAATTCTCTTAGCGCAGCTGTGATAGGTCGAGAGTTGATCAATTGAGTCGGAGTAACAGTTTCGAGGTCCATTACTGTCATTCTGTCTTTTGCGATTCTGTCTGTTCGAAGGAGTCCAACTCGGAATTTGTTTTGAACGAGTTCTCCAACGGCTCTGATACGTCTGTTTGATAGGTGATCGATATCATCCGGAGATTCCTCACCGTTATTCAGTCTTATTAGGTGTTTTAGGATCAATACTAGGTCTTCTGCTTGGAATGTGTGGTTCTTTTTTGTGTTTGGAGTTTTGAGTTTGAATCTCTTGTTGAGTTTGTATCTTGCTACTGGTCCCATGTCGTATTTCCTGTAGTCAAAGAACATTGCGTCGATCAACGACTTTGCGTTTTCTGGTGTAGCCAGGTCACCTGGTCGGATCTTTTTGTAAATGTTCTGGTATGCTTCGTCCAATGTCTTTGCAGTATCTTTTTCCAATGTCATTAAGATGTGGTCCTGGTCGATGTCTTTTACTACGTCTTTGAATAGGTCCAATATTTGTTTGTCAGTTTCATAACCCATCACTCTTACTAGAGATGTGATTGGGATTTTTCTTTTTCGATCGATTTTTACTGTAATGATTCCTTTCTTGTCTGTTTCAACTTCAAGCCATGCGCCACGTTTTGGAATGATCTTTGCGTTGTGCATTCCTGGTGCTTGAGCATTTGCTGAGAAGAACACTCCAGGTGATCTAACCAGCTGACTTACGACTACTCTTTCGATACCGTTGATAACGAAAGTTCCTCTGTTTGTCATAAGAGGGATTGAGCCTAGGAATACGTCTTGCTCCTTAATTTCACCAGTTTCTTTGTTTACTAATTGTACGTGAACTTTTAGTGGAGCTTCGTAACTGATGTTTTTTAGTTTTGAAGTTTCAGCGTCGTATTTTGCTTCACCGATTTCGTGGTCTAGGAACGCAAGTTCCAATTTCTTCCCTGAGAAATCTTGGATAGGGGATACTTCGTCTAATAAATCTCGGATTCCTTCTTTTAGGTACCACTCGTATGAGTCTGTTTGGATTTCAATCAAGTTTGGGAACTTTGCTCCTTTGTCTATTTGGTCAGAAAAGTACTTTCTGTTCGATGTTTGTGTGATTTTTTCTTCTGAAAACTCGAGCTGAGAAGGTTTGATGAAAACTTCTCCGTGATGTCTTTTCGGAGCTTCTGCCTTTACTGCAGGTTTTTTCGTTGTTGTCTTTTTCTCTACTTTTACTTTTTTTGCGACTTTAATTACAGATCGACCTGATTTCGGTCCTGCTTTTGGGGTCATTTTTTTTGGAGTAACTTTTGGAGATTTTTTTTCGTTCTTTGCTGTGCTACTAGCCTTAGCGTTGTTTTTTTTAGGCATATTTAAAGATTAACAGGTTAAAATAGAACTATCGTGCTACTCTTTCAAGACTCATCCGTTTAACCTGGCAGCAAGCGGTATTGTATTCATTTATATATTAATGTCAAACAAAAGGAATATGTTAAAGAAAAACGGGTTGCGAGGGTGGTGAAAATGTGGCATGGTGTTGTGTCCTAAAGGTGGTGGGTCTTTAAGTAACCTTTAGTTGTATTTACTAAAGGTTGGTGTGGTGGGTGGGACCTTTGGGAAACTTCCTTTTCTGATTACAAATACTTCCAACTTCCTACTGTATCTTCTAGTGGATAGGTTGGGGGGAGGGTTAGGACGCCATATAGGTTTTGGTCGCGGAGTTCTTGTTTGATTTCGGTTATGCGTTTTTCGTAGTCTTCTTTTGAATATGGTTCGTTGAGGATGTGGTATTTTTTGTAATGAAGGGAGACGCACCCGAAACAGTGATCGCAGTTGATGAGTAGCTCTGAGTATGCGCAATCTGAACAGCTAGTCGAAAAGAAGCAGCAGTCGCAGTTGTGCATGATGTGGCAGCTTGAAAGGTTGTAGCAGAGCTCACCGTGTTCGTTGACGAAATTGTCGTAGGAGTCTTTGCATTTTTTTGATTCGGTTGTGTATGCGCAATCTTGGCATTCCACTATGTCGAAGCAGTCGATGGTGTTTTGGCAGTGGGATAGATAGTTGCCTACGAAGTTTTCTGATTTTGTTTGGACGCAGTAGACTCGTGGGGTTTCGAGTTGGGTTTCTTCGAATTTTTTGGTGATTTCGTGGTGGGGGAGGCGGCGGAGTTCGGTGATTTGGGTTTCGTATTCTTCTTTTGAATGGGGTTTGTTGAATATGTAGTATTCTTTGTTTCTAAGGGTTGCGCATCCGAAGCAGTTTTTGCATTGGCGAAGGTCGTATCCGTATTCGCAGTCGTGGCAGTTTTCGGAATCTTGCATGTGGGTGCAGTTGTAGCAATGTTTGCAGTTGATGCATTCGTAGCAAAGTGTGCATTTGAGAATGTGGTCGCAATCGACACAGTCTTGGTTGCTATAAAAATCTCGACCGTACATGCAGTCTTCGTTTACCACTGCGTTTGCGAGGAGGTAGCAGTTTTTGCATTCATCGATGTTGTAGCAAAAATCTGAGTTTGTGTGTTTGAGCTGGATGGCCCCGATTCGAGGGGTTTTGAGTTGGAGAGCCTTGTAGTCTTCTAGGAAGCCCATGTGTTATTCTGGTTTTTCTATTTTGTCTCGTCCGCCCATGAATGGTCTCAAAGCTTCTGGGATTGTGACTGTGCCGTCTTCGTTTTGGTAGTTTTCGAGGATTGCGACTATTGTTCGTGCCATTGCTACGGCTGTGCCGTTGAGGGTGTGGACGAATTGTGATTTTTGAGTTTCTGGGTTTGAAGTTTCGGGTTTGAATTTGATGTTTGCGCGGCGTGCTTGGTAATCGGTGCAGTTTGAGCAGCTTGTGAGTTCGCGGTATTTTTCTTGGGTTGGGATCCAGGCTTCGAGGTCGTATTTTTTTGCGGCTGGTGCGCCGAGGTCAGCTGAGCAGATGTTTATCACTTGGTATGGCAGGCCGAGGTCTTGCATTATTTCTTCTTCGGTTTCGCGGATGAGTTCGTGTTCTTCCTCTGATTTTTCTGGATGGCAAAATGAGAACATTTCGATTTTGTCGAATTGGTGGACGCGGATGATTCCTTTTGTGTCTTTGCCGTATGATCCAGCTTCGCGTCGGAAGCAGGTTGAGAATCCGCAGTATCGGATTGGTAATTTTTTTTCGTGAAGGGTTTCTGAGGCGTGAAGCATTGTTAGTGGGACTTCTGATGTTCCTACTAAATACAAATCGTCTTCGCCTGGGTTTACGCTGTATATTTCGTTTCGTTCTGCTGGGAAGAATCCTGTGGCGAACATTGCTTTTTCTTTGACGAGGACTGGTGGAACGACTGGTGTAAAGCCTTTGCTTACGAGTTTTTGTAGAGTGAATTGGATTAGCGCGAATTCGAGTAATGCGGCATCGCCTTTGAGGTAGTAGAATCGTGCGCCTGACATTTCGGCTGCTTTTTCTGTGTCGATGATCTCGAGATTTGTGCCGAGTTCTATGTGGTCTTTTGGATCGAATTTGAATTCTGTTGGTTTGCCTTCTGTGCGTTCGACTTTGTTGTCGTCTTCAGAGGCTCCTACTGGTGTTGAGTTGGCGATTATGTTTGGGACTTGGGCTGTGAGTTCGTTGAGGTCTTTTTGGGTTTTTTCGAGTTCTGGGTCCAGGTCTTTGATTTCTTGTTTAAGTTTTTTTGCTTTGTCGATTTGGTCTTTGCCGAGTTGTTTTTGTTCTGCGCGGATTGATTCTGTTTTTTGAAGAAGTTCGCGTCGTCGTGCGTCGAGTTCAACGATTTTATCGACATCTACTTTGATGTTTTTGTTTGCCGCATTTTCTGCGACTAATTTTTTATTTTCTATAATGAATTTTAGGTCGAGCATTTTGGAAAATTTTGGGAATTAAAATGTGGGGCTATCTTATCGCAAATTCTTAGCTTTTCCAAGCGGTCGTCTTAATTTTGCATACTAAAAAACAGGCCTGAATGGTAGACCTGTCTTGTTTGGATTTTTAAGAGAGCGGAAAGTTCTCTTCCCAGTTTGGGCCGAGTAGTTCGTTTAGAGCGTGTTCTGTTGCGAAGCATAGCCTTACTGTATGTGGTGTTATTTGAGGCAATTCTGTGTCTAATGCTGGAGAGTATTCTAATGATAGTGGTATTACCGTTTCTGTTCTTGCTAGATGTGCTCTTATTTTGGTGTCCAATATGCTTCCTATGTTTTCTTGATCTAATCTTCTTAGGGCTTGTGCGACTATTATTGAGTGTGGCTTGTCGAATTCTGTTACGGCTAATGCTTTGATTCTGTTTTCTAGTGTGCGTTCTGCGGTAAGGGTCAAGAATCCGTTTGTTTTTGATGTTGTTCCTATTAATGGTGGTACTTCTGAGACCTCTGGTTCGTAAGTGGTTTCTACTAACGCAGGTACTTCTGATGGACCTGTTCTATATGTTGTTTGAGGTTCGACGTTTTCGTCGTCGAATCTTGTTAGTGTTGCTACTGCCATGATGTGGTGTTAATTTGAATTTTTGGGCTGGATTCTATATTGATTGGTGAAACAATGCAAGATAGTTTTTAGAAGAACACTTTACACCTTTCCTGTCGTTTGTCAATGCTTTGTAAAAAGACTACCGCCTTTTGAGCGATAGCCTTTGTGCTTGAGAGAATTTGGCTTACTCTTCTTTCTTTTCATCTTCTTTTTCTTTCTCTTTCTCCTCTTCTTCCACAACTTCACCTTCAACTGCGTCTTTTTTGTCGTCGTCTTTGTGAGTGACTTTTACTCCGTCATCGTCGGGGGTGCTTGCTTCGCTCGCACTGGCATTGGCTTCGTACATTTGTGCTCCGACTTTTTGGATTTCTTCTGAAAGTTCGTTGTAGCTTTTGTCTAGATCTTCGGTTGAAGCTTCTTTGTCCTCAAGTAGTTTTTTGAGGGCGTCGATTTTTTCTTGGACTGGGCCTTTGACTTCGTCTGTGACTTTGTCGCCTGCGTCCTTTAATGTCTTTTCAGCTTGTGCGACTAATGAGTCAGCTTTGTTTCGAGTTTCGATTGAGCCCTTTTTCTTTTTGTCTTCTTCGGCGTGTTCTTCTGCTTCTTTTTTCATTCTTTCGATGTCGTCTTCTGCGAGGTTTGAGCTTCCTGTGATTGTGATGTGTTGTTCTTTGTTTGTGGCTTTATCTAGAGCTTTTACGTTTAGGATTCCGTTTGAATCGATTTCGAAAGTTACTTCGATTTGTGGTACTCCGCGAGGAGCTGGTGGAATTCCGTCTAATGTGAATTTACCTAATGATTTGTTGTCTTGGGCCATTGGACGTTCACCTTGAAGTACGTGTACTTCTACTCCTGGTTGGTTGTCTGCAGCGGTTGAGAAAACTTGTGATTTTGAAGTTGGGATCGCTGTGTTTCTTTCGATCAAAACTGTGTTTACTCCGCCCAAAGTTTCTATTCCTAGAGATAGGGGAGTGACGTCGACCAAAAGGATGTCTTTTACGTTGCTGTCTCCTTGCAAAATTCCACCTTGAAGTGCTGCACCCATTGCGACTACTTCGTCTGGGTTTAAGCCCCTGTGTGGTTCTTTGCCGAAGATTTCTTCGACTTTCTTTTGTACAGCTGGCATACGTGTTGATCCACCAACCAAAATGATTTCGTCTATGTCTGAAGCGTATGTTTTTGCGTCGTCCATTGCTTTTCGGCATGGCTCAACAGTTCGTTCGATCAAGTCTGCGACTAGATCTTCTAGTTTTGAACGGCTTAGCTTTATTTCGAAATGTTTTGGGCCTGATGAGTCTGATGTGATGAACGGTAGGCTGATTGAAGTTTCGTGAGATGATGAAAGTTCAGCTTTCGCTTTTTCTGAAGCTTCCAAAAGTCTTTGAACTGCCATTTTGTCTTTGCCGAGATCTACTCCTTGGTCTTTTTTGAATTCTGCGATGAGATGTTCCATTATAACTCTGTCGAAATCGTCACCACCCAATTGAGTATCTCCGTTTGTTGATTTTACTTGGAAAACTCCTTCTCCAAGCTCGAGAATTGAGATGTCGAAGGTTCCTCCACCAAGATCGTATACAGCTACGGTTTTGTCTCCGCCCTTTTTGTCGACACCGTACGAAAGTGCTGCGGCTGTTGGTTCGTTGATGATTCTTTTAACGTCTAGGCCAGCGATTTTTCCGGCGTCTTTTGTTGCTTGTCTTTGTGAATCGTTGAAGTATGCAGGAACTGTGATTACGGCTTCTGTGACTTTTTCGCCGAGATAGGCTTCTGCGTCTGCTTTTAGCTTTTGCAATACCATTGCTGAGATTTCTGCTGGGCGTTTTTGTTTACCGTCCAACATGATTTCGACTTCGCCGTCTTTTCCTTTTACGCATTCGAAAGCAACTTGTTCAGTATCTTTTTTTGCTTCTGCAAATTCTCGTCCAATAAAACGTTTTGCGGAATAGATAGTGTTGTCTGGATTTGTGACAGATTGTCTTTTGGCTGTGATGCCGGCAAGACGTTCACCGTCTTTGATTGCGACGACTGATGGGGTTGTGCGCGCGCCTTCTGCGTTTGGTATTACAGTTGGTTCACCGCCTTCCATTACTGCGACGCATGAGTTTGTTGTACCGAGGTCGATACCGATTATTTTTGCCATACTTTAGTTTGTTAATTAATCTTTTTGCTAATTGATTAGCACTCGCTATTATAGAGTGCTAAGGTTTTGTGGTCAAGGGGAATTATTCGCCCATTCCTACTTTGACTTTTGCGGGTCTGATGACGTGTTCGCCGAGCATGTAGCCTTTTTCGAGGACTTCTAGGATTTGGTCTTTTGGGCCTGCTTCTTGGAGGACTGCTTCGTGGAGATTTGGGTCGAATTGTTGGTTTTCTGCTGGGATTTCTGCGAGGCCTGAGGCTGCGAGAGATTCGTCGATTTGTTTGAATGTATTTGTTACGCCGTCGATCCATTCTTGTGAATCTTTGCTGCAATTTTCGGGAAGATGCTGGAGGGCGCGGTGGAAATTGTCTGTTGGGGGAAGGAGTCCGCGGATCAAGTCTGCGTTGGCGAATTGGGCCATGCGGCTGCGGTCTTCTTCGGTGCGTCGTTTCATGTTTTCCATGTCTGCGACTGCTCTTTTCCCGATTTCGGTCATTTGTTCGAGCTTTTGTTCTAGGTCTTTTATTTGGAGTTGTAGAAGTTCTGGATCGTCTGCGGGGTTTTGGTCTTTTGCTGGCATATTGTGAGGGTTATTTTTGTTCGAGTAATTGTTTTACTTGTTCAACCATAGCTATATTGAATGGGTAGTCCATTCGTTTTGGGCCGAGTAGGCCGACGTAGCCATCGAATCCATGTATATGGTATTTGGCTACGACTATTGAGCATGATTGAGTTTGTGGAAGAATGTTTTCGTCGCCGATGAAGGCTCTTGCGGTGTCTTCTAAGTCTAATGATTTGAGTGTGTTTAGGAAGTTGTCGCTTTTTTCGAAAACTTCTAACACTTGGCTGGCTTGCATTGCGTCTTGAAGGAACTCTGGTTGTCTTAGGACGTTTGAAAGGCCTAGGTAGAATGTTCGTTTGCTGTCTGGGACTGTTGCGAAGCTTGCCATCTTTGTTGCGCGTGAGAGGAGTTGGACTCCGTCATGAAGGTACTCTTTTGCTTTCTCTGTTTTGTGTCCGGCTTGTAGGCCGTGAAGGACGGTTATTGCTTTTTCGCGGGCTTTTTCGATGTCGGCGATTTCTTCGATGTATTTGCGGTATCCGCTGTCTGTTGGGATGCGGCCTGCTGATGTGTGAGGTTGATAAATGAAACCTTCGTCTTCTAGGCTGGCCATATCGTTACGAATAGTAGCGGGTGAGACGTGAAAGTCGTATCGAACTATTATCGTATTTGAACCGACTGGTTCTGCGGTTTCGACAAAGTGTTTTACGATTGCTTTTAGGACTTCTTGTTTCCGTTCGTTGGTCATTTGACAATGTTATAGCACTCGGGATTATACAGTGCTAACTGGATTTTTGGCAAGAGGGTTGGGTTGAGGTTTGACATATGTTTTTTGGTCATGTTTAATGACATCTAAAATAATTTTTTTTATGGGTGATAAAGTCGATTTTCCTGGGGAATATAGAGAAGAGGCTGGAGAAGCTGGTTTTTGCGAAATGGACGATCCGGAGAATCTTGTTTCTTTTGATAAAACTTGTGCTGCAGCCTTCCTGGCAAAATGGCCATATATTAGGAGCTTAATGACTCCTGAACTTATTGCTGTTTTGAAGCGAACTGTAGAGACTGTTGCCAGAGGTGTGATGGATGGAGATAGTTTTGAAGATTTCGGAATTGATTGTCAAAAGTTCGAAACGTTTATTTATGAGTGTGATGTGGCGATGAAGGAAGGTTCTGAGGTGCACGAGGTGGCTCCTGATGTTTTGCGTTTTCTTAATCTTTTGAGGATAACTCGTTTGTTGAGAATGCTATGTGTTGGGAATGCGATTAAGGCTGATTTGGATTTGTATAATGAGTATTTGAGTGATTTTGATGTATATGACTTGACTGAAAGTGTGATGTCTCGTTTTGGTGATGAAATCAAGGCTGTTACTGATGCTCGTGGTGATGAGCCACATTTCAAGGAATTGATTATTGAAAAAAGGATTCGGGAAATGGGGGAGAGGTTAAGTGTGGGAGATTTAAGGGAGCTTTATTCTTTCTTGGTGCAAATTGACAGAAGATATGATTGTTTTGGACTTTCCTTTTATGATGAAGCTGGTGCTAAACAATTTGTACACAACGGGGATCTTGAAAATTTTGATGAAGTTCTTTTGGCTAAATTTGAAAAGGTGTTGAGTGAACTTGGTATTGATATGGGAAGGTTCAAGGTTATGTGCAAGGAAAGAGTGTTTATGGACAAAGGATTGGATGCGTTGTTTGAGATTTTTTATAATTATGATGGTTCTGATGAGTGGGTGTTTGTAAAAGTAAAGGAGGCTATGGATAACGACTGTGATGATACCCAACGAAGGGCTTTTGAGAGTTGTTCTCGTTATTTTGCTAGTTTCTCTCTTTCTGTGGAGGATTATTTGGCTAAAATTAGGGCTGGTGATTTCACTTATGTTAAGGCTTTGTATCATATTTTGTTTGTTGAATTTGCAGGACGTTTTGGTATGAAAGCTCCTCCTGTGAAAAGATTTGGTATTACAGAAGATGAACTTGAACTTATTATTCTTCGAGGTTCTTCGGAAGCTGTAGAGGGGGTTGACTTATGAGTTTAAATTTGGTTTAATATATTCTAAAATTTAATTCATATTTATGTATGATGGGTTGAACGAAATGGGGACTGGTTCGAATCTGGATGGGAATAAAGAACCTACTCATTTGAATTTGGTCAGATTCAAGAAGTTGAGTGATGCTTATTTGGACGATCCGGAATCTTTGGGCTTGACTGATATTACTTGGTTGCGTGATCATTTGGCTGCGTTTGCTGAATATGGTGAGCCTGTTTTAGAGGCGTTGGGTGTTGAAATTGAAAGGTTTGCTGAGATTGAAGCTATTTGTCAGCGAGTGGGGGAGAATGTTTCTGAGGGAGTTGAGGAGGTTGAGGTTTGGGAAGAGGAGGAGATGCCTTCTGATTTTGTTTCTGCTAGGTTTAAAGATGTGTATGCTAGGTATCAAGCGGATAGTGAGAGTTTGAGTTGGAAGGAGCTTGATTGGTTATGTGATCATGCGCAGTTTGCGTTAGATCTTGAAGACTTTGCCGAAATTGTTTATTTTTGTGAGAGAAAGTGGAGTGCTAAAGGAGGGGTTGTTAAGAATGAGAAGTTATCTTGTTTAGTTGCTCTTATTTGTGAAGAAAAGTTTGAGAGGCGTATTTTGAAGTTTGTGGAAAAGTTTAGACGTTCGGAGGGGAGTGTCGTGGATTATGAAGGGTTTGTGGATCTATTAAATGAATATGGGTTTTGGTTAGGAGTAGATTTTCCTGGAGATAGGGCGGCTGTGGTTTCTAAGAATCCTGATCCTGACAGGTTCTTTCTTGAGATAGGTGCTCGTTATGCGGGGATTGATCTTTCAGAGGTGGAGAGCTTTAGGACTGATATTTATATTAGGGAGTTGAGTGGTATTGTTGAGGAGTTGAAAGGTGGTGATTATAGGAATTTTTATAGATTTATACCTATGCTTGAGTTTCTTTTGCCTGGGTTGCGTCAAAAAACTGGCGGAACTAGGCATACTATTGGTAAATTTTTCGATGAAGGTGGTTTCAAAAATGCAGGAGGGGTTAGGATTACAGATGATTTTTTGGGGATGTATTTAGGAATTTCTGTTGTTGAGATAGAGGCTGTTCATGAAAAACTTAGATTTGTGGATAAAGGTGTTTGGTCGATGGTACATAACTATTTTTGTTTTGGACGTGATGAATTGAGGCCTGTGATCGAAAAAACAATGGATAAGTACTGGGGGGAAAGGTCTTCTAGGGCAGAAGTTTGTCAATTATTTGATTTGATTGATGGTAGTGAGGTGGACATAAAAATATGGATTGGGCAATGTAGGGATGGTGATTATAGAAACATTGTGAAGCTTGTTAAGGTTTTTTATGGAATGCCAATAGTGAGGAGAAAACAAATCTTTCCTTATGTGCGTTTTGGAACTTCTCCTGAGGAACTTGCTCAGTTTACTGAGATAGCAGAAAAGTATGTTGATGAAGATGTTGAAGTTAGGGTGAGGTAGAAGTTTGGACTGTTACATCATTTCTCCCATTTGTGCTGCTAGCTCGACTGTTCGTGCTGAGTAGCCCCATTCGTTGTCGTACCAAGATAGAATCTTGATCATGGTTCCGTCTACGACTTGGGTAGATAGACCATCGACGATTGATGATAGGGGATTGCAGACGTAGTCTACTGAGACTAATGGTAATTCGTTGTATCCAAGAATTCCTTTCAATTCTCCTTCTGAAGCTTCTTTTAATGCTGCGTTTACTTCTTCTAGGCTGGTTTCTTTTTCAACTTCTGCGACTAGGTCTACGATTGAAACTGTTGGTGTAGGGACGCGGATAGATAGTCCGTTTAGTTTGCCTTTTAGTTCTGGCATGACTTCTCCTATGGCTTTTGCGGCTCCTGTTGAAGTTGGAATCATTGATACAGCTGCGGCTCTAGCTCTACGAAGGTCTTTGTGGCTGACGTCTAGGATGCTTTGGTCGTTTGTGTATGCGTGGATTGTTGTCATCAAGCCTCTCTTTACTGTGAATTTGTCGTGGAGTACTTTTGTGAATGGTGCTAGGCAGTTTGTTGTACAAGATGCGTTTGAAATGATGTTGTGTTCTGGGCTTAGGTCCTTGTCGTTCACTCCTTTTACAACTGTGAAGTCTACGTCTTTTCCTGGAGCTGAAATAATGACTTTTTTGGCTCCGGCGGTGATGTGTTTTCCTGCGCCTGCACGGTCACGGAAAACTCCTGTGCATTCTAGTACGATGTCGATGCCTAATTCTGCCCAAGGCAGTTGTGCAGGGTCTCTGTCTGCAGAGCATGGAATCTCTTTGTCGCCGATTCGGACTCCTTTTTCTGTGCATTCTACGTTTTTTCCCCACGTTCCAAAATTCGAGTCATATTTAAGTAAATGTGCGAGAGTTTCTTTTGGTGATGGATCGTTGATTGCGGCTAATTCTACCTGGTCGCTGTCCATGATTATTCGGCAAACAGCGCGGCCGATTCTTCCGAATCCATTAATTGCAACTTGTGGTTTCATTTCAAATTTTGTTAATTAAATAGGGCCTTCAAGTTGACTTTGAAGACGGCCTTAGTATAATTGGCGCTGGTTATTAAGCAAGTACATGCGATTGACTTCTACAAATCTAGATGATGTTGTTTCAAAGATTGTGGATTCTCTTAAGAAGGGAGGTGTTGTTTTGCACCCGACTGAGACTGTCTACGGCCTAGCTTGTGATCCAAAGAACGAAGAGGCTTTGAAACTTCTATACACCATAAAGAACCGGGATCCTGAGAAACCGGTAAGCATAATGGTTGATTCTATAGCGATGGCTGATAGGTACGGGGTTTTTAGTGATTATGCGAATTCTTTGCTTGATCAGTTTTGGCCTGGGCCTGTGTCTGTGATGGTTATGAGGCAAAAGATGAGTTTGCCTGAGTTTTTCAATCCTGAGCATAAATTTATTGCTATACGTTATAGTAGCGATCCTTTCTGTCGAAAACTTGTAAAGGCTTTTGGTGGGCCGATTGTCACCACTAGTGCAAATTTGTCCGACAAACCTTCTTGCTACATGGTAAAGGATGTGAAAAAACAGATGGGAGTTCGACGTTTTGGGAAAATTGATTTAGTGGCTGATTCGGGAAAGCTTCCTGAAAATCCACCTTCTACAATCGTGAAGATTGTTGGTGATACAACTGTTTTTGTGAGAGGTGATGGGAGTGAGTTGGGGGGAATAATGAGGTAGGGGAGTGGTTTTCCCGTGTGCTTGTTGACAAGCGGCTGTTTTGTTTGCTAGCATTGGGTCTTGTTTAATTTGTAATATGACTGAAAAAGGACCAATTGTTATAGAGATTGCTCATAAAGCTGAAAAGGTTAGTGCGGTTGGTGAATCTGAAATGGTTATTATTTCTGATGTTAATTGTGATGCCATTTGTGAGGCTATCTGCAAGAGGTTGTGTTATGTGATGGGGGATGACTCTCTTATGGAACCTCTTCTTAGGCATATTTCTGGTGTTGGGAATGTGATAAATATTTCAGGAGAGTTGAATGTTTTAAAATCGCTTGTTGAACATGTTGTGGTTTTGGTTAATGAAAGGGTTTATAAATGTACTGGGATTCATGATTTTTTGAAAATTGTTGATCCTTCTGTACAGGTAGAGAGGAGGGTTGCAAGAGTTGCTTCTGTTGAGGTTGAAGAAGCGAAGACTAGATGGCAAGTATTTCAGGCTGGGGTTTCTTCTGCGCATGCGGGAGTGAGGGCTCGGTTTAGTCCTGATGTTTTTCCAAAGCCTGCAAAGGGGTCGAGTAGTTCTCGGTTTGTTTCGCATGAACCTGAGTTTAAGTTGGCTGATGTTGCTCTGGATGATGATGACGGCAAGCTCTAAGCTGTGAGGTAGTTGAAGAGGGTGTAAGCTCCTTCGAAGCCGGTTGTGACCAAGATACCTGCGATTATTACTCCTATTGAGATTAGGGCTATGGCTTTCCAGTATTTTACCCCAAATAGGAAGGCTATCAAGCTTCCGGTCCATGAGCCTGAGCCTGGGAGGGGGATTGATACGAAGAACACTATAAATACTGAACCGTATTGGGCGAATTTTTTACGGTGTTTGTTTCTGGTTTTTTCAAAGAGTTTTTCAAAGAATCTATCTAATGTTTTTGAATGTTTACGTAGGAATTTTGTGATGGGACCTAGTGCCCAGAGAATTATGAAATTTGGAATTAAGTTTCCAATTACTCCTATTATAAAAGCTTTTATTGGTGAAAGTCCCATTCCTATCCCTACGGGTATGGCTAATCTAAGCTCTGTTCCTGGAACCATTGAGCCAAAGAAGGTAACTGTTTCTGGTGTGATTAGGTTTGAGATATCCATGGTTGGTATTTAACATTGTTTTTTTGCTGAGGGCAAGGTGATCACAAAAGTTATACAACACCGTCTTGTTTTATCAAATAGAATTACGTTTTTTGAGTAACGGCTTCTACTCCGAGAAAAATGAGTGTATTTGAGAGGTCTTGACTACTATTTTTGTACTTTTCTGAACGTGTTTGTTGACGATTTCGTACTGGAAGGCTATTTTTAAGGGGCAAACGAAGAGTAAAAAAATTATACACACGTTGTGCACAAGTTTTGAACATCAACAGGTTAATACGACTATAAATGGAGCATGTTTCGGTATTAAAAGAGGAGGTATATGAATATTTGAGTTTGGAGGATGGAGATATTGTCGTTGATGGGACGTTGGGGTTGGGAGGACATGCTGCTGGAATGCTGGAATTGGTTGGAGAAAAAGGGGAATTAATAGGTTTTGATCTGGATGAGGAGAATTTGCAGGAGGCGAAGAAGAGGTTGTCGAGGCACAAAAATACAATATTTATTCAGGACAATTTTAGATATTTGAAAACTAGGGTGGAAGAGGCTTTGGGAAAAGATGCCAAAGTTGATGCGATTTTGTTGGATTTGGGGCTGAGTTCTCCACATGTTGATGAGGCGGATAGAGGATTTTCCTTCAAGAATGAGGGGCCGCTGGACATGAGGTTTTCTAAGAGTCAGGAGTTGACTGCGTATGATGTGATCAACGGTTACTCTGAAGAAAAAATGGCTGATATTTTTTATCAGTATGGGGAGGAGGTTCAATCGAGGAAATTGGCTCGAAAGATTGTGGAAAGGAGAAGGGTTACGAAGTTTGAGACTACGGTAGAGCTTGCGGATTTTATTTCTGATTCTATGCCTGTGAGGTATGGCAAGAAGGGAAAAGGCAAGAGATCTAAGGTTTCAAAGAATCATCCGGCGACGAAAGTTTTCCAGGCTTTGAGAATAGAAGTGAATGATGAGTTGAATGCTCTTAAAGAGGCGCTTCAAGGTTCGATCGATATCTTGAGTAAGGGAGGTAGGCTAGTAATTATATCCTATCACTCACTCGAAGATCGAATTGTGAAGCATTTCTTTAAAGAGTTGGCGAGGACGTGTGTGTGTCCGCAAGAACAATTGCAATGTACTTGTAGGGGAGAAGCGTTGGTTGAGATTTTGACCAAGAAGCCGGTTGGTCCGATGGATAAAGAACTTGGAGATAACCCGCGTGCGAGAAGTGCGAAACTCAGAGCTATGAAAAAGTTATTTACTTAATTTCTATATGTCACAGCTAGTATTAGATCGAGGTGCGAGAATGCGGAGAAACCTGTTGAGCAAGTTCCAGGTTGGGCCGTACTTTTTGGTTGTGTCTTTGGTTGTGTTTGTTGGACTGCTGACGCTTGTGACGTTGGTTTTCTCTACTAATGAGGTGACGAAGGGCTATACGTTGAACAAATTGGATGCTGAGCAGCAGGGACTGGTTAAGATTCGAGAGATAAAAGATATGCAGTTGTCACAGGTTCGAGCTTTGGATGCTATAAAATCTTCTACCAAAGTTTCAGGGATGGTTCGTCCGAGGAGTGTGGCTTTCATTCATGGGGATACGGTGTTGGTGAGTAGGTAGGGTTGATTTCTCTTGCATATGGGGGTGTTTTTTTGTAAGATGCTGTCCTTGGCAAATTTTTTGCCTTAACAAATTAACAAAAATATTATGAGTGATACTGTTGTTGAATCTGCTGTTGTTGATCTTTCGAAGGTTGTTGTTGAGAAAGCAGATGCTGGTCCTGTTATTGAGATGTTACGAGGACTTAGTGCTGAGCAAGGCAAAGCGGTTCGTGGAGTTTTGATGGGTGTTATTGGGCTTGCTGTTGAAGTAGATAGTTTTGCCAATCATGCTGAGGCTTTCAGTAATGGCAAGGATGGGGTTGAAGGTTATGGAAGGTTAGTGGTTGCGGCGTGTCTTACTTATAATGATCGTATTGCTGAGGTTGCTAGAGTTGGTGAGTTCATCGAAGATGGTAAACCTTTTGCATCTAGTCCTGCCGGGGGTGTTTTAAATGCGGCTGGCGAGGCGGGTGGGTATGGAATTGATGATTTAGTTTGAGTCAACCCAGGGTTGGATTGACTCAAGTTGGTTATAGTTGTTTACGCACAATCGATTTTTGTACTGCCTCTTTTGCATCCGCAGTGTTTTTTTAACAAGACTCCAAACAGAAGGATTACTGCTATGAGTGTTGCTATCACTAACCAATACAGAATTGGTGATGGTACAAACACTTTGTAAACAAAGCTTGTAAGTACGGCGTAAGCTACAATCGGGCATACAAGCCCCCATTGAGAAACGTAATATTCTTTTGAGAAGTGGTTTTTGAAATAGTCTTTTAATAGACTTAGTCCAAACATTAAGTACCATGTTTCGAAGGCAAATGCTGTCACCATTATGATTAGATAATAGCTTCCTATTTCTGCGCTGAATTGGTGTTCCAAGTAGTGTCCGAGTCGAAATGCGCTGATTGCGTATAGTGTGATGTTCGGTACGACTATCAAGAAACTTGGTAAAAATTGTTTTTCTGGAAGGCCGTCTGCTGCGAAATGGCTTTTGAATATTGTTATTGTTTTTACTGTTAATAAGAAGAACCCCATTGTTCCGGAAATCACAGAGAACATTGCAGCTGTGTGTGCTACTTCAGGAGCTTTTGCTAGTGCTGCGATTCCTGTTCCTGTTACTGTTAGCATTGCTAGTGCGAATGGGTGAAGGAGCCAGCCAAAACTGATTTTACTGATGTCGAAACTGTTTTTGAATGAAATTGCTAATAGTTTGATTTCCATTCTCATCAAAGCTAGCCATATCAATCCCCATACTGTTAGGGCAGGTAGCATGAATATTTGCAGGTTGTCTGCCATTTGTGGGATGAAATATCTGATTGGACCTATGAATACATTCATTGTCATTACTAATGAAATGAACGGAGCCATTATTGCTGAGTTGGTCAGTGGGTTTTGGATGAATTCTGCGTAGCGTTTTTTGTCTTTCATCCATTTAATGAGTTTGACTGTGAATACCACAGATAAAATGATGTGAATTGCTGAGAAGGCAACCATTGATACTTCCAAAAATCTTATCAAAATTTCTTGCCATAATGGGAGTAGAGAATGTGTGATGTGTGAGATTTTTATGAGTCCTGCTGCGTGAGGAAAGGTGTAGTTGAGAAATGCGAATGGTATTATCGCGATGCCTCCTGCGCCTAGTGCTGCCAGAAATAAAAGTGGTGAGAAAAGTTTTCTTTTCATGGTGTTTTGGTTAGATTAATTTGTATGGTTTATTTGAGGATTTCGCCGAAGAATTTTTTACATGTTTCTTCTTTAGATTCTTTGGTTGAACATTTGTTGATGCATTTTATGAAGTTTTCTTGAAGAAACTTCATTGTTAGAGAATTGAGGGCTGACTTTGCTGCTTTGAGTTGTGTAAGAGTGTCGAAGCAGTCTTTGTCTTGTTCCATCATTGTTTTTACTCCATTGAGTTGGCCTATGATGTTGTTTACTAGTTGTGTTTGAGTTTTCATGTTGTGTTGGTGTAAGGGGTAAGACCTTTATGGGTTTGTGTTGTTAATTTTGTAACACACACCCCCTGGGGGTGTCAAGAGGGTTGTGGGTTTTGGGACGAGTTTCATGTTTGCGCAATGTTTCTTTGTGTTTATTTGTTGCGAAGTCTTTGGGGATTTTGTAAGCTTGGGGCATAGTTTTTCTAGGGCGAAAATTTAACCTTATTCATATGTCCAATATCGCTGATTTTTCTAAGGAGAATAATCCTAATGTGCGTGTGCTTACTGGTGGGTATACTTTGTCTAATCTGCAGACTCTTCTGAAGGTTGCGGATGATAATGGTTTTGGGATTCCGGCTTGTAATGGGCGGAGTCGATTTATTATTAATGCAATTTTGGAGGCGGCTTGGCAAGAGAAATCGCCTGTGATTATTGAGATTGCTGAAAGTGAGGCGAAATACTGCAATATGGCGCCTGATCGGTTGTCGGATTTTACACATGATACTTGTGAGCGAATGATCGCGAAATATGGATATACTGTGCCGGTTTGTTTGCATCATGATCATATTCAGAAGGATGTTGATGGGTGTATAGATCGAGCGATTGAGTCTGGGTTTTCGTCTGTGGAGGTTGATCTTTCGAAGATGCCTCTTGAGGAAAATGCGGCTAAATGTAAAGAGGTTTGTGACAAAATTCATCCTTTTGGGATTTCTTTGGAAGTCGAGGATGGTGAGATTGGAAATGCGGATGCGTTAGCTGATCCGAATGTTGAGGAGAATATTGGGAATTATTATTCTAAAGTTGAGGATTGTCAGAAGTTGAGTGAGATTGTTGCGCCAGATGCCTTGGCGTTTTTTGTTGGAAATGGGCATGGGAATTATCTCAAAGCGCCAATCATTGGATACGATAGAATCAAAGGGATTTGCGATGCGACTCGTCCACTTGGTGTTTATGGAGTGATGCATGGTGGAAGTGGATTGTTGCCTGAGGATTTCCGACGATGTGTCGAGAGTGGTGCGCGAAAATTTAATTATGCGACTGCGTTGAGTGATATTTGGTTTAAATATTTTCCTGAGGAGTTACTTGAGCGGATGGATGCTCGTGCTGAAGAGGAAGGTAAGCCTCGACGTAAGGTTTTGGATCAATTTGAGGAGGAATGGGATAAGATTGATTTTACTGAGGCAGAAGTTGCTGTGGCAGATCATTTGAAAATGATGATGAGGGATGCGTTTGGATGTGCTGGGAAGAGTGAGCTTTATTAACACCAATTCACATGACAACTTTCAAAAATTTTCTTAGCGAGAAGGGTGTGCAAGAAGATTTAGCGTCTGTTCTGTTGACGATGGCGGAATCGTTCAAATCGATCAATGCCCAGATAAGGACAGCGGAAGTCGGGAAGGCTGGGTCGTCGAATGCGTATGGTGAAGAGCAGTTGGCTTTGGATGTTTTGTCTGATCGGCTGATTCAGGATGAGTGTAAAAAGAATTCTGTGATTGGATTGTTGGCGAGCGAGGAATTGCCGGAAGAAATGAAGATTGGAGATGGAAGTTTTGGAGTGGCTTATGATCCTTTGGATGGGTCGTCGTTGGTGGATGTGAATCTTGCGGTTGGGACGATAGTTGGAATATATGATTTGGGAGAGGGCGGAAGCTTTATAGGGAAGAAGGGTGATGAGCAGCTTGCTTCTATGGCGGCTGTATATGGACCTAGGACGACTTTTCTTGTTGCGACGAGGGATGGAGAGGGAGTTTATGAATTCACGCTCAAGGATGGTGATTTTGTGCTTACAAATGATTCGGTGAAAGTAGAAGAAGGGAAGATGTTTGCGCCTGGGAATCTTCGTGCGGTGAATGAGAGTCCGAAGTATTTTGAGTTGGTCAAATATTGGATGGATGAGCAATATACTTTGAGATATTCTGGGGGGATGGTTCCGGATGTGACTCAGATTTTACTCAAGGGGAAAGGGATTTTCTCGTACCCACCTTATTCGAAATATCCTCAAGGGAAACTGCGTTTGCTTTTTGAATGTGCGCCTCTTGGAATGTTGATGGAGAAAGCTGGGGGAGCGGCGAGTGATGGGTCTGTGCGGATTTTGGAAAAATCTTTGGAAGCATTGGAACAGAGAACTCCGATTTTTGTTGGAAGCAAGGATGAGGTTCGAAGATGCGAGGAGTATCTGGCCTGATGTTGTAAAGGTCAAATGGGTAATGAGCCCTTCTGTTTTACGTATGGAGTTTTTGTGATAAAATTTGATTATGAAAGTCGGAGTAAACATAAAAATTGGGAGTAGGGTGGCGAAAGGGCTTTCTAAAGCTGAAGTTTCTTCTGTTTCTCCAGACCAAGTTCAAAAGGATGAAATGGTTGAGCTTCTAGTGAAGAGAGCGCAGAAGGGGGACGCTGATGCTTTTGGGAAATTGTATGATATTTTTGTTGACCAGATTTATCGTTATATTTATTTCCGTGTGCCTGCGAATGATGTGGAGGATCTTACTGAGACTGTCTTTTTGAAGTCTTGGGAAAAAATTCATCAGTACAAATCTGGTAAAAAAAGGTTTTCAGCTTGGCTTTTTCGAATAGCTCATAATTTGGTTGTTGATACGTACAGATTTAATAAAGACAAGAATCTTGTGGAGCTTACTCCGAATATTCCTGAATACAGGAGGGAGCACAATCCGATCAAAACGACTGAGAGTGCGTTGCATTCTGATTACTTGAAGGAGGCGTTGGCGAAATTGAAACCTCATTACAAACAAATTGTGATTCTTAAGTTTATAAATGAATTGTCTAATCAAGAGATTTCGGAGATTCTCAAGAAAAGTGAAGGAAGCATACGTATTTTGCAATTTAGGGCATTGAAGGCGTTGAAGATAGAACTTGAAAAAAAGGGGGCGGATTTTACGTAACAACTAACCGATTTAGCCGTTTACGGCATTGATATGGAACAGGATATTGAACAAATTGAGAAACTACTCCGAGGGGTTGAAAAGCCTTCTTTTGATTTATCTAGGAAAGAGCTGATTAAGTCTCATTTGATGAGGCAAGTGGAGGGGCGTGTTCATTTGAATGTTCCGAGGAGGCTTCATCGTGTTGCTTCCCAGGTTGTTGATGCGGCTCAAAGTGTGAAATTGCCGGTGTCGGCTAGAGTTATTCTGAAGGAAAGGATTATGGATGTTGTTTCTGGAACGGGAGTCAAAGGTTGGGTTTGGCGCTTTAGTGGCGTTCCCAAAAGGCTTCTGAGTGGTGTTGTCGTTGCTTCTATGATGTTTGGATTTATTAGTTTTATGGCGGTTGATTTGAATGTTGCGTTGGCTGATAGTTTCACTGCTATTGAGGAAATAGATGGTGGTGTTGTTGTTGTAAGAGATGGTGAGAAGATGGATGCTTATGCAGAAATGGAGCTTTTTGAGGGAGATAGGGTTGTGACTGAGGATGATGGGTTTGCGAGTATTGTGTTTTTGGATGATAGCATCGTGAGGTTGTCTACGGATACGGGTTTGAATATTTTGAGACTTTTTGCGGATTCTGATAATAAAGCTAGTACTTATGTTGAGATTGAAGTGTATCAGGGGAATGCGTGGTCTAGAGTTCTGAATCTTCTTGATAAGGATTCGGCTTTTGTTGTCAAAGCTGGTGAGTTTATGGCTAAGGCGCAGAAGGCTGCTTTTAATGTAAGTGTTGACGATGTTGAGACTAGGGTTGAGGTTTATCACCATGTTGTTGAAGTTCAGCCGGTGTTGAGTGTGGAGGTTGCTGATACGAAGGTTGCGACTGGTCAGCAAGTTACAACTTCTGTGGCTGGTAAACCGAAGGTTGTGGAGATTGCGCCTGAAGTTCATGGAGATACATGGGTTGCGGATAATCTGAAGAGTGATAAGGAGCATGTGATTAATGTAAATGAAAAAAGGAAGGTGGCGAGGGAGGAGGTTGCTGAGGATAATCTGCACTCTTTCAAATCTATAAAAACTGGTGTGCAGAAATTTCTGACTTTTGATGATATTGAGGAGGCGAAGTTGTCTTTTGAAGCGGTTCAAATGGATTTTGTGAAAGGGGAGGTTATGTTGGAAAATGGAGAAATTACTGAGACTGAAGCTGGAGTTGTTTTTGAGAGTTTTGTTGAGTATGTGGAAGGGTTCAAGGATATGATCGCCAATGTTCGAGAGAATGGAGATTTTGAATATGCAGATGAATTGAAGGATTACTTGAGTTCTGAGTTGAGTCAGTACAAGAAAGATCTTTCTTCTATATTGCCTGATTCGCCTTTGTATCCAGCGAAGTTGGTGATGATGGAAGCTGAAGTTGTTGCGGCTGAGAGCGAGTCTGAGATTGCTGTGGTGAAGACTGAGCAGGTTACTGTGAAGTTGGAGGAGGTGTCGGATTTGGCTGAGGCTGGAGAAGGTGTTTTGGCTGTTCAAGCTTTTGATGAATATGTTGAGGTTGTTGAGTCGAATAAAAAGGAAGTTGAGGCTTTGTCTGAATCTGCTGGTGAGGAAGCAATGGAGCTTATTTCTGAGGCTGAAAAAGATGAGACAGATGTTTTGAATTCTATCAAGGAAGTTTCGGATAAGGCTGGTTTGTCTGAGGTCTCTTATGTTGTTAATAAGCAGTTAGGGCCTGGTGCGAACCCAGGATTGAATGTTGTGAATGTTGTTGGCGGAGAGGGTAGTGCTGGAGTTGCTGAACAGAGAGTATCTGAGTTTGGAGTTACTGTTGTTGGTGAAGGGCAAGACGAAAAACCTTTGGATCCACTTTTGAATTTAGGAAGGTAGTTTAAGTTGTGATACTGATCAATCCTAAGATTAGGCCTATTGTTGCTGTGAAGGCTCCGATTGTCCAGAAGCGCATTACGACTTTGTATTCTGGCCATCCTTTTGCTTCGAAGTGATGGTGGATTGGTGCAATCTTGAAAACTTTTCTTTTGAAGAGTTTCTTTGATGTTATCTGGATGATCACTGAGATTGTTTCTATTACAAAAATGAAACCTATTAATGGAAGAATGAGGACCTGGTCCGTGAGCATGGCGATCACTCCCAGTGTGGCCCCGAGGCTCAATGCACCTGTGTCTCCCATGTAAAATCGGGCGGGTGGGATGTTGAACCATAGGAATGCTACTGTTGATCCTGTTATCACTGCGCAGAATGCAGAGAGTATGAGTAGTCCTTTTGCGTATGCTATTACTCCGAATACTCCGAATGCTAGGATGAGCAATCCGCTTGCTAAGCCGTCTAGGCCGTCTGTTAGGTTGACTGAGTTTGATGTTGCGAGAATGATGAATATGAATAGGGGAATGTACCACCATCCCAAAGTTACGTCTCCGATGCCTGGCACATTTATTGAATCGAATCCTAATTTTGCGAAGAACCACCAAGCTCCGACTCCTCCAAAGATGGAGAGCCATAGTAGTTTGAATTTTGCGCTGAGTCCTTTTTGTTTGCCGATTCCTTTGATGTTGAGATAATCGTCTAGAGCTCCGAGTGTTCCTACAGCTAGAAGTGTGAAGATTGGGATCCATGTCTCTTTTCTGTTTAGGAGTGATCTGTCGAAAAGGCCCATTGCTGACAATACTCTGGATAGCAATACCACTAGGAATGAACTTCCCCAAATCAATACTCCTCCCATGGTTGGTGTACCTGCTTTTTTTGCGTGGAGTGCTGCGAAGAGTGTCGCTTTTTCTCCGGTGATGGCGTTGGCTTTTATTTGTTGTCCGAACTGATGTTTTTTTACAAATTTTGTGAAGCTTGGGACCAAAATGATTGTTATAACAAACGCAAGCAGTGAAGATCCGAAAATCAATGTAAGGTCGCGAATTAGCTCATTCATAAGTATTTTGTTTATGGGTATGTGATTTACCAAATGTAGGCTCGAAAGATCCAGTCGATCAGCACTTTGCTTTCTCTGAATCTGTCTGGGCTTCCTAGCACGACAGTTATTATATCATTGCCTTCGTCGTTTTCTGCAACTGAAACGTGGCAGAGTCCTGCCAATTCGGTTTTCCCAGTTTTTAGGCCTTTTATATTTAAATAACTTCCTAGGAGTTCATTGGTTGTTTCGAGGTCGTGAGTGTATTGTTTGTCGACTGACATTACTTCGAGCTCTTGGATTGTTGCTGCTTCTTGTACGAAGGATTTTTGGTATGCGTATCTTGCTAGTTTTGCGACGTCGATTGCGGATGAGTAATTGTATCTGTGGTCGAAGCCTATTGGGTTTTGGAATCTTGTGTTAAGTAGTCCGAGTTCGCTGGCTTTGTTGTTCATTTTTTCTACAAACTTTTTTATTGAGCCTGCGTTGTGTTCTGCGAGAGCTTCGGCTGCATCATTTGCTGAGTTAATTAAGACCCCGTATAGGAGATCTTCTACTGTTATTTGTTCATTTACTCTTAAGAACATTTGGGATCCGTTTGTATTGCTGGCTGTATTTGAAATTGTGACGATGTCTTGGAGATTGTTTTCTTCCAAGATGATTGTTGCTGTCATGAGTTTTGTGATGGATGCTATTTGTCGTCTGGCGTTCCCGTTTTTTTCGAACAAAACTTCTCCTGTTTGGTTGTCGATGGCTACTGATGATTTTGCTTCTATGACTGGGGAAACGAAAGTATCTTTCTTGATTGGGATCGGGCTTGCGGAAAGGAGATTGTGGAAATCCAATTTGTGTATATTCAAAGAGGCTTGTTCAATTATCTGGAGGCTTTGGATGTTGTCTTCTAGATTTATTGGTAAAATAGGCTGAAGCGTTGAAGCGATATAAAAACCAATTAAGCTTGTAAGCATTCTTTGTTGATTAATTCAGATTGGCCTTTTTTTAGAGGCCCAAGTTTAAGATCCCCGATTCGAATTCTTTGCAAGTATAGTACATGATGATTTAAATGTTGAAACATTTTTCTGATTTGGCGTTTACGTCCTTCTCTTAATGTTATGGTTAGGCGAGTCTTGGTTTTTTGTCTTTCTCGTGGGTTTATTTTGCATGGGAGAGTTTTTTTACCTTCGAGTAGGATTCCTTTTTCGAGTTGTTCTTGCTCTGCTGTGGTGAGTTTACCTTTTATGATGACGAAGTATTCTTTTTCTTTTTCGTATTTGGGATGGGTCATTTCGTTTATGAATTCGAGGTCGTTGGTTAGGACGATTAGACCTTCTGAATTTTTGTCGAGGCGGCCGATTGGTTTCAGGCCTTCTTTTGCTAATCTCTTTGGAACGAGGTCCATTATGGTTGTTTCGTTGTGTGGGTCTTCCAGGGTTGTTACGTAGCCTTCGGGTTTGTTTATGGCTAGGTATTTGAATCTTTTCTTTAGTTCTATGGGTTGTTTGTCTAGAATTTTGTCTCCCAATATGACTTTGTCTTTTGATGGATCGATGATTGTGCCGAGTCTTGTGATGCATTTGCCGTTTACGAAAACTTCTCCTTTTTCTATGAGTTGGTCTGCTTTTCTACGGCTAGTTAGCCCGCTTTGTGCGAGAAATTTGTTTAGTCTCATTCGGTTGTGGTTTCGGCTGGAGTTTCGGTTGAAGTTTCTGCGCCTTCCTCTGTTTCTTCTTCTGGTTCTGCGTAGATTTCTTCATACAATGAGTAGAATTCGTCTACGAGGAAGTCGTCTGAATGTGTGTAGTCTGAGCCTAGTTCTATGATGATGTCTGAGGTTTTTTTGTAGCCTAGGTCTATGTAGTTTTGTGGGAACTCTGTTGAAGTTTCGGCAGTTGGGATTAGGGCTTTTATAAGTTCTAATGTTTTTGGTTCTGCGTATTCGATTTTGCTGTCTGGGGTTTCTTTTGGGAGGGGGGTTGGTTTGTAGTAGATTTTTGTTTGTGTGACTTCTTGATTTGCTGCGTTGCCGAATCTGGTTATGTTTAGGCAGTATCGTTGCAAAACTTGTTTTGTTTCTGCAGCAGATCCGCTTTTTGTGGTTCCGTTTAGTATTTGAACTTTCAAATTTTCTTCTAGAGCTTCTGGGTGTGTTGTTGCGATTTCGAAGTATTTTTGGACGGTGCTTATTTTTCCTGCGGGGATTAAAACGAATGCGCCGTCGTAGCTCTCAGTGAGTACCAATGGTGTGTAGAGGAATCCTCCACAGTAAACTGGGTCGTCGTGTAGAACTCTGTTTGTAATGCTGTCTTTGTTGAAATCTTCTGCTAGGGCTCCTAGTGTCAGGAATTCTCTTACTGATAGGTTTGTTTCGAAGTTCTTTTTGACTGTGTCTAGTAGGTTTGTGAGTTTGCTTTTGCTTAAGATGGTTTTGGTTTGGAGTGCTTTTTCTTTGATTGCGTAGAGAATGTCTTGTTGGCGTTTTGATCTGTCGAAGTCTGATGTTGTTTTTCGGCTTCTTGCGTATTTGAGGGCTGTTTCTCCGTCGAGGTGGTGTCTGCCTTTTGATAATGAAAATAGTTCAAAACCTATTGTTCCTTCTCTTGGGTAAAATGGATCGTATAGTTTTTCTTCTACATATATATCTATGCCTCCGAGGGCATCTATGATTTCTGTGAATCCGTCGAAGTCGATCTTTATATAGTAGGGGATTTCTATTCCAGAGAATTCTTCAACTTTTTCTAATAAATACTCCAATCCTTCTTCTGAGTCTCCGAATTTTTCTTTTGCGTAGAAATAGATCTCGTTGATTCGGGCGCTTTGGAGTTCGGGATTTTCTATGTGAAGGTCTCGGGGGATGGAAACTAGTGAGATTGTGCCGTTGTCTCTATTTAGGCTTACCAGGATGATTGTGTCGGTCAGGTCTGCTCCGTCGTGTTCTCCTCCTCCAGTTCCGAGTAGCAGAAAGTTGGTTCTGTTGCCTGCGTCTTCTTCGAGGTCTGCTCCAGCAGATAGTAGGATTGCGTTGAAGTCTATGCTTGCGATTGCTTTAACTATTGCTGTGCATAACAGGATGACAATAATCACGGATGCGATTATCGAAATGTTGATTGTATGCTTTCTTTTTCTGCTCATCATGGGTGATATTTTACTTAAAAAAAAATTTCGCGCAATCGAATCCTTTATCAAACATTTGACATTATATTTGGACCTTCTAGAATTTGGGGGATATATCTTAATTTAAATTTTATGAAAAAGTTTATTATTGGTCTTGTAGTTCTATCTACTATGTTCCTGGTGGGGTGTTCAGAGGAGGATCCTGTTTTGGATTCTGCGAAGCTTTTACAGGAGGGAGTTTACAATCTTATGGGAGTTTCTTCTTTGAGATATGAAGTGGATCTTAATTTTGATATGACTGATACTTTGACGAAGGAAGAGGTTGTTGCTGAGATGGATGTGAATGGATCTTTTAGTTCTATGGATGATGGAAGCAGAGGATCTGAGATAAATATGGTTGCGAAAATCAACTCTGTGGATGGGGATTATCGTTTTGATGTTGCTTTGAAACAAGTCGAAGCTTTCTTGTATTTGAAGTTGTTGGATGTACCTACTGTACCTGATATGCCTGTGGAGTTGTTTGCTTCATTGGTTGATACTTGGTGGCAGATTGAAGGGGCGAGTACTGAAGATCTTGGTCTTGGTGTAGAAGGTTTTGGAGATTTTGGAATTCCTTATGAAGATTTGACTGAAGAAGGGAAGGCTGCTCGTGATTTGATTTTGGAATCTAACTTCTTTACTGGATTTGAATTCAAAGGGGCTGAGGAGTTGAAGGGAAATGAGGCTTATCTTTATACTGTAGGTTTAGATACTGATGGGATTTATGATTACGCTCTTAAATCAAAGGAGCTTAAAGGTGAGGAGTTCACTCCTGAAGAGAAAGAGAAGATGACTGCATCTTTGGCAGCTATGAAGGATGATGTCTTTGATGTTTGGATTGATGTTAATACAAGCACTATTGCTGGTTTTGCCGGAACTTTTATTGTTTCTGAGGAAGGTAGCTTGGTTGAAGGAGGCATGGATTTGGCTCTTTATGACATCAATCAACCTTTCCAAGTTAAGGCTCCTGTCGATTACGAAGTCTTTGATCTTGGGATGTTCTTTGGCGCTTTCATGGCTACGGAGCTTGGAGATGAGCTTTAAGGAAAAATTTAGAAATATTTAAGGAATATTTAAGAAAAATTTAAGGTTTTTGTTGTAGCTTGGGGCTATGAGCAAAAGCTATGGTTTGGTTGTTGTTATGGTTGGGTTTTTGGTGGGGCTTTTTCTGCAGGATTTATGGGGGAGGGGGGAAGGGTTTTGGTTTGTTTGTGTTGTTTTGGTTTTTGTTGGGGTTTGGTGGAAAATGTCTGGGAAATTTTTGGTGGTTGTGTTGTTTTGTTTGGGGTGTGTTGTGGGGATGGGGCGGTATGCTGTTTCTGACATGGTCTTTGAAGGAGATGTGACTGAACTTGCTGGGAACGTGGTGGACGTGAGAGCGTGTGTTTCGGAAGAAGTGGATGTGAGAGTGGATAAGGTTAAATATACTGTCTCAGACGTTTGTAGTGATGAGGGATGTTATGATGGGCGACTTTTGTTGAATGCAGGAAGATATCCTGTTTATAAGTATGGTGATGTGATCCGAGTTGTTGGGGAGGTTTCTGTGCCGGAATCTTTTGAGGGGTTTGATTATGGGAGGTATTTGTCGAGATTTGGAGTTGGGGTTGTGATGAGTCAACCCAGGATTACTGTTGTTGAAGTTGGAGGGTGTGGTTGGAGTTTTTATAAAGGGATTTATGATTTTAAAGGTGTTTTCGAAAAGAGACTTGGACGGCTTTTCCCTGAGCCGTATTCTAGTTTGATGGCGGGGTTGTTGCTTGGGTCGCGAAAAGGGATTCCTGCTGATTTGATGGAGGACTTTAATAAAACTGGGCTCACTCATATTGTTGCGATTTCTGGTTACAATATTACGCTTGTGATTATTGTGGTTTTTGGGTTGTTTGGGTTTCTGACGCGGAAAGTCCGGGTTGTTATGGCGACTATTTTTGTTGTTGTTTTTGTGATTTTGGTTGGGGCGAGTAGTGCCGTTGTGCGTGCTGGGATCATGGGGATTATTTCGTTGTTTGCTGTGTATTTTGGGCGGAAAGGGGAGATCTATGTGTCGATTTTGCTTGCGGCTTTTTTGATGAATTTGTGGAACCCAAAGATCGCTGTGATAGACATTGGATTTCAGTTGTCTTTTTTGGCGACACTTGGGTTGGTTTATGTTTCTCCGTGGCTTGAAAAGGCTCCCGGCCTTTTGGGAAAGATTTTGGGGAAGGTTCCGAGGTTCTTTTTGATTCGTGAAAATTTTGTACTGACTTTGTCTGCGCAGGTTTTCACTTTGCCGGTTATTTTGAAAAGCTTTGGGCGGATTTCTTTGCTGTGTCCTATCTCAAATGTTTTTGTTTTGCCTTTTATACCTTTTGCAATGATCTTTGGGTTTTTGGCTGTGGTTGGGAGTTTTGTGGTTGAAGGGGTGGGGGAGGGTTTTGCTTTTGTGGGCTATTGTTTTTTGGATTTGATTTTCTTTTTGGTGCGTTTTTTTGCGGGTTTTTCGACTTTGTAGATGTAGATTCGTTTTGTTTTTAGAATTGGGTCTGGCTCGATTTCTTTGATTGGTTTCCAGGTTCCGATGTGGAATGTGTAGGATATGACTTTGCATCCTTTGCGGAGTTCTTTGTCGAATTTCTTTTGGTATTTTTTTAAAGTGCTTGGGAGCATGTAGCAGATGATGATGTCGGCTTTGCGAAGTGAATAGTTTTGGAAATTACCTCTAATGATTTTGCCTTTCCAGCCGAGGAAGACTTTTTTCAATATGGCGATTGCGTAGACGAATGGGTCGATTTCGTAGCCTATTGCGTCTGCTCCGTATAATTTTTCTGCGTAGTGGAGAAAGCGTCCGTCGCCTGCGCCTATGTCGATTACTACGTCACCTTTTTTAATCTTCGCGTGTTTGAGAACTTCTTTAACTGCTCTTTTTGGGGTGGGGACGAATGGGCCGCCGCCGAAAAATGCGACTATGAAAGAAGTTGTGAGTCCTAGCATTACTATGATTACTACTAATAGAACTAGGAAGGTGAGGATTTCTTGTATTGCGATTGCCATATGTTATGCAGCTTTGGACATTTGCTCGATCTTATCTTCTTCTTTTTTACGCAATCTTTCAAGAGCTGCTTTTCTTGCGATTGCTAATAATTCTGCGGAGTGATCTTGTCCTGGGTGGGTTACCGCGAGGATTTTTGGAACTATTTGGTCGACTAATTCGTTTTCTTCTTTTGAGTGAAGTGCTCGAGCTTCGCGTTTGTCTAAGCTTCTTTCTTCGCCTTCTTTTCTTTTGAATTCTATTACGGATGAACCGCCGTGATGTTCTTTGTTTTTGCCTTGTTCTTTTTGGATGTCTCTTCGTAGAGATTCTTTTTCGTTTCGGTCTTGTTTGGTTTGGAAATTGATTTGGACTGCGTCTTTGCCTTTCAATGTGTCTTCGTCTAGGACTTTGTCGTCGTCTGTGCCTTCCATGAATTCATCTGTAGCTCCTTGGACGTCCTCGTCGAATTTTGTCTTTTGGTGAAGTTCTTTTTGGCTTCGATCTTTGGCTTTGATTGTGCCGTGGTGTCTGTCGACACTTTCTTCCATTAATCGAAGGGCTGTGTCTTCTGTTTGGAGTCTTCTTGCTTCTTCTGAGATCGTTGCGTCTCCCGAAATTATCAGGTCTGCTGCTTGGTTCATTTGTTTGAATACGTTTTTGTCGTCCATTAATGTTTCTTCTTTCCCTTCTTTTGATGCGAGAGCTATTTTGTCTAATAGATCTTCGACTTTTTCATCTTCAGGGTTTTCTGTGAGAAGTTTTGCGGCGAGTGATCGGGCTTTCTTTAATGCTCCAGCTTTTATCAATGCTTCGATAGCTTGCATTGCGGTTTCTTTGTTTTTGATAGCTAGGTTGCTTTCCTTTGACTCGGTGTTTTTCTCTCCTTCCGGATTTGCTTTCTCGAATTTTTCTTTGACTCGGTTTGTCTTTGCTTTCTCGATTTCTTTTTTCAATTTGTCGTGTTGGAGGGATCTTTTGTTCCAGCCTTTTTCGTCGTAGTCTTCTTGCCATTTATCTAGGTTTTTTTTTGTGAGTTGTGGGGAAATGTTTTCGAATTTCTTCATATCGTCTATGTACTGTTTTCTTCGTTTTTTGTATGCTGCTAAGTTTTTTGCATCTTCGTTTGGAGATGCTTGAGTAAGAACTTCTAGGAATACTTTGGTTTCCTCGTATGTTGATTCTTTTGCGTTTTTGTCGATCCATGTCTCGTAGTTTTTGCTGGTTTTCTTTGAGATTATGTTTTCTTTCTCAGCTTTTTTGCATTCGTGTTTGAAGGCATCTACGGTTAGTTGTTTGTTAATTTCTTCTTCTTTGATGTCTTTTTCTCTTTCTTTGGTTTGTTTGTCGATGAATTGTTTTTTGCCGTCGTAGTTGAGGTCTTTGAATATCCTGAATGCTATTGCGAAACCTTCTTTGTTTGCTGGGTCTTGGTCGAATACTTTTTTCAAGTCGTCTGTAAGTGCGTGTTCTGCTTCTATGAAGCCTTCCCACATTTTTAGATTCTCTAATCTTTGTTTTGGAAGTTTTATTGTTTTGTAATGTGCGACGTTTTCGTCCATTGATTTCTGACTCATCTTTGATTCTAGCACTGCTGTTTCCATTGAGTGGAAAGCTTGGGATTCTTCTTTGTTGATGACATTTAATCGTTGTTTGTGGTCTGTGTTTTTTGGAAGTTTCCCAATGTCTTTCAATAGGGCTTCTTTTGCTTCAGAAGAATATAGTTTGTCGAATAAATCTCCTTTGTCTCTTCGGAATTCTACTAATGTTTTGAGGAATTCTTTTCTTTCTGATAAACCTTCTTTTTTTATGAATTCAA
Source organism: Candidatus Peregrinibacteria bacterium (assembly GCA_018655275.1). Taxonomy (GTDB): domain Bacteria; phylum Patescibacteriota; class Gracilibacteria; order UBA1369; family LOWO2-01-FULL-3; genus JABIJZ01. The sequence goes on along the minus strand of JABIJZ010000002.1, from coordinate 155,837 downwards.
TTTGAAGAGGATCTTTTATCCCCCAGTTTTTGAGTAATTCTCCTTGTAAGTTTTCGTAGGTTCTTTGTCTTTCTGGAAGTTCTGATTGGAAGAATTCTCTGGTTCTTTTCTCGAGGTTTTCTAGTGTTGGGGTTTGTTTCTTGATCCATTCTTCATATTCTCTTGCAGGTTCTACACCTAAGAAATGTATATTGTCTTTAACTAAACCTATGTATGTTTCTTGAGCTCTTTTTAGGTCTGGGTCGTCTGGTTGGAGTTCGGCTTTTTTGTCCTTTGTTTCTGCTCCTGTTTTAGAAATGGCATCTTTCAGGAAGTCTGAGACTTCTTGGATGGATTCTTTGTTGTCCTCTGTCTTCAGCTTTGTTCTAAGCTTTAGGACGTCTTTTTTTGTAAGTTTGTCTTGGTCTTCAGCTAATTTAAGAAGACGCTCGGCGTCTTTTTTGGATTGGCGTGTTTCCTGGACGGCATCTACGACGCTTTTTTCTCCTCTTTCGATTTTCTTTTTGTCTTCATCGGTTAATTTACCCCTTACGGCATCAATTTCCGACATGGGGTCGTTTTCTTTTTTGGTTTTATCCTGATTATCAGGGTTGTCCTGTTGATCAGTATCTTCCAAAATATCTTCGTATTGTGCTGCTTCTAATCCCATTATTGATGGTTATAGAACAAAAGCTCCAGGAAAGGAGCTCTTACTCTATCATATTTTGATAAAATGTCAACCTCTTTGGCAGGTTAGACAGTACATGCTGAAAATCCACAACTTAAGCATAATGCGCAACCTTCCGCGACTTGCACTTCTCCTCCACAGTCTGGGCATTTTCTGTCTCTTAATACATCACTTTTGCTCACTGGTTTCACTACTTGTTGCTGGGTTCTGTCTTCTGAAGAATAGATTGGTGGGGGAGCGATCTCTTGTGTTGGTTGTGTTTGGGGAGTTGCTGGGGTGCTTGGTGGGACTATTTCTTGGGCCACTGGCGCAGCTTGGGTTTCTGGTGATGCGGCTTCTTTGTTAACTTTCCCTATGTTCAAAACTTGGTTTTGACGGCTTCCGTCTCGATAGATGGTGATACCTTTGCATTTTGCTTTGTGTGCATCAAGGTATGCTTTTTCTACGTCTTGCATTGAAGCTTCATGAGGAAAGTTGATTGTTTTTGAAACACTTGAGTCAACGTGTTTTTGAAATGCTGACTGCATTCTGATGTGCCAATCTGGTGTTATATCTTGAGCTACTACGAATACTTTCTTGATGTGGTCTGGGATTTGTGGGAATTGTTGTATAGATCCGACTCTTGCGATTTCTTGCATCAATTCTTTTGAGTAGAAGCCTTCTTCTTTTGCACGGGCTTCGAAGAATCTGTTTGTGTATACGAGTTCTGTTCCGTCCATTACGTTCTTTATGAATGAGATGGCGAAGTTTGGCTCAAGTCCTGTTGAAGCTTCTGCTAACATGCCGATTGTTCCTGTTGGGGCAACGGTTGTTGTGCAGGCGTTTCGAATTTTGATTCCGTTTTTGTGGAATAGAGATCCTTCCCATGCTGGGAATACGCCTCTTGTTTGGGCCATCTCGATTGATTTCTCTTTTGATTTCTCGTCAATGAATCTCATTACTCGTTCTCCTATCTTGATTCCTTCCTCTGAGTTGTAGGCTATGTCCATCTGGTAAAGAGCGTCTGCGAAGCCCATAACACCTAGGCCGATTTTTCTTGTTTTTCTAGAGTTTTCGGCTATTTCGTTGATAGGGTATTTGTTCATGTCTATGACATTGTCGAGGAAGTGGGTTGCGTCTTTGGCTGTTTTCTCGAGTTTGTTCCAGTCGATGTCTTTGCCACTCACTGTCATGACTGTGTTGAGGTTGATTGAACCAAGATTACAACTTTCGTATGGAAGAAGTGGTTGTTCTCCACAAGGGTTGGTTGCTTCAATTTCACCCAAATGTCTTACTGGGCTTTTTCTGTTTACTTCGTCGATGAAAATCACTCCTGGGTCTCCATTTTTCCAAGCGTTGGCTATGACAAGGTCGAATACCATTCTTGCTGGAAGAGTTTTCATTACTTCTTTTGTGCGTGGATTGTAGAGTTCGTATTCACCTCCTTGTTCTAGAGCTTCCATGAATTTATCTGTGACTGCTACAGAGATGTTGAAGTTTTGAAGAGTTTTCATGTCTGATTTCATTGTGATGAAATCCATAATATCTGGGTGGTCTACTCGTAGGATTCCCATGTTTGCTCCTCTTCTTTTACCTCCTTGTTTTATTACTTCTGTTGCTGCGTCAAATACTTTCATGAATGAGATTGGACCTGAAGATACTCCTGTTGTTGATGACACGAGGTCTTCTGATGGTCGAAGTCTTGCGAATGAAAATCCGGTACCTCCTCCACTTTTGTGGATTAGTGCCGCGTTTTTTAAACTTGTGAAAATTCCTTCCATTGAATCTTCGACAGGAACTACGAAACAAGCTGATAGTTGGCCTATAGATGTTCCAGAATTCATTAATGTCGGAGAGTTTGGCAGGAACTCAAGATTTTTGATCATGTTGAAGAATGTTTCTTCAGTTTCTTGTACATTTTCACCTTCGTATTTATCGTTTCCTTTTGCGATGTGTTTTGCGACTCTTCTTACCAAGCCTTCTGGAGATTCTTTAGTTCGACCTTGTTCGTCTTTGAGTAGGTATCTTTTTTTGAGCACTTGTAGTGCGTTTTCTGAGAAGCTTAAAGTTTGTTCGGCCCCTTCTTTTCCGAACATCAATTCCTTTTTTTCTCTTTCATCTGCTCTTTTTGACCTGTAAATGATGTATGCTTTTGCAGTTTTTGCGTGTCCGCCTTCTATTAATATTTTTTCAACTAAGTCCTGGATTTGTTCTACGTTTGGGATGTTTTCGTCGCTTTTGAAGAAAACTTCTAGGACAGCTGATATTTGATTTGAAATTTGGTCGGCAAGTGAAGATTCTTGACCTCCTACTGATTGAGCTGCTTTCCAGACTGCTTCAGTAATTTTTGCTTGGTCGAAATCTACTATTCGGCCGTCGCGTTTTTTAATTTTTTTGATAGGGGACATGGCGGGGAAAGAGGGTTAATGAAGTATGGCCATTTAGCAGGCCTTGCGGTTGACATATTCGCAGAAATGAGGGGAAAACTACATTTTGTGTGTCGAAGCTGGTGTAAACACAAGATGTTGTGGTAAGTCCCACAATATCAAAAAAAAAATAGAATGAAAGATGAAAGTTTTAAAAAATCTTGACGTGCGTGCAGGAAAGATTCTTGGTTCTATAGCCCCAACTTTTTTTCGTCGATTTTGATAGGGGAGATGTCTCGGAGTTGGTCGACTATCTTCGGCATCAGTTCGATGACTTTGTCGATATCTTCCTCTGTGGTTTCTTTTCCCATTGTGAATCGGATAGATCCGTGGACTGCGTCTTTTGGAAGTCCGAGGGCCAATAGGACGTGAGATGGATCGAGGTTCTTTGAGTGGCATGCTGAACCTGTTGAGGCTGCGATGCCTTTTTCGTCCAAGTAGAGTAGAAGAGCTTCGCCTTCTATGTCCAAGATCAGTAAGTTGATGTTGTTTGGGAGTCTGTTTGTGGGGTGGCCGTTGATGTATGTGCGCGGAATTTTCTTGATGAGTTCGTTTGTGAGTTTGTCTCTGAGGAGGGTGAGGCGGGCTGATTCTTTTTCGCGGGATTCTTCTGCTATTTCTAGTGCTTTTGCTATTCCGACGATGAATGGAACGTTCTCTGTTCCGCTTCGAAAGCCTTTTTCTTGGCCGCCACCGTAAATTAGTGGTTTGAGTTTGACGTTCTTGCTTTTGTAAAGGATTCCGATGCCTTTTGGACCGTATACTTTGCTCCCGTTTAGGGTTAGGAGGTCTACTCCGAGTTTTGCGGTGTCTAGGTCGAGATATCCAGCTGCTTGGCAGGCATCTGTGTGGAATATGATGTCGTGTTCGTGGGCGATTTTGGTTAGTTCTGCTAGTGGCTGGATTGTGCCGATTTCGTTGTTTGCATACATTACTGATGCGAAGACTGTTTCTGGGCGAATTGCTTTTTCGAATGCTTCTGGGTCAACCATGCCTGTCTTGTCTACCTCGAGGTATGTGACTTGGTAACCTTCTTTTTCAAGGTGTTTGAATGGTTGGAGAACGGCGTCGTGTTCGGTTGTGTTTGTGATGATGTGCAGGTCTTTTGGTTCTTTTTGGAGAAATTTGGGAAGATAGTACATTGTTCCCAGGATTGCGAGATTGTCGCTTTCGGTACCGCTTCCTGCGAAGAACACTTCGTCGAATTTGCAGTTCAAAATTTTGGCTATTGTACTTCGTGAATCTTCAACGGCTTCTTTTGCGCATCGGCCTTTTTTGTAGATTGAGCCTGGGTTGCCGTACTCTTCTTTGAAAAAAGGTAGCATGACTTCCAAGACTTTTGGGTCTACGTATGTTGTGGCTGCGTGGTCGAGATAAACCGTGTTATTCATACCATTTTGTTAGGAATTACCGCTCCATATGTTTAACGGTTTTTTAGCGTGTTTGCAAGCTTTTTTGAAAATAAAAGTGAGCCTTGGTCGTCTAGGTGGTTTGTGTCGTAGTAGAGGGATTTTTTTTGGAATGTTGGGTCTGTGGAAAAATCGATCGATGTTGCGTTTGGGCCGGCGAGTTCTAGGATTCGTTTTTTGAATCCTGCTGTTGGTTTTTTGTAGTTTGGTGGGAAAAGGATTGTGAGGGCTATGTTGTATTTTTCGCATAGGGCTACGATTTTTGCGAATTCCTCTAGGAGGAGGGGAGATTCTTTTGTTGGGTCGTATTGGCGGGTTGAGCCGTCGTATTGCATTGCTGGGTATTTTTCGGATTTTATGAAAATTGGCATTGAGCCGTCGGGTTGGATTTGGTTGAGGTCGTCGGGGATGAGTTGGCCTTCATCGAGGTAGGCGAGTGCTTCGTCGAGGTTTATGTTTTGGGTGTAGCTGTGGGAAATGTATGTTGGGATGCATTCTTTTGTTTCGCGTTTGCAGACGATGTTTGTGACTGGCCTGTAGTTGAGGAATGGGTACAGAGTGTCTATGCGGAAATTGATTGCCGGATGTTCGATTACTTCGAAGTCGTCGTCCACTACTAGTATGATTTCTTTTGGTATGTTTCCGGCTTCGAGGGTTAGGCGGAGGATGTCTTCGTGGTAATCCACGTCGGATCCGTGGAATCCGAGGTTGTACATTGATGTGCCGGTGATTTCTGAGATTTGTTCGGCGCGGATGTTGCGCGATGCTCTAGAGGATCCGAAGACTAGGATGTCGTGATCCAGTTCTTGGTCCATGATTTTCTGAATCCTTGTGTCGTATTGGCGAGCGATGATTGCTTCTGAGATTGCGAAAGATATTGCTCGGTCTAACGCGAGTAAAATTATTAGGAAGATCGCTATTGCGAGGACTGATTTTTTAGAATTGGAAATAGATGAATTCATATTGTTCTGTGTATGAGAATAGCACGATTGAGAAAATTAACATGAGATATATACTCCAGCGGAGTACGAGTGGTTTGGTTGAAAGCATGTGGCGAATTGAGCCGTGTCGTTGGATGAGGTGGACTAGCTCCATGGCCAGGACTGAACCTATTGTTATCCAGAAATAATATTTTGTTTGGCCTAGGTACAGGGTCTCGAGATTTAGTGTTTGTGAGAAGTTTGTGAATAGGTTTGTGATGATGTGTTTGGCGTCTGTGATGCTGTTTGCGCGGAATAGTATCCAAGAGAATGTCACGAGGGAAAATGTGATTGTGACTTTTATTAATTTGTTGAGGAAGGGGGCTTTGTGAAGACGGATGGCTTTTGTGAGGCGTTCGCGAGTGGATTTTGTCATGGCACCTACGATGAGGTACAGGCCGTGGAGTGCGCCCCAAAGCACGAATGTCCATGCTGCTCCGTGCCACAATCCGCTTATAAGGAAGGTGATGAAGAGGTTGTAGTACCAACGCCATTTGACGGTGCGGCTGCCGCCTAACGGAATGTATATATAGTCTTTGAGCCAGCTGGATAGTGAGATGTGCCATCTGCGCCAGAATTCTGCGATGGATTTTGAGAAATATGGGCGTTTGAAGTTGTCCATGAGTTTTATGCCGAAAATTTGGGCGGTTCCGATGGCGATGTCTGAGTATCCTGAGAAGTCGCAATATATTTGGAACGAGAACAAGACTGTTGCGAGTAGGAGAGGTGCGCCTTCGTACATTGGTGCGTTGTTGTACACCTCGTTCACGAGAGCTGCTATTCGGTCTGCGACTACGATTTTTTTGAATAGGCCCCAGACGATGAGTTTGAGTCCGTCCAGGATTCGTTTTTGGTTTGGGCTGACGTGGGTGCGGAGTTGGGGCAAGATGTTTCCGGCTCGTTCGATTGGTCCTGCGACGAGTTGTGGGAAGAAGCTTACGTATAGTGAATAGATGCCGAGATGTTTTTCGGGTTTGATTTTGTCGTTGTACACGTCGATGGCGTAGCTCATTGTTTGGAAAAGATAGAATGAGACTCCTACTGGAAGGATGATCGCGAGTGCTGGAGCTGCGTATGCTATGTTTAGGAGTTCTGCTGCTTTGTTGGCTGAGTCTGTGAGGAAGTTTAGGTATTTAAAAATTGTGAGAATCCCGAGGCTGGAGATGATTGAGAGGTAGAGGTAGGGGAGTCGTTTGGCTTTTGGAACTTGGCCCATTTTGTAGCCTGAGTAATAACTGATGAGGGTTGAGCCTGCTAATAGTAAGGCGTATTTTGGATCCCAATACATGTAGAAGAAATAACTGGCTGCCAAAAGGAGGATCCATCTGTGTTTGTGGGGCAGGACGAAGAACAGTATTGCTACTGTTGGGAGAAAAAGGATGTATTCGAATGAGTTGAATAGCATGCGTTGATTTTAGGTGAAGATGGGTGGGAATGCTAGGGGTTGGTTGTTGCTGTAGCTTTTACGGCTGCTCCTGAAAGTGCTTGCTGTGTTGTGAGAGAAGCTTGAACGTCAGGATCAGCAACAGGTGTTTCTTCTTTCTGAGTTGTTGTTTTTGTGAATAAATTTTCTGGGACAGATATTTTGGCGTCAAATGAAGTTGCTGGGAATATCTGTACTGACTTAGGTGGTCGTACGGGGTCTACATTTTCAACAGAAGCTTTGTTTTTTTGAGATAAAGCTGCTAATAAGTCTTGGTTTGGATAGTGAGGTTTTGTGACATTAAATCGACTTCCAACAATTCTTACGATAACTGTTCTGTTGTCAGGGGAGTGTTGAACTCCTAGTATTCTTTCGGCTTCAATAGTGTTGCCAGATAAAACAAGCAATACTGCAGCAGCTTTTTCGTTAGAAAGGTCTAATTCTATAGCTTCGTGGGTTTCTTTTTGGCCAGTCATTTAGATTTGGTTAAGACTTAGAGTCGAACTTTACTGTTGTTAATGGATTCTGTCAAGATTGCAGTGGTTTTACTCCGGAGTTGAAATCAATAAACCTCTTTCAAATAACATTCCTCACAATAAACCTTCTCCGGTCTGTTTGGATTATAGCTGGAGATTAGGGGTTTTTCGCATTTGGTGCAGGTTCTGTCCCAAGCTTTGAATGGGGCGCGGAGAGACATTCGGTCCATGTGGCGGCAGTCGAAGCATTTGCGGGGGATTGGTAGTGAGTATTTGCGATAGAACGCGAGTTCTTGTGAAATTATTCTGTAATTTTTGTTGCATTCTGTGCAGGCGAGGGTTTCGTTTAGGATTGAGTCGGGAGTTTCTTTGATTGAGTCTGGAAGTTCTATGGTTGCTGGTTGGTAATCGCGTTTGTCTTTTTTGAGCCAGTTTGCTTCTAGGTTTGTGGCTTCGTCTTCTGTGATTGGGTAGAACTCTTGGGCGATGGTTTCGTTGTATCCGAAAGGGGACATGCTCATAGGGAAGAATTCTCCCCACACTGGGCCTCTTGTCTCGGGATGAAGTTCTTCTCGGAGTTTTGCGATGATTTTGTCTCTGAGTTTGCGATATTCTTCTGGGGAATATTGTTTGTTGAAGATGCAGTTGTTTTTGTGGCGGAGCGAATGACAGGCGAAAATGTCTGAGCATTGGTAGCAGATCATGCAGTATGCGAAGTCTGAATTATGTTCGCCGCCGATCGATGATTTGCCGTTGTGGCAGAAGTCGCAGTGGATTGAGTCGTACATTAGTTCACCGCCTGAACATCCATTGATGAACATTGAGTCCTTTTGTTTTTTTGATGTGCGGACGCTGTGGGTTACGTCTTCGACTTCTAGTCCGTAGAAAACGTCTTGGGTGTTTTTGCAGCCCCAAAGCAGGTTGCCGCTGACGTTCTCGTTTTTCTCACCTTCCATGTATTTGTGAAGGGCTTGGTCTTGGACTTGTTGTTTGAAAGTTTTGTAAGCGTGTTTGGTTTTGCTGAAAGAGCCTTGGAATTTTGCTAAAGTTTCTTCGTATTCTTCTTTTGAAACAGGTTTGTTCATTATGTGATATTGCTTGCTTCTTAAATTCCAGCAAAACAAACAATCTTGGCAGTTTCTGCAGTCGAACAGGAAGTATGAGTTTGAACAAGAGTTGCAATTTTGGGCGTAAAAAAGTTCGTAGCAGTTTTCGCAGTCGATTAATTCGTATGAATGTTTGCATTTGTTTGGGTAGAGGGTGTCCATGCATTCCAGGCAGTGGAGTGTTGTGTTTGCGTACATTGTTTTTTCTGAGAACCAGCTGCCGAAGAGCATGTATGAGTCTTTGTTGTGACATACATAGTTTGCATAGTTGCAGTTTTCGTTGTCGAAATTGTCGAGGGCGCATTTTGGGACTTTCTTTTGGAATTCGTGGTATTGCTCGAGGAAAGGACGTGTTTCGTCGTATTCTTGAGAGAAATCTTCAGCGTTCCAATTATCTGACCACCAGCATTTTGGACAGTATACGGTGAATGGTGAGTCTGGGCGGAACATTGAAATGTTTTCTTTTTTGCAGAGGTCGCAAGTGCGCAGGTATAGGGATTTTTCGTTCCTGAATGCCATTTTTCGTTGATGTCGGAATTCGGGTTGAGTTGTTGATGGTGAGACGTCGAGTTTTTTGAAAAGCTTGAGGTCTTGCTCTGTCCAGTCGAGGGGTTTTTCTGTGATTGCGCATGTGTTAGTCATGCGCGAATGATAAATTATAAACGTAGGTACGTCAAAAAAAGGTCATTGTTTTGTTTGGGGAGTGGGGAGGTGGCTTGCGTCTGCGGGCTTGGGCTGGTTTTATTTCCCAGCGAGTTGGGAAAAATATTTGAATTGGGCGCGTTGGGTGTTGGCGAGGACTTTTGATTTTACTAGTGTTGAATGTGGGTTTTCTGGGTCGTCGAAATTGTTGAAAAGAACGTAGTCTGAGCCTTCTGAGAAGATTGTGAAATTTCCTTTTGTGTCTAGGTTTAGGACTTTGATTTTGTTTTTGAATTTTATTTCTGCTGCGCGGGTGCAGAAGTATGAAGTGTGTGGGCCGTGGGTTGTGCAGATAGCTTCGTTTCTTGCTTTTTTTATTCGGTTGTTTTGGAAAGTGTATGCGGCATGCATATGTGATGGCAGGATTTCTACGAAGTTTTCGAAATCTCCGAAATCGATGTTTACGTTGTATTCGTGTTCAGACATGAATATGTAGGCTTCTTCGATTTGTTTTGGTGTGTAGTATGTTTCGAAGACTTCTATAGGGCCTTTGCTGTTTTGAAGAAAAGGTGAGATGTCTTTGAGTTTGTTTGATACTTTTTTCAGGTTTCGTTCTGAGGTTGAGAGTTCTGCTACTAATCCTTTTAGGGAAAGAGCGCGGACTTCTTTGTCTTTGATTTGGACCATTTTTAGAGTTTGGAGTTTCTCGATTGCTCGGTATGTGGCGCTTTTTGATAGGCCTGTTCTTTGAACTAATTCCCATCTGTTTTGAGCGGGGGATTTTTGGAGTTCGAGGTATATCAATGTCTCTGTCTCTGACAGGTTTGCTTGGAGGAGAAGTTCTTTTAGTTTTGAGTTGATTGACATTGTTTTGTTGTGACTGGTTTGTTGTTGTGAGGGTAGCAATTAAAGCATGATTTGGTGGGGATGTCCAGGTTTGGGAGAGGAGATTTCTGTTGGGAATCTTGACACCTGTTTCTTGTGTGAGTAGTATGGCGTTCTTTTTATAATCAAAAATATGACTAAATTTGAAGCTCCAGAAGGTGCAGGCTCTGGATGTAAAACACCGGTTCGTAGGAGAAGAATTGTTGGGGAGGGTTCTGGTGCAAGAAGGGAGACTGTTGATGTTGGGAGTGGGGTTGCGGAGATGCGATCTAGACTTCGTGCAGAAATGCCTCTTTTGGGGGAAAAGACGGAGGGTCTGACATGGAATGCTTTGCGTGAAGCGGAGGAAGGTGTGAATAGGGATATTGGAAAATTATTAGGTATACATGTGTGTAATGGGAGAAGAAGAGTTCATTCTCCAATTGCTTATGCGATGGAGGTTTTAAGGGCGTTGACAGAGGCACTTGGTGACAGTAATGAAGCGGCGAGGCTGATGCCTAGTCATCTTAGAGGCGCGTTGCCTGTTCCTCCTGGGACAGATGGTTCTCGGCGTCGTTAATCAATTTCCTCTTGAATAATCTGGAGCAGATAGGTAAAATCTGCCCGTACTTTTGACAACTTTGGTCCCATCGTCTAGTGGTTAGGACACCAGGTTTTCATCCTGGAAACGGGGGTTCGATTCCCCCTGGGACTACCAATTTAATTGTTTTGGCGGCTCTTCGGGCCTTTTTGTCAGAGGATCTCGCCTTCGGCTTCCTATGACTAGTCATTGCTCTCCGGTAACAAGTATTCCGATTCGGGTTTTGAGGTTTCCGGTTTTTTATTTATTATTTCGGTTATTTTGTTTATCTTTTCTATTACTCCCCAAAGGTAAGGTGTTTGTTTGATGAGTGATTCGTAACTTTTTTGCTCGATTGGGGAGTGCTGGTCCAGTTCGTCTTTCCATTCCCAAAAATCGGGTATTGATTTTAAATATTTGTCGTATAAAAATAAGGCATTTTCATAGTCTTCTTGTTTGTATAGCATGTCTGCAAAAGCTCTTATCCAGTTTGGGTGGTGGGGGTTTTTCTCGAGTGCTTTGATGTAAAATTCGCTTGCTTTTTCGGGATCTGTTGATGAGTAAAAATTTCCTTTCCAGGCAAGTACATTTCCTGAATTGTTTTCAATTTGTTCTAGATAATGGAGGGCTCTTTCTGTGCTGCTTGGGTCTATAAACATTAGTTCATACCATAGTTCGCTGTAGTATGGGGTGTAGTAAATTGCTTTTTTGTGATTGTTTATGGCTATTGTGTAGTTTGTGTTGTAGTTCTCTTTTGATGTCGAGTATGCGATTTGTGACATCCATGGTCGAAGAACGGTTATGTAACTGAGAAGTAGGCTGAAAAATATAAGTGTTGTTCCTGCTAATAATCGTTGATATTTACTAAGTGAAATGTTTATTTTTTTTTCCTTTCTAAGACTTATTATTCCCCCGAAGCAAAATGCTGTCAGTATGCTTATTGAAATGTCAGGGAAGGCAAATTGGTTTTGGATTGTGGTGGCGATTATTAGAAGAGTGAGTGTTATTTTTGTTTTATTTCTTGATTTGAAAAAAGTTTTTAGAAGAAATGCTAGTATTGTTAGGTAGGTGAGTAATGCAAAGATGCCGTGTGAGAAGAGGATTTCTAATACTTCGTTGTGTGTTCTGTCTGCTGAAATATTTATATTTTCCTCTAGTGTTAAAAATTTTTTTGTAATGATTTCTGGGAAATGTATATAAAAAGTTTCTCCTCCGTATCCAAAGATTGGGCGTTTTTTTATTAAGTCTAATGTGCCGTTCCAAATTTCAATTCGTGAATTTAGAGATCTCATTGAAATGTCGGAAAGGGAATACCTATCTTTTGGGAGGGTTATGACGGTTAGACTGATAACTATTATGGCTAAAAGTACTATTTTTTTATGTGTTCTTATAAAGTGAATTATATACTTTGTGTATTTAATTGTTATCAAGATGGTAACCATTATTAATCCAAATAGAGCTGTTCTTGTCTCTGAAGCAAGTAGTGTGGATATTGCTAAAATGGTTCCTGTTGCAAATATGTATTTTAATGGACTTTTTTGAGTTGTAATTGTAAGAAATCCTCCAATAATTGTTTGCAAGAGCATGAATTGTCCAAGGTATGATGGATTTCCTAGAAAGCTAAAGGCTCTTCCGGCGAAGATATTGATGCTATAGTTGGTGAAAAATGGGTCTGTTCCTAGTTTTTGTAGAATTGCGTAGATTGATACCAGTATGGATCCTAAAAAAGCGATTTTTAGTGATTTTATTATAGTTTTTTGTGATAGTGTTAAAGCGCAGTAAACAAGAAAAGCGAACAAGAAAAGTTCGATTATGAATCCAAAACCTCGACTGTATGTTCCGTAGAGAGTTATGGTTGGGGTGTTCGAAAGAATATTGGTTATAGTGAAGATGTTTATTTGGATCAATAGGAGTAAGAATAAGATAGAGTTTATGATTTTTTTGAGTTCAAAGCTTTTTTTGAACAATAAGCATATCCCTGATACAGTAAATGTGAAAAGAATTATGATTTTAAAAATTAATTCTTTCCCTTGTGTAAAGGCATGGATAAATGATGGGTTCCAAAAAAGTGGTATCAAAAAGAGGCTTAGTATAATTGGTATAACGTAAGCCTCCTTTGAAATTGTTTTAATTAATACTCTTGTTTTCGGTATCATCTAGATGATGGTACGAACGTAAATTCTGATGGATTTGCTCTTTTGTAAAGTTCTATAAGTCTTTGAATCTCTTTCTCGGGCAATATAAATTTTCCTGGATTTCTTGTATATTCTTTTTTTGCTTCGATTTTGTATTTTCTCTTATTTTTTACATATTCTTTTTTTTCGATAGCTCTTAAAGTACTCTCTGTTAAAGTTCTTAATTTTTTGTGTTAACTTTGGAAGCGGTTCTTTTGTCTACAGCTACTGCGGAGGCTACTGGAGTGGTTACGGCCGAAACTACTACTGAGGCGACTTTAGATGTTCCTCCCGAAGAAGTTACTTTTGAGACTACCACAGATGGTACAGCGCTTGTTACGGGGGTTGTTACTGCTGAAACTACTTTATCTTTGTAGAGATATATTGCGGAGTAGTTTAGTGCTGGTTTTCTGAAGAAGGAAAAACGTCCTTGAAATAACTCGGACTGGCTTGCTAAAACCAAGCTGCTTGTTACGAGGACTGTGATTAATACTATTACGGCTATTTTGACTGGTTTTTTCATAAATGTATGAGGGTTAATTTTCTATCTTTTTTGATTGTAACATGTTCAGGGTGCTGACGGTAATTTTTCTGACAAATTTTGTTGATTTATTCTTTTTTTAGGTTGAAGATGTTTTGTTGCGGAATTGTCTTTTGGCTTTCTTGGGTTGCTAGTCATTATCCTCAGGCAACAAGTATTCCGATTGTTCGGATTCGGGTTTTGCCATTGCGTCGAGGGTTTTGTTTGCCGGAAGGGATGAGGCTGCGGCATTGGTGGCTTTTGCTTTCAGGCCTTCGGATAGATTCTTGAGATCATCGTTTTGTATGCGGACTTGTTCTAGCTGGTATCCTTTTTGTGCGTTGTGGCCTGTTTGGAAAAGAAAGACAACAAGTAGTGTCGCGATGATTACTCCGAGGGTTATTACCAGCAGTCGAATTGTTTTTTCGACCTCGGTTTTGAGGGTTTGTTTTCTTTTCATTATTGTATTTCTTTGATTTGTACGTTGATTATACCACGACCTCTTTCGGCTATTTGCGTAAATGCTCCTTCGCTGAGATCGATGACTCGTCCGTGGCCGTATGGGCCGCGGTCAGTGATTTCTACTTGGATTGATTTTCCGTTTGCTAGGTTTGTTACTTCGACTGTGGTTCCGAATGCCATGGTTTTGTGAGCGGCCGTCATGGCGTTCATGTCGAATTTTGATCCTGATGCTGTGGTGCGTCCGTGAAAGACTTCTCCGTAAAATGTTGCTTTTCCGAAGTTATAGCCTTGTTTGTTGTATTTGAGTCGGTATAGCATTTCGGCTAGGTATCCTCGAGTTACATTTTGGCCCGGATCGACATTGTTGCTTCCACTTACGTAAAGCATGTCGTGGGTTTTTGCGTAGGTTGCATATTCTGTGAACCATTCGTTCAAAGGAATGTCTGCGAAAGGTTGTTCGTCTGATGTTTCTGAGGTGTAACCTTCTTGTGCTGAAACTAAGATTTTGAGAAGTTCTGCGAGGTTTATGGTTTTGTGTGGTTGGAAGGTGTTGTCTTCGTAGCCATCGACCATTTCGCGTTGGACTGCTTCGTTTATGTATTTGGTGTACCACTCTGAGAGTTCTGTGTCTGAGAAAGGTTGTTCTGATGGTTCTTGGACATTGTCTATGTCGAAGGTGTCGTTTGAGGCGCTGATTGCGTTCAGTATCATTGTGACGGCTTCTGCTCTGGAAACTTCTTTCCAAGGGTAGAAGTTGTTGTCTTCGTAGCCTGCTACGATTTCTTCTTGGGCTAGGGCGTTGATTGAGAAGTAGTTTTTGTTTTCTTTCTCAACGTCTGAGAAATAAAGTCCGAATGCTGTTGGCAAACTGAGCGTTGTTGCGGAGATCACAAGTAGTGTCTTTTTGAGGAAAGTCATCATCAGTTTTTCGATTAGCTTTTTGGCTTAATGATGATGTGGCGAGTGTCTCTTTCTCCTTCACTTTCAGTTTCGATATCGTCGAATTCTGGTTCCATCAAACGCATGTGAACGATTCTTCGGAAATATCCTGACATTGGCGGTAGGCTTTGTGCTCGACCTGTGTTTCTTACGAAATCTACTTTGCGTTCTGCGAGGTTGATCACGTTCTCTTCTTGTTTCTGGCGGTATCCGTCGACGTCAACGATTACGTTGAATTCTTCTGCGCCTTTTGTTTGAGACCAAGTTACTACTTTGAGTAGGTGTTGGAGGTTTTGGATTGTTTCTCCGTGGTGGCCGATCAAAATACTGGCTTCAGTAGATTCGATATTGGCTATGTATGTTTTTTCGTCCTTTTTTTCTACTGTTACTTCTGAGAATTCAGTCCCGATTTTTATCAGAATATTCTCAAGCGATTCTTTTATTGTTTGTTCGATATCCATTGTATAGATAAGTTAAGAGTTATTTTCGATAACACGTACTTTTACGTCGTCACTGTTTTTGTCATCTTTACCTTTCTTCTTTCCTTTACCTCCTTTATTTACAAAGTATTGTTGGAAGATTCCGTAGAAAGTTGATGTTCCCCAATATATTCCGACACCAGCTGGAAGTGATGCTGTGAATACAGCGATCATTACTGGCATCATGTATGTCATCATGTTGTTTGCGATTGCCATCTCTTTTCCTTTTTTCTTCCCTCCTGCTGTTTTGGCCATTGTTAGTTTCATTTGTACAAATTGGAGCAGACCAACTATGAGAGGCAACACGTAAATGTTTACTTTCATTAGGTCCATTCCGAGGAATTGGGTGTTGATGTTTGAAAGAGAGAAGTTCTCGTATGTTGTGTATAGTAGGTGGATTTTGTCTGGGTTTAGTCCACTTTTGATTACCCAGAATAGTGCTAGAAGTACTGGTAATTGGAACAATAGTGGTAAACAGCTACCCATTGGGTTTACTTTTTGTTCTTTCCAAAGGGCCATGGTCTCTTGTGAGATTTTTGCTTGGTCGCCTTTGTATTTTTCTTTGATAGCTTCGAGCTTCGGTTGAATCTCTTGCATTCTCCTTTGAGCTTTCATTGCCTTTTGCGAAGGGGCAAGAAGTAGTGTTCTAATAAGAATCGTAAGAAGGATGATTGCGAGTCCTAGGCTGTGTCCTGGCACTACATATGCAAAGAAGATCAATGCGTTGTATGTAGGTCTATATAGGATTGCGTTCCAAAGTTTTGAGAAGACACCTTCTTCTTCGACGATGAATTCATTTGTTTCGTATGTTTTTTCTCCTAGTGTATATGCGACCTTGAATCTACCCATTTGTGAAAAGAGTGAGTAGCTCCAATTGTCGTATGGGATGATTGCTGATTGTCCTGGTTCGAGAACGTATTCTACGGCTTCTTCGCAGTTGATTTCTGGTGTTGATGTGATTTGAACCCACTCAGCATTCTCATAGTGAAGAACGTTGAATGGTTCTTCAGGACAAGAAGAGGGGATTGTTATAGTTTCTTCTGTGTTGTTTTTCATCTCTACCTCTATTGTATCTGTTCTGGAATATGTGTTTTCAGTTGTGATGAACCCAAAATCTCCTTGGTCAAGAATTGAAGTTTGTTCTTCTGATGGTTGGCAACTTTTTAGGATCAAGTTTAGCGATAGGAAGATCACTAGGAACAGAAGTATGTTCTTGATCATATTTTGTTTGTTCATCTTTAGGATTAGGTTAGTTTTTTGAATAGTTTTGCTATGTCTTGGGCAATTTTCTCGTATTTTACCTCTAGTGCTTGTTTTTTAGGGATAATTGCTATGTACAAAGGCAACTTTTCTGGCATTTGTAGTCTAACTGCTTCGTATATTTTTCGTTTGAGTTTATTTCTTTCTACTGCTTTCTTGGATAGCTTGGTCGAGGTTATGATTGTGAAGTGCGGTTTCTCGTCGTCTTTATGCTCGATATATCGAACAACAAACAGGTCTGTTGACGTAGAAAGTCCCTTCTTTAAGACATATTCGACTTGGTTTCTCTTTAGACGGTTTGAGGTAGGGATCATTTAATCCTTTTATTTTGAATGAACCTTGACTGTCAACTCGTGTCGTCCTTTTTCTCTTCTTTTTGCGAGAACTTTCCGACCTCCTTTAGTAGCCATTCTTGACCTGAAGCCGTGTTTTCTTAGACGCTTTAGTTTTTTGAGTTTCCCTAGCATTGGTATATGTTAAAATCGTAAAATATCTTTAAAAAAGCGAGCATACTCTAGACTACAGACCTTTTTTAGTCAAATGAAAAGATGAAAAGGTTTACAGAAGCCGGTCTGGGCGTGTAATTTAGCTTCGAAATTATTAACTTTTATTATTATGTCAGGAGGTAACGAAAGAGGGGGGTGTCAGAATTGTGCGGAGGATCTCTCAAAATCAAGAAATTGTCGTGATATTCAGGAAGGAGTTTATTATGGTGTGTTGGCTAGAATTGCGGCTGCTAATCAGGCAGCGGATTTATGGAAGGATGGTCGGGATAGAGGTCTCGTTATGAATACAATGTTGAAAATTGGGGGTGTGGCTAGTGCTGCACGTGCTGCTGTTACTGGTAGGCCTCCTTGTGCTGATAGTTGTGAAGAGAGACTAATTGTTGATAGAGAAAAGAATCCTTTTGCTCAATATGCTGCGTTGAAAGGTTTGGAGGTTGATGAAGGGGGGTGTGATTCTCATATGGTGGATATTGTTGAACAAATTGGTGATTGTGTTGGTGGTATTGTTCCTAAAACTGAGTTGTGTGATGTTGTTAGGTTTGGAAAGGCTTTGCCTGGTGCTGTTGTTAGGAGGATTGGGAATGTTATTGCTTTTGTGATAGATGAAGTTAGGGAGCCTTCTTTTCCTATAGAGAACTAAAGAATGCCCACTTCTAGTTGAAAACTTGCCTATATATCTTGTATATTCACTTATATGGTAATAAATAAACTTTAATATTATGGCTCTAAAACTAAATTATGATTTTCTCTTTGTAGGGAAAGATGACAACAGTTTCTTGGAGAACTACTCTTATGATTTGTATGAAAAGTATGGGGAAAGGAGTGGTGAGATTTTCATCAATCTTGAGGTTCAAAATAATCCTGCAAACAGTGAGGAAATAGGGGAGGCGGTGTTTGGGATTTTTCAGGAAGAGTTTTTTGCGAATGTTGATGAGGATCCTTATAAGAGGTTTGAAGCTGCGTTGAAAGCTGTGAATATTGGGTTGTCTGAGTTCAAAAGTCAGAAAGTTTCTGGATATATTGGAAATATGAACGTGGTGATTGCGGCGTATGTGAAAGGAGTTTTGTATGTGACTCAGAGTGGAGATGCTGAAGCTTACTTGATTAGAAAAAGATATTTGAGTGTTGTGACTGATGGATTGTCGGACGAAAACAGTGATGAAATTTTCTCTAATATTGCGAGTGGTGAGGTTGAAGAAGGTGATACGGTTTTGTTGAGTTCTACTCGATTACTTCGATATGTTAGTAAAAATGATTTGGCAAAAATTTTGTCTGGAAATGAGCCTGCTGATGTTTTGGCTGAGCTCAAAGATGTTGTTGCAACTGAGATGTTGGGACGAGTTGGTCTGACTGCTGTTTGTTTGAAAGAAGGAGCAGATGATGATGTTCGTATAGGTGAAGGGGAAGATGATTTGCAAGGAACTTTGGTTGAGACTTCTATGTCGGCAAAAACGATTTCTACTCCTAGTGGGACTGTAGATGTAAAATCTGTATTTACAAAAGTTTTGTATGGAGCTGGTGGTGTTGCTAAGACTGTTTTGGGCAAGGTTGGTGATGCAGTTCGCAAAGGTGGGGCTTCGCGTCGAGCAAAATCTTCAAGGAATTTCCGAGGATCTGTGAGTGGAATGGGTTCAAAGATTGGATCATTCAAAAAAGGTCTTCTTTCTAGAGGATTTGGTGGAAGTAAAGTTTTGGTGGCTTTGGCTGTTGTGATTGGTTTGCTTATTGCTGGAGTATGGGCTGTGAAAAGTCAACGTGATCAGCAGGCTGAGCTTGAAGCTGTCGATAACCTTTTGATAGAGGTACAAAACAAGATTTCTGAAGCTGAAACTAGAGGTCAGTATGATAAAGAAGCTGCAGGTCAGATTTTGGCAAAAGCTCAGGAAGATGCGATGAGTGCTCTCAATACAGATTTCCGAGACAAAGCTAATATCTTGCTTCAACAGATAGAGGAAACTCGTGATTCTCTTGATGAGGTGAAAAGAATTAAGCAGCCTACACTTGTGGCTGATTTGACTGAGAAGAGAGAAAACATTTCAGCTTTGGGTTTCACTGAGGTTGGAGATCGAATTTTCGTCTTCGAATATAATGCTTTATATGAATTGGTTTTGGACCAAGTTCAAGATCCTATAACTATAGATGAAGAAGAAACTGTTATTGCTTCGACTGGATTTGATGATAGAGACTCGGTTGTCTTTTTGACAAAGAGTGGGAAATTGATTGAATATCGTGAAGGTACAATTTCTTTCATGGACACTGAAGAGGAATCTTTCCACAAAGGTGTTGCGTTGGAAGATTGGGGTAACAGAATCTATGTTCTTGACCCTGACAATAACCAAGTTTGGAAGTACACATACAGCTCTGTCCAAGATAGATTTGGTGTAGCTTCTCAATACGCTAGTGAAGGTGACTTGGCTATGGCTAAGGACTTTGCTATCGATGGTAGTGTTTGGTTCCTGAACGACGAAGGTTTGGAAAAATACTATGCTGGAGTTCCAGCTGACTTAATTATTAGTAAGAAGCCGTTTAATGCTTTCCACGATCCATTGAAAATGATTACTGATGGAGATATGGCGGAGGTGTTTGTGCTTGATGCTTCTGAAAATAGAGTCATGAGGTTCTACAAAGACGAGAATACTGGTAACTTGATCTATTCTAATCAATATTTGATTGAAGGTGTTGGTGAGATTCGAGATTTTATTGTTGATTTGAATGCGGGTAGGATGAAGGTTTTGACTCCTACTGCGGTTTATGAGTTTGACCTTTAGGGAGTAGAAAAGTTCTCTTCGAAAAGTCATGCAATGTGCCACTTCAGCTAACATGTACGCTGAAGTGGTTTTTTACTCTTGTAAGAGTAAAAAATATTGCATAAGACTTTTCTCTCAGATCCTTTTTCCACTCCTATAGATTGCTTAGATTGTGGTGCTTTTTGGGATCTTTGGAGATTTGAAGTTTGTGTTTGGGCCTTTTATGACTTTTACTTTTCGTTTTTCGAAGAGGTCGAATTTTGGAAGGATTTCTGGGTAGCCTTCTTGGTAAACTACGCGTTTTATGCCTGCTTCGGTGAGCAGAGACTCGCAGACGCGGCATGGGTGTTTTGTGACGTAACAGGTGGCTCCTTTCGTTGAAATGCCTTTGCGGGCGGCTAGAGCGAGGCACCATTGTTCTGCGCACATTCCGTAACAGACTTCGCGGTGGGTACCGGATTTTACTTTGCGTTTGTTGCGAATGCAGCCGATCTTGTTGCAAGGGGTTTCTTTGTGCCAGTCGTTTGTGGCTTTTGTGAGAATCTTATCGTTTTTGACTAACATTGCTGCGATGTTTGCGCGGATGCAATGGGCTTTGGGCTCCATTTTATCGAGTTTCTCGAGGAATTTAATGTCTTTTGGGGTGATTGTCACAATTATTTTTTGAAGATGTATGGGTAGGTTTTTTTGATTTTTCTTGCGAGTTTCTTTGGTTTGATGACTCCAAGTTCTGTGATAACGCCGTTGGTTTTGGCTAGATCGATTTTTTCGAAGGCTGGATTGTATATTGTGACGTTTTTTGGTGCTTTTTCCCAAACTTCTTTTGGGCTGCGTTGTTCTATTTTAGTATCTTGTTTGTGAGTGGAGTCGGTGTCGAATTTCCAAGAGTTTGTGCAGACGTAAACTGGGACTTTTTCTTCGTTTGCTGCATCGAACATGCTTTCGGTTCCGATTTTGTTTATGACTTTGCCGCTGCGTGTTATTGAGTCACATCCGATCAAGAAAAGATTGCAGTCTCGAATGACGCTGCGACCTGCTGAATCGACGAAGTGGGTGACTTTGAGGCCTGCTTTGGCCAATTTTGTGGCTGTTATGCGGCCTTGATATCGTGGGCGTGTTTCGGTGTTGTATACGGTGAACTTTTTGCCTTGGCGTTTTGCTTCTATCAAGATTCTTTCGACAGTTGATGAATGGCAATGTGTGAAAACTTTCATGCCTGACTTGATCAGATCTGCGCCGTTTTGTGAGATTGATGGGCGTGAGTCTTTGAATTGAGCAAGGACGTGTTGTACGATTTTTGGTTCTTTTTCGAAATTTGCGAAGCAGTAGTCTAATGCGTTTTTTAATGCTGGTTCGGTGGCGCGGGCTTCTTTGAGTTGTTTGATGTATTTCTTTAGTTTTGCTTTGTTTTTTGTTTCGTTGAGTTTGAGAGCAAAGGCTTGTACGGCTGCTATGGCTATGTTTTCGGCGCCTTGGATCTTGAGTGATTTGATGTCTTTGACGGTTTGGTCGAAAGTGAGTTTTGGCATGAGGGGGAATTATTTTTTTATGATGAATGCTTTGTTGAGTGGATATTGCTTTGTGTATTCGATTCGTTCTTCGATGTCTGCGTAAATTGTGTAGAGAGGTTCGCCTTTTTTTACTTTTTCTCCGAGTCTTTTATGGATGTATACACCTGCTTCTTGGTCTTTTGGTGCTCCTGCTGTGCGGGCGATGTGGGCGATGAGTTTGTTATTTACTTCTATGATTTTGCCGTCTTTGCCTGCACGAATTATTTTTGAGAAATTACCTGGGCGAAGTTTTGTTCGTTTTGCTCCTTGGGCTTTTATTATTTCCATCATTTTGTCGTATGCTTTGCCTGATTTAAGGATTTTTCTGGCCATGCTTGAGCCTCTGCCGAATTTTGCTTTGCCTGTGAGCTCGAGAAGGATTCCGGCCATTTTGATTGATTTTTCTCGTAGTGAACTTGGGGCGTCCTCTTCGTTTTTTAGAACTTTCATTACGTCCATTGCTTCAAGGCTTGGTCCTATTCCTCGGCCAACTGGTTGGTCGCCGTTTGTGAAAATGACTTTAACTTTCATTCCGAGGTTTTTGCCGAGAGTTTCGAATCTGCGTTTGAGGATGCGGCCTTCTTTCTTTGTTTTGATTTTGACTTGTGGGCCTATCGGGATGTCTATGAGTACGTGTGTTGAGCCGACTGAGAATTTCTTTGCCATAATTGATGCGAGGAGCATTCCTTGTGGATCTAATGATAGGGGATGTCGTGCGCGGATCATTTTGTCATCTGCAGATGCGAGATCTACTCCACCACCCCATGTTATGAATCCTCCGACTTTGTTTGCGATTTTTGTGAGCTTTGGCGCTTGGTTTAGAATGTTGGCTAGAACTTCCATTGTGTCAGCTGTGCCTGATGGACTTGTGATTGCTCTAGATGAAGTCTTTGGCATCAAGATGCCTGCTGCTGCGATGATTGGGATGATTATCATTGTTGTTCTGTTGCCAGGGACTCCTCCTATGCAGTGTTTGTCTGCGACGACTTTATTTTTGAATTTGAGTTTGTTTCCGTTGTTTACTATTGATCTTGTGAGGTCTGCTGTTTCGCGATCGCTTAATCCATGGATATAGCATGCAGATACGAAATATGCGACTTCCAAATCTGACAAATCTTCTGCAACTACGTCTTTTATTATTTCGTTGAGTTCGGTTGTTGTTAGACGTTCGCCGTTTAGTTTCTTTTTTATGTATGTGGTTGAAATAGGTTTCTCTGCTACTGCGATTTCGATGTCGTCGCCGTATTTTGTTTTTAATTTTGACCAGGTGTCTTCGTATAACCCGACTTCAGTTTCTTTTAATTCAGAATTCTCTGTTATGTCGAGAAGAGCGCGAAGAGGTTTTTGGCCTTTTTTTTTGAGAATGATACGGTCTCCTGCGTGAAGGTCGAGGAAGTGTGCTCTTTTTTCGTTCAATACAGCGATATATTTGCTGCCAACGCGAATTGGAATTTTTGTAGCGTTAAGTTTCATAGGTTAGGTTGAGGTTAGAGGTAATTTGATTCTATCTGGCTTGAGAGTGTTTTGCAATTTGGTATTCTTCGTCTGCTTTTATTATGTAAACTTTGGTTTTGCTCTTTGATGATGAAATTATTTTTTCGCTGGCTTTGTTCTTTCGTTTGTCGAGTTGGACGCCTAGGTGGGACAGGTATTCGCAGGCTTGTTGGCGTACGTAAAATGCTTTTTCACCTAATCCTCCTGTGAATATTAATGCATCTACTCCGTTCAATGTTGCGGCGAGGGCTCCTACATGTTTTGCGATTTGGTATGAAAGTATTTCTATGGTTTGAAGTGCTTTTTTGTTTCCTTTGAGGGAAGCTTCGTATATGTCTCGCATGTCAGATGAGATTTCGGATAGGGCAAGGAGGCCGCATTTGTGATTTAGATAATTGTCTGTTTTTTTGCGGTCGAATTTTTTGATTTTTTGAATTTCAAGTACGATTGCTGGGTCGATGGTGCCTGAGCGGGTGCCCATTGGTAAGCCCTCTAGCGGTGTGAAGCCCATTGTTGTGTCGATGGCTTCTCCGTTTTGTGAAGCTGTGATTGATGAGCCGTTGCCGAGGTGGATTGAGATGATTTTCTTTGTGCTTTTGTTGAGGACTTTGTGTGTGACGTACTCGTGGTTTGTGCCGTGGAAGCCGTACCTGCGTATGTTGTTTTTTTCGTAAAGTGAGCGGGGGATTGCGTATAAATATGCTTTCTCTGGGATTGTTTGGTGGAATGCTGTGTCGAAAACTGCGATGTGTTTTGCTTTTGGGAGAAGTTTTTTTGCTGCTTTTATTCCTTCTATGTTGACTGGGTTGTGGAGAGGGGCGAGCGGAGCGAGCTTCTGGATTTCTTTGAGAACTTTTGCGTCAATTTTGACTGGTTTTTGATATTTTTCTCCGCCATGGACTACGCGGTGTCCAACTTTTTTTATGTCTTTTGTTTGGAGAGTTTCTAGTGCAAGTTTTAGTGCTTCGGTGTGATTTTTTGATGAGGCTTTGAGGCCTAGGTTCTTTTTATTCCCTTTGAAAGTTAATTTGCAGTCTTTTTGGCCAATGCGATCGACCAAGCCTTCGGCCAAAGATTTCAGATCTTTGCCGGATTCAAAAAGCTCGAACTTTAGGGAAGAAGAGCCACAATTTATTACTAATATTTTCATAAGGGATGGGGAGGTGAGGGGATTCGCAAGTTATGGATCTAAGTGTTGACATTCAACACCTGAGCCTTGTGCCTGGCAGACGGTGAATGCTGTTACATTCACGATGTCTTTGTATGAGCATCCGCGGGAAAGGTCGTTTACTGGTTTGTTGAGCCCTTGTAGAAGTGGGCCAATTGCTTTTGCGCCTGCTAGACGTTCCACTAGTTTGTATGAAATGTTTGCTGCTTCTAGATTTGGGAAAATTAGTACGTTGGCGTTGCCTTGGATTTCGCTTTTTGGACATTTCTTCTCGGCTACGCTTGGGACTAATGCTGCATCTACCTGCATTTCACCGTCTACTGTTATGTTTGGGTGTTTGTCTTTAAACATTGCTGTAGCTCTTTTGATTTTTTCTGCGTTTGGATGTTTTGCAGAACCTTTTGTAGAAAATGATAGGAAGGCGAGGCGAGGCGTGATTCCGAATTGAATTGCTGTTTCTGCGGTGTCTTCTGCGATGTCGACTAGGTCGTGAGCATCTGGTTCAACTGTGATTGCGGAATCGGCGAATAATAAAAGTCGGTTTTCTAATAGCATGAAGAATATTCCGGAAACTTTGTGGAATTTCTCTTCGGTTCTTATGATTTGGAGGGCTGGGCGGATGGTGTCTGAGGTTGAGAAAGTTGTTCCTGAAACCATGCCGTCGGCGTCGTCTTCGTGAACCATCATTGTGCCGAAATAATTTATGCCTTCTGGGCTGAGTAGGATTTTCTTTGCTTGTTGTTTTGTGAGGCCTTTCTTTTTGCGTGATTCGTAGAAACTGTCTATGTATTTCGAAGTGAGTTTTGATTTTGCTGGGTTTTCGATTTGGACTTTGTCCCAGTCGATTTTCAGGTCTAATTTGCGACTTCTTGTTTTGATTTTGCGAGAATCTCCTACCAAGATAGGGTGTGCGATTCCTTTTTGAACGAGCGTTTCAGTCGCAACTAAAACTCTGTCGTCTGTACTTTCCGGGAGAACTATTCTCCTTGGATTTTGTCTTGCTGAAGCCTTAACTTTTTGAAGAAATTTGTGCATATGGGACTATTATACAAATTCTGCAACTTTTTCATAGGTCTTAATGTGAGTTGTTGAGCGAAGATTTTTGCTGCTTTTAGGACTGGAAGGGGGTTGGTTGTGATTTCGATTTTGTTTTGTTTGATGGCTTGGAATACGTTTTGGGTTGTGAGTGGGCCTTGTATGTCCAAGTTTGAGTAAGTTGGGTCCAGGTGTTTTATGAAGTGGCAGTCTGAATTTCCTACGAGTGGTTTGTTGTATTTTTTTGCGATCTCTACTGTTTTTTTGTTGTAGTTTTTGTATTTTATATAAAAGTAGCTGTATTCGATGGCGTCGAAGAGGTCGATGTATTTTTCTAGGTTATCTTTTAGAGTTTGTGGGCCTGGGAAATATGGATGTGGTGCGATTACTAAGCTTTCGGGGTGATTTTCTCTATATTGTTTGAGGTCGTCGAAATCTTTGATTTCTTCTGCTTGTGGGTGCGCGTTGAGAATTAATACGTGTTGGCGGTCTATTTCAATTTCTACGCCTCTTATAAGGAGAATGCCTTTTTGCGCTGCGTACTCTTGGGCTCCTTTTGGGAAGACTATTTTTTTGTGGCAAGTTATGGCCAAAACCTTGAAGTCTTTTTTTGAAGCTTCGTTGACAAGTTCTGTTGCGCTATAGTTTATAGCTTCAAGAGGGTCGCCTTTTATATGTATGTGAAATTGAGCTTTTGTCATTTGGTTTCAAAACTGTTATTCGAAGACGTTGCCTATGGCGTTTTTTGCTTCTTTTATGTCGTTGTAGGTTTCTTCGACTTTTTCTGCTGTTTCTTGGACTTTTGTGGTTACTTCTTCGATTTCTTTTATCAAATTGTCGTAGGCTTCTGTGACATCGTCTTTGAGGTTTGAAGCTTCTTCGTTCAATTGGTCGTTACATCCTGTGAAAGCTAGTAGCGACAACAGTACCAAAGTTGTAGTTATAATTTTCATAGTTGTTTTTGTGATTTAAAAAGTGATTTAAAGTTGCCGTCAAAGTCTGTCAAAAAGTTTCGAACATCTAGTACGTCGTTGTCTGTTATTTTGTCTGTGGGGAGTTGATTTATTAGTGGGACTTCTTGTTGGGTTTGTTCGCCTTTTGGAGTCGAAACTATATCTGTTAGCATGGTTTTTTTGCAGTATTTGCATTTGAGCTCGATAAGGCACTCGTTTTTCGTTGCAGCTAGTACATTTATGTTTTGCAAATTGTACCTCTTGTCACAGTGAGGGCAGTTGATATTTTTTCGTACGTAGCGGACTACTTCTGTGATGTTGAATATGTTCATGCTTTTGAACTTAGTGTGTGACTATAATAATCCAAGTCTTCTTAAATGTCGACGTTTTCAAGGCGTTTGAGAGATTCTTCTTTTCCGAGGGCCCAAAGCATTTCGAATGCGCCAGGGGAAAATTGTTCTCCTGTGATTGCAGCTCTGATTGGCCAAAGGAGTTGGCCGTTTTTGATTTCCATTTTTGCGGCCAGGCTTAGGAGGGTGTCTTTTAGGTTTTCTTCAGTCCAGTCTTTGGTGTCGATTTTTTCGAGGGTTTCTGCTGCAGCTTCTGTTGAGGCTTTTGCTTGGGTTTCATCGACGTTCATCTTTTCGTGTGTGAGAAGGACTTTGTTGTAATCTGGCAGTTTGAAGAAGAAATGGATGTTTTCGTTGATGTTTTTTGGTTCGCGAAGAACTTTTTCTTCGGTTGATGTTAGGGCTCGGAGTAGGAGGTCTTTGTCTTCTGTGTTTTCTAGGTATGGTTCTACGATTTTTAGGAGAGCTTCTCCTTTTTCTTTGAGGAATTCGTTGTGCTTTTCTTGATTTGAGAATTTGTATTCGAACATTCCTCTTTTGTTTTCGTTGATGTCTACTTGTGGGTCGAGGTCTTTTGCGATTTTGTTTATTTCTTCGTTGTGGAGACGTTTTTGCCATTGCCAGTTGTACCAGTCGAGCTTTTCGATGTCGAAGATTGCGCCGGATTTGTGGACGCGGTCGAGTGTGAACTTTTCTTCGAGTTCTTCCATTGAAAGGATCTCGTTTTCTTCTCCTGCGCCGGGATGCCATCCTAGGAATGCTACGAAATTTATGATTGCTTCTCGGAGGTATCCGTTCTTTGTGTAGTCTTCGACGGCTACGTCGCCTTGGCGTTTTGATAATTTGCTTCGGTCTTTGTTTAATAGGAGGGGAATGTGTGCGAATTCAGGAGTTTCCCATCCGAAAGCTTTGTATAGGAAGATGTGTTTTGGTGTTGAAGGCAGCCATTCTTCTCCGCGGATTACGTGTGTGATTCCCATCAAATGGTCGTCCACTACGTTTGCGAGGTGGTATGTTGGGAATCCGTCTGATTTTACGAGAACTTGGTCGTCGATTGTTTTTCCGTCGAATTGGACGTTTCCTCGGATCAGATCTTTGAATTTCAGATGTTCGTAGGGGATTTTTTGTCGGACAACATATTTTTCTCCGGCTTCAATTCTGCGTTCTGCTTCTTCCCTAGAGAGTCCACAGCAATGACGGTCGTACATTGTGGCTTGTTTTGCTGATTCCTGTTTTTGGCGAAGATCGTCTAGGCGGTCTTTTGTGCAGAAACAGTGGTATGCGTGTCCTTTTTCGATAAGTTCTTCTGCGTGCTTTGTGTAGAGCTTTGATCTTTCTGATTGGATGTATGGGCCGACGTCTCCTTTTTGTTCGATGTCGTCGCCTTTTAAGATTGGGCCTTCGTCGTAGTGAATGTCGCACCAATCAAGCGTTTTTATTAGATTTTCCAGGGCTCCTTCTACAAATCGTTCTCTATCTGTGTCTTCGATTCGGAGAATCATTGCACCTTTCTCTTTTTTTGCGAAAAGGTAAGCGTAAAGCGCTGTTCGTAGACTTCCAATGTGGAGATAACCTGTGGGTGATGGTGCAAACCTGGTTTTTATTTCGGTCATGGTGTTTCTGTTACGGCGCTTATGATAACTATAACTTTGAGATTTGTATAGATTAGTTTAAAGATGTTGTTGCCCGTCAACCTTGTTGTATAGTATATTTTTGTGGAGTTTTACCTGTAAATTATGAGCTTAGTTCCGTTCCTTATTCCGTTTGGCCTGACTTTGTTTTTTTCTGGGTTTGCCAGTTGGTTTTATTATAAATCTTTTTATAAGAAGGATTTGGCGATGGCGGTTGTGCTCTATAGTTTACTGATTTTTTGTATAGTTTACTTTGTTTCATTTGAGAATAATTTGGGGTTGGGGATTGGACTTCTTGGTATTTTGAGTTTGATTCGGCTTCGTTCGACTTTGGAAAATTTAGTTGATATAGGTTTCGTGTTTTTGGCGATTACTTTGGGGCTTTTGAATGCGTCGATAAGTGATGTTTGGATGATTGTTTTTGTGAATGCGCTTTTGGTTTTGATTACGTGTACTTTGGCTTCGAAATCTCTTTTTACAAAAAGGGTTGTTTGGACGAAAGTTACATATGACGACATTGATTTTGAAAGAATGGATGACATGTCTTATTTGAAAGAGCGTGTGAGACAATCTTTGAAAATTAGCCCAATACATGTGCAGGTCTCTCGGGTAAATTATTTAAAAGATTCGGTAACTCTAAGAGTTTTATATGAGCTTCACTGATGGAATTTTTGGGAAAATGGAGAGTATCCCTATAGAAGAAGTTTTGAAGTTTAAGGATCCTCTCGCGAAGTTTAGACGTGAGTATAAATTTCTGATTCCTAGAAGGATTTTGGGGGAGGTTTTGGGTTATTTGGCTGATGATTTTTATTATTCTAGAAGCGGGGAGAATTCGGTTTGTCATTATAAATCGGTCTATTATGACACGGATGATTACAAATTTTTCAGGCAACATAGGCAGGGGAAGTTCAACAGGATCAAAGTTCGAACCAGGGAATACGGGAATAGGATCTCGAGTACTTTTGTTGAATGCAAAATGAAGGTTCGAGGGATGCGGACGCAGAAGGATAGGTCGCCTATAGATACTTTTGCTGGGGTTTTGGACAAGGACTTTATTCATGACAAATTGTCTTCGTATGGATTGACTGTGGACGATTTAACAAAAGAAACGATCATACGTTATAACCGGATTTTTCTTATTTCTAAGGATTTCAAAAGGAGGGTCACTTTGGATTTTGATATTTATGCGAAAAATAAAGGTGGGGGTGAGGTCGAGATTGTCCCTGAGTACTGTGTTTTGGAGGTGAAGGACCATCGTTATCCGAAGGAGGTTGGGGCGTTTTTGAAGAGGACTTATGGGATAAGAAGGACTGGCTTTTCTAAATATTGTGTTTCATTATGTGTTTTGAATGATAGTCTGAAAAGGAATAAGTGGAAGCAGATTCTGAAAAAATATTGTTAATGTTTTGTCTTTATGCGACTTTTTGAAAAATTTGTATTGATGGTGTTGTCGACGATTTTGATTGTGGGATTGGCTTTTGTGATCAGAGGTGAATATTATGTGAAGTCTAAAATTCCTTTTAATAGTGGTGGAGGAGGTGAGGAAGTGACTTTGTCTACGGGGGACAAAATTATTTTGACTGGAGTTTATAATACTTTTACTCATGAAGATGGGTTGTTTTCTTTTTCGTACAAAAACAATTATGAGGTTCGTGAGGTTGAAGGTGTTTTCTACCTTCGTGATCTGACTTCGAAGGATGTTGTTTTTCAGATTTTTCAGAGGAGAAAGGACATGGCTTTTGATGAATCGAAGTATGAGTGTGAGCGGGATGATTTCGGAAATATTTGTTATTCTTCTGTGACTCCGGATGGGATTGTGAAGGGGATAAATACGTCTCCTGATTTGGTTGAAGATTATGCGCCTTATGAATTTTTGAATAGGGGGCAGGCTTTGAAATGGATTTTGGAATTGAAGTATCCGAAAGAGAATTTCTCTAGATATAGTGCTGGTTGTTTTGATGATGTGTCTGCTTCAGATGATTTCAGTGGGCATATTTGTTATGCGAAAAATATTGGATTAGTTCATGGAATCGGTGGGAAATTTGGTGCGGAAAATACTGTGAATTTGTGGGGAGTTGTTAGGTTGTTGTTTGATACTTTTGGGATTGATGACCAGGCTGTTGATATGACTTTTGTGGATGATTCTGTTTTTGAGCTTATGGGGCCTTATCATTGGGCTTATCCTTTGCTTAGGAAGGGATATCAGGAAGGATTGTTTGAAAATGTCACTGGTGAGGGGGTTTGGTCAAATAGAAATGTTGGTCTTCGTGAGGCTAATCAAATAATTAATAATTTTGTTGATTGGAAGAATGGGAAAGTAATTCGTGATTATGAAGTTGATGATGTGGTTGATTTCACTGGGGCTATTTATATGCGTGATCCTGATAGGAATTTTGCTTTTGAATCTTGCGAGGTTGAAGGGTTTAAGGCTGAGCATGAAAGAGATGCTTTCTTGGTTGAGAAAAATCTGAGTGTTGATGCTTATGTTGATTTGGGAGGTGGTGTAAGGGAATATCTTCATACTTTGGATAAAGTGAAGCTGAGTAATATAGAAAGTTTTGTGTTGGACTTCAATGAAGAACGAATGAAGGTGAAGATGCTGGTCCGATTTCGGCATGGAGAAGATCGTTGTTACAAATTGAATGTGGGGCAGTATGATTTTCTTTATTTGAAATCGAATAATGGTACTAAACTTTCGAATAAAAATCTTTTGCCGAATGTTGTTGAAGAAAAACCTCATTTCTCTGTGCCAGTAATGAAGGTTTTTATGTCTGAGTATGATTTTGAATCGATTTTTGAAACCAGGACGTCGAATGAAAGGTATCCTGCATATCTGGAAATGGCGTATCCTGATGGGGATCTTCAATCGAAATCTGTTTTGATTAAGACTCGTGGAAATGCGCATCGTGGTTTTATAAAATCTTCGTTTACAATTGAGTCATTTACTAATTTTGACGAGAATTCCAAGTATCATCGTGATGAATTTTTGCAGGGAATTGACGAGGTTAAGTTGCGTAGTCATGTGGGGGATGAGGATAGTGTTACGGAAAAACTTATGTATAGAGCTTTTGCAACTCTTGGTTATCCTGAGCCGGAATTCTTCGAGGTTTTTGTTGAGTTGAATGGTGTACCAATGGGGCTTTATCAGGTGACTGAGCCTGTGACTAAGGGCTTTTTTGAGAGACGTGGAATTAATGTTGGTGATTATTATTATGCTGATAATAAGACGTCTGCTTATTCTTCAAATATGGCTTATCATGCGAATGACACAGTTACTTTGGCGCATTATGAGGTGTCTGGAAGTGAGGAGCGGTTTTTGGATTTGGTGCAGGCATTGGATCGAAATGATGTGGCTCTTTTGAATTGGATTGATGTTCAAAATGTTTTTGATTTTGCGATGATGAAATATATTACGTACGCTCGAGATTCTTTTGAACACAATTATTTTGTTTATTTTGATGAGGATTTGAAGAAATGGAGAATGTTCTTCTGGGATGCGGATACTGCTTTTGAGAAAGTTCCTTCTGTTAGTGCTTCTAGTCTTTATAAGGATATGTCTGTGAAAAAAGATGGGTTTAATAATTTGGTGTATTTTGTTTTTAGAAATATGACGGATGGTCAGCTCAAGAAGTACTATAATGATTTTGTGAAGAGATGGAATGAAAGTGTTGATTTGGTTGGGAAGGTTGATTGGTATTTGGAAAATTATTCTGATTTGTTTGAATACGACAATGCTCTTTGGAATGGAAAGTTCTTGGAGAGGGAGGATGCTTATTTTGATACTGTTGGGGCTTTGAAGAAGTTGAGGAGTGTGGTTTCTTCGATTAATAAGTTGAGGTAGCTGGAAAGTATTTTTGCTTTTAAGTGACGCATTTGACGGAGCGGCTAGCGTGTACGCCGCTCCTTTATCGGTCGATCATGATCGACCGATAGGCGTCACAATGAATGCGCAAAAATATCTTTTCCAGCCACCTCCATGTCTAGAAGAGAAAGGAAAAGTTTTGAATAAAACTTTTTGAAATTTACTGGTTCTCTTTTTAGAGAGTTGTGTTGGGGATTGAGTTGGCTTGTTCAATATGGTATAATTATATGATATTTAAATTGTTTTTATGGTTAATGAAGGAGAACAACATGAAGTGCCTGAGCGTGGTTATGGGATGGGGTATCAGGAAAGTGTGGATATCGAAAGTAGATGTCTTTTTGGTATGGAGGCGGATGAGTTTTATCGAAGGCAAGTAGGTTTGGTTTTGGATGAAATCCCAACGAGTCTTTATGGTGATACTGGGGAGGTAATTCCAAGAAAATTAGAATCTAATTATAAGCTTCCTGAGGGGGTTAAACTTGGGAAAAAAGCTAAGAATGCTGGTATGCAATTGGTTGATGAATTTGATTTAGGTTTGGGAGCAGGGAAAAAAGTCTTGGATTTGGCGGTTGGTGAGGGTGATACGAGTCGATATTTGGCAACTTCTGGTGCGAATGTTGAGGCAAGAGAGTACGAGTCTTACTTGGTTAAAAGGGGGAAAGAAAAGGACGTTGAGGTGAGGGGTAATGCTGAAACGGTTGAGGATGTTCAAGCTGGGGTGAGAGGTAGGGCTGAGAGTGTTTTTGGAAATGTGAATTATGCGCAAGGAGATTATTCGAAAACAAAAGAAAGTGTTGGTGAGGGCGAGCAGTTTGATGCAATTACTTGTTTGAGTAGATCTTTTATTTATCTTGGAGAGCGAGAGAACTATGTGAATGCTTTGAAAGATTTTTACGACTTGTTAGAGCCTGGCGGCAAAGTGGTTTTACAATCACGAGCACATATTAAAAAAGGGTCTTACTCTTGGTCTGATGAGACAGGGACAAGTCTTGGGAAAACTCCTGAAGGACATTTTTGTATGACTGATGAGAGAAGTGGTACTAAATTTGTTTGGAGGACTGATGAAGAGACGACAACTTTATCGGATGGTGTAAAACAAAGTACAGGTTCGAGATATTTAGAATATGCTAATGGTACTACTAAAGAGTTAGGGGAAGTTACTGCAGATGACCATTTGGATTTCGCAAATTTAAAAGGAATGGGGGATATGCTGAAGGAGGCTGGTTTTGTAGATCTTCAGCTTAAGGTGGAGGATCTTTCTAGCGATGGGGGTGAAATAATGTTCGCTATTGTTGCGGAAAAACCTGAAGAGAAAGTTGTCTCTAAGCAAAGAGGTGCTTTGGGTCGTGGTGTGAGGAGATTGCTTGGGTTGAAGTAACTTCCTCTAATTCCGTTGCCATATTTGGGGTTTTTGACTATATTTGGTGCATGGCAAGAAGAAGGACAGCTAGGAAGACTACCACCAGAAGGCGCACTCCAAGTAGGGTTGCGTCTTATAAATCGACTGCTCGAAGGAGGAAGAAGGCTTCTATAAAACTTAAGGTTAAGAAGCAGGTAGCAAGAGAAATCTGGGCTGTTATTCTTTTGATGGTTTCGGCGTTGACGATACTTAGTATTCAGGGAGCTTTTGGGATTGTTGGGAATATCTGGGTGAGTGTTTTGAGACCTGTTATTGGTTGGGGAATTTATGTGATTCCTGCTTTGTTTGGAGTTGCTGCTTTTATGATGTTTGTTTCGAAGAAAGTGAATTTTGGAGCGTCGAAGGTTTTTGGGATGTTCTTGTTTTTGGTTTCGATTCTTGGGGTTTTTCATATGGCTGTGCCGATAGATCAGATTTTGGCTTATGCCCAAGCTGGTAGTCATGGAGGTTATATTGGATTTGTTTCTAATTTTATTTTCAGACAGATTTTGAGTATTGGAAACATTGGCACGGGGATTGTTTTTATGGGGATTTTCTTGGTTTCTATTCTTCTTACTTTTGAAGCTTCGTTACGAACGATTTTGAAAGCTATTACTCCTAAAGTTACTATAGAAATAGACACTTCTAAGACTGAGAGAAAACAGAGGAATATTGAAGAGGTTGATCGTGGGGTTTTGGGGCGTTTGTTCCAAAAGAAAGAGGGGGAGAATGAGGCTGAGGAAGTTGTGCCTGACTTGATGATAAAAAGATCTATATTGAATGATAATGTTGTTGATGAGATTGCTGAAGATGTTTCTGGTTCTGATCCTGACAAGGAGGCTAAGGAAAAGATTGCTGAGCAATTGATGAAGGAGAAGGAGGATGATGAGCCAGAGGTTGAGGAGGAGGAAGGAGGAGAGAAAGTTGCTAAGAAGAAAGTCGTAGAGGTTTTGGAATGGGAGTTTCCTTCATTGGATTTGTTGAATTCTGAAGTTGTGAAGGTGCAAGCTGATGAGAAATTTTTGAAATCAAATGCTAGTAATATTCGTGAAAAACTTGGACAGTTTGGAATCAATGTTGCGATGCATGAGGCGAATGTTGGGCCGACTGTTATTCAGTATACTTTGAAGCCGGCTGATGGAGTTAAATTGTCTAAGATCACTGGTTTGAAGAGTGACTTGGCTCTTGCTTTGGCAGCGAAGTCTATTCGTATTGAGGCGCCGATTCCTGGACGAAGTTTTGTTGGGATAGAAGTGCCAAATGATCACAGAGCAAATGTGCATCTTCGAGAGATTTTGGAGAGTGATTCTTTTGATACTATGGATTCGAAATTGAGATTGCCTTTGGGGCTTGATGTTTCTGGAAATCCGATTGTGGCTGATCTTGAGAGTATGCCGCATCTATTGATTGCTGGTGCAACTGGTAGTGGTAAATCTGTTTGTATGAATGCGTTTTTGATGGCGCTTTTGTATCAGAACACTCCTGAGGAATTGAAGTTTATTATGGTTGATCCGAAGAGGGTTGAGCTTGGTCCTTATAATCACATACCTTATCTTTTGACGCCTGTTATTCGAGAGGCTGAAAAGGCTGCTTTGAGTTTGAGATGGGTGGTTGCTGAAATGACCAGAAGATATCAAGTTTTGGCAGATGCTAAGGTTCGAAATATTAAAGAATATAATGTTTTGGAGGAGATTCCTGAGAAGATGCCTAGGATCGTGGTTGTTATTGATGAGTTGGCGGATTTGATGATGGCTTCTGGTAAGGAGGTTGAAGCTTCGATTTGTAGAGTTGCTCAGATGGCTCGTGCTGTTGGTATTCATTTGATTATTGCTACTCAGAGGCCGTCTGTGGACGTGATCACTGGTTTGATCAAGGCAAACATCCCTGCTCGGATTGCGTTTGCTGTATCGAGCCAAATTGACTCTAGAACGATTTTGGATGGTGCTGGTGCGGAAGATTTGCTTGGACGTGGAGATATGCTTTATCTGCCGAGTGGAATGAGCAAACCTTCTCGTGTCCAGGGTGTTTTTGTTTCTACTAAAGAAATCGAAAAAGTTACCAATAAAGTTAAGTTAACTATTGAGCCTGAGTATGATGCTTCGGTTATTTCTACTGATATTGGTCGAAAGAAGTTGGTGGGGATTCCGGATTCTAAGGTTGGGGGGGGCGGTGATGATTTGAGTGATTCTATGTACCAAGAGGCTTTCGATCTCGTGAAAGAGACTCGTAAGGCTTCTGCTTCGTTGCTGCAGCGTCGATTGAAGGTTGGTTATGCGCGTGCTGCGCGTTTGATTGATATCTTGGAAGAAAAGGGTGTTGTTGGGCCTTCTGATGGGGCGAAGCCAAGGTCGGTTTTAATAGACTAGGCTTGGGGTGTGGTTCTTGAGGAAATGCTGTTTTTCTGCTATAATATAGGGAAATTAACTTTTTGTTATGGGCAAATTGGATAGATTATTGAAGGATGTGTTTCGGGCCAGTTCCTTGGTTCGTTTGAAAATTTCTGATGGTCCTGTGAGGGATAAATTTTTGTCTAAGTTGCTTAAAAAATCGGATTCAGAGAAGAGAGCTGTGATTGAAATACTTCTTGGTTATGATGAGCAGAAAAAGGTTGCTGACAAGAAGATGGACTCCTATCTGGAAGATGCACTGAAAAAGATGCATAAGATTGTTGATGAAGCTGATGTGTTTATGTCTTCTATTGCTTCGAGAAATGATGGTTTGGATATCCTTTAATCTTTTGTATGCCGTCTGGGTTTGAAAAAATTGGGAAGTTGAGAAAAGAGGCCATCAATGAGGCTGAATTAGATGTTGATGTTGATTCTAAGAATTATTTTAAAGGTGTTATAGAGAATGAGGAAGAGTTGGAGAATTTCTTTAAGATTGCTTATGAGCGTTTGGATGATTTTATTGATGATTCCGATAATCCGAAATTGGAAGAAAAGGAGGATGAGCTTGAGGCTGTTTATGATGCTGCTTCTTTGGAAGTTAGAGAATATCGTTTTGATAAGGAAAAAGGAGCTGATCGTTATTGGCAAAATTTGATGAGAGTGTTTGAATCTGATGAGCGACAAGAGTTTGTTCATGAAGATGAATATTTCAGGAATATGCTTCCTGAAGGGTGTGAGTTGGGCAAGCATTCTTATGATGAGAAGGAAAAAACTCATAAGTATGAGGTCCAAAAGGATGGGTTAAGTTTTTTTGTTGGATTTGATTCTCAAAATAAAATAAGTGTTTATGTTCATGTTGGGGACAACGGTCATCTCAATTTTTATAAGACTGCATCTACGCTGAGGGAGGGACATGTGCGTCTTGAAAAAGAGATTTCCTTGGCTGATATCCGGGATGGTTCTGCTTTTGAGTTGCATTATATTAGATCTGTTAATGATCTCACAAGTTCTGTTCGTGGTCTTCGTGACTTTTTTTCAAAATTGCCGAACAGGTCTACTGAGACTGAGCTTAAAAAAATGATTGATTTACGTGAAGAGGTTGGAGTGTTTTTTAAATATTTACGTTCTTTTAGTTATAATGCGAGGGTTGATGATTCTGAATATGGTGATATGGTTGTAACTGCGCAAAATCTATACTCGAGGGCTTTGGTAATGTATCGTGAATACGCTGGCACGAAGTATGAAGAATATTTGGATATTAAGGTGCTTTCTCATGATTATGTTTTGGAGGATTTACCTCCGATAGTTTTTGATGCTATAGGGGCATCTAAGGATCTGAAAGAATTGGCTTTCTTTAATATGTTTGATGAATATGGTTCTCCAGATAGTTATCGTAGAGTTGAGGCAAAGAAAAAAGAATTGATATCCAAAGGGCTTTCGAATGTTGATCAACATCCTGCATATACTGGACTTTCTGATAAACATAAAAAAGTTTATATGAAACTGGTCGCTGACCATGGTTTTGAATTGAAAAATCCTGATCGATTTTTTGTGGAATTTGCGAATGTGCCTGAAGGGCATCTTCGTCGAGTTTCGTCTGCGTTTTCTTCTTATTTAGATAAATTTGATGGTGAAGATTCGATGGTTGAATTTTTGAAACTTGTGTCTGGAATGAATGCGGCTCAATTTGATTTTTATTTTGATTATTGTCTTGCTGGTGGGGGCAAGGCTACCGCTACTATATCTATGTGTACAGATGTAGCTGATTTGGTGTCTGATTATGAAACACAGGATGAGTTTAAGTATATTAGACGTTTTGTGAAAGAATCTACTGATAGAGGTGATTTGGATAGAGCTATGGCTCTTGTTAGCCAGGTTTCATCATCTGGAGTGTCTAGAGACGAGTTATTTAATGCTTTCAATAATCGTGAAAAGAATACGATTTCTATCATGACTATAGTTGCAAATTTGGATAAGGATTATTTTGATAACTATTTGGGCATTTTGCTTGTCAGATTTGATATAAAATCTCTTGAAAAGAAGCATTTTCGAAAATTGAATGCTTTGAAGCCTTATCAGAGGAGGGCATTGCAGTATGGTCGAAGTGAAAAATATGTTGTGCGTGAATGGGATTTGGACCAGTTTTTGAATTCTATTTCAAAGATTCAAAGTTACGGAGATGTTAATTATGTTTTAGTGAATGCTTTGGAACATGGGTGGAGGTCTCCTAGTTTTGGAAATTTTGATCATGGGAGGCAAGATGTAAAAAAACATCGTGGTGTGATGAGGAGGTTTGAAAAATTATTCCCTGATTTCTCTAAAAAAATCCCTGATAAATACAATAAGCGTGTTTTTGCTTATAGGACATTGGATGTTTTGTTTGACAAAGTGGATGATTCGGAGATATTGGAGATTTTGCCTTTTCTTCCTGGGATAGATAGTGAAGCTTCTTTTAAAACTATTGAGGTTATGGTTGAGAATGGTGATATTGTTGATCTTGTGCGTGGTCTTTCGGAAAGGAAAGAGAAATTTGCTAAAATTAAAGGTGTTTTAGCTGAAGTATATTCTGACTTTTTGTACAAAAATCCTTCGATTGAAGATGTTTTTAAGTTGATTGATCGTTTTTATATTGTTTCTCAAAATTCGGAATCTTTGTATTCTTCTGGGTTTTCGGGGGCTGTAGTGAATGTGTTGAGTAAAACTGAAAATTTTGATGATCTTTTAAAAGGTATTGATAAAATTGAGTCGGCAGAATTTACTTCAAAATTTAAATCTTTTATAGAGGAGGTGACAGGTAGTATGTCTAGGCATAAATTGGGAGAAATGGCTCTTATTTATTTTTACTTAAATGTCTCTCCTAGTGATTTGGGTGATCCTGATTCGGTTATTGATGGTTTTAGGTATTTTTTGAATAAATGTGAGGAGACTGATTATCTAACTAAAACTGATCCAGGGCTTAATAAAGCGATGTCTTTTTTGGACCCTTTAAAGTTTTTGAAGAAAAAGGATGTTAGTTATAAGCACATATCTTTTATACTAAATTTTCTTACCGATTCTTCTGAAGAATTATCAAGCAAAAGGATTGAAGATAAAGCTGTTGGATTTTTATCTGAAAGTGAAGAGATTTTGAGGGAAAAGGGTGGTAAGATTTTGATAGGGCAAGGGGGCTCGGTTCAAAATTTTAGTCCTGTTATCGTTAGAAATATTGCTGAATATGCTGTTGATGGGAAATTGACGAAGCATGTTTTGTCAGACAAGATTATGGATGATCAGTTGAATTATATGAGCTCTTTGAGTGTGGATATTCCTTTGAGTTTGTATTATTCTTTTTTGATAAATTTGGAAGAGAGTGGTCGTGCTGGAGATTTTGGAGTTTTTAAAGGGTTGGTTGATAGGTATGTGGAGATTGCTGATAAACCTGTTTATACAGGTAGATTGCTTGTTTTGGCTCACAACACTAAGGATTCTACACATTCTTACATGTATGCTCGTGATGCTTTTCAGGTTGGAGCTTATGTTTCTTTTGCAGAAACTCAGGGGGTGGAGTCTGAAGTTTTTAGACATGGCAAAGACCGAGAAAATGTTGAAAGTATGTTTTCTAAGTTGGAGGTGACGGAGGGTGATCTTACATTGGTTGTTGGGGGGCACGGGGGGGAGAATTCTATATCATACGGCAAGGAGTCTTTTAATATGGGAGAATTATTTGAAAGGTTAGCGAAAAGGCTTGAAAGTGAGAAAGATGGGGTTTTGTGGGAAACGAGAGTTATTTTTGAGTCGTGTCATAGTGGGTACAATATTGAGTTACTGATTGCGATGTGGAATAAGGATCCAAGGACCAAAGGTCATCCTATTACAATGTTGTCCAGTTCCAGTGAAAATAATTCAAGTGCAAAGATGACAACTGATGTGTGGGGTGTTGTTGCCCAAAAATTAAAAGATTCTGGGGAGGTTCTTACTTGGGAAAAATTTTATAAACATATAGAGAGCAGGAGTTTTATTATGACTGAAGGGATCATGAACAGTAACATGACTCTTTATATTGATGGGAAAAGGCTTGATTAGTCTCCAAGTACGTTTGAAAGTGCGACGAGGAATCCGATGTAAATTAGGATGCCTGTTATGATTGTGCCGATGAGGCTCCAGATTACTATTCTGAGTTTTGATCGTGGTCTGGTGTTTTTTAGCCCGAAGTAGGCGAGGCCTATCGATAGTAGGATGCTTAGGAGGAGGCCCCATGCTCCAAGGAGTCTTGTTCCGAGTGCGAGGATTGTTGTTGCGGTGAGAACCCCGAATAGTATGTATGTGATCCGGGTGAGGATTGAGGTTTGGCCTTCGCGTTTTATGATTTTTATTTCTACCATGATTTGTTTGGCAGGTTTATTTGGTGAAATATTCTACTGCATTCCTGAACATCTTGTTGCCGGTGTCTTCTTCGGTTATTTTTCTGCGGGTCCATTCAGGATGGTTCAATGGGCTGTTGAATCTTTCTGGATGAGGCATTAGCCCTAATATTCTACCAGACGGGTCACAGATGCCTGCAATGTCTTCTAGTGCGCCGTTTGGATTGTGTGGGTACTCTCCATTTGCTAGATCTCCTTCTGGGGTTGTGTATTTTAGTGCTATTTGGTCGTTTTCTTTTATTTCTTTAAGAATTTCTGGGGTTGTGTAGAAGTTTCCTTCGCCGTGGGCGACTGGTAGTTCCAATTTGTCGATACCTTGTGTCCAAATGCATTTTTGGGATGTTGTTTTTGTGTGTACCCATCGGCATTCAAATCTTGCTGTTTTGTTCCACATCAATGCTGATTCGCGTTCTCCGTATTGGTTTTTGGTTGCTGGGACGAGGCCCAAGTTTGCAATGATTTGGAATCCGTTGCAGACACCTATTATGAGTTTGTCTTCTTGTGCGAAGGCAGTGATTTCGTCTTGGAGATTATTTCTGATTTTGTTTGAGATTGCGTTTCCGGCTCCGGTGTCGTCTCCGTATGAGAATCCTCCGGGGAATGCTATGATTTGGAAGTCTTCGAGTTTTTTTGTGCCGTCTATCAAGTCGTTGATGTGGACTATTTCTCCTGTGGCTCCTTGTGTGATGAAACTGTTAAAAAGTTCTTCTTCGGAGTTTATTCCGTATCCTGCTAAAACTAGTACTTTTGGTGTTGCCATGATTTTCGGTGACTGTTAGTAATTTTTAAATGTTGAATGGTAGCTTTCTGTTAATGCTTGTAGCGGTGTGTTTAGGATTGTTTCCTCGTTGTTTTTTATGATCAAGTCTGGTTCTCTGACGATACTTCCGATTTCAGCGAATGTGTGGTCTTGGAAATGTTCTTCGAATTGTGTTTTGTTCTCTGGTTTGATTGTGACTAGGATTCGGCTTTGCGTCTCTGAGAATAGGAGGTGGTCTGGTCTAAGTTCTTTGTTGGTTGGGATTTTGGCTAGGTTTACGTTTATTCCGAGTTGGCCTGAAATTGCTTTTTTGGCTAGGGCTATTCCTAGGCCTCCTAATGTTACACTAATTGAAGAGGCGAGGAGGTCTTGGTCGACTGCTTTCTTGAAGGCTTTGTACATTGCTTTTGATTTCACTGCGTTGACTTGTGGAATAGCATTTCCGAGCCATCCTTTTTGTGTGTAATCGAAGTATTCGCTTCCTCCTAGTTCGTCTTTGGTTGTTCCTAGGATGTATATTAGGTCTCCTGGGGTTTTTGCGTCCATTGTCACTACTTTGCTGATGTCATCTACTACTGATAGTGATGAGATTAGTAGGGTAGGGGGGATCGAGATTTTGATTTGGTTTCCGTCTTTGTCGTAGCCTTGGAAGTCGTTGAACATTGAGTCTTTTCCTGAGATGTAAGGTGTTTCGTATTCGACTGCGTAATCGTAGCATGCTTTTGCTGAATCTTTTAGCTCTCCGAGTCTTTGTTGTTCGGTTGAGCTGCACCAGCAGAAATTATCCATCAAGGCCATGTAGTCTATGTCCGCACCTAATGAGACTGCGTTTCGGATGGCTGTGTCGATTGCGCATGCTGACATGTGATAAGTGTCGAGGTCTGAGTATCTTGGGTTTAGGCCTTGGGACATTATCACTCCTTTTTTGGAATCGAATAGTGGTTTGATTGCGCTTGCGTAGTTGTTTGCTTTTCCTGGGCCTTGGAGGGGGTAAATGATTGTGTGGCCTTGGACTGTGTGGTCGTATTGATTTGAAATGTATGAGTAACCGCATATATTGTGGCGTTTGAGCATGCCGAGCATGGTTTCGTTGAGATCTGTTGGCATGCTGAATTCTGGTTCTTCGTTTTGAGGTTTTTCGTATACAGTTTCTAAATGTTTTTTTGGCAATCCATCGTGAAGAAAATCGAGATTTACGTTCATTATTTCTTTGCCTTTGTGATTTACGATGCATCTTCCTGAATTGTTGAACGTTCCTATTACAGTTGTTTCTGCGCCTCGTTTTTCTAGAAGGGATATTAGTTTATCTACATTTTCTGGTGGAACTGCCAATGTCATTCTTTCTTGTGATTCTGAGATCCAGATTTTCCATGGATCTAGGTTTGGATATTTTAGGGGGACTTGGTCTAGTTCGACTGTGCAACCTCCGCATTCTCTGGCCATTTCTGAGACTGAGCAAGAAAGTCCGCCTGCTCCGTTGTCTGTGATTGAAGTGTAGAGATCCATGTCTCGGATTTCTTTGACGATTGCGTCTATGAATTTCTTTTGTGTTATTGGGTCTCCGATTTGTACTGCTGTTGCAGGGCTGCCTTCGTCCAGGGCTTCTGATGAGAATGTTGCTCCGTGGATTCCATCTTGTCCGACTCGTCCACCTACCATTATAATTTTGTCTCCTGGTTTTGCTTCTTTTTCCCAGCTTGGTTCTCCATTTATTTCTTTTGGAATCATGCCTACTGTTCCTACGAAGACTAATGGTTTTCCTTTGTATCGGTCATCGAAATATTGCCATCCTTGTGGGGTTGGGATTCCTGAACAGTTTCCGCCTGCGTTTACTCCGGCTATTACTCCGTCTGAAATTGTACGCGGCTTCAAGGCTTCGTTAGTGAGTTCTTTGTCTCTGTATATTGGGTCTTTGTCTTCTGGGTATGCGAAGCAGTATCCGTA
Organism: Candidatus Peregrinibacteria bacterium; assembly: GCA_018655275.1. GTDB lineage: Bacteria > Patescibacteriota > Gracilibacteria > UBA1369 > LOWO2-01-FULL-3 > JABIJZ01. Next base: position 113,265 of record JABIJZ010000002.1, on the reverse strand, counting down.
TTTGTTCATGATTGGTTTTGCACCTTTTCCGAATCCTGCTATGTCTCTATTTACTCCGACGATTCCTGTGATAGCTCCGCCGAATGGTTCGAGTGCGGATGGTGTGTTGTGTGTTTCTGCTTTGTCGCAAACTACCCAGTTTTCATCGAATATTATTCCGCCTGCGTTGTCTTTGAATACTGAAACGCAGAAGTCGTTTGCGCCTTTTTTCGCACGGATTTCGTATGTGGCTTTTTTGATGTAGCCTTTGTATAGGCCTTCTGGGAGATCGTCGTCGATTTCTGCAGCAAAGATTGTGTGTTTGCAATGTTCTGACCATGTTTGGGCGATGGATTCGAGTTCGATATCGTTTGGTCGGCGGTTTTCTGAGTTGTAGTAGTCGCGGATTGTGTTTAGGTAATCCATTTCGAGAGCTAATGGACCTCTGTATGTTCCGTCTGCATTTTTGATTCCTTTTTTCCCTAGTTCTGCCAATTTGTCTTCGTCTATGTTCATATCGATTTGATCGATTTCAGGTTCTTTTTGAAGGTGGACTCGTGGGACTATGACGTCCATGCCGTGCTCTTCAGAATATTTTGCGTGTGTTTTTATTGATGCTCTTTCGATCAGTTTGTTGTGTTTTGATTTTGCGATTTCTTTGACTTCTTCCTCTGTGAGATCTCCTTCGATGAGGAGTAGGGTAGAGGTGTATACGCCTTCGTGGTTTTCGTCTAGTTTCTTTTTGAAAAGGTCTTCTATTGATTCTTTTGCTGTGTGTGCGACGTTGTCTGTTACGCCTGGAAGGAATCCGATTTCTACGGCCCAATCGAATTTCTCTTCTGTTTCTGGCTCTCCGATTTTGTATGATTGAGAAATTGGATTTGCGAGCATTTCGGCGATTTGTGTGAGCTCGTGTTGGTTGAGGGTTTTCTCGACGGTGTAGACCTCTATCAGTTTGACGTTTTTGACTTTGTCGGCGAAGCCAAGCTCTTTGATCTTGTTTAATTGAACAAGTGAACGCATATCGTTCACTGTAGTTTTGATTTCGATTCTGTTAGCTCCGTGATGTGAGTGGGCCATTTTAAATAAATTTATTAAGAAATTTCACCTATGTCTCCAGCTATAGTCCACATTTTGATTGCTTCGTTTCCTTTTGCTTCTTCTCCGTTGATGTAGACTTCTATTTTCTCTATGATCAGTAGTTTTCGCACCCATTTGATTAGGATTTTGCCGAGATTTTTGCTTTCGAAAGTGTAGCCAGCTTTTGCTTGTTCTTTTTCATAATTCACGGTGCCTAGTTCTTCAACTACTTTATGCTTGTCTCCCATTTTTTGGGCAACTCGGACTACGATAGGTGATTTGTAGCAAGAAGCGCCTTCCCATCCGTACTCCAAGTAATAATCTGGTTTTTGTGTTTTGTGTCTAAAAAGGGGCATGTTGTTTTTTTGTTATTCAATTACGAAACTATGGGCGGTCTCCTGAAAAATTGGTCGATATGTCTCGATAGATTCAGGGGCTGCTCCGAATGTTAATACGTATGCGGTAGTTCCTTTCACTAGCATATAAGCTATAACTTCTAGAGTTAAATTTTCGACACTGAAGCCGTATGAAATCCATGCAGCATCAACTCCGTTCAAGGTTTCTGTTCCTGTATCGTGTCTTGAAAATCCTGCTCCTAGTGCTTGCTCCAACATTTCGTTTCCGGTGTTTGCGTATTCTTCCAATGATACTTCGTAAGGAAGTTCTTCTATTGTTACGTTAAAATTCTCGTTGAAAAGATCTTCTTCTGAATCTCTAGGGCTAGAGGCCATCATGGCTGTGCCTTCGGTTCCTTCAGTCGCTGTCCATCCTTCAGGGATGTCTATAGAAAAGTTATTTTCCTTATCATGGTATCTGCCGTCTCCACCACAGGCTGTTAGCCCTAGGAGTACTGATGTTGTGAGTAGAATAGCACCGATTTTTTTGATCATTTGAATGAGGTTAGGGGAGTTTTAACTATTTTGGCCGCAGCACTTTTTATATTTTTTTCCGCTTCCGCATGGGCATGGATCGTTGCGTCCTGCTTTTGCGGTTGTTGTGCTGAGTGTGTTGTTTTGTGGTTTCACTACCGCTGGATTCTCTGTTTTTATTGTTGGCCTTGGAATCGCTTTTTGGATGTCCATTTTGAACAATGTGTTGATTGTGTTTGATCTTATCATTGAGACCATTTCTTCGAATCTTCGGAATCCTTCTGATTTGTATTCAACTAATGGGTCTTTTTGTCCGTATCCTCGCATTGACACACTTTCTCTTAGGGATTGCATCTCATCGATGTGTTCCATCCACAATACGTCGTTTGCTCTTAGGAATACGCTTTTTTCTATCTTTCTCATGAGTTTTGGCTCGGGCAGTGTTTTCTCCAACTCTTCGTATTGCTCAAGCATATGTTTTTGTACTGCTTCTACGAGTTCGTGTTCAACTTTTATTTGTTCCAAAGCTTCTTTTCCCAATTCTTTTGAAGAGGGGCCCAAGAGGCCATTGGCCATGTTGAGAAGGGCTTGAAGATCCCACTCTTTGGGTTGTTTGCCAGTGATGTGGTGAAGAGTGATGTTTTCGGTTTCTTCTTTTAGCATGTCTAGGATGTCTTCTTTCAAATCTTCGCTTTCTAGGAATTTTTTACGGCGTTTGTAGATGATTTCTCTGTGAACGTTCATTACGTCGTCGTATTGAAGGACGTGTTTTCTGACGTCGAAGTGATGTCCTTCAACTTTTTTCTGAGCGCTTTCTATTGAACGGCTGAGCATTCCATTTTCGATTGGCATGTCTTCGGGAACTTTCAGCATCTCCATCATTTTTCTGATTTTTTCTCCTCCAAACAATCTCATCAAGTCGTCTTCCATTGAAACGAAGAATTGACTGTGTCCCGGGTCGCCCTGACGTCCTGCACGTCCTCTGAGCTGGTTGTCGATACGTCTTGATTCGTGACGTTCTGTTCCCAAGATGAATAGTCCACCGACGTCTATAACGCCTTCTCCGAGTTTGATGTCTGTTCCTCGTCCGGCCATGTTTGTTGCGATTGTTACGCTTCCTTTTTGTCCGGCATTCTTTACGATTTCAGCTTCTCCTGCGTGGTTTTTTGCGTTGAGGACTTTGTGAGGGACTCCCATTTTTGTGAGGAGCTTATTCATTATTTCTGATTTTTCGACTGAGATTGTTCCTGCTAGGACTGGTTGTCCTTTTTGGTGAAGTTCTTTTATTTTGTTTGCAGCTGCTATGTATTTGCCTTGTTGGTTTTTGTAGATTACGTCGGCTTCGTCTGCTCGAACTATTGGTCTGTTGGTTGGGATAACGATAACGTCCAAACCATATATCTGATAGAACTCTTCTTCTTCGGTTTTTGCTGTACCGGTCATTCCGGCCAGTTTGTTGAACATTCTGAAGTAATTTTGGAATGTTATGCTTGCTAGGGTTCTTGATTCTCTTTTTACTTCGACGCTTTCTTTTGCTTCGATTGCTTGGTGCAAACCGTGAGAATATCTTCTTCCGGCCATCAAGCGTCCTGTGAATTCGTCGATGATTACGATTTCGCCTTCTTTGACGAGGTAGTCGATGTCTTTTTTGTAGCAAGTTTGTGATCGGAGTGCTTGTTCTAAGTGGTGAACTTCTGAGAATCCGGCTTCTGTGTAAATGTTGTCCATCCCAAGAAGTTGTTCCATTTTCTTTATTCCTTCTTCGGTTAATGCTGCAGTTTTTCCTTTCTCGTCTATTTCATAGTGGCTACCTTCTTGGAGACTTTTTACGAGTTGAGAGTAGCGTTTGTATTTTGCTGTAGATTCTTCTGCTGGAGCTGAGATTATGAGGGGTGTTCGTGCTTCGTCTACCAAGATTGAGTCGACTTCATCCACGATGCAGTAATTAAGCTCTTTTTGGACTATGTTTTCTGCTTCGGTGGTCATGTTGTCTCTGAGATAATCGAATCCGAACTCGTTGTTTGTTCCGTATGTTATGTCGGAAGAGTAGGCTTCTTGTTTTTCTTGAGGATTTTGGCCGTGTTTGACGTTGCCTATAGAGAGGCCTAGGTACCTGTATAGCCCTCCCATCCATTCGGCATCACGTTGTGCGAGGTAGTCGTTTACTGTCACTACAAAAGCGCCTTTGCCTTCAAGCGCATTCAAATATACTGGCATAGTACATACCAAGGTTTTACCTTCACCAGTTTTCATTTCTGAAATGTTTCCTTGATGCAGGGCGATGCCTCCCAAAATTTGGACATCGTATGGGACCATGTTCCATTCGGTTTCGTTTTCGCGCACTTCCCATTTCTCGCCTACTAAGTGTCTGCAGGCGGTTTTTACTAAAGCAAATGCTTCTGGAAGGAGATCGTCTAGAGATTCTCCGTCTTGGATTCTTTTTTTAAATTCTTCAGTTTTTTTGAGGACGTCTTCGTGGGTTTTGATCTCTTCTTGGTATCTTTCTGCTACTTTGTTTACCTGATCTACGATTGGATGAAGCTTTTTGAGGACCTTTTGATTCCTGTCCCCAAGCATTTTATTTATAACTTTTAGAATCATTATTAAAAGCGGTTTTGTTAATTTAAGAACGCCGGCATTTTAGCATAAAGTGTTTATTCCTGGTAGCCTTTCAAGACGATTCCTATTGTTTTGAAGATTGTTTTGATGTCTAGCCATAATGACCAGTGTTCGATGTAGTATCTGTCCAGTTTAACTTCTTTTTCGAATTCTAGATCTGAGCGACCTGAAGTTTGAGGAATGCCTGTGATTCCAGGTTTTATTGTGAGTACGAATTTGTGGTGTCTTTGATATTTCTCCACTTCTTCTGGGAGGTGAGGTCGAGGACCTACGAGACTCATGTCTCCTTTGAGGACGTTCCATAGTTGGGGGAGTTCATCTATCGAGAACTTCCTTATGAATTTACCTGTTTTGGTTATGCGCGGATCGTTTTTGATTTTGACTAAGGGGCTGCCTTCTCGCAAATTGTCTTTTGATAATTCCTCTGAGTATCGTATGTCGTGTGCGCCTGTTTTCATCGAGCGGAATTTGTGGAATGTGAAGCGTTTGCCGTGTTGGCCGACTCGTTTTGCTGAGTAGATGGTCGGGCCTTTTGAAGTTAGTTTTATTGCGATTGCTGTGATTAGAAAAATGGGGGAGAGAATTATGCCTCCCAGTAGAGATCCTATTATGTCTAGAATTCTTTTTGTGACTTTGCCCCAACCGTCGAGAGATGTTTTCTTGAGTGTTATTAATGGGACTCCACTGACCATTTTGATGTCTATGTTTGTGCGTTGGACTTCTAGTATGTCTGGGACGAATGTGTATTCGATGTGGTGTTCTTCGCAGAACTCGAGGATGTCTTTTGATCTAGTCTCGGATAAATCTGATGTGGTTTGTATGATTTCTTCGGCTTTGTATTGTTTTGCGATATTGATTAGCTCTGTCGTTAGGCCAAGAACTTTTGATTCGAATCCTGGAACTATTTTTTGTCCTACTATCCCGAGTATTTTGTAGTTTTTGTTGTTTTTGAGGTTTTCTATTAACTCTAATGTGATGCTGTTGCTTCCTATAAATAAAACTCTTCTTCTTCCTATTCCTGCTTTCAAAAACGCTCTTTGTATTATTTTAATTATGGCTCTGCCAAGTATCACAAACAGAATTGCGATGCTCCAACTGTAGGCCATTGCGAGTCTTGAATAAGGGAATGTTCTTGTGAAGAAGAAATAGGTGACAATGATCATTGTCCATATCAATCCTAGGAGTATTGTTTTTTGGATCTCTTTGCTGAAGCTGAAGGTCGACTTGAGGCTATACATGTTTCCTAGGGCAAACACTACAATCAATGCTACTGCTGAGTACACACTGAAGCTTAGGTACTCGTTTATGGTTGGAAGTGCTGTGTAATCTATTGGTTTTGCTAACAGGGGAATAGGCTCTGTTATGAGTCTCAATTGGTATGAAGCAAGAAACGCTAATATTATCGCCGAAAAATCTACGGGGATTTTTAGTAAGCCGAATAATATTTCTGAGCGTTTCATAGATTTTTTATTTAATGTGCCCTTGATAAGTTATCATAAGCCGGATTTTGTTCCTCCACCAAGGTGGAGGTGTAATCATCTTTCTAGCTCTGGTCCTTGCCATGAAGCAATTTTTCAGAGTCTCGCGGTGAGAAAATGTACAAACATTTGGAGGGATGCACATCTTTCCATCTCACCTTTCACCAAGCAGGGTTTACCAACTTCCCCGTGAGGGGTGTCCATGGGTGGCCCATGGCTTTTCACCTTTCTCCTCGCCAGAGGCGAAGATAGTATAGTCTCTGTGGCACTTTCCCTATATGAGTTTTATGAATTATGACTCATACGCCCGCCTTCGACGGGTACCATTTTCCGTGGTGTCCGGACTTTCCTCGTATTCATGGGCAAAAGCCCAAAAACACGCGATCACTCAAACTTATCAAAGAGCGTAAGGATTATACATTTTCCTCCTGATTTTTCAAGGTTATCCTGCTGTTAAACTTGCACATCGCAGTCTTCTTCCAAGTGGGTTTGTACTGCGTTTATGACTTCTTCGTCGTGAGTGTATTTGTCGAACAGTTCTAGCATCTCTTCATCGTCGTCTATTGGGAGGTCGTGTTTTTCAAAAATGTCTTTGACCATGTCTTTGTTATCCGGGCTATCGATGGCCAGAGAAGGATCTTTTGCAATTTCACATGCCAATTCGCTATTTGCTTCGATGAAGCTTTCTTTGAGTTCGGCTTCTGTTGTTATCCAGCCGCATGCTGTTAGAGTTGATAGAGAAAAAATGCTTACCAAAAGTAAGAGTAGAGTCTTTTTCATAGGAAGAGAGGGGTTACTTTGATTTCTTCCTTCGTAGTTTATCATATTCTCTTTTGAAAAATCCAACTGCATTTAAGCATTCTTTGGCTTTTTCGTTGTTTGGATCGACGATCAAGGTTTTTTTGAATACTTCACTTGCTCTGTCGAAGTTTTTTTCGTTTAGGTGGCAAACACCAAGGTCGTTTAGTATTAACGGATCTTGTGGTGCCAAGAAAAGAGATCTTTCCAAAATAACGACACCTCGTCCTTTTTGTCCATCATGGTACATTGACCATCCCAAACATCTTAGAATTTCTGGGTGGTTTGGGTATAATTCGTCGGCTTTTTCGAGTAATTCTACAGATATGTTGAATTCTCCTGTGCATGAATAGACGAATCCCAATAGATAGTGCGCATTTGCGCTAGCTGTATTTAATTTGATTGCCTGTTTTAGGGCTTTTTGTGCTTTATCGTATTCACGTAGGCTTAAATAGTTGTCTCCGATTTCTTCGTAGGCCTCTGTGTGTTTGAGGTTTTTTGTTAGAATTTTTTCGCAGGCTTCGATGGCGTCTTTGTGTCGGCCATCATTTTTTAATTTTTCCGCCTCATCGAAGAGTGTGTTTAAGTCCATGGTTTTTGTTTTTATTTTTTGTTTTTGATTTTTATTTGAAAATCAGAACATCTTACCGCAATCGGTGAAGAAAATCAATGTCTTGAGTGTTGATAGAATCTAAAGTGGTTTTTTAATTCGAGGTTGGCCCAGGTTTAGGAGATGTCTGAAATTGCTTTCCTGTAGCCGTCTAAAGTCCCTGTGTCATATCGTGTTCCTTTGACGAGTAGTCCGTAGATTTTTTGTGAATTTATTATTTGGCGATAGCCGTCTATGAGTCGGATTTCACCTCCGTGGCTGCTTTCGCCTTCTTTGAATGCTTTGAGAACTTCTGGCGTTGCGATGTATTTTCCGATGATGCCTAAGTTTGATGGAGCTTCTTCTTTTTTTGGTTTTTCGACTAATGATTCCGCTTCATATAGGTTCTCATTTTGGTTTTTTGGGGCTATTACTCCGTAGTTTTCTATTTGGTCGTCTGGGACCTCCTCAACTGCTATTATTGATGATTGGGTCTGGTTGTAAGCGTCTATTAGTTGTTTGAGTGCATTTGGGGTGCCTTCGGGTGTGATTACGATGTCATCCCCGAATAAGACCGCGAAAGGTTCGTCTTCTATATATTGTTCTGCTTGGAGGATGGCGTGGCCGTCACCCTTTTGTTCTTCTTGGTGGCAATAATGGAATGTGACTTTGTTTATCAGGTTGTTGAGGTCTTCTAGGAAGGATTGTTTTCCTTTTTCTTCTATTTTTTTGCTTGTTGGTGTTTCTAACGAAAAGTATTCCTTTATTAAGGTTTCTTTCTCTTTATTGATTACAAAAATCACTTCGTTCAGCCCTGCGTTAACAGCTTCTTCAACCAGCAGATGGACTATTGGTTTTCCGTTGATGGGGAGCATTTCTTTGGGCACGACTTTGGTTGCTGGAAGGAACCTTGTGCCAAGACCGGCTATTGGAATTATGACTTTACGTATCGACATGGATTTTTACGACTTTAGTTTTTTCTTCTGTTGTTTTTGGGATTTTTATCTCGAGGACATTGTTTTTGAATGATGCGTTGATTTCTTTTGCGTTTGCGTTTTTTGGTAGAATTATTGATCTTTGGAAAGGGCCCCAGAAACATTCTTTTGTGAGGTAGTCTTTTTCTGGAACGTTTGGGTGGTTTGATTTTCGTTCACCTTTTATTGTGAGGATTTCTTCAGTTACGCTGATGTCTACGTTCTTTGAACTCATTCCTGCGATTGGTGCTACGATGATTAATTCGGTTTTTGTCTGAAAGATGTCTACTGATAGTTGGCCGATATCTTGGTCCATATGTGTGGATTAGACAGATAATTTCTTTGGGACTTTGTGTTTCTCGAAGTATTTTGCGAATTCAGCTTCTGTGATGGTTTCTTTTCTTATTAAATCTTCGGCGATTTCTTCTATTAATTTCTTGTTTTTTGCGATGATTGTTTCTGTGTGTTTGTGTGCTCTGTCGATGAATCTCTTTATTTGTTTGTCTATTTCTGAGGCGACTTCTTCTGAATAATTTCGTACATGCCCGAAGTCTTTGCCCAAGAATACTTCTTTGTTTTTCTCTCCGAAAATCACTGGGCCGAGGTCGCTCATTCCGAATTCTGTGACCATTCTTCTTGCTAGAGTGGTTGCTCTTTCAAGGTCGTTTGAGGCTCCTGTAGTTACTTGTCCGAAGGTTATTTCTTCTGCTACGTATCCTCCGAGTAGAGAGCATATTTCGTCTTCAAATTTTTGTTTTGAATGTAGGTGTTTATCTTCTGAGGGGATGAACCATGTTGAGCCGAGAGACATGCCTCTTGATATGATTGAGATTTTCCTTACTTTGTCGCATCCTGGGAGCATTTGGCCGACTACTGCGTGACCAACTTCGTGGAAGGCTGTGATTCTTTTCTCGTCTTTTGATAAAACTCTAGATTTTCTTTCTGGGCCCATTAGGACTTTTTCGACTGATTCTTCGATATCGTGATTGCCTATGTTTTTCTTGTTTTGTTTTGCGGCTAGAATCGCAGATTCATTCAATAGATTTTCTAAGTCTGCTCCTGTAAAACCAGGTGTTTGTCGTGCGATTTTGCCTAGGTCGACGCTTTTTGAAATGGGTTTGTTTCTTGAATGAACTTCCAGGATTTCCTTTCTTGCTTCCAAATCTGGGACGTCTACAACGACTCTTCGATCGAAACGTCCTGGTCGAAGTAGGGCAGGGTCGAGTACGTCTGGTCGGTTTGTTGCGGCCATTACTATGACGTTTGTTCCTGTTTCGAAACCGTCCATTTCGCTGAGGATTTGGTTGAGTGTTTGTTCTCTTTCGTCATGGCCACCTCCCATACCTGCACCTCTGTGTCTACCAACTGCATCGATTTCGTCGATGAAAATAATGCATGGTGAATTTCTTTTTGCTTTTTTGAATAGGTCTCTTACGCGGGAAGCGCCGACACCTACGAACATTTCTACGAATTCTGAACCTGATATTGTGAAAAATGGTACTTCTGCTTCTCCTGCTACTGCTCTTGCGAGTAGAGTTTTACCTGTTCCTGGAGGTCCGATTAGCAATACACCTTTTGGGATTTTTGCGCCCATTGAAGTGTATTTTTGTGGTTTTTTTAGGAAGTCTACGATTTCTTCTAGTTCTGCTTTTGCTTCTTTTACTCCTGCAACATTGTTGAAATTTGTTTTTTCTTTCTCTTTATCTACAATTTTTGCTTTTGATTTTCCAAAGCCCATTGCTTGGTTGTTTGAGTTTTGGGCGGAACGCATCATGAATAAGAAGAATCCGATTATAAATATAAACGGTAGGAAGCTGATCAAGAGGTCTATCCAGAATTTGTCGCCTGCGGTGTCTTCTATTGTGACTGAAAGTGTTGCGATTGTGTCTTCTTTTACTCCTGTTTTTTCTAAGATTGAGTATATGTCAGCTCCTGGTTCTTTTTGGGATGTTTGCTTTTTGCCGTCTGCAAGCTCTATTTGGATTGTGTTGTCTGCTAATACTACATGGTGAACTATGCCTGCTTTTACTTCTTCTACGAATTTGTTAAGAGAGATCTCTTCGATGTTTTCATTGGTTGGATTGGACATCAACATAAAAGCCGTGATAGCTAAGGCTATCACTATCAGGTATGTGAACCCGTTTTTTGATTTGTTTGATGGTGATTTTTTTAGGATTGGCATGGCTTCATTATAAGAGTTCCTTTTTTTATTTCAACTGTGTATTTATTTAGTTTCTTTTTCTTGTTGCCAACATTTTTATTAATGATGGAGAGTACTTCGTCTAAGTGGATTGATTCTATGTTTTTTGTGTCGCCTTCGGCTTCTTTATATATTTGTATTAGGATCTCTTTTTGGATTGGGGCGGGGAGTGTTTGGAGTGACTTTAGATCAAATGTTTGTGATGAGATTTTGTTTCCCCTGATCCAAGCTTTAGCTTCTTTCTCGAGGAGAGCTTGGATTTCTTTGAAATTTTTGCTGTTTCTTAGGACTGTTTTTGGGAGACTTGGGTTTAGTTCTTTTAGTTTTGGAATGACTTCGTGTCTGAGGAAATTTCTTGGGATGTCTCGGTCTTCGTTTGTTGCGTCGATTCTATATAAGATGTGTTTGTCTTGGAGGTATTCGACTATTTCTTGTTTTGAAATGTTCAGAAGTGGGCGAAGGACGTTTCTGGTTTTTTGGTATAGGGATGTTTCTTGGATTCCTGTTATTCCTTGTAGATTTGATCCTCTGATGAAATTTAGGAGGATTGTTTCCAGGTTGTCGTCCAGGTGGTGGGCGGTCAGGATGTAGTCGGCTTTATAATCTTTATATAGTTTGTTGAAGAATTTGTATCGGATGTCGCGACCTGTTTCTTCTACTGATTTCTTTTTTGCTCTTGATAGAGTGGCGATGTCGATTTTTGTGTGTTTGAATGGGATTTTGTGTTTTTTTGCTAAATTTTTGACGAAATCTGTGTCGAGTTCGGCTTCAATTCCTCGAAGGGCGTGATTGATGTGTGCGACTACTATGTTTAGTTTTGGGGTGAATTTTAGCAGCATATGTAGCAAAAAGACGGAATCTGGTCCTCCAGAGATTCCTACTATTAAAGTTTCACCACCTTTTAAATGTTTTTTTAAGGTTTCTAGCGTCTTTTGGTCTGCGGTTTTGTTACGATTTCGGGGCATGTTAATTTGATGATTAGGTCCATGTCGTCGTCACTGGCCATTTTGTTCTTGGCTATTTTGCCGCATTTTGTGCATTTGTGAAAGATAACCATGTCTTTTCTGTTGTCTTTTTCTGTTCTTATGGGTTCCATCAAGTTCTTACAGGTTGAAGCTCTGTCTCCTGGGGTTTCGTCGTCGACGTGGCGGCTGTATAGGCAGTATTTGCAGTGATTTCTACAGGTTTTCTCTGCTTTTGGGTTTTTTTTGCCACAGTTTTGGCAATTGAAGCTTTCGTTGATGGTTATGAAGTTACGCACTTGTTATAAGGTTAAAAATTTGGTATAATTATATAATAATTATTAACAAATTAATAACAAAAATAAACATGAATAAACTCTCTTTACTATTCATTTTGGGCCTCGTAGTGACTTTTCTGGTCGGAGGTCTGACAGGGTACACTTTGATAAAAGTTTCCTCTGCTGAAAGAAATCTTCAGGAGATGGAATCTGAATTGGCGGATTTGAGGAGTGAAATTGTGAAATATGAGTCTGCGTATGTAGAACAGGCGCTTTCTGCGAAGAATACGTTGGATCTTTTGGCGGAAGACGGTGTTGAGTGGTCCGATGTTGTTACCAAAATTTTGGCGACAACTCCTAAGGATACAGAAACAAAAGCTCCAAAAGTTGAGTATTCTTCATTTTCTGGATCAAAAGATAACAGATTGATAGTAAGTGCTAAGACGGCTGAGGGAAGTGAAGATCCTTTTGCTGATGCTGCTAATTTGATTAGAGCGTACGAAGGTAGTCCATATTTTAGAGACCCTTTTATTCCTGGTATTTCTAGTTCAGTGTCTGAGGAAGGCATAGTGGTATTGGGATTCAGTTTCAATGTTGAATATGTTGAAGATGAAGCTGGGGCGAAGAAACCTGTTCCTGTTAAAGTAAATTAATAAACTAATAATTTAACTTAAATAAAATGTTTGAAGATAACTTAGAACCAACTCTAAGCACCGAAGGTCAGGAGGATCCTGGAAGTACTATGGATTTGCCTGATGAAGGTAAGCTTAAAAAGATTTTGTCGCTTGTTGGAGTGATATTGATTCTTGGCTCAGTGGCTTTGTATGCGTTTTATACAAGCTCATTGAGTGATGAATATGATGATGCGAAAGTTTCTATTGAGACAAAGACTGATGAGGCTGAAGTTTTGAGTGCTCGAATTGATGTTTTGAAGGAGGCTGAAGGTAAGATGGGGTTGGAAACTGAGGTTCAAAAAAAGACTTTGCTTGATTCTATACCTGTTGGGTTAAATCAAGATGATGTTATTGAGGATCTTGTGGATATTGCGGCTTCAAATGATGTAGTTTTGCATTCTGTAAGTTTTGGAAAGGTGAAAGATCTTTATGAAGGTGTTTCGGCTTTGCAAATTAGTGCGAGTTTTGAAGGGAACTACAATGATTTGATTCATTTCCTTAAAGGAATTGAGGGAAACGCGAGGTTGTTCAAAGTTTCTTCTATTAATGTTCAAGTGAATTACTTGGAGGAATTGGACCTAAATAGGGTTTCATTTTCTCTATCAATGAATGCTTATTATCAAAATTAATTATGGCTAAATCTATTCTAGAAAGAATCACAAAGAAGGGTGGAAAAAAGAAAAAGCAGGTGATTTATGGTGTTTATGATAACAGTAAGGATGATTTTATGACTCGTGCGAACGATTTTTTGATCGATCATTCGAGGATTAGTATCAAGGATAAATCGTATTTCTTTCATATGATTGCGGTGATGGTGGACGCGGGGATTCCTGCGGTTTCTGCTATTCGTGCATTTGCTGGAAGGACGAAGAATCAAAGGTTTTCTCGTGTTTTGCAGACTGTCTCGTACAATAGTGAACGAGGTATGAGTTTGAGTGATTCAATGTCGAGGTTTGGAGATACTTTTGATGAAGTTGAAATTGGTGTTATCAAGTCGGGTGAAGCTGTTGGTAGACTTGGGTCTATGTTGTTTCGTTTGTCGGACCAGGTTGGTAGGGCTCACGAACTTCGAATGAAGTTGTGGGGTGCTGCGTTCTATCCTTTGGCTGTGCTTGCGACTTTGCTTATTGTTGCTGTTGGTATGCTTGTGTGGGTTTTCCCTACACTTATGACTATGTTGACTGAGGGTGGAGTTGCTTTTGGAGACTTGCCTTTGTCCACTAGAATATTGCTTTATGCCCAGACTGCGCTTGTGGACTATTGGTGGGCTATGATTTTGTTTGTAGCTATCTTATATGGTACGTTCCGGATTTATGTTGGAACTCCAAAGGGTAAAGAGTGGTGGGATTACCTCAAATTGAGACTTCCTATTATTGGACCTCTTTTGAGAAGTGTTTATGTTCTGCAATTTGTAAGTTTGGTTGGGGTTTTGATTGAAGCTGGGTTACCTGTAATTCAGGCCCTTGAGATAACAACCAATTCTATACCAAATAGTATTTTTAGATTGAAATTACGTGATGTTATTGAATCTGTGAGAAAAGGTGAGAAGATTTCGGATAACCTTTCGGACACTCCGTTTTTGTTTCCTTCTGAGGTTGTGGAAATGATTAGGGTTGGTGAGAAATCAGCTGCTCTTGGGGAGGTGTCGTCGAAAGTTTCTGCACAATATCAAATGGAAATAAATCATACTTTAAAGAGATTAACTTCGGTTTTTGAGCCGTTGATGATTTTGGTGGTTGGTTTATTTGTAGGGATGTTGGCGTTAGCTGTGATGGCTCCGATCTTTAACCTTACATCAGTAATTTCTTAATAGAGTATTTCATGTTTTCTCCTAGTCGAACAAAAAGGATGGCTGGCAGGGGCGGGTTTACGCTAATTGAGATGCTGATTGTTGTGGCGATAGTTGGGATATTGGCTATTACGTCTATTGCGGCTTTTACTTCGTATAGAAAATCGTCTTTGTTGGATGTTTCTGCTGACAATATTATCTCGACTTTTTATCAACAGAGGGATGAAGTTCGTTTGGGAAAGATCTCCGGTTCTGAGGGGGCTTTGTGCAAAGGGTTGGCTGTTGATGCTGACTCTGTGCGTATTGTTTCTGCTCCTTTTGCGGGGCAGAAGTCTTTTGATAGCGAATCTCAGAGGTGGATTTATAAAGGTTGTGATATGGGGGAGCTGACTTATGAGGACTTGAATTTGGATGATTTGGTTAGTGTGGCGGAGATTAAGCCTGCTGGAACGTATGAGCTTTTGTTTATGCCGCCTGAGGGGGAGTTTGTTGCGAGTGGAGGTGGGTTTGGCGATGAGGTTGAGGTGATTTTGCAGTATGGCGATGATGCTAATGCTACTTATCAAAGAATGGTTTCTATAAATTTAAAATCTGGAAATGCGAATAAAAAGTTTGTTAAATAATAAGAGTGGATTTACTTTGACTGAAGTGCTTGTTGCGGTCATGGTTTTGGTTGTGGCGGTGGTTGCTGGAAGCAATCTACTTGTTTCGATGTTGAGATCAAATGCAGCAAACACTTCTACTTTGCAGGCTTATTATTATTCTCAGGAAGGGCTTGAAGCTTTCCGAAATATGAGGGATACGCATTTTATGCATAATGTTGATTATCGTGGGGATGTTGGGCAAGGGAATGGTATTTGGGGAGAAGGAGGTGGGTTTTCGATCGATGGAGATTATGTTGTGAATTTCAATGCTGAGTCTTATGGGCTTACTGATATTGTTGAGCGTTCTTTCTTGCAGTCTGTGGCGCCTTGGAAATTGTCTATGGTTGCGGGGAGAAATTCTAGCAGTCGTGTTTATTTCCAAAATGGAGTGGGGTCTAGTGGAATGGAGGAGACTTCATTTAGCCGAGTTTGTGAGGTTTTGGCTTTGGATGATGATTATGTCGACGATGTGCTTGAGCTTGAGGAGAAGGCGGTTAGTGTGACTTGTACTACTAGCTGGGAAGAGCGTGGAGACGATAGGGAAGTGGCCTTAACTACTATTTTAACTGACTGGAAGAATGAGTAAGAAAATGAATGAAAAATTGAGACGGTTGGGGGCGCGAGATGGATTCTCATTGATTGAGATGCTGGTTGCTATGGCGATTTTTGTGTTGTTTACTGGGTTGATTTTGAATTCTTATTTGGGTGTTGTTCGTGGGTTGCGAGTGGCTGAGGAGTACAGGGTTTTGTATTCTGAGGCTCGGCATTCTTTTGAAGTTATGACTGATCTTGCGAGGAATTCTCGTTATTATAATGAGGATGGTGTGCAGGATGGTGGGGTTTGTTCGGATGCTGCAGATGAGTTTAGTTTCTATGCGAAAGATGGGTCGAAGAGGTCTACGGTTTGTTATAGCGGGGCTGCCGAGAAGCTTTATATTCATGAGAAGGTTTCTGGGGAGGTTTTTTCTGAGTATGATTTGCATGCGGAAAACGTGTTTGTGAAAGATTTTGAAGTTTATGTTACGCCTAGTGAAAATCCTTATGGCAAAGATTACAATTTCTCACTTGGGACTTATTTTCATCCCAAAGTGACTTTGGTTGTGATTTTTGCTCGTGAGAATGCTCAAGGAGTGGTGAACGAAGTCAAATTACAGACTTCAGTTTCTTCACGTGTTTATAACTAAAAGATATGAAGTGTTTTTGGGAAAATTTGGGAGTTGCGAGGCAGTTGCGAGGTGAGCGCGGAAGTGCATTGTTGACTGCGTTGCTTGTGATGGGAATTTTGACTGCGATTGGAATAGCTGTTTCTGCTCTGGTTGTGAGGGAAATTGCTGTTACTAGGCTGACGTTGGATGCTGGACGAGCTTACTATTCTGCTGAGTCTGGTGTTGAGCTGGCTTTGTTGCAGTTAGGTGAGAATTTGCCTGGATACGAGCCTGCGGTTGATGAAGATGGTGTTGGTGAGGGGCTTGAGGTTGGAGATGGGGAATTTACTTATAATATTGGGAATAAAGCCAAGGAATATCCTTATTTTGGGGAAGAGTTTAATTTAGAGGAGCTGGAAGATCCTTCAGCTTTGTATGATGTTTTGGAATTGAATGAATCTATCACTATTCCGTTGTTTACGGTTGATAGTGGGGAAGAGGTTGTGGTGGAGGATTTCCGTGTGATGTATTATGCGGGATTTGATCCTGCTAAGGATTTCAAAATTCAGTCTAAAGGTGCGGATTTGTTGAGTGGTTGGGATGTTTTGAGGTGGAAGATTTATGGATTGAAAAATGAGGGGACTGAATCTATTAGTGATTTTACTGCTGTTACTAGTGTGATTGGGGGTGGTGAAACTGGGGCGGAGCTTCCTAGTTGGTTTGGGTCTTTGAAGTGTGCTGTTGAGCCTGGGATGCATGATCTTATCGAATGTAATGATTATTTTGAGGGGGCTCCTGGGGAGCCAACTGTTAGTGATGATGGGCAATATATTTACAATGTGAGTTGTTTGGTGACGGAGGCTCGTGAGCATTATCTTTATGATAATGATGGTGTTGGGGTGAAGGATTGTTATCCTATTGCTGACTTTTTAGAAGATCATAATTACAACTATCTTACTCTTACAAATCTTATTAACCCTGCTGTGTTTAAGTCTGTGAAGGATGAAGAAAGACGGCAGAAAGCGCGTTTGTATTTCAGGGTTGAGGCATATGGAGATTCTTCTTTGGTGCGTGAATATGCTGATATTACTTCTGAGGGTCGGAGTGGGGAGAGTGTGGTGACTTTGAATGTTAAGAAGAAACGTGATTCATATCTTCCGTTTTTGAACTTCTCTCTTTATCATACGGCTGATTAGGTTGTGGGTGGTGTTGGTCAGGCCCGGAAGGTTGGGGTTTTTAGGTGTTGTCCGGGGTTGTGTTCCGGACAATAGTTAAGATTCCCCTTTGTCCGGGAGTGGTGTTGCCTGTGATCTTGTTTTCGGGTAAGCTTTTGGCGTTCTTTAACCCATAAAAGATGTCGAAATTTTATATAACAACTGCGATTCCTTATGTTAATGCGGCGCCACATATTGGTTTTGCGATGGAGGCGATACAGACTGATTGTTTGGCGAGGTATCATGAAATGAAGGGCGATGAGACTTATTTTTTGACTGGGGTTGATGAACATGGAGTGAAACTGTATGAGACTGCTCAGGAGGCTGGGAAGGATACCCAAGCTTTTGCTGATGAGAATGCGGAGAAATATGAGTCGTTGCGGGAGGATTTGAATTTGTCTAATCATGGATTTATTCGTACGACGTCGGATTATCACAAAGAGGGGGCGCAGAAATTGTGGAAAGCGTTGGTTGATAAAGGTGATATTTATAAAGGAACTTATAAAGGATTTTATTGTTCTGGATGTGAGGCTTTTGTTTTGGAAAAAGATTTGGTGGATGGGAAATGTCCGAATCATGACAAGAAGCCTAGAGTTTTGGAGGAGGAGAATTATTTTTTCAAATTGTCGAAGTATTCGAATAAGATTCGTGACTTGATTAAATCAGATAAGTTGCAGGTTTTGCCGGAGTCTAGGAAGAACGAGATATTGAATATAATTGGGGATGATGGTCTTAGGGATGTGAGTTTTTCGCGGCCGAAGGATGTGTTGCCGTGGGGGATTGATGTGCCGGATGATCTGGATCAAGTGATGTATGTGTGGTGTGATGCGTTGTCGAACTATATTACTGGAATTGGGTATGGTGAAGGTGAGAAGGGTAGCAAGGATTTTCAGAATTTTTGGCCTGCTCAGGCTCACGTGATTGGGAAAGATATTTTGAGATTTCATGCGGGGATTTGGATTGGGATGTTGTTGTCGGCTGGGTTGCCTGTGCCTGATGCGATTTATGTTCATGGGTTTGTGACTTCTGAAGGTAAGAAAATGAGTAAAAGTCTTGGGAATGTTGTTGATCCTCTGGAGTATGTTGATGAGTTTGGAGTTGATCCTTTGCGATATTATTTGTTGAGGGAGATTCCTACTGGGGATGATGGTGATTTTAGCCGGTCTCGGTTTGTTGAATTGTATAACTCTGAGCTTGCGAATAATTTTGGGAATTTAGTTAATAGAGTTCTTATGATGGTTGGGAGATATTTGGATGGGAAGGTTGCTGGAAAAGAAGCAAATCCTGAATTGACGGAGCGGATTGAAGGTCTTTGGAAAGAATACGGAGAAAGTATGGATAATTTTAATATGAAAATTGCTATTGAGAAGGCGATTTCGTTGGTTGATTATGCGAATAAATATGTGGAAGACCAGAAGCCTTGGGAGCTTGCTAAGCTTGATAAGGCTGGGTTAGAGGCGGTGCTTTATAATCTGCTTGAAATGCTTCGTAATAGCGCTTTGATGTTGTTACCTGTGATTCCTGGGAAGGCTGAAGAGGTTTTGAGAAGTCTTGGCTTAAAAGACGGGGATTATGGTTATGGAAAATACTTTGGGTTTCTCAAAGACGGTACGAAGATTTTGCAGGGCGATCCTTTGTTTCCTAGGATTGAGCAGAAGTAGTGGCTTATGTCACGGTTTCTTCTATTGGAACTTCGTCTAAGATTTGAGGTACAAATTCGATGACGAATTTTATTGTTGCGTATGAAAGGATTATCAAGACAAGGCCTAAGACAGCCCAAGTCAGTTGTTTTTTTGCTGTTTCTACTTTCTCTGAGCTTCCTGAGTTTATAACCATGTTGAATGCAGTCATCCCTATCGCTATCACTGCTAATGGTGCGGCTAGGTAAAGCAAGGCTCCTGCTAGAATTTGGAAGACTTGAATTAGTCCGCTTTCTCCACCGTGGCCGAAACCGTATTCTAAGTCTGATAGTGGAATGTTGTCTGGTGCGTATTGGTCTGGGATTTCGTAGGCTGCATGGGCTACATATGCAAATAGTATGCCGCTTAGGGCTGCTATTGTTAGTATGACACCTATTTTTAGTATTGTTCTTTTCATATTTTTGTACGGATTTTATTCAAAAAATTGGCCCATTTGTAGTATACCTGACACAACTGCGTATGCTACTGACATTATTAGTATTCCTATTCCGAGATATCCGAGAATTTTTTTTGCTTTGTTTACGTTTTCCTCGTTGGCTGCCCCTGATAAATACATTACTCCTACGACCAATAGTCCTATCACCACCAATGATCCCGCGAAGTAGAGCATGAATTTGATTGCTGTGTTTACTACATCGTTGAAAGTTGGGTCTGGAAGCTGGTTGTAATTTTTTAGGTTTTTGTAGAATGCGTCATTTTCGAATAGACCTGGAGACTTCTTATCGTAATATTCTTGAAAATCCGGCAACAATTCTGATGTATTTACTGCAAGTACTGTTGGGGCACTTACTATACTTACGAATAGTATTGTTAGGAGTGTCGCTAGTTTTTTTATTGTTTTGCTCATAAGTTTAAAATTGGATGCTTGTGATGATTGATACAATTGTATACGAGAATAATGCCAAGAGTAGACCTGCTAATGACCATATGATCATTTTTCTTGCAGATGTTGCGGCTTCTTCGTTTCCGTATGCAGTGAGGAATCTTACTCCACTGACTATCAACATTGCGAAGGAAAGTACTGCTACGAAAGCTACCATTCCGACTGTCCATTTGGGTAATACTCTTTCTGCTAACCATTCATTTACTTTTCCGGCTGTTTCTTGACTGTTTACTGTTGGGCCGGGAAGTGTGTTTGGCTTTGGAGTTGTTAATATTCCTTGGAGTTGTTCTCCGAATGTTGCAGGTGCTTCAGCGTTTGCTGTATATATGCTTGCGCCTAGTCCAAGTATTAGTATTGCTATCGTGATGTATGCTACAAATTTTTTCATTTCTGTTGTTTTAGTTTACGAAGAAAGTTGGATTGATTGTGTAAAGAATGATCGCTGATAAGAATAGAATTGCTAGTCCTGATAGCGATTGGAAAATTCTTGTTTTTGCGCTTGTTAATGCTTGTTGATCTCCTGCTGCTGCTGAAATTTGGATGCCTGAGATAACTAGGACGAGTACGGCTATAATTCCGACCACGCTGGCTGCCCATCTGTATATTGATCCGATGTATGTGTAGAGTAGGTCTATTCCTGATTCTCCGAAGTATACTTGGATTGGTTTACAGCTTATTGAGACTCTTTTGTCTCCCAATGTTGGGAATTGTACTCCGTCAAAGTCTTTGTATTCTATAGGTAGGCCTGAACAGTGTTGTTCTTGTGTGTCGTAGGTTATACATTCGAGGCCTGCGCTTGTTTCTCTTTCTACACAGTATGTGTTTCTGATGCAGTTTCTGATGTTTGATTGTCCTTCTGGGATTTCTTCCTCTAGGCCTTCTTGGACGATTACCCATATTTTGTCCTTGTCATCATCTTCTATACAGGAATCTCCTGCTGCTGCGTCTATTGGGAATCCGACTGTTTCTGCTAGTGCTTGTGTGGATTCTCTGGTTGATAAAGCAAGAAGTCCGCTTTCGAGTATGTCTATGATTTCAGTTTTGGTGGTTTTGCATAAGTCGTCGGTTGGAGGGCAAGCATTTTCTAGTGCTCTGACTTCTTTTATACATTGTTGGATTTTCAAAGGGCTTTGTTTGAACACGTCTTCTTCTAATTTTGCTGTTGCTGCTTCGGTTGTTTTTAAACTGCCGCAATTTGTAGGGGCTGCTGGTGTTTCGTCTGCTGCTGCGAATGCAGTTAGTGTCAAAGGTGTTAGAGATCCTATTAATATCAGGCTGATTGTGAGGAATTTCAATATTTTCATTATTTTTATTAAACGTTTGTGAATATGCTTTGAACTATTGTTACGAGAACGTAAGACACGAAAACAACCAATATTCCGATGATTTCATACAGGAACATTTGTTTGGCTTTTTCGATGATGTTTTGTTCGCCTTGAGTGAACATCATGACGAGACCTGTTACGATTAGCATTAATACTGCTGCTGTTCCAGCGACCCGAACCAATAAATTTATGATGTCTAGTATGAAAGTTATTACTGGAAATTGCGTGATATTTGGATTTGCGGCTAAAGCTTCTTTGTCTATTGTTCCATCTTCTTTTCTTGGTATTTCTTGAAAATAATTTTGAGATTGTTGGTCTCCAGGGAGTTTAAGCACTTCTCTTACTGGGAAGGTCAATTCTTCTAGTCTTTGGTTGTTTACGGCTGGAGCATCGTCAGCGTTTGCTGTGACCATGATTTGAGTTCCCAAAAGAACGCTAGCTGTAATGAGCACCGATACTAATTTTATAAGTGTTTTGGGCATGGCGATTGGGTTAGATCTCTGATTGTCGCGGGATATTTTCCAATGCTGCTTCCTCTGTAATGAGTCCGCCGTGGAACAGGTCTGTGACTGCTTTTTTCATTGTTTGCATGCCTTCTTTTGTTGAAGTTTCAATGACTGAATCTACTTGATGAGTTGATTGTTTTCGAATCATGTTTGCGATTGCATTGTTGTTGAACATGATTTCGAGAGCTGCAACTCGGCCTTTGTTGTCTTTTGTTTTCAATAGATTTTGCCATACGACTGCGAGCAGACTTTCTGATAGCTGTGCTCGTACTTGATTTTGTTGTTCAAATGGAAATGAGTCGACGATTCTATTGATTGAATTTGCTGCTCCTGATGTGTGCATAGTGGCTATCACTAGCTGTCCTGTCTCTGCTGCTGTGATTGCTAATTGCATTGTTTCCAAGTCTCGCATTTCTCCGATCATAACTATGTCTGCATTTTCTCGGAGAGATGATTTTAGTGCTTTTTGAAAGCTCATTGTATGAATTCCAACTTCTCTTTGTTCTATGATTGATTTTTGGTTTTTGTGAACGAACTCGATAGGGTCTTCAACTGTAACTATATGTTTCTTTTCGTTTTGATTTACTTCGTTGAGAAGGGCTGCTGCGGTAGTCGATTTACCTGATCCGGTTGGACCTGTTACAATTACGAGGCCTTTCTTGTATTTTGTTAATCTCTTCATTTGAGGTGGCATTCCAAGTTCATCGAGACTTACTACCATTTCAGGAATTAACCTGAAAGCTGCAGAAATTCCTCGTCTTTGTACGAACATGTTGACTCTGAATCTTGCGATATCCTCAATATTGAGGGAAAAATCGATGTCTAAGGTTTGTTCGAAGGTTTTTTTCTGTTTGTCGTTGAGGGTTTCTAGTAAATAATCTTCAGCGATTTTTTTTGTCAGAACATCATGATCTTCGATGATTATGATTTCTCCGTTGATTCTCAATGCAGGTTTTGCGCCTGTAGAAAGAAAAAGATCGGAAGCTTTGTACTTCACTGCGGTCCTTAAGATTTTATCGAGTTTATACATGTTTTTTTTATTTTTAATATCAAACAATTATATCACAAAAACAGGTTTGGGACAAGGGTGAAAGAGGGGGTGATGGGGTGGGAATGTGTTGTCCTAAAGGTTGGGGGGGGGTTTTGGTTGGTTGGACCTCGATAGTGGGGGTGCGTTAAGTGACTATCGGGTTTGATGTCTGATAGTTGGTGTAAGGGGTGGGACTATTGGGGTGGGGGTAAGTGTCCCGGTAGGTCTGGACAATAGTTAAAAAACCCCCTGGTTCGGGAAAGGTATGTTTGGAATTTAAAGAAAATCCCCGAGAATTTTCAAAACCTCCTCTTCTGACGGAGCTTGCATCAACTTCACGCGGAGGCTTTTTGCACCTGGAATAGAGGAGATGTAACCTGCTAAATGTTTGCGCATTTCCAGGATGCCGATTTTTTCTCCGTAGGTTTTGATAGCGAGGTGGAGGTGTTTTTTTATGGTTGGGAGTTTTTGTTCGAGTGTTTCTGGTGATTTGGTTGGTTTTTCTGAGTGAAGTTTCTCGTGAATTTCTCGGAGTAGCCAAGGATTGCCTACGGTTGCTCGGCCGATCATTATTCCATCGAGATTTTCCAAGCGTTTTTGTGCGGTTTCTGGGGTGTCGATGTCTCCGTTTCCTATGACTGGGATTTTGATGAGTGTTTTTGCCAGGTGGATGGGGGCCCAATCTGCTTCGCCTGAATACCCTTGTTTGGTTGTTCTTCCATGAATTGTTATGGCTTGTGCGCCTGCTTGTTCGAGGATTTTTACAAATTCTGTGAATTTTTGTTCATCGTATGTTTTGTAGCCTATTCGCATTTTTACTGAGACGGGGATTTTGATGGCTTTGCTGAGTTTGTTGACGATTTCTCCTGCGAGTTGTGGATTGTTTAGCAAAGCTGAGCCGTATTCTGAGCATACGACTTTTTTTGCGGGGCAGCCCATGTTGATGTCTATTCCTGAGACTTTTAGGTGTTCTAGTTTTTTGCCGGCTTTTACGAAGAAGTCGGGGTCTTTGCCAAATAATTGGATGATGAGTGGTTGCTCTATCTCTGCAAATTTAAGCATTTCCTCGGTCTTCTGTGAATTGTGTCCGATGGCGTTGATGGAAGTTAGTTCTGAAAAGCAGATTGTTTCCGGGGCAATACTTTTTACGATTTGTCGGTATGCAGAATCTGTGTAGCCTGCCATTGGGGCGAGACACACAATAGGTTTTTCAAGTTTTTCCCATGAAAATGCAGTCATGGGCGTATTGTATACTAAAATTCACCTGTTGTGTCCATATCTGTTGCGTCTCTTGGAAGGACGTTGTCGATTGAACCCCAGTCTGAAGCTTCTTTCTCTGGGATTATCAGGGTGACTTTGTCTCCGATTTCACCTTTGTAGTAGGTGACTGAAGCTAAAAGGACTTTGTATGCTTTTGTTTTTGTTATCACTTTGTAGTCTCCGTCTTCGTATGTGAGAGTTCCTATGACTTGTTTTCGATCTACTGGGCCTATTTGTTTGTATACGAATGAGCCGTCGTCGTTGATTGTTAATTTGAGGGCGTCTCCTGGGATTAGTTTCGATTTTGATGCGTAGTTTGCAGGAACGGGATATGTTTTTTCTCCTTTATCGATCATTTTTTCTCCGTCGAAGATTCCTTCAACAACGTTTTCTTCGTTTGTGCTCTCTGATGGAGCTGAAGAGATTCGATCTGCTTTTTTTGCAAAAGGTGTGTCGAGTTCGTCGCCTGATAATTCTTTGAAAAGTTGTTTTGCTTTCAACAAACCAGCCTCTGCTGTGTCCAAAGCTTCTTTAATTAAAACTAGTTTTGAGTTGTCAGACATATGATTTTTTATTTATTTTTATTTTCTAATTTCGTTGATAATTATACCAAAAAACAGGACTGAAATAAATCCAGTAGGGTTGACTTTTTAAGGGGAATGTTTTGTGTGGTTATTTGCGTTTGTAGATGATTTTTTCGCCACTTTCGCCGGTAATTCGTAAATCGATGTATTCTAGGTTTTCATTGTATATGTCGAGTTTGACGAGGGCTTTTTTTAGTTTTTTGAGTTGGTTTTCGTATGGTTTTTGGGCGTCTAGCCAGATGTAGAAGTATCTTTCGGTTCTGAGGTGGACTTCTCTTGGGGTGAGTTTGTATTCAGTTTCTATGATTGCCATTCCAAATTTCTCTTTGAAGTAATTGATGGAACCGAGGATGTACTCGAGTGTTTTTGGGCTGATGATTGGGGCTTCAGTGTTGAATTGGGTTTCGGATTTGATTTTGATGTATGGAAGGAGGGGGTTGTCTATGTCTTGAGCGATGATGTATCCGACTGTGTTTACTATGAATTTTTTGTTTGATTCTTCGGTGAGGTTTGTGATGTTTGCTGCTGGTGGGAATTGTTGGAATGAGACTGTGATTGTGTCTGGCCAGTCTGTATCTATTTTTAGGGCTTCGATTTCTGGATATTTTGTTTGAATTTTTTCGATGATTTCAGGTTCGTCTATTCCGAAAATGTTTTCGCCTTTGTATTCTCTCAAATCGCTTATGATGTTGTTGCTGATTTGAGTTGCGGTTTGGTCTTCTGATTCGATGACGATGTTTTCAACCAAGAAATAGCTTGAGAAAAAGAACGTTCTTACGAAAGCTACGACTAGGATGGTGGCAATTGCTACTTTTGTGATGAGCTTTATTCTTTTTGGGATTCGTTCGCGGAGGCTTTTGACTACTGGCTTCTTGTTTTTTCTTGTGTGGAAGTTTGTTGGGCCTACTGTCCTCAAGATTTTTTTGTTGCGTGAACGGATCACTGATGGGCTTTGCGAAGGGCTTCGGCCGTAGTGAAGGCTGCGTTTTTTATTTATTGATAATTTTCTTTTTTTGAACATTTAGTGGGTGGTGTCGATGATGAGAGAAAAAGTATTGTTGTTTTGAGTTTGTGAGGCTGCAGGAATTTTTTCGTAGAAAAAATTCTTCCAATCAACTTCTGCGAAATCTTTTAAAAATGCGATGTATGGGGTGGTGATATAGATTGTTTTGGTGAGGGCTTCGTTGTTTGCTAAGTGGGTTATTAGGAGGGAGTCGAGTTTGTTTTTTTCTTTGTATCTGTGTCCTGATGGGATTGCGTGGGTTTTGAATTTTTGTTTTGATTCTGGGTTTGAGAAAAGGTCTTTGTGTCTGAAGCATCCGACTATTTCGTTTGATGATTCGTCGAAACTTCCACCGTGGATTCGGCAATCGTGGTTTCGGTGTTCGTATAACTGGCACAGGCCTTTTTTGTCTAGGAGTGGGCAATGAATTTTTGTTGATTGTAGGGCTTTTGTAAAGTTGTTTCGTTTTTCTGCGATTTCGTTGAGGTCTGCGTTGAGAGTTTTGTATTGCTTTGGGTTGATTTCTTTTTCGATTCTTTCTTGTTGTTTTTTTGCTTCTCGTTCAAGCTCGCGGCGTTCTTTTCTTGGGAGGTTTTTGAAACCTTCGTTGATGTAGTATGCCTCGATCATTGAAAGCGGAAAGAGCTGTTTGCAACAATCGCAGCAAGATTTTTTGCAGGGGATTTTGGGGATTTCTCGGATTGCTTTTGTGAAATGAGCGTCGACGTCTTCGAGCAATGATGCGTATTGTTGGAGGAGGGAGGATATCATGGTTTATTTATACATTAAGGCGAGTCCGGACTCAAGGGTGTGGTATAGTGGGGCCTGGACTTTATCCAAAACTATGAATTTTGACCAAGCAATAAAATATCTGAAGTCGTTCGTCTCGTACGAAGATATTGTTGAGTACAAATATAATGAGGATTTTTTTGATTTACGTCGATATGAGAGGTTTTTGAAGGCGTATGGGCTTCGATATCGAGATCTGAAATGTGTGCATGTGGCTGGGTCTAAAGGGAAAGGGACGACGAGTTCTTTGGTGGCTGGGTATTTGGGGGCGGCTGGGAAGAAGGTGGGGCTTTTTACATCGCCGTATATTGTTGATGCTACTGAGAGTTTTGTTGTGGGGTCTGGTGGAAAGATGCGACAGATTTCGAAGAAAGATTTTGTTGGGAGGGTTGAGAAGGTGCGGGAGTTTTTGGATGAATGGGTGGATCAAGATAAGGGGCGATATGTGACGTATTTTGAGATTCTTTTTGCTTTAGTGATGGAGTATTTTCTCGAGGTGGGTGTTGATTTTGCTGTGATTGAGGTTGGGCTTGGGGGGAGGCTTGATGCGACGAATGTTGTGCGACCTGTTGTGACTTGTCTTACGACTGTGGAGAAGGAGCATACTGAGGTTTTGGGTGAAACTTATCGTGAGATTTTGGGTGAGAAATTGGGGATTGTGAAGGCGTATAATGAGCAGAAGCAAGTTCCTTTAGTGATTGCGCCGCAAAGGGCGAGGGTTTTGAGTGAATTGGTTGGGCGAAAGTTTGAGGTGCCTGTTTGTTATGTTGAAGGGGACGTGGGGGATAACTATGCAGTTGTGCGTGAGATTTTGATGGTTATGGTGGATCGTGATGAGATTGATGAGTTTGATGAAGAGTTGTTTGGAAAGGTTTATGAAAAGTTGGAGGTTCTTGGGCGATTTCAGGTTCGGGATGGTGTGGTTTTCGATATTGCGCATACTGTTGAGAGTGCGAAGGTTTTGAATGCAAAATTGAAGTCTGAGTTTTCTGGTCGGGAGTTTGTCTTTTTGATTTCGATGATGAAGGGTAAGGACGTTTCTGGTTTTTTGAAGAAGTTGTTTTCTGGACTTGAGGTTGGGAAGGTGGTTTTCACTTCTTCGCATGATATTCGTGGGCGAATGGGGGCTGAGCTTGCAAAGATATATGGTGGTGGGCGAGGTGTTGAGGTTGTTGTTGAAGAGGATTTTGGAAAAGCTTTTGTGCGAGCGAAAAAAGGATTAAAAAAAGACCAGGTCTTGGTTGTGACCGGGTCTCATTTCTTAGTTGGGAAGATTCTTAAGACTCTTTAGCTTCTTTTGCTGGTGTTTCTTTCTTTGGCGCTGGTTTTGCAGGAGCCTTTGGAGCTTTTGCTGCTGCACGTCGTTCTTCGATGATAACCATTTTTCGGGCTACTGATGCGTGTTTGTTGTTTCGTTTTCTTAGTTTAGATTTTGGGCGTTGCTCGTTTACTTGAGCTGCTCCGTGCTGTTTTGAAGCGTGTTTATTAGTCATTTTGAGTAAGTTTAAAATTTTCGCTAAATGCGAGGTGGAGCATACTAATTAAGAGGTTGGATGTCAAGCTGCTATATATATTTAAATTACTTTAATATAAGGTTTGATGGCTCTTCGTGAATAGCAGCAATTGCCAGTTTGCATGCTTGGCATACTTCTATTGTTCTTAGTCTGTTTTGCATTTCTTCTGTAATTCCTTTTTCTGTATTAATTGCTGTTTCAACTTCTTCTATAAGTGGTTTATGTTTTGGGCAGGCTATTGTAATATGTTCTCCTCTCTTTAGACGTTTTCGTATTGCCAAAGTTGTTGGATGGACTTTAAGGGCTTCATAAGCTCTTAATATTTCGATATTGTCTTTGTCTAGTTCTGCCATGTTGTGTTTTTGTTTAATGTGATTAGACTGTCTTGAAAAAGTTCTTGTAGTGTTGATAGATTGTTGAAGGTTTCTGCGATTGTTTCGTCTGCGAGATTTTGGTTTGGTGGTTGTTCTTCCTGGTATGATTTTTCGAGGTTTTCTATTAGCCTTATGGCTCTTAAGTATTTATGTTGTATGGCTGGGTTGTCTTCTACGAAAGGCTTGTATTGTTCTAGGCAATTTTTAAGTATAGGCATTACCTTCTCGTCAAAATCTTTCTGAGCTATTGTTGGGTTATCTGTTAATTCCTGAAGAGCATTTTCGTTCAGATGTTCTGGTATTGGGGCTTTCATTTGCAGGAGGTATTCGTAATAGTTGTTTAGAGCGGTTGATATTTGCAGGTTTGCTGCTTCTAATGAATGTTTTCCTTTTAGCACTTTGCTTGCTTCTCTTAGGGCAGAAATTGATTCTTCATAGAATTTTTTTGCTGAATCAGCTGAGCCTGTAAGCATTGCGTCGTTTGCGTCGAATTTTATTACGGGGACGATTAGTTTATTGATTACTATACGTAATCCAACTATTGCTGTCGCGATTTTTGATCCTACTTTGAAGTATGTGGATTCAAGAATTTGTGAGACGTCGAGGTTTGCTTCTTGTGCCCATCTCATGATGGTGCTTGTTTCCTCGCTGAATAATGAATGTCCGGCTGTTAGTGTTGTGATTAGTACAGTTGTTACGAAAGCTTCTAGCATGTCTTTTGTCAGTTCAACACCGAAGATTGAAAATTTTGATTTTACTTCTTTTAAACTCATTTGAAACCAAGCAATACCTGTTACTGATGCGATGATTGTTAGGAGGAAGAATATTTTGCTGGGATCTGACATTATCAATACGCCGGGAGTTCCCAGAAGTGTGCAAAGAACTGCGTTTCTTGTTGCGGGTATATATTTGTCTGTGATGGATTCTTCTATGATTCCGCTTTCCTTTGGATTTGGGCCTAGCTCTGTGAGTGTTTTGATGTTTTTTCTAACAAAGATTTCGAAAGGTTTGTTGATGCATTTTAATGCTCTGTTGCCGAAATCTTTAATTATTTCCCAAACTTTTGAGCCTTGGGGCTCTTGTTCTGGGGCTTCTGTATGTTGTGTTTCTGAGTCCATTTGTGTGAATTAATGCTCTATTGTTTCTCCGTTTCTTGATGCTGGGAAGATTCCGTTGCCGTACATTACGCATTGGAGTTTGAATTCTAGTTTGTCGTCTTTGACTCCATATACATCAATGGCTGCTATCATTGAGCCGGGCACTGAATTTAGGTATACTTTTCCCTCGAATCCAACTAGATCTGGAAATCTTTTTTTGATGTCTTGTAGGGTGTTTTCGTGCATTCCTGTTACGCCTCCTAGGTGACGATGAAGTGTTTTTAATGCTTGTTCGGCACTGATTGCTCCGTGGTTTTGGCTGACCATCAAAAATGAGGCGCTTTTATCATATTCGTTTCCTCTGAGCATGAAACGCTCTGCCAACATTTCGGCTTCTTCTTGGCTGATTTGTTCTACTCCTTCAGGCAGTTTTGGTGATTTCTCCTCGTTTTCTATAATGCATTCGAGTTTGTGGCCTGACATGAAGAATCCTTTTAGGAGTTGGATTGCTCCTTCTGACCATTCTTCGTTTTTGGCTTCTATTACGGTTGAATTTCTGCCTGTATTTCTGCCTGTATTTCCTATCCAGATGTCGTCTTTTTTTGCGAGAAGGCCTGTGCCGGTGTCTGTTGGGTAAGGTGTTCGAAGCCTAGGATTGTCGAAAGAGTAGCCTCTTACTGTAACTTTTCTGGATTTTTTGAGGATTTCTTCAAGTTCCTCCAAGTTTGTTGGAACTACTATTTTGTCGTATTGTTGTGGTTCGATTTTTCCGTTTTCTTCGAAGAGTGAAGATAGGGCTTCTGAGGTGTCTCCGTGGACTTCTTCTCGGATATGGAGAACAGAGGCTACGTCACTTAACCTAATGGCTTCTGCGTTTGTTGCTTCTGCTAATTCTGCTACTGCTTGGGCGAATTTTCCGTAATGATTTGGATCCAAACGTACATCAGCGTTCTCCGGGTGACGCATTGCCTCGTACGGACTTACGACTTGCAGTACTGCAGTGAGATTTTTCTCGTCTCCTTGAAGAGCTTTTGTTACTTCTGTTTTGAGCTGTTTGTCTGTTTTTACTTCTGTCATAGGAATGGGTGTGAATTGTTAAGGCTGGACTATAACAATATTTCGATGTAGTGTCAAGGGTGTGTGGCAGGATGGGGAGTTTTGCTTGTGTTTTGATCTGTAAAAGTGTAGTATTTAAGTGTCGTCATGTTGTGACAACAACTGTAATCGTCAGGAAATATGAAGGAATTGTTTGAATATTTTGGGCTTGGGCAGAGAGAGGAGAAGACTTTTCTCAGGTTGCTTGAGCTTGGAGCTCAGCCTGTGAGTGTAATTGCGAAACAGATTGGGATGCCTCGTTCGTCTATGTATTTGGTGTTGGAGAATTTGGCTAAGGTTGGTTTGGTGGAAGAGTTCGGTCGGGCTGGGATTAAGTATGTTAAGTGTATTTCTGTCAAAAACATCCCTGATTTATTAAAGGTGAAGAGGGCTGATTTGCAATTTATTTCGAATTTGCTTGAGGAAAAGATGTTGGATTTGGAGATGGTTGAAAATAAGCTTTCTGTTACTCCCACTGTGAGATTTTTTGAGGGGAAAGAGGCTGTGAAACGGGTTTATGAGGAAGTTCTTAAGCAAAAGGAGTTTGTTGCTTTTTTTAATCCGAAATTGGTGAAAAAGGCAATGCCTGAGTATCACTATGAAATTCCTGAAGGTTTGAAGGCTCGGGGTGGGAAAGCTCGAGAAATATTGATTGATTGTGAGGAGGCGGATGAATATATGTTGAAGTATAATTCTAAGAATCACGAAATGAAAATCTTAAAAAAAGGGTTTGTTTTTGAGTCTGATACTATTGTTTGTGAGAATAAGGTTTATATGATCTCTTATGGGGAAAAGGAGGTCTCTGCGACTGAGATTTTTAGTCCAGCTTTGGCGAAGACTCAGAGGGTTCTTTTTGATCATGCTTGGGGAAGTCTTTAGTTGAGTTTTTTTGAGCCTGGAGTTAGAATTCAGCCATGACATTTTTCCAAGACTATTGGGCGCTCAAGCAGAAGACTCCGCATATTGCAATTCGTGGGTTCAAGAACACGAATTGTGATTTCGATGATTATCTGTATTTTTCGAAGAATTGTTATATGTGTTTTAGTGCGGATAAGTTTTGGGATTGTTTTTATTGTTATGAGGGGTGTGACCTCAAAGATTGTTGTGATTCGAGCGAATGTGACAGGTGTGAGCTTTGTTATTCGTGCCTGAATTGTAGGGATTGTGTGGATGGGACGTGGTTGCAGGATTGTCGGCGGGTGAGTCAGTCGTCGTTTTGTTATGATTGTGTGGGGTGCAACAGTTGTTTTGGGGGTGTTGGGCTTCGGCAGAAGAACTATTGTTTGTTCAATGAGCAATTGTCCCAGGAGGAATATGAGAAAGGAGTGGCTGAGTGGAAGCAGAAGGGGCTTGATGTGATTTGGGCTGAATTTGAGAGATTGAAGCTTAAGGTGCCGCGACAGTATGCGATGATTTATCGAGGGGAGGATTCTACAGGAAATCATTTGGAGGATGTGAAGAATGTTGTGTGTTGTTTTAGCTCGAGTAAATTGCAGGATTGTATGTATTGTGATCGGTTGTATGCGGTTTATGGAGATCGGAATCGTGATACTCTCGAGGTTGGGGGGTCTGTGGATTTGGAGATGTGTTATGAGGTTCAGTGGGTTGGGAAGGCGAATAACTGTTCGTTTTGTCATTATTGTGAGGTTGTAAGGGATTGTGATTATTGTTTTCAGGTTTTTAACTCTAAGAATTGTTTTGGGTGTGTGAGTGTGAATCATGGGGAATTTATGATTTTGAATAAGAAATATCCGGAGGAGGAATATTGGAAGAAGAGGGCTGAGCTTATCGAGCAAATGAAGAAAGATGGGGAGTGGGGAAAGTGGATGGTTCCTGAGGGGGAGAAGATTGATTGTTAATCAATAATTATGCTTGGGTCAATTCATATGTTAACTGGAGCGGCTATAGGGAAAGTTTCTGGAGATTTTGCTCTTGTGATTCCTGTGGCTTTTTTGTCTCATTTCGTTTTGGATTTGATTCCGCACATGGATCCGGAGACTCCTAAGGATTTTTGGAAATTGGGAATTTCTAAGAAGAATGCTTGGGAGATTCTGTTTAAAAGTCTGGAGCCTTTGGTGGGTATTGCGATTATTTTAAGTTTTTCTTTTACTGCTTCTTCTGAGCTTGGTTCGGTGATTTTTTGGGGAGCTTTTTTTGCTGCTATTCCTGATGTTGTTGAGTTTTTGGGAAGGTTGTTGAAGTCTCGTTTGGTGATTAGTTTTTTTGAATATGCGCATTCAAGTCTCGAGGGGCCACGTTGGTGGTATACTCAATGGGTGATAGGGGGTGTTGCTTTGGTTGTACTTTTAACCTGTTGATTTTATGGGATTTTTAGAAGATTTCAGGGAGTTGTTGGTCAGGGAGCCGAAGCATTTTGCTCCGCGGCAAGATAATGAGAATTGTGATTATTCGCCTTTTTGTTATAAATCAAAAGATTGTTATTTGTGTTTTGGAATTGATTATTGTGAGGATTGTTTTCACCTTTATCATTCGAAGGATTCAAAGGATTGTTGTGATGCGATGATGATTTGGGATTCGGAACTTTGTTACGAAAACATGGATTCTTCAGGTTTGTACAACTCTGATTTTTGTTGGAATTCGGTGCATTTGACGGATTGTTTTTTGTGTGAGGATTGTCGGGGGTGTAATGATTGTTTTGGATGTAGTGGTCTTCGGCGGAAGAAATATTATATTTTTAATAAGGAGTATTCGAAGAAGGAGTATGTTGCGAAAGTTGAGGAGTTGAGGGTACAATTTTTTGATGAAGGAGGTTGGGAGGATGAGTCTGGTTCGGTTTTCAAGGAGTTCACTGAGTTGCGATACTCTGTGCCGCATCTCGAGGTGCAGAATTTGAGATGTGAAGATTGTGTGGCTGATTATTGTGAGGATTGTAAGGGGTGTTATTGGTGTTTTGACTCGAAGGGGTGTGAAGATTGTATGTACACTTGGGGTGGATTTGGGAGCAAGGATTCTGCTGATATCTATTATGTGCATAATGGGGAGCTTTGTTATGATTGTATGAGTGCTGATGGAGCTTTTAATTTGAATTATAGTTTTTGGGGTGTGGGATGTAGGGATTGTTCGTATTGTTATTGTATTCATCAGTGTGAGCACTGTTTTGGTTGTACGAATTTGAAGCACAAGAAGTACTGTATTTTGAATAAGCAGTATTCTAAGGAGGAGTATTTCCGAAAACGTGATGAGGTTATTGCTGAATTACGGAAGCAGGGGCTTTATGGAGAGAATCTGATTTATCTGGCTTTGAAGGAGGTTGGGTTTGGGTTTGAGAAGTAGTGAGCAAGATTGACTTTTTTCGTGCAAAGTGGTTTAATGTCGCACTATTTTGTGATTTTAAGGTATGGCTTTTTCTGAAGAATATATAGGTGCTCTTAGGGAGGCTCATCGTATCATGGGTGAGGGAACTGATCCTATTTGTGAACAGGCTTTGTCGACTGGTTTGTGTGAAGGGTGTTGTGGTGGATCTGTGATGTTGATACCTGGAGAAGAAGAAATTTTGGATGTTGCTGATAGAGTTGACGTTGTTAGGGGGGAGTTTAAGTGTTGTTTTGATGAAGGTTTGTGTGCGTTGGGGGATGGAAAACCTTTGGGTTGTAAGCTTGGGCCTCTTGTGTCACATCTTGCTGGTGGAGATTTTATGTATTCTGAGGAACCCTTGGATGTTCATGAGGCTTTTTTACCCCATGGTCATTGGTGTGGGGCTTCTTTTGCTTTCTCTGCTGATTTTAGGGCAAAAGTCTCGAGGGTTGTTGATCTTTTGGAAGTTGCTGGTGTGTGGAAGAGGGATGGGTTGTTTTTAAGATTAAATAATGTTGTTTGATTATGAATGTTATAGCTGAATGTAAAAAAATTATGGCTGGAGGAGTGATGCCTGAATGTCAGGTTGCGTTGGAGGACGGAAGGTGTAATGGGTGTTGTGTTGTGGGAGGTATGTTGTTAGAGGGGGAGGTTCTTTCTAATGTTCCTGAGGGAGTTGAGGTTGTGGGGAATAAGGTGAAAAATTGTTTGGGGCCTGATGGATGTAAATTTAATCTTGCTGATAAACCTTTATTTTGTACTTTAAGTCCTGTTGTGTACTCTGTTGTAAGTGGGTTGACTGGTAAGAGAATTACTGTTTTTAATGTTGTTGAAAGTGATGGGTGTGGGGAAGGTGGTTGTCCTATTATTAATGATATCTCTGTTGAGTTTGTGGAGAGGGTTGAGAGATGCGTCAGATTGTTAAAGGAAAATGATTTTTGGCAGTGGGGGCGTGGATTGGTGTTGCCTAGGGCCACTAGGGAGGAGATTTCAATTGTAAATGATTTTCATGAGATTGACCCTGGAGTTTCTGATAAATTGAGGGTTGTTTCGGATAGGATATCTGATTGGTTTAATTCTTTTTAATCTTCTTTTTTTGCAGCTTTCCATGCAAGTTTGTACATTTTTTTGTGGAAGTCGGCGATTTCTTTGGATTTTATGATGATTGCCATTTTTTCACGCCATGAGGCGAAAAGGACTTTGTCCTCGTAGATGTTGATTTCAGGAGAGAAATCGTATTCTGATTCCGGGATTAGGACCATTTCTCGATTTTCTTTTTTGTCTTGTTTGTGGCGTTCTATTGAGGTTTTGTTGTTTGGGGCGATACATTTGATGTGAATTTTTTTCTCTACGCCGCGTCTTTGGTAGTATTCGGGGAAGAAATTTGGAAGTCCTTTGTGCATGTCTTCGACGTTGGCGTATGCGAGGATGGTTTCTTTTGAGGTTAGTGTGTCTTCGTATGCTTGGCGCATGCCTTTCTCTCCTTCGTAGAATGTGACTTTTGGCTTGGTGCTCTCAGGATTCTCGAGGGAAATTAGTGCTGGCAGGAGTTCTTCGATTTCTTTCTGTTGTTTCTCGATTTTCTTGGTGTGTTCGACTTTTTCTCGTTCGAGATAGTTGAGGAGCTCTTTTGGGTCTAGTGCTTTGAAATATGTGATTCCGTCTTTTTTTATTGAAGATATGAGGCCGCGTTTTGTCAGAGTTTCGATAATATCGTATGTTGTTGTACGGTTGATATCTGCTTTTTCGGCTATCACTGAAGCTGGTTGTGCGTTTAGGCGGATTAGGTGTGTGTACACCAGAGCTTCCTTTTCAGAGAAGCCTGCTTTTTTGAGTTTTTCAATTATCATTTTGGGATTTTTTAATGTTGTGGGAAAGTTTCCGACAAGCCAATTATAGGCTAGTAGCGGCGGAAAGTCAATGTGTGCGTGAGGTGTCGGGACGGGGTGGACAGGGGTCTTGGGTTGTGGTACTCTTTGTCCTGGATAATTAATCCCAAAAAACTATGTCTTATTTACAAAAAATGATTGAAGTGCGGGCGAAGGAGCCGCGATTGGGAATTGTAAATATTCGTAATGAGAATAGTCCGTATGTGAGCTATAGCGGGAACATGAAGAATTGCCATTTGTGTTCTGGGAGTGAGTATGATGAGGATTGTTTTTATTCGTTTTTTTTGTATAACTCAAAGGATACTACAGATTGTGCGTATACTTTTGATTGCACGCTTTGCTATGACTGTTTAGATTGTCATGGTTGCTACAACACCAATTATTCTCAGGATTGTAGGAATTGTACGGATTGTGAGTATTTGTTTGATTGTACTGGGTGTAATAATTGTTTTTGTTGTGTAGACCAGAAGAGGCAGCAGAATATGATTTTTAATAAAAAAGTTGATCCTGATACGTACGAAGAAGAGGTGGAGAAATTGAAGGATCAGTATACTCATGAAGAATTGGTTCAGAAATTGGAAGACGCGAAATTAAGTACGCCAAAACGGGACGTTCATCAGATGGAAAATCATGAGTGTACAGGAGATTATGTTTATAATTCGAAGTGTTGTGTGGAGTGTTATGATGTTCGGAAAATGGAGGATTGCATGTACTGCCAAACCTGTGAGGAGCTCAAGGATTCAATGGATATGTCGAATTCGTATTACAAATCGGAGCTTTGTTACGAGGTTATGAGTGAGATGGAGCTATATAATTGCAATTTTTGTGTGACTTGTTTTTATTCGAATGATCTCGAGTATTGTGACAATGTGCACAATTCCCATCATTGTTTTGGATGTTTTTCTATGAATCATGCCGAGTATTGTATTTTTAATGAAAAAGTTGGATCGGAGGAGGAATGGGAAAAGCAGGTGGCTGAAATCAAGGAACAGATGAAGAAAGATGGAGAATATGGACGACATTTGCCGTCTACTTACAAGTATGAAGATAGTAATGCGACTTTGTTTTGGCCTGAGCCAACACCTGGGTTGAATGAGTATTGAAGAAAAAAGTTGTTATAAATGTGTAGTCTGATATAATTTTGATTAGTTTCTAAACACCACAAATATGCCTGATGAGAAAAAAACATGTAAAGCTTGTACTAAAGATTTCCTGATTATTGAACAGGAGCAAAAGTTCTATAAGAAAAAAGATCTGCCTTGGCCTGAAAATTGCCCAGAATGTAGGCAAAAAAGGCGACTTTCTCTCCGAAATGAGAGGAAATTGTACAAGAGGAAGTGTGATAAGTGTCAAAAGGACATTATTTCGACTTATCCTGAGGATAGTAAGTACACAGTTTATTGTCAGGAGTGTTTCTGGCAGTATATTGGGTAGCACTAGGAAAGTTTTATTTGGACTGGTTGACATATTGATTAATATCTCGTTTTCCTGTAAAATATAGGGAGTGGGATTGAATTTATTTAATTGAAATATGACTCCAGCGCCTACTACAGACAATGTTCTGATGCTCATCAAAGTTGCTCATGATAATGATAAAGATGAGGTTGTTTTTGAACAGCTTTTGGATACTTTGCATGGAGTGGTTGGAGGGGCTAAATTTTCTCTGGAGATAGTTTCTCTACATCAGCATATATATTTGTTTGTTTGGTGTAAGCAGGCTCAAATGCCGGCACTTAAAGGGCAAATTTATGCTGAATATCCTCATGCTGAAATTGAATTTTTGAAGGATTATTCTAATGTTGATCTTAAAGCAACTGGATTGAAATTTGCGGGTGCGGAATTAGGACTTCGCAGAAGTGATCTTTATCCTATCAAGACTTATGATATGTTTGAGGGATCGAGTATGGCGGCGGTTTTCTCTTATCTTACCAAGACTCAGGAAAGTGAGCAGGGTTGGGTGCAGATTGTTTTGTCACCTTCGTCAGGTGAGGGGAGGTTTAGTTTTGGAAAGAAATTTAATCTTAGAATTAGGTCTTTTCTTAATAAATTTGATATTAGGAAGCTTTTTCGTACAAAGTCGCGTGTTGATATTTTGAAAAAAGAAAGGGATATGGCGTCAAAGAAGTTTGCAAAAGATACTTTTAAGGCTTCTGTACGTATTGCTTATTTTGCTCCTGATCAACGTGTGGCTACACAGAAGCTTCGTGCTTTGGCCAATACGTTCTCAATTTTTGATGAGCAGGATTTGAATTCGTTTAAAGCTGTTAAATTTACGACTAATCCAAGTTTTTTGAGGGAATATGGTTTGAGAAGATTTGCTTCTAATAGATATATTTTTAATATTCAAGAGATTGCTACTATTTACCATCTTCCGAAGGGAGCAAAGGATGCTGTGCCAAATTTGGTTTGTACTGTATCTAAAAAAGCGGAACCTCCTATGGATTTGCCGAAGGAGGGGAATGTTGATCCAAAAACAGTGAGTTTCTTTGCAAGGACTAACTTTCATAATCAGTATTTGAAATTTGGAATTACTCGTGCAGATAGAAGAAGGCATCTTTATGTGGTTGGTAAATCTGGGGTGGGGAAGTCGAAGTTGCTTGAGCTTTTGATTGTGTCGGATATTTTGAATGGAGAGGGAGTGGGAGTGTTGGATCCTCATGGAGATTTGGTTGAGAATGTTTTGAAATATGTGCCTGATCATCGTGCGAAAGATGTTGTGGTGTTTAATCCTGCAGATATGGAATATCCGATTGGGTTTAATCCGATTGAATCTGTAGAGATGGAATATAGACAGCATGTGGCGATGGGTTTCATTGAGATATTTAAGAAATTATTTGGAGACAACTGGACGTTCCGTCTTGAGCATGTGATGAGGTATACGGTATTGGCTTTGTTTGATTATCCAAATTCTACGATATTCGGGATTTTGAAAATGTTGACTGATAAAAACTATCGTCAAAAAGTGGTTTCTCATATTAATGATACTGTGGTTAAGAACTTTTGGGTGAATGAGTTTGCTGCGTGGAGTGAGAAGTTTGATAATGAGGCTATTGTGCCTATTTTGAATAAAATTGGACAGTTTGTATCGACTGCTTTGGTAAGAAATATAGTGGGACAGCCACAAAATAGAATGGATATGGATGATATTATGAATAATCAAAAAATCTTACTTATGAATGTTTCGAAAGGTACTCTTTCGGAAGAAATATCAGGTTTGATTGGTGCGATGATTATTACTTCGCTTTATAGAAGTGCAATGAAACGTGCGGCGATGGCGGAAGATGATCGTAAAGATTTTTACTTCTATGTGGACGAGTTTCAGAACTTTGCTACACGTACTTTCGGTGAGATTTTGTCGGAAGCGAGAAAGTATCGTTTGAATCTTTGTGTTTCGCATCAGCATCTTGGACAGCTTGATGATTATACAAAATCAATGGTTTTTGGAAATGTTGGTTCGATGATTTCATTTCGTGTTGGTGCTGAAGATGCTTTCAATTTGGAACGAGAATATACGCCTGTATTTAAGGCAAATGATATGATCAATCTTGGTGTAAGGGAATTTTATGTGAAGATGACTATTGAGGGGAAATTGCGTGATCCATTCTCAGGATATACTCTTGATGTACCAAAGCCTGTTAATGATTTGAGTTCAGAGATTATTGAGTATTCTAGAAAAACTTATGGTAAGCCTCGAAATGAGGTTGAGGCTATGATTGAACAAATGGAAAAGGGGTATGAAAAAGATGGTAGTGCTACGACAGATGAAGATGAACAAGTGATGCCTGGTGAAGAAAACTTTTCGGCTCCGTTGGTTTAATTTTTCAATTTACCTTTCTTTATCATTTCGGCAACTTTGTCATATCCGTATTTTGGGACAAGAGTTGTGGCTTCGCAGTTTGATCCATCGTAAAGGCGTTTAATTTGTTTTTTGTTGGCTTCTATTCCGTCAATGCATTTTGTTCTGAAGGTGTTGAGAGTGTTTGTGAGGATCTCTTCTGTTTGAAGAAGGTTGTACATGATGATTGGGCAGTTTGAATTGAGCTCGAGTTGTCCGTGCATTGCTGCGAGTTTGATGGTCTCGTTGTTTCCTGAGATGTGGTAGAAGGCCATTTCTACTGATTCTGGAATTGATGGATTGATTTTGCCTGGCATGATTGAAGATCCTGGTTGGACTTCTGGGAGGTCAAGTTCGTTGATGCCTGCGTCTGGACCAGATGACAGTAGTTTGAGGTCCATTGCTATTCTGAACAGATTTGAGGCAAGGAGCGTGAGAGTGTTTGAGAAATCGGCGAATGGTGCGTAGTTGTTTGTTGTTTCTGTTAGATTCTCTGGA
This sequence comes from Candidatus Peregrinibacteria bacterium, assembly GCA_018655275.1. Lineage (GTDB taxonomy): Bacteria > Patescibacteriota > Gracilibacteria > UBA1369 > LOWO2-01-FULL-3 > JABIJZ01. The sequence continues at coordinate 73,276 of JABIJZ010000002.1, read as the reverse complement.
TTTTTTAGTTTGAGGCCTGTGAGTTTTGATAATTTTTCTACTACTTTCTTTTTGAAATTTGGATGAGCGAGAATTCCTGTACCTATCGCTGTACCTCCGAGCCCTATAACATGCATGTCTTCTGCGGCTTTTTCTATACTTTTTCTTGATCTTGTTATTGCTTTTGAATATGCATCGAATTCGTGTCCTAGTGTCATTGGGACTGCATCTTGGAGGTGTGTTCGCCCAACTTTTTTAATTGTTTTGAATTGTGTGGCTTTTTTGTCGAAAGCTTTTTCTAATTTTTTGGTTTCTTCTAGAAGTGTTTGAAGAAGCAAAAGTGCTGCTATTTTTGTGGTTGAAGGAATTACGTCGTTTGAAGATTGTCCGAGATTTACGTGATTGTTTGGGTGAACTGGTGAGTTTTTACCTTTTTGTCCTTTCAGAAGTACGTTTGCTCGATTTGCTATGATTTCGTTCGTGTTCATGTTGAAAGGTGTTCCAGCGCCTGCTTGGAGTACGTCGAGTCGGAACTCTGTGTCGAATTTGCCTTCCTCGAATTCTTGAGCTGCTTGGATTATTGCTTTTGCGAGTTTTTGATCTAGTTGTTTTACTTCTAGGTTTGTTTCTGCGGCAGCTCTTTTGATCAAGCCTAAGGTTTTTTTGAACATTTTAGGCGCTCTCATGTTTGAGATTTGGAAGTTTGCTAATGCTCTTGTTGTGAATGCGCCATAATAGCTGTCTGATGGGACTTTTATTGTGCCCAAGCTGTCTTTTTCTGATCTTTGTTTTTGATTTGCCATGGCCTCGAATATAATATAGTTCGTTTTTCTTTACAAGTTTTACTTGCTTTTTTGAGGATCGTTGCTAGAATAGGCGGGCAATTTTAATCAAGAAGTATGTCGAAAGTTTGCTCAGTAACTGGTAAAAGACCTTCTGCAGGGTGTAATGTTAGTCACTCTCACAGGAAGACTAAAAGAAGATTTCTTCCAAATTTGTTGAAAAAGAAAGTTTTCAACCCTGAAACAGGGAAAGTTGAAAAGATGAAGATATCTGCTAAAGGTTTAAAGATTCTTCAGAAGAAGGCTAGATAACAGTCCTAGTATATGTAGATTCCTATGTATAGTAGAGCTATTATTGCTAATAGGTCTATGAATGCTAAGATCCCTGTTTTGTTTTCAGATTTGAGCCAGACTTTTTTTGCTATTTTTTGAATTGTTTTTGGAAACCATATGTAAATGCATCCTTTTATTAATGCTAGCCATCCTATTATTGGGATAATGATGTACCATCCTCCTGTTAATTTCCAATGTACGCTCAAAAATAGAAAAGAAATTGTGAGGATCCAAAGACCTAGTAGTCTTGTTTGAGCTTCGTCAGAGACCATTTGTTTGATTGCTTTTTGGAATTTTTTTGGATTTAGAAGTGCAGGAAATAGGACGATGATCATCATAATTGCGAATGCAACCAGAAGAAGTTTGGGTGTGATAAACATGAAAATGAGGTTAATTCTTGTTTACCGATATATTACTGCTTGTTTGTGAATAATGCTAGAGAAGCTTGTTTCCCAAAGTTTGCGATGAAGGTGTCGTCGATCAAGTTCAATTTGTTTTTGTCGCTTGAGTAGAGGGTGAGATTTCCGATGTATTCGTTTTTTACATATAAAGGGATTGCGAGTGCGGCGAGAAATCCGTGTTCTGCTGCTAGTTTTGGACTTGTGTATACGGGATTGTTTTGAAGATCGTTTATGAAGATTGGTCTTCTTGTGTCGTATGCTCGTTCTGCGATTGTGTTTTGGAATTCAACTTTTGATTTTCCCCACCAGGCTGCTTGAACTCCACTTAAAGCTTTTAGGTGAAGGAGTTTGTCTTTTTTGTTAAATAGTCTGAGTGTTGCTCCGTCTGCTTTTGTCAGCATTATTGCTGCGTTTGCTATGTAGTTTTCTATGTTTGGAAAATGTTCATCTCCTATGGCTATGTTCAAGGTGTCGAGAAGGTAATCTAGCTGTCTTCTTTGTCTTCCGAGTTCTAGGTACGCGTTTTGCATTGATTCAAATCGTGATTGCAATTCTTTTTCAGCTTTTTTCTGATAAGAAATGTCTCTGTATATGATCCCGAAACCTATGAATCTGTTTTTTTCATCGGTTAGTTTTGTTACTGATAAGGCGACATTGAGATCTTTGCCAGCCTTGTTTATACGGATTGATTCGTAACTGCGCAGGAATCCTTTTTCTAAAGTTATTTTTACTATTTGTTCAAGTTCACCTTGTTTGATTTTTTGGGGTGGCATTAGCATTCTAACGTTTTGACCCAATACTTCTTCTTTTTTGTATCCGAACATTTTTTCAGCACCTTTGTTCCAAGATTTTATTATTAAATTTCTATCTACACTGATGATTCCGTCTATAGAGTTGTCTGTTATGTAGGCTAGAAGTCTTTCAGATTTTGATAATTCGGTGATTTGTTGTTCTTTTTCTTTTAGGAGGCTTAAGTTTGTGAATATACCCAGGGTTCCTCCTGAAATTGGCGTTCCTGAACATAGTAGGGGAATTTTGTCTCCATTTTTGTTCATCATTGTTAGCTCGTATTGTGAGCTTGTACCTTTTGTTCTTAGTTCGTGGTTTGCTTGTATGTCTTGGACACTATCTTCGTCATAAAAATCGAAACAGTCTTTTTTTAGACATTCTTCTTTGCTTAGGCCGGCCATCTCTGCGAATTTTGGATTTACGTATGTTGTGTTGTGGTTTTCATCTCCTACCCACAATCCTTCGTTCATGTGTTCTACTAATTGTCTGAATTTCTTTTCTGATTTATCTATTGTTTCATGGAGTTTTGCATTTCTTAGAATTGCACCTACTCCTTTTCCAACTATCTCGAGAGAAGTAATGGTGTCTTTTTCGAAAGTTTGTTTGTCTATGAATTCAAGGTTGATACACCCAATAACTCTTCTTTTTGAAAATAACGGAACGCAGAGTTCTGATTTTACGTCTTTTCTCCATTTGTCGTAGAGTGGTTCTTTTTTTACGTCTTCGATGGCTATGGCTTTTTTTGTTTCAATGGCTTTTTTTGTGAGGCCTTGTACTTTTGTGTCGTGAATTTCTATCTCACCGCTTTTAAGGACGTTGTATATGGTGTATTGATCCTTGTTTTTGTCGTCTAGGAGTATGAAGTCTGTGTATCTGCAATCGAAATAATCTCTTAGGATCTTGCTAAGGGTTTTTAAAGTGCCTTCTAGTGAGAGTTCTTCCGCTAGAGAGGCGTACAAATGATTTAGAAACTCGAGGTTTGTTTTCTTTGAATCTGTTTTTGAGTGTATAGGATTCATATTCTGCTTGAAGTTTATAGCTAATTATATTTTGCGTAAAGGGCAGTTTTTATTATGTCTTTTGGGCTCTTGCTAACTTACTTTTTAAGAGTGTCCAGTCTCCTGGGAGCGGTCTTAATTCTTGCACCGTGCCGTTTTCTTCTGTGCTTAGTCTTCTTATAGAGGTGGTGTTTCGAATTGCTAATTCTTCTGGGACTGCGGGGTCATAGTAAAGCATTATAATTGCTTTGTTTCGGCATTTTGTTTTTATGACTTGTCTTATTAATTTTACGGCTTCAAGACTGTTGACTTCTCTTTCGACCTGTCTTTCTGGAATTATGTGTTCGTCTCCGATGACTTCATCTGGATCATTTATTATGATTCTCAAAATCACGGCCCTGGTGTTTTCTGTTATATTATCCAAAACTTCTTTTAGTGTATGAGCTCTTATGGTCTCCATGTTGAGTTCTGTTGGTTTTGAGAACTCTGCCACCATTGATTCGGGTAGCGGAACTAGGTCTCTCCCTTCGTCTTCTTCGCAGTAGGTGGGACCTTCAATGGCGACTATTACTTGTTTTCTAGGTGTGTCTTCTTTCAAAATTTATAAGTAAAAAAGGAGATTATTATATGACTTCAGGTGTGATATGTCAACCTAATCTGTTGATGGAGCTGCTTGTTCTGGGAATTTTTTTTCCAATCTTCTTTGTATGGTTTCTACTTGGAGCTTCCTAGAGACTGGTCCTACAAATACTGTTGAACTACCTTTGAAGTGGCTTAGGAATCCGTCTTGATCTGGCGTTCCTGTTGAAAGAAAGACTGGTCTTGGGCTTATTTCTTCCATCACTGCTTCTATTTGTGGAATTATTCCTTCTGAAATCAAGGTGGCTTCGTCACCTATAATTAAAATACCTGCTATTGAGCCATTTCCTTGGTCTATTAGTTGCATTGCTGTGTCTATTCTTGTTGCTTGGGTTATCTCTGTTAGTGTGTTGCCAACTAGGCGATCTTGTAAAGCTTCTATGTCAGAGTTTGCACTTTCGTTACCTGTTAGATTAATTACTATGAGTTTTCTTGTGGCAGTTGTTGTTGCTTTTGGAGTTAGACGTTCAAAGCCTAATGTGGCTCCTGCTTTGAGGGGTCTTTGTGGTCTTGGTGGTCGTATTTGACCGTCGCTAGGTGTTGTTGAAAGTGTTAGTGTCATGTGTCTATGATTTTATATCCTAAAATGATCTTGTCAAACAGAAGGTGAGTAGTATAATAACTCCCCGTTATATGTCAAGGTTAACCTGAAAGAAATGGATGTGCTAAGGTCTAAATCTGATGAGCGTATTCCCTGGAGGGAAGAAGGAGACTATCATGGATTGTCTGAGCTTTTTGATGGGATGAGTTATGAGGAGGCGAAGGTGGCTTTCTTATCATTATCTGGTTTTAATGTTTCTGATCCTGAATTTTTTGATCATTCTAGGGCAAAGGATATTTGCGGTTTAGTTTTGAATCAAGTTTTGGATCTTTTGAAGTTCAAATTGAAGCCTGGGAATAGAGATGGGACATTTGATACTAAAAATGTTGTTTCGTTGGGCAGAGCTGATGTAGTGCAAAGGGCGGGTGTATGGAAAAAAAGTTGTGAAGGTTTGTTTTCTCGTGATTTTGAAGGGGAAGTCTCGGCTGATCCTCAATATGGAGATATGGATGCTTTTTTAGTTTCTTTGTCTGAAGAGTTTGGAGGGTTTGCTCCTGGAGAATTGAGTAGTGTTTTGGAAGATTTTAGAGATTATTTGGAAGTTAATACTGGAGAAGTTGGCAGGTTTTATTATATGACTCTGTTCTATATTTTGTCGATGAAGCGTTTTCAACATCATTTTCATGATTTGAGGGCTGAGCCTGTGGAGCGAGATGATATGAGAGATGTTACTCGAGATTGGTTGAATATAATGATGGTTTTGAATAGAAGGGCTTTGAATATTTATAGAGAGCAGAATCATAGAGGGTATCCTGTTGTAAATATAACGCAAAACAATCCTAAGCTTTTGAAGTTGTTTTGTAAGTCTTTACTTAGATTGCTTTTGGGTAATGAGGATGATTTTTCTGAAACTTTGCAAGAAGAGATTATTAGTAAGGAGGTGTTTAGGCTTGCGAATGCTATTGGGGATGAACAGTTCAGTCAGGAAATTGAAAGTCTTGTCTCTGAACTTAGGAATTTGAGAGAAAGGTTGTATGCTAATAGTCATCTGATACATCAGGATGTTTGTCCTGGTTATAGTGCTACGACTCCGGCTTCTTTGTTGGAGGATTCTTCTGATTTAGAAACTGTTGCTGGTTTTGGTTGTGGCAAGTTTGCTTGGTTGTTGAATTCTATGGCCGGGAGTGTGAATGATAAAAGTCCTGGTAATGATGTTGAATTTCATGGTTTTGATAAAGTTTTTGAAGCTGATGGTCGTGGTGGATTTGATAATGTTCATTTGCATCCCGCGGACTTGAATGATCCGGCGCAAGTCAAGAATATGGTGCATAGGTTTCGTGATGGGGTGGATGTTGGTCTTGCTACGAATTTTTTACATAAAATTGATGATCCGCAGGGATTTTTGGTAAGAATTATGAGGGATGTTGTGAGAGGAAGGTTGTATATGGTTATTCCTACTTATTCTGCTTATTGTGTTGGTGGTAGTACTGTTGATACTGGGACGTGGGAGATGTGGTGGGAACAGGACAGTGCTCATTGTTTTGGAGCTTTAAAACCAATAGAGGAGTGGTTTAAAATTCTTCAACATGTTCGGTCTGTTACTGGTGCGACAATAGATGGTGTGTCCAGAAGGGGGAGGAGTGGTGAGAATGATCTTGGTGTGTTTAGGCTTGCTTTAGTTTTGAAGGCTGCATCTGCGATTGAGGCTGCTTAATATTGGACTTGGGCTTTGTGAATGTGATATTTTGGCGATGAAAAATCCCTAATTATCTTTAATCATGGCTAAACCTGTATTTCTTTTAAAAAAATTGTTCTTTGATGAAGTTGAAAAATTGAAAGGTGAGTCTGGAGGTGGAATGGTGTCGTGTCATGCTCATTTGGATCGTGCTTTTACTGTTAATGAAGAAAATTGGGAGCAAAGTAAGGTCTCAATGGAAGAAAAATGGAAGCTTGTAAATGAAATAAGGCAAAAGAATGCTGCTGATCCTGAGATGATGAAAGAAAGGGTTCGTGGTGTTCTTGAAATGATGATTGAGCAGGGAATTAGTTTTTTTCACACTCATGTGGATGCGGACTTGAATACTGATCTCAAGGTTGTTCATGCTATGAATGAATTGAAGGTGGAGTATAAGGATAGGATTGCTTTGAGTTTTGCTGCTCATCCGACTCAAGGGTTTTTGAATGAAGATGGGACTGATCATGATTCGCGTAAAATTGAGATTTTTGAGAAGGCTTGTGATCTTTGTGATTTGGTGGGAGGGCTTCCTTCTGCTGATAGAGGGTTGGCTTCTGGTGGTGGGCTTGAAAAACATATGGATGTTATTTTTGGGATTGCGAAAAATCTTGGGAAAGATTTGGATGTGCATATTGATCAAGAGAACAATCCTTACGAAAAAGATACAGAAAAATTAATAGAAAAAGTTCGTGAGCATGGTTGGGAGGGCAGGACTAACTTTTTACATTGCATATCTGTTGCTGCTCAGGTTAAGAGTGATAGGACTAGGATAATTGCTGGGTTGAAGGATGTTGGTGCTAATGTGATTGTTTGTCCGACTGTGGCTGTTGCTATGCGTCAGCATGACGATAAAATGGCTCCTCTGCACAATTCTATTGCTCCTGTTCCTGAGATGGTGGAAGGGGGTGTGAATGTCTCGATTGGTTTGGATAATATAAGTGATGTCTATGATCCAGATAGCTCTGGTGTTTTATGGGATGAGGTTCGATTGATGGCTGTTGCTTGTAGATATTATGAACCTGAGATGTTGGCGAAAATAGCAACTGTAAATGGGTACAAAATTTTTAACAAATAAAAATATGTCAGAAAATAAACCTGTTAAAAGAAAACTTTGGCACAAAGAAGATGTGGTGGAGATGGATCGACAAGTGGAGGAATATAATGCTGGGAAGGATATTGGGTATGATCAGATTTTGGTGCCTTATGATGTAGTTGGATCTGTTGCGTATGCGAAGATGTTGCACAAGTATGGGATTTTGGATGATGGAGAATTGGCTGAGTTGGAAAAAGGTTTGGGTGAGATTCAGTCTTTGTATGATGAAGGGAAATTCGAGGTGACTCTTGAAAATGAGGATTGTCATACTGCGATTGAAAGCTATTTGGTGGAGAATTATGGCGATGTTGGAAAGAAAATCCACACAGCTCGTTCTAGGAATGACCAAGTTATTGTGACTGAGCGATTGTATATGCGTGATAAAATTGCGGAAATTCGTGGATTGGCTGTAAAGGCGGCTCTTGAATTTGCTCGTTCTGCGAAAGAGCATGAATTTGTTCCAATGCCTGGGTACACTCACACTCAAAAAGCTATGCCGACTACTGTTGGGATGTGGCTTGCATCATTTGCTGAGGGTTTGGTTGATGATATTCGATTGTTGGATCAAGTTGCGAAAATCAACAATCAGAATCCTTTGGGGACGGGTGCTGGATATGGGACTCCGTTTGGATTTGATCGAGATTATTTGTCTGAATTGATGGGGTTTGAGAAGACACAGGTGAATCCGATTTATTGTCACAATTCTAGAGGAAAAAATCATGCGATGGTTCTGGATGCGTGTGTGCATTTGATGATGACTTTGAATAAATTTGCTACTGATACGATTTTGTTTTCTTCTGGTCAGTATCGTTTCTTTGAATTTGGGGATAATATTTCTACTGGTTCGTCTATTATGCCGCAGAAGAAGAATTTGGATGTGGCTGAATTGTTGCGTGCTCGTGGAGCGACAGTTGTTGCTTGTAGGCAGGAGCTTTTGATGAATTTGATGAACAAGATGTCGGGCTATCATCGTGATGGGCAGGAGTTGAAACGTCCTTTGTTTACTGGTTTGCAATTTACGCGTGATTCTTTGGAAGTTGCTTCTATAATTGCTGAAAATATTACTCCTGTTGAGGAGCGTTTGTATGAGGCTATGACTCCTGAACTTTTTGCGACTCATAAGGCGTTTTCATTGGTGAAAGAAGGTATGCCTTTCCGTGATGCTTATTTTGAGGTTGGGAATCATTTGGCTGAGTTGACTGTGGATCGTGATTCGATTGTGGATATGTTGAAAGAGTCTGAGCATAAGGGTGGTGCTGGGAATTTGTGTTTGGATGAATTGATTGGAGAAATTGAGGGGTTGTGATTTTTTGTGTGTGGTGTTCCGGAAGGCCTTGTTTTTCTAGTATTGTCCGGGTTGATGTACCGGACAATAGTTAAGAAAACCCCTTGTCCGGGGGGGGTGAATAAAAAAAAATCTGTTTGGAATTATTGTTTGTGAACTTTTGTGTTTCTTTGTAGTATAGGGCTATGCCTCGTTCTCCTGCAAAGCCAGATCAAACCAATGTTCCTGCTTATCAACGTAAGCGGAGTCTTTCTGCGAAAGCTAGAAGAAAGTCTAAACCAAGGACTGCATTGGAGAGACGGGAGGCTGGAGTTCCTGTTGTAAAACCGAAGAGGACTAGGAGGTCTGTGAGAAGTTCTAGTGTTGGGACATTGTTTAGTTCAGGATCTTCTTTGTCTGATCCAGATTACCGAGCAAAAATTGCAGCGCGACGGGCGGCATTGTCTGGCTCTTCGAGTTCGACGAGCTCGAGTGGGGGATTTGCATCTTTGGGTGCTGCGGAGGAGAAGTTTTCGGCGCCTGTTGTTGATGAGTACGATACTCCGTCGTCGTTTCGTGAGATGGTGGTTTGTGGAGAGATTTCTGGATATTTTGAGCAGATTGATGTTGCGGTTGTGCAGGTCTCCTCGAGAATTTCGGTTGGAGATCAGTTGTTTTTTGAGACACAGGGTGGGTTGTTTGAACAAACATTAGAGTCAATGCAAGCAGATCGTAAGGATGTTGAAGTTGCGTATAGTGGTGATGATATTGGAATAAAAGTGAAATCGGAACCGAGGAAGGGTGGTCAAGTTTATAAAGTTGTCTAAATTTAATCAAAAAAACATGTCTAGCAAAGATAAATCATATGAAAAAGGGTTTGGTTTTGGGCTGACGTCTGGAATTGTTACTACTCTTGGGATGATGGTGGGAATGATGGTGGGAACAGGTTCGAAAGCGGCTGTTATTGGGGCGATTTTGCTGATTGCATTTGGAGATTCTTTGTCTGATGCTTTTGGAATGCATATTGCGGAGGAGTCGACGACTTCTGAGAGAGGTGGGGGGCATGTTTGGAGGGCAACTCTTTCTACTTTATTTTCAAAAATTTTGTTTGCTGTGATCTTTATGGTGCCTGTTTTGACGATGGAGCTTTGGCCTGCGGTGATTTTGAGTATTGTGGTTGGGGCTGTGTTGATATCGATTTTTAGTTTTTACTTTGCTATGAAGCAGAACGCTCGGCCGATACATGTGGTTTTTGAGCATTTGGTGATGATGTTTGTTGTTTTGATTTTGACTTTTGGGATAGGAAAGATTGTGGACATGTATTTTGGTAACGTGGCTTGATGAAAAAAGTTTCGGTTAGATTTAAATATCTTTTTGGAATATTTCTTCTGATTCAGATTCAGTTTAAGTTGGTTGAGTATTTTTCTGAGTTGAGGCCTGAAAGTTATTTGTCGATGTGGGTGGATCAGTATATTCCTTTTTGGGCTCATGCGATTTGGATTTATATTTTTGTTTATTATGTTGTGTGGATTTTTTCTTTTTTTGGGATAAAAAATTTGGATATTGTTAGGAAAGGGGTGAATGCGCTTTTGTATGGTGTTTTGATTACGGCGCCTATTTATTTGATTTATCCTATTTGGATGGTGAGGCCTGATTTGAGTATTTTGGGGAATGGGTTGTCTGATAGTTTGGTGGGGATGTTGTGGCAGGTGGATAATGCTGCGAATGTTTTTCCTTCTCAGCATGTGGTTTTTGTTTTTATTGTTGGAATGATGATGGCTTTGGCTTTTCCTAAATGGTGTTGGTTGGCGTATTTGTATGTGTTTGTTGTTTGTGTGTCGATTGTTTTATTGAAGCAGCATTATGTCTGGGATATTTTTGCTGGCTTGCTGATTGGGTATGTGGCGTATTTTTTAGCTTTCAAGCGGGAGAAATTACTTATATAATCCCTTTTGTATAACAAAAAATTTATGAAGAAAATATATTTAGACAATGGTGCGAGTACTATGGTTGATCCGAAGGTTTGCAAGGTGATGGAGCCTTATTTTGAGGATTGCTATGGAAATGCGAGTTCGAGTCATGAGTGTGGTGTTGATGCTCATCGTGCACTTTTGTTGGCACGTGAATCTGTGGCGAGATCTATTGGAGCTCGAGAAGAGGGGATTGTTTTTACTTCTGGGGGAACTGAGTCTAATAATATGGCGTTGAAGGGATTGTTTTGGAAAGAGGTTGAAAAGGGGAGTGGGCGAAATCATATTGTGACAACTAAAATTGAGCATGCGTGTATTGTAAATACTTGTAAATGGCTTGAAACGCAGGGTTGTAAGGTGACTTATCTTGATGTTGATGAAGAAGGGTTTGTTTCGGCCGAGGAGTTGAAGTCGGTGATTCGTCCTGAAACTTTTGTTGTTTCTATTATTCATGGAAATAATGAGATTGGGACGGTGCAGGATTTGGATGTTTTGGGAAAGGTTTGTCGTGAGGCTGGTGTGTTGTTTCATACTGATGCGTGTCAAAGTTTCACAAAAGTTCCGATCAATGTGAGGAGATTGCCGGTTGACCTTATGACACTCAATTCACATAAGATTCATGGGCCTAAAGGTGTTGGAGCTCTTTGGCTTCGCAAAGGTGTTGAAATCACGCCATTGATTCATGGTGGTGGGCACGAAATGGGGCTTCGAGGTGGAACGGAAAATGTAGCTGGTCTTGTTGGTTTTGCTGAAGCTTGTAAAAGAGGTCGTAAAAATAAGTTAAAAGGTCTTATTCGAATGAGGAATTATTTTATTGATGAGGTTTTGGAGCGAGTTTCTGGTTCAAAATTGAATGGTCCTCGTGATGAAGATGGGATGAAGCGTTTGTGTAACAATATAAATATTACTTTCCCTGTAAATGGGGAGATGCTTGGTGGGTATTTGAATGCAGATGGAGTTTGTACTTCAAAAGGTTCTGCTTGTAGCAATAATGGGCATAGTGTGAGTCCTATTTTGAAAGCTATTGGGCGTACTGAGGAAGATGCTGCAAATTCAATTCGGTTCACAATTTCGAGGTTTACAGAACAAAAAGACCTCGATATTGCTATCGAGGTCGTAGTGAAGAGTGTTGAGAAAGTCGGATAGCACTTAGGCTTTTCCGAGAGTTTCATCTCCTTTTTTCCATCCGACTGGGCATAGGTCTCCTGTTTGGAGTGCGCCAATTGTTCTTAGAATTTCGTCGATACTTCGTCCGATTTCTAGGTCGTTGATGGTCATTGATTTGAGAATTCCATCAGGGCTGATTATAAATGCTCCTCTGAGGGAAATTCCTTTCTCTGGGATTAGAACTCCGTATTGAGCGCTGACTTCTTTTGTCATGTCACTTAGTAGAGGGTATTCGAAATCTCCGATGTCTTTGAGCCAAGCTTCATGAGAGTAGACACTATCTACGCTGCATCCTAGGACCTGAGTATTTAGGTCTTCGAATTCTTTGGTTCTTTTGCTGAGTTCGATTAACTCAGTAGGGCATACAAATGTGAAGTCTAGTGGGTAAAAGAACAGTAGAGTCCATTTTCCTTTGTAGTCTTCGAGTGAGAAATGTCGTTTTTCTCCTTTTAGATATCCTTCAAGGTTGAAGGCTGGGGCCTTTTGGCCGATTTCTGCGAACTCTGGGTGACAACAATCGTCACCAGATTCGCAATCATAGTCGTTACACATTTTTTATTGGGTTAAATGTTGTTTTATAAATGTTTTGTTTGTGGAGTTTTGGCTGTAGCGGTTAAACGTCGCTACAGCCCGAGAGTTTAGTGACTGCAACCGCAGCCTCCACATCCTCCTCCGTCTTTTTTGCAAGTGCAATCACATCCGCATGTGTTGCAAGAGTTCTCGCAATCACATTCGCATGAATCGCACATTTTGCAACTGTCGCATGAACATCCCATAATATATTGGGTTAAGTGATTTGTGATTCCCAGATTCCGTGTAGGTTGCAGTGTGCAATCGCTTTGTACTCGGGTTTGAATGGAAGATCTTCGAATATTACTTCTGGTGGATCTGTTGGTCCTAGGTTGGCTTTTTTTACAACTTTTTCTCCTTCGTAGATCTCGATTTTTGTAATATAGTGGGCTTCTTCCATCGGATGGTCGACTGATCCTACATGGACTATCGTTTTGGTGTCGTCTCCTGAGATTACGGGTACGTGTTTTTCTTGAGCTTCGCCTCCGGTATATTCTTCTCCCATTTGATGCATGGGTTCGAATTGGTCTTTGGTTACACCACATACTGGACATTTCCAGTCTTCTGGAAGGTCTTCGAATGGTGTTCCTGCTGCGATGCCGCTATCTGGATCTCCAAGGGCTGGATCGTAGATGTCGGCGCAGACTTTGCAGTAGTATTTTTGCATGATTTTGGGGTTATAGATTTTGATCCTTGAATCCTTCTCTGATTATTTTAAAGGTATTATCTTTTGTGTTTAGGTTGTAGATGTTGAAATTTGTTTTGATGTCGAATGCTTCTGTTCTGGTTGCGAAGTTTATGGACATTGAGCCTTCGGTTCCGCTAGTTATCCTGTGAAAAACGAATTCAGGCCAGCATAGTAGGGCAGGGCCTTCTAAGATTACTACTCCGTTTTTTTTGGTTTCATATGGTGTGGTTTCCAAAGTTACTACCTCTCCTCCTCCAAATTTGTCATTGTATAGTTCTACTGTTCGTTTTCCTTGAAGTACGGTCAAGTGGTCTCTCTGGTGTGGATGCATGTACCAAGATTCTTCGGTATCACCGACTTTTCCTGGGGAATGTGCGTTAGCTCCGTGCTTTACTCTATCTATCCCTTTGACATCTTCCAGCATTGGAAGAGAGTGGAATTGAACGTTTTCTGTATTTCTAAGTTCGCAAAAGGGAAGTATTGTGAATAATTGGTCTTGGGGAATTGTTTGGAATTCGGTTTTCATTTGTACGTTGGTTATTTGTGTGAGCATTTTTTGCATAGACCGAGAATTTCAATAAATCCATCATCTACAGTGAAGCCGTATTTGGCTAGATCCTTTTTGTTCATTTGGCAGCAGCAACAACAAGATATGTCTACGATTTCTCCGCATTTTTTGCATATTAGGTGTCTGTGAGGTTCTGTGTGACCATCGTATCTGTTTTTGCTTTCGTTGTTTTTGTGTTCGAGTTTAAGGATTTCGCCTTGTTTCTCGAGGAATTCGAGATTTCTATATATGGTTGCGAGACTTACTTTTGGAAGAAGAGGAAGCACCATTTGAAAAATCTCTTCTGCAGTTGGGTGTGTGTGAACTTTTCTCAACTTTTCGAGGATTATTTTGCGTTGTTTTGTCTGGCGTGTTTGTTGCATGTTGGGTGTTTTGACCTGCTATTGCTTATTGAGAACCATTTGCAATAAGAATATAGCATGTGTTATACTCCGCCTGCAAGTTTTTTTACATTTAATTTTTTCATATGTTTGAATGGATTGCACAAGTAGTGACTTATGATTTGGCTGGCTTGGAGGAAGGTTCGAAATTGGCTGCTGCAGTGTGGTTTTTTGTGTATGACGTTTTGAAGATTTTGGTGTTGGTTTTTAGTGTGATTTCTGTGATTGCGTTTTTGAGGACTTTTTTGAGCCCTGCGAAATTGAAGAAATCTATGTCTAAATTGAAGTTTGGTTTGGGTAATTTTGCGGCTGCTCTTTTTGGTGCGGTTACGCCTTTTTGTTCATGTAGTTCGGTACCTTTGTTTATTGGATTTGTGAAGGCGCGTGTACCTGTTGGGATTGCGTTTTCGTTCCTTGTTACTTCGCCTCTTGTGAATGAAGTTGCGTTTGTGATTATGGGAGGTTTGTTTGGATGGAAGTTGGCGTTTATTTATGCTGCGAGTGGAATTGTGCTGGGAGTTTTGGCTGGAGTTGTGATTGGGAAGTTGAAAATGGACAAGGAGATTATTATTGATAAAGGTGGTAATGAAGAAAAGCGAGTTGAAATGAATTTCAAATCTGGATTTCGATTTCGTGTGAGGTATGCTTTGAGGGATGGGTCGAAGACTTTGAAGAAGCTGTATCCGTATGTGATTGGAGGTGTGGCGCTTGGAGCGGTGATTCATGGATATGTGCCTCAAGAGTTTTTTATGGAGTATATTGGACGGTATAGCTGGCTTTCTGTGCCTATTGCTGTTTTGATTGGAATGCCGATTTATGCTGGTTGTAGTACTGTTGTTCCTGTTATTTTTTCTATTACTGCGAATGGGGTTCCTCTTGGAACGTCGTTGGCTTTCTTGATGGCTGTGGCTGGACTTTCTCTTCCTGAAGCAGTGATGTTGAAGAGAGTTTTGAGTCTTAAGCTTTTGGCTGCATTCTTTGGGATTGTGGCTGTTGGGATAATTTTGATCGGTTATTTATTTAATTTACTAACTTTATAAGAAATGATTTTGTCTGATAAAACTTTGCGTAAGATGATTGATTCGGGAGAACTGAAGGTTGATCCTTTGGTTGAGGAGTCGATTCAGCCTGCGTCTATTGATTGTACTTTGGGAAGCCATTATTTGGTTGTGGATGATACGGCGATGGATGTTTTGACGTTGGATAGTGAGATCAAATATCGTGAAATAAATGAGGATTCTATTACTATTCCGCCGAAGAGTTTTGTTTTGGCTACGATTCAGGAGTATGTGGAATTGCCTAATGATTTGACGGCTTTTGTTGAGGGTCGGAGTTCGATTGGTCGGATGGGGCTTTTTATCCAAAATGCTGGATGGGTGGATCCAGGGTTCAAAGGGCGAATAACTCTAGAGGTCTACAATGCGAATTCACTTCCTATAAAACTGCAAAAAGGTCGGAGGATTTGTCAGTTGGTTTTCTGTAAGATGGATCAGGCTGCCGACAATCCTTATGACGGAAAATACCAAGGACAAGATAAGTCTGTTGGGAGTAGGGTCTTTAAGGATAGTGAGGTGGGTTAGATTTCTTCTGCGTATACAGCTGTGTCGTCATATGTGTCGTCTCCAAGTTCGTTGAGTGGGTCGAATGCTTCGAGTAATTCAGATGTTTTTTTGTTAGTATCGGCAATTGCTTGTGTTAGCTCTTCTTCAGTTTTTGGTGGTCTTGGTGGTATTGGGAGTTCTTCTTCAATTTCTTGGTTTTCATCTGGAGTGTCTTGGGGCTCTTTTTGGGGCTTTTTTTTGCCAAATTCTTCTACTGGGGTCAGTTCTGGAGTGGGATTTCTTTTTTTTCTTACATTATATGCTGGTTTTTTGTATAGTGTGTCCCTGTTTAGGGAGATGGCTCTTATCAGTGTGGTTGTGCCGTCTGGTTTTGTTTCTGTGTGCTCTGTTACACTTATACTTTCTATAAATGCTTTGTATATGTCGTTTACTCTGTTTATTGAGAATGGGTCTTCATTCTCTTTTCTTTTTTTCTTTCCGACTTGTAGTGCTCCGTAATTTTCACTTGTTTTTTTGACACGCCATTCTAGCTCTAGGATTTCTTTTGGGATTCCAATCTCTGAGAATCTTTTCCCTATATTGTTTTTTGCTGTGCCTGGTTCTAGCTTGAATAAAATATCTATTGCTATGAACGTGTCTTCTAAATTTCCAGTAAACCTTTCGTGGGTGATTCCTTCTACTTTTGATGGACATGATTGTATTTCCCCTTGTACTCTTGCGACTTTCAGGTTTGTTGGTGCTAGAAAGTGTGCATGGTTTTTTGTTTTAACAAGTTGTATCCCAAGTTTTTTTACGTAAAAGGTTTTTAATTGTCGTAGGTTGTTTGATGTGAAATTGTGGCCTGTTTCTGCGTTTATGTATGCCAAGCTTACTGCTTTGCCTTGGATTGAGTATTTATATATTGCTTTTAGTAAAGCGAAGTTTTTCTTCATTGTGTATTTTCTTGGGCAGGTTTTTTCGTGTTCTTCTATTCTTTCTAAAAGATCTCTTGGCAGTGGAAGAGAGGCCCATTCTTCTGGGATGTCTTTTGGGAATGGGGAGGCTGGACTGTTTGCGAATTTCACTTCTGTGGGAGTGTAAGCTGCGTTTAGTCGAAGGTGGTGATTTCCGTTTCGGCTATTCCTTTCGATGTCAAACCCTAACAAATCTGGCCATTTTTGGTTTATTGCGTTGATTGATCTTAGGGCGCCTCTTACAAAGGCTTCATTGCATTCGTAAAATGGATATTCTTGTTGGGCGAATTCTAAGAATTCTTTAACCAGGAACGGTTTTTTCTCCCAAGCTTTTCTTAGAGCGAATTTGATGATTAATTTGTTTTTGGTGCCACCGATGTGTCGTTGAATTGAGTCTAGTGTTCTTGTAGTTAGCAATCTGAAATAGTCTGGATTTGTCTCTGGGTCAGCGAATCTTTGTTTTTCTTCTCTCCATCTTTTTGCGTGTTCTTTTGAAGTTTTGAAATAGTAGGTGTTGTTGTCGTATGAGCAGAACTCAATTCCTTCCCTGGCGGAGATTAAGTCTTTAAGCTGTCTAGGAACGTCATTTACGACTATGGTTGGATTTGTGATTTCTGCGTTTACAATTGCTGATCTTACTGAGATTGCTTCTCCTTTTTCAGAACTTTCTATTATGGCTTTGATTATTTTTGCTTTGTCTTCGGATTTTTCGGCATGTATTTCCATCCAATCTCTTATTTGTTCCTCGAAGAATTCTCTGTCGAATTGGAATTCACCCCTTATTTCTATTGGTTTGTGTGAGGATTTTCCTGTTATGGGTGTTGTGACTGGTTTATATTCTTCTCTAGATAGTCTTATGATAACTTTGTTTGGGCCGTGTTGTTCTACTGTGAAGCCGAGTGCATGTTTTGAGGCTTCGTCGTTATTAAGTTTTTCTGCTTTTCTGATTAGGTTCTTTATTGTTTGCTGAATGAGTGGACGTTCAAAATGGCTGGTTTTTTTTATCAAGGTTTGTGTGTGTACACTTGTTCCTTTCAATGCAGCTGGAAGGAGTATTTCTTCTATTGCGAATGTTATTGCTGGGATGCTGTTTTTTTTACCTCCGGTTAATAGATGTCTTATTCCGTTTTTGACTCTATTTTGTAGCTCTACTTGTTCTTCTTGTGTAAGTTCTTCGGTTTGGTGTTGAGCTATTAATTTTGATGCTTCTCCGACTGAAGCTGTTATTCTTGGCCAGTAAACTCCCTTTTTTTCTTCTACAAGCTCCCATCCTAGATTTTGTTTTTTTAATTTCTTTTTGAATTCGCGCAAAGTTGATCCCCAACCGCTAGCGCTAAATTCTGGATATTCTTGTAATATCCATTCTTGTGTTATTGGTTTCTTTTCTTCTAATGATTTTAAACAAAGGTTGAATAAATTCTTTGTTTTAGCTGCTCTTTCTAGGGTAAATATGTCTCTGCCAGTTTTTATTAGTTCGGGAAATAAATGTGTTTTTGCTTCAACTGGGCTTGTTGATAAGTACGATGTGTTTTGTGGTCCTATGTGCAAATTTATTCCTGGTAAATCGGGGATTATTTCTTTTAATTGTCTTAAAATGTCGGCACTATTAAATTCTGAATTTGGAGCTATTGCTAGGTTTATTGATTGTAGTGATATGGCAAGATTTTTGTCTGAAAATTTCCCGAGCATTTTGAGTATCTTGAGCAATGTGCTGTTTTGTCTTTCTGTTCTTTTGTTTGGATCTTGGTTTACCCATTGATTGAGGGCTAGATTGAAATAGTCTGTGTTGAAATAATGAGATGGTTGTTCTTCGGTTTCGTCGATTGGTATTGGTTTTAAAGCTGTGCTTCTTTTGATTGTGATTTGTGGCTTTAGGCAATCACGGGCTTGTTTTAATAAAATTATTACGTTATGGCTGCCTATTCTCTTGATTTCTATGCCGTATAAACTTTTTGTGTTTTCCTCGCTTATCCCTAGCTCTTTTTGAAGTTTTGCGAAATCATCTTCTGTTTCATCAATTATTGAGCTCATGTTTCTAATCCTATTATATGCGATTTTTCTTGATTCAGAGGTTCTTTTTGATATATTCGTGAATCTAGTAGGGATTCCTCTTATTGAGTCTGCTAGTATTTGGTCTAACATTGCTGCAGAGCTTTCTTGTTTTAATGGAGCGATTTGGGGTTTTGCGGCTTCTAGCCTAGCCTGAAGTTCTTCTTGTTCTTCTTCGCTTAAGCGTGGATAAGTGTGTTTATCGATTATTTCCTGATATTCTTCGTTTCTTTTCGATGGGACTATTTGCCATGTATTGCCGTCATCATTTGTTTCGAGGCTTAAGCCGAATTCTTTTATGGGTTCTTTTTTAAAAAAGTTTTGGAGGACTGCCATTCTTTCTTTGACGTATTGTGTTGTGTACGGGATGTTTGGGGCTCTTTTTTGTAATTTTGGAAGAACATATTCCGGAGTTAGTAATTTGTATTTTTTTGTGGTTGTTCTTAGGGCATCTATTAGGACTTCCATGTGTTTGTGTTTTCCTAGATTTACGTGTAAGGATTTAATTATGCCCAATAATTTGCTTATTAATTTTTTTGTTTCTTGTGGGACGGAGCTATGTTCATCAGGAAGGTCTTCTGTGTCAACGGGCTCTGCTTGAGCTCTTGGTGGTTGTTCATCCAGGAAGTACCCTTGAGTGTTTGTTGTTGGGTCTCTGAAGGATTCAATGAAGAAAGTTTGAGTTGCTTTTCGATTGAAATAAGAGATGGTCTTTCTTATTTTTCCGCTTTCTTCCCCCAGAGTGTGTGCAATTGCTGTTTTTGTAAGAGCTATCCCTTTTTTTCTGGCTGCAAGTGTTATTTTGAGTAGTCTTCTTCTCTTTTCAGAGCTGGTTGCAGCTAGTGGTCCTTGTAGGGACTTTTCTATTTGGGTCCGAGTTTCTTCTGAAAGTTCCTCTTCTGGTTCATCAAGTCGAATAGCTAGTACTTCACCACTTTTTGAGCGGATTAATGGATCTTGTTCCAATGGATTATCTGGTTGTGTTGATTTTGCTTCTGCCATTTATGTTTTGAAAAATTTGTTGTGAGGTTAGTCGTTTGCGATAGCTATCTCCCCATCAAATTCGTTGTATGAATCTGTTTCTTCCAAATCGTCGAGAGCTTCTAGAAATTCGTCTAATTGAGCTGCGGTTTCTTTTGTTTTTCCTTCTATTTCTTCTGGAGGTGGTGGCTCTTGTTCTTGTTTTTGTTCTTCTTCTTCTTCTTCTTCTTGCTCTTCTTGTTCAACTGGCTCGGGGTCTTTTGGTCTATCAAGGCTGCATTCTTCTGCAGTTGTTTTTGCGAAGAGTTGTGAATTATCATTTAATCCAACGTGTTGAGTTGCGAATATAAGATCAGGTATTCTCAAAGTTTTTTCGAATTGTGTTTTTCTATTTTTAGGAGAACCTGCTTTTCTGAAGGCTACTGCGTCAAATAACTTGGTTTCTTTTACGGTCAATATTGGTGTGAACCCGTTGAACCCGATTTTTTGAGAAGTTCTAAGAGTTCCTATGTCTGCTTTTGTGTCTTTTTGAACCGACCATGTTTCATTTACTCTTATGTGTTTAAGATTTTCTATTTGTTCTTGTAAAACCCTTTTTGCCGTGCCTGGATCTAGGTTGTATAACAGGTCAATTGCTGTGAAAGTTTCTTCCAATGTGCCTTCGAATCTTTCGTATTTTGTGCCTGTATGTTTTGATTTGTGGCTTGATATTCTATTCTCTATTTCAGCTTTTTCTTTGTCTTCTGGGGCTAAGAAGAAGGTGTTTTTGTTCCCCAATTTTAATTCAACTCCCAACTGTTTTTTGCAAGTTTCCTTGAGTTGTTTGAGTACGTTTGGGGTGATTCCAGCATTTGTTTCTGCATTTATGAATGAGAGGCTTACGGCTTCTCCTCTTGTTGAGTATTTATATAATGTTTCAAAAAGTGGTATGTTTTTTTGGCCTTTTCCTCCTTGTCTGCAAGATTTTTTATAGTCTTCGAATTTTCTTAATACGTCTCTTGATGGTGGGAGCCCTTTCCATTCTTCAGGTACTGATATTGGATATGGGGCAACTCTACTTTCGATGTAGTTTGCTTTTGTTGGTTTATATTGCTTATTTAGTCTTAGGTGGTATGGGGGTGATTCAAATCCGAATCCCAGAAGGCCTGGGTATTCTCGGTTTATTTTGTTTACTAAAGCTATTGTGTTTCTTGCGAATCCGTCTGTGTATCTTGTGTTGGGGTTTTCTTGTTTAATGAATTCTAGGAATTCTTTGACTATAAATGGTTTACCTTTTAGGGCTTTTTGTAATGCGAACATTATTAATTTTTTTGATTTTGGATATTTGATGTGTTGTTTGATTGATTGTTCTACTCTTTTGACTAGTTCTTCAAAGTAGTCTTCTTTTGTGTCTGGGGATTCGAATGGGGATTTGCCTTTTTTGGTTTTGTGCCATTCTGTTGAGAGTGCTTTTGATGTTTTGAAAAAGTAGGTGTTGTTTTTGTATCTATGCAGTTCTATTCCTTTTGTTTTGGCTGCCATGTCATATATTCTTGAATGAAGTGGGTCTGCGTTTGGAAGTCCTTCTGGGCTATCAAGTTTTGCGATTGCTGTTTTTAGGGAGATAGCTTCTCCTTTTTCAGTACTTTCTATTATAAGTCTTACTATTTGTGCGACTTTTGGGTCTTTTATTTCTTGTTTTTTCACCCAACTTGCTGTTTGGGCTTCAAAAAATTCTCTGTCGAAATCAAAGTTTTCTTCGATTTTTATTGGTGCGTGAGCGGTTTTTGTTGTAATGGCTGGGCTAATTGGGCTGTATTCGTCCTCTATCATTCTTATTACGACTTTGTTTTTACCTAGTCTTGATATTGTGAAGCCTAATGCTTTTCTTGCATCTTCTCTTTCTGTTAGCTTTCTTATTTTTGCTAACAGTGATTCTAATCTGATCTCTGTCATTGGATTTTTGAGATGTTGTGTTCTCTCGATTATTTCTTTTGAATAAACCCCTCTGCCTTCTAGTGCTGCTGGGAGAAGGATTTGTTTTATTGTGTATATATCTGTTTTTCTGAGATTTTTTTGTAGGCCTGTTGTTATATGATGCATTCCTGCTCGAACTCTTCTTTTGAGTTCTGCGGCTTCTTTTTGAGATGGTTTTTTGATGATAAATTGATTGATTGTTCTTGCTATTTCTCCAATCTCTCCTGTTATTACTGGTTTATATTTGCCTTGTCCGCCTTCTAAGGTCCATCCGGTGTTCAATCTTTTTAGTACTTTTTTGAATTGGTACAGTTGTTTGCTCCATTCGTCTCTTGATAGGTCGGGGTACTCTTGTGCTATCCAGTCTAATGTTATTGGTTGGTCTTGTTCGATTGCTTTTAGGCAGAGGTTGTATACTTCTATTGATCTTTGTGCACTTGAGCGAGTTAGGAAGTCTCTTTGTGTTTTTATTATTTCTGGAAGAAGGAATGTTTTTGCTTCTTCTTCGTCTATTGATAGGTACCATGTATTTCTAGGACCTTTAGCTAGGTTTATTCCTTGTAGTTGTGAACATATTCGTGGTCTTAGATCACTTACTGTATTGGCTTCTAAAAGTAATGCTACTGATAGTGAAGATAATGTCAGCCCTTGTTCTGACATTTTTTTGAGAATTTCGAGTTTCTCATCGTTTTTTCCACTTTTTCCTATGACTAGTTCTATATAGTCTATGTCGAAATTATCTTTGTCTTCGTCTGGTATTTGGAGTGGTTTGATTGAGGCATTCCTTGCTGTGGCACTTATTTTTGTGAAGGTGCTTGCTGTTTTTAAAACCAGGATTGTTTTGTTTTGAGGGAGTTCTATTATTTCGAATCCAAATAAACTTTCTGGCAGATTTTCTCCTTGAAAGTGTGAGAGGAGTTCTTGGAATTCTGCTTCTTTTCTTGATATTTCTTTTTTTGTATTGTGATTGTCTGGGTCTATTCTTTTTAAACTTGTTGGGACGCCTATTATTGAATTTTCTGTTAGAGTCCTGAGTGATTCTGCGGGTTTCCCTCTTTTTTTTTCTGCGATTTGTTCTACGTTATGTCTTAAAGTTTCGGCTTCTTCTGGGGGTAATTTTTTGAATGAATATTTTTCTATTACGTCTTTGTAGTGTGAAGGAGGGTGTGTTAATACTAATTGCCATCCGTTTGATTTTTCGTATCTGACCAATTTTAGTCCGAATTCTTTCTCTCTTTCCAATCTTTGTTGGTAGCCTTTTAGGGCTTTTTGAGCGTCTTCGTTCGAGATTTTTTTTCTAGGGTATTTTTTTTGAAGTCTTGCTGCTAAGTATTCTGTTGTTAAGAGTCTTTTTGAGTTGGTTGTGTGGGCCAGGGTGGGGAAGAGAACCTGTAGTATTTTAAAATTTTTATTTGCAAAGAGTCTTTTCTGAATTGATAATAGTTTTAGTATTGTTGCTCTCTCTTTGGGAGAGAGTTCTATTTGTACTTGGGGTAGATCAGTTATTGTTGTGGTTGAATCTTCGGGTATTTCTTTTTCTGGTACTTCATCTGTTATATAACTTGGAATTCCATTTTCGTTTCTGATTTTTTCTATGTGAAATGGCTCTTTTCTTGCTTTGGCTCTTGTGTTGAATTGCCCGATTCTTTCATGGACTTCTTTTGGAGCTATTCCGAGTGTTCTTGCGATCGCGGTCCTTGTTAGTGAGACTCCTTTGAGTCTTGCGGCTCTGGTGATTTTTATTAGGCGTCTGGTGTTTTTACTTTTCGAATTTCTTTCTGATGTCTCAAGTCTTGTTGCAATTGCTTCTTCGACGTTGTCCCTGATCTCTCTTGGGATTTCTTCGGGGAGTTCTATTGCGAGGATTTGGCCGTTACTACCTACAATTGTTGTAGGTTCTTCGTGGTTAGGATCATCTTGATGTATTGCTTCTTTGTACATTTACTGTGGTTTGTTTGAGCTATTGATGGTCAAAATATTCATCTGGGTTGTCGTCTTCAAATGCTTCCAGGATAATAGAAGATTGATCTTCGATTTCTGCAATGGCTTTTTCCAGTTCTGCTTTTGTTTCTGGTGGTTTTGGTTCTTCTTCTACTATTTCGGGATTTTCTGTGTTTTCTGGGTCTTCTGGGGCTGGGGTAGGGGTTTCAGTCTTTGTTGTTTTTTTGCTTTGTTGGTCTAATTCCCTTATGAATGCTAGTACTTCTGGGTCTGCTGCTTGAGGTGTGTTTGTCCTTCTGTGTGCTTTTTGTGGTCTTAGTTCTATTATTATTTTTTCTACCATGTATCTTTCTGTGATTGATGGATCTCTTTCTATGTCTGATGCGGTAATTACAATGCCTTCTTGGTCCAATCTTTCTCTATCTAATATTCTCGTTGGTTTGTTTATGCATATTTGTGCCGTGAATTCGCAAGCGGATAGGACCTGATTGCTTTTGATTGTGAACATGGTTTCTCCTTCTGTCCAGGTAACTGTCCAAACTGCGCTTGTTTTTACGTCTCTCAAGGACATGAATTGTGGAGCCAACTGTTTTTGAATTTCTTTTTTTTGAATTCCAGACGCCCTGCTTATGAATGAATATACTGTGTCTAGGTCTATATCTTCTATACTGAGTCTTTTTTTCTCGTCTATAAAGTCAGTTTGTGTGATTATTTCTAAATTTGACGATATGCTTTTTAGCAGTGCTTGCCCTGTTTTGACCTCTTCTAATGTAATTGCATTTGAATCGTATTGTCCTAATTTTTTTGGTTTTGGATGTTTTACTTTGCCTTCATCTTCGCTTTCTTTTGTTGATTCTAAATACCATGTCCCATGTTTGTATTGTTTTACTTCTAATCCTATGTCTGGGTATTTTTTTAACATTAATTGCATATGTTCCATTTGGCCTTCTCCGACGCATTCTTCTAAACCGTGTCTTGGGCTTGCCCATCCGCTCATTGATATTTTGACCATTGCTTCAAATATTTTTAATGTTGTTGCGCGATTTTTGCTGTATTTTCTGCGTACAATTTCTATTGCTCTGTCAGCTTTTTCTTGATCTAATCTCAGGTTTTCTCTTATTGGGAGCAGGTAGGGAGAGACTCCCAGTCTATTACTGTATAGTGAAGGAATGTATTGTCTGCTGGCTCTTAGCATGTGAATCCCTGGTGCTATATCTTCAAAATAAAATCCTAGGAATGTTGGGAAATTAGCATCTATTGTTTGTATTTTTTTTACGAATGCTCTCAATTTGCTGTAATGCGAATCAGTTTGGTCAATATCTGAGGTTTCTATTGCTTCACCGTTTATGTATTTTGAAAATGCTATTGTTAATATTCGCTGAACTAGTGCTTGGTCTAATTTGGAGAACTCTGCTTGGGGTCTGTGGTTTATTCTAGTGGCGAGTTCTCTTTCTAAATCTTCTTTGCTTATTTCTTGGCTTGGGGTTAGGGGTCTTTCTGCGGATAGTTGTGTGTTATTTTTGTGTTGTGGAGTTTCTAAGTAATAGTAGTTGCCTTGCTCTTTTCTTATCTCTACACCGTCCAATGTATCTACTACAAATTTCATCAATGTTAGGAGGCTTGAGCTTGTGTTTGTAACTGATTCTGGATTTATGCTTAGGTGTTTTTCAATTTCGCTTATTGGGGTTCCTTTGCTTTGTGCTGTTTGTTCTGCGAGAAACTTTAATGCTTTTATGCTGTCTCTATTTTTTCTTTCAGATGTGCATGCCCATCTTTTTACGACTCTATTGAAATATATTTTATTGAATGTTGGTTGGTTTGGCAGGTCGATTGATATTGGTGGTATTTGCAGTATTGTTTTGTTTTCTGGCTGGAACTCGTTTGTTAGCTGAAGCTTGAATTCTTTGTGATTTTTCTTGCCTGCTCCTTGTTCTGCTATTGTGAACCCTAAGGCTTCACCTATGGTTTCATTTAAGGATTTAATTCTTTCTATTGCTCTAACTATTGTTTTTTGTGACAGGGGTTTTTCGTTTCCGGATAGTGTTTTTTTTCTTGCTAAGATTTTATTTGTTGCTCTTACTAGTTCGGGAATTGTTAAGTACCTGTTTTTTTGTGCTGCAGGTAGCATTACTTGTGTTAATGCATATTCTACGGCTTTTTGCGATTGAGGTTTGGCTCCTCTACCTTTAATGACGTGTTTTAGCGCTTGGCTTACTCTTGTGTCTAACTCTTGTGCTTCGGGTTTTTCAATGGGGTTGTTGTTTTTGAAAAAATCTTCATATGTGGGGATTTCTTCTGTTAACTCGGTTGTAAAAACACTGTCTGCATTTTTTGCAATTTTAAATTTGTGTTTGCTCGTGAAAGTTGGTTTGCTTGATATTCTTTGTAATCTGCCGAGTTCTCTTTGGCAGTCTGATATAGTAATTGTTCCATCTTTTTTTTCGTGATTTTTTATGTACTCTGCCAAAACATGCTGTGCTGTGAATCCAGAGTTTTTAGCTACTGCTCTTTTTGCTACTTTGCATATTGCTGCGAATAGGCCATTCCATCTGCTTTTTATATAATTTTGAGAAATAGCTATACTTTTCCCTAAAATTTTTCTTTCCAGCGGTGATTGTGTGTTTGGATTTGGTGGGAATTCTATGGCTTCTAAATGCTCCAATCTATCTTCTTCTTCAGCGTTTTTCATTCTGATGTAGTGTCCTCTTTCTAGTCCTAATCCAGTTTCTGAAATAATATCTTTTATAATTCCTGTCGGGGATGCTCTCAATTTTGCTTTGAGCATGGCTACAGCTTTGTTGGTTTGTTTTTGGCTTATTGCTATTCCTCTTTCTCTTAATGATTTTTGTATTGCTATCCTTGTTGGGGCTATTTCTCTTTGGTTGTATTCGTGAATTATTCTTATCATTGTTCTTTCGAGATCTGGGAGATCGCTATCTTCTTCTTGTGCTAGAGCAGTTTGTATTTGATCTCTTTGTGAGTCTAGAACTGTTAATATTTCCTCATTTATTTGTATTCCAAGTACTTCCTCTGACAAAGGGTCTTTTATTATATCTTTGAAATTACTGCCTGTTTGTAGTGCTTCTGCTTCTCCCATTTGGGTTTATGGTTGTTTAACTGTTTAGTAGCTCTCTTACGAATTTTGAAAAATCTGGTCTTGCAGGTTTTTCTTCTGTAGTGCTAGATGGGGCACTGGTCGAAGGTCTCGCTTGTAAAGGAAGTGGATCTTCTGCTATAAATTCTTCGAAAAATTTTGTTGAAGGTGCGGGGCCTTTTCCTGTGAAGTGTAGTGGTTCTGTAACGAAAATTGTTCTTTTTGGCCTGCCGTATCCAGGTTTTTCCGTTGAGGTTTCTGGCTCTAATGCTTGGGATATTTCGCTATTGATGGTTGTTTCATCTTCTTGTGTGAATGGGCCTCCCATATATTCTGAAGCTTCTTTGGATGGGATTTCACTTGTTTCTGTGTCTGGTTGTGGAGGGGTTGTTTTTTCTCCTTTTGTATTAGAAGTTCCTCCTGTTGTTCTTATGTAGAATGAAAAATCCTTATCTTGGCAAAATTCTATTGGAATATTTCCCTCGTTGTTGAATCTGTCTCTTAAATATTTTATAACGCTTCTTACGTTAGCTGAGGTTGCGCCTGAGGTTTCTTGAACTAAAAGTCTTGATGATATCGTGAGACCTTGTGCTGAGTATCCAGCTATTTTATTTGCTATTACTCTTATTAAGGCTTCTTTTGATATGCCTCTTTTTGCAGTTAATTTTTCGATTCCTGTCTTGTATACAGCTTTGTCGAACTTGAACTGTGGGTCTTTTATTCTTTCTGGGTAGGTTGTGTAGCCTTGTTTGTAGCTTACGGTGGCTTTTCTATAATTTTTTGTTATTACTATTTTGTAGTAGCCTGGTCTAGGGGTCTCGAGTTTAAATCCTAGGACTCTTGGTTCGGTCTTTGTTATTTCTTTTAGTCGTTCGTAAAAACTTTTAGTGTTGTCATTTGTCATATTTAAGCCTTGTGCTTGGGCTTTAGCTTTAAGTTCCGCTGATGTGAAAGTTTCTCCTCTTGCTGCTTTTTTGCTAAGAAAGTCTAATAGGAATTGTTTTTTTGCTTTATTGACTGGGGTTGTGATGTGTCTTTTTGAATCCCTCAATCTGATTACTATTGTTAATCTTTCTATGAACAACTCTTTAAGTACTGAAGCGATGTTTATACCTGAGGCATTGCCATTGAGAGTTCTATCTCTTCTCGTTTTCTCTGAAATTTGTGGGGCCATGATTTGTGCCAGCTGATGTATGGTTGCTTGTTTGGCTGGACTTATAGTGGTTTCTTTTTGAGAGATTAAAGATTCAATACTTAGTTTATTTGGCATGTCTTTTGGATCTGTTGAATCAAAAGCCTCAGCGACTGCTTTTTTGATTTTTTCTTTTGGGGCTAATGGTTGTTTTTCTGCTTCTGCTTTTGTTGTTAGATAGAAAGCTCCTTTTTTTGATATGTATCCTCGTTCGATTGCCCATCCTCTACGTTGTATTAACTGTTTTACTTCCTTTATTGCTATTTTAACAATTTTTATTGGTAGTTTTGTAAGATATGCGAGGTGGTGTATTGTTAGGGCTTGGTTTTGTTTTGCGAATTGTGCCAATTGGCTCATAACTAAGGCAGTGGGAGTTTTTTCTGATTTGCCAGTTTTGATCCACAACCCCATGGTTTCATCATAATAGTCTTCGTTAAATCTTATTCCTTCTGTTACTTTTACTGGAAATATTGCTCCTCTTTCTGTGCATTTTACTAAAGCTTTTCTATATTCTGTGTGTCTTTTGAATCTGAAGAGTTCTTCTCCTTTTCGTTCAATGCTGTACCCTAGGGCCATGTGCCCGTCTGCTGTTGAAGTTATTTCTCGGATTTTCCCCATGAATATGTGTATCAACTTACTGGTGATTCCTAGCTCTTTTGTTCTGGGGTGTCTTAGTATTTCATTTGTCTTTGTCCATTGGTTTTTTTCTGATACTTCTAGTACAAAGTTACATAAAAATTCTACTTTTTCTCTGTTTAGTCTTTGTGATGTTTCGAGATGTCTTATGCTGTCTTTGACTAGTACTGATAGCTCTGGAATTTGTCTTCCGTCTTCTTGGGTTGTTGGTTCAGTTGAATTTTCGTTTTTGTTGTAGTTGTCATTTTCGATTAGAATTGCTTGCCAACCTCTTGTTTCCGGATTATTTATTATTTGAAAGCCATATCTTTCAGGATGGTTGTTAACTGTTTTTTTGAACTTGTAAAAAGCGCTTGTATAATGTGCTATCCTTTCGAATGGTTGATCTTCTGGGATTGGATGGTTTCTTTCTAGGTGCGAATGTTCTGAAAGCCAGCTGTATTCGATTGTAGTGGCTTTATCTTTTTGTGTTGCGTGGAGCAAAGATTTCAAAACCATTTTGTGTAGTTTTGATTTTGACCCAACTTCGAAAAGTGCTTTGTCCAATCTTTTTATTAATTCTTCTTTTTTTTCGATTGATACTGGCAAATCTATAGGTTCTATCATTTCATGTTTTTGAGCTAAAACTTTGTCTTCTTCCCTGCTTTCTTTTAGTCCTAAATAATAGGTGTGTGCTTTGATGTATTCGGGGTGTTTTTGTGAATAGATAGCTAGTTTAGTTCTTGAATTTATACTGATTTGTCTTACCAGGTGTGCAATTATTCTTCTTATTGCTAAATCATCCATATCTTCAGGTATTTTTTCAGAAGGGATTTGCTCTATTAACCAATGTGGAGTTGCGGACTTTCCTTCTTCTGATAGAGCCAAGAGAGCTTTCATTATTGATGCATTTTTGGGTTTCATTGCTCTTGGTCTTTCAGGGTCGAAAAGTGCTTCTGCTTGAGCTCTGATTTCGTCAATTTGGGCATGAATTATCTCTGCTGCAGCTGGCTCGAGGTCAGTTACATGTGTTGAAATTTCATCATATGACTTTGCCATTGGGTTTTTGTAAGAAGGCGAGTATTATGCCTAATCTGGCTGGGTTTGTCAACCCTGTTGTGCTTCGAGAGGGGATTCTAATGGCAGAGGGTTCCTGTTTTGGTGGTTTTATGGTATAATGTTGGGATGTTGATCTGTTAAAATTCTGTAAAAATAGCATGAAAATGGGTGGTTTGGAAGATGCAAAGAGACGTTTTAGGAAGAAAAGGGCGAAAAAAGGAGTTGAAAAACCTACTTTTTGTCAGATTTGGGGTAAAACTTGGGAGAAATTACATGGAGCTCGAAATGATGTTTTGTGGAAGGAAAACAGAAGGGAGAGGATGGCTGCTCAAGAGGAAATGGATGAATATTTGTCGTGTGCGAAATCTGTGAGTAAACCTGAGATGATGAAGAAGATGTTCGAAAAACTTCAAGAAAAATATCCGAAATTCAAAAAACAAAGATATGCGCTTTTGGGTATTGAAGATCCTGAGGTTTATTATTTCCTTGAAAATGCGTCTTTGGGAACTTTGTTGGAGCATTTGGGCCTTGATCATAAGGTTCATTTGTCAGGTTTGGATGTTGATGGGAATTGGAAAAAAGCTATCGCGAATAATGGAAATATGGAGAAATATAGGGATTCTCTCTATGGGGTTCCTGATGATTATATGACTTTTGCGCATATTTATCATAGGGTTGAGGAAAAACAAAAAGAGCTTGCGAAGGTTTATCCTATGCTTGGTGATTTGGAGAGGTCTTTGCTTTCTGATTTTAGTCCAAAGGTATTGCTTGCTATTTTTGTTAATGAGCAGGCTCCGCATTATATGGGTAGGCCTAGGACTTTGTATTTTAGAGATAGGAAATTGAAAGAGCAGGTTCATTTTACTCAAAAAGCTAGAGTTGAATTGTATCGAATGATGCTGGAGGCTGGTTGGCAGCCGCAGAAAGCTCCGGCTAGAAATGCTTCTGATGATAAAAATAAAGTTGAGAGTTTTGGGATTGATCAATGTATTTTGCCGACTGCGCTTGGGATTACGCGAAATCATGGGGAATATCTGAAAGGTTTGTTGCCGGAAAAATTTGAGGATCAGGTGACGCTTGATGATCAAATTGTGAGGTCTTTGGTTCTTGCGTATGAGAATTTACGTAAATTTTTGGTGAGAATCGATAGTTATAAATTGAAATGGAAAAAGAAGTTTTGGGCTGTTTATGAAAAAGCTTCTGATGAGGATAGGCATAGGTTTGTAATGACTTTGGTTGCGGCTATGCATAACAATGGAGGGAAAGGGAAGTTTGATGTTATTGGGGCTGCGTTGAAGTATATGATGACTGAGGACCACGGTACTCTCGAGTATGCGAGGCGGAATTTTGTGAAGGCTATGGGGGGGGCTACTTCTAAATCGAAAAGATATACTCGTCGTGCTTCCGAACTATTTGATAATCTGAATGCGGTTTATGGGGAACTTGAAAGCTGGGATCCCATGAATGGAGTGAACGTGATTGATCAACGAAAACTTTTGTTCAGAAATATGGATGCGGTTACGATTGATGATTTGGGATTGAATCCTACTTCCAATGTGATTGGTGAATCTAACTCAGATTCAGAGTAAGGATTCCGCTTATGACTACGATTAGGGCGGCTGCTTTGAGGATGAGGTTTTTGCGGTCTAGTTCTTCGTGGAGGCGTATGTTTGTGAAGAGTGAGACTAGGATGGTTATTGCGAATACAAATAGCATTTGGAAGCCTTCTAATGCGAATACAAGTGCTGCTGGCCCTAGAGAGAGAGCCCAAATATTTAAAAGTGATCCTGCGTTTCCGAGCTGTGTTGCTGTTAAGATAAGAGCGGTTGTTTTTTTGTCTAGAAGTTTGAGGGATTTTTTTAGATTTCTTTTGAAATTTTGATTGAGAAATAGTGAGGCCATGATGGGGATGAGGCATAGATATCCCCAAATAAAGATGTTGAAGAAGTTGATTTGAGTTGTGAGGTAGCTGATGATCACCGTTGCAATGGCGAATAGTAGGCAGGCTCCTGCCATTTTGAAAAATACTTTTGATATCTTGAGTTTTTTTCCTTTTACGATGTGGATTGATGCAAGTATTGATCCTAGGAGTAAAAAGGCAAATGCTGAAAGTTCGTTTGTGTCTAATTTTTGGTTGATTGCGAACCATGCGATTATTAGAGTGAATACTGGAATTAAGCTCCAGAGCATGTTTATCCTTGTGATATCTTCGTCTTTTACTGAGTAAATGTAGAGTATGTCTCCTGTGAAGCTTAAAATTTCGGCTAAAAATATGAGTCCGATTATTTCCCATGGTGGTATTACAAAATCCACGAAAGGAATCATGAAAATGAGGATGGGAAGTCCAAGTAGTGTTATCCAAAATTGATAAACAAGAGGATTGTGGGCTCTATTGTTTAAAATGTACTTGTCGAACATCGTGCCGAGTCCCCAGGCCATATTTGAGAGCATTGCTATCGGAAGCCAGATCATTTTCTTAGTTTAATTTTGTAGTAATCCCAGACGAAGGCGAAGATTATGAATGTTGCTAGGATTAGCCATGTCATCTCTGGTGCACCTTCTAGAATGGCTAGAAGTATAGCTAGGACTGCGGTGTGTGACCAGAGGATTTTGAGTGTTAGAAGTGAATTGTAGCTTTCTGGGCCTTTGTTGTGTGCAAGGAGGGATGTGCCTCCAACTCCTATGAGTGCTGCTCCCACGAGTCGTGCCAAGAGCGCCGGCTCTGTTATTTCAAACCCGAAATAGGTGAGAGTGAATACCGGCGCAAATATCAATGGTATCGCAAAAATCATATCAATTATGAAGTGTGCGATGAACCAGTATTTGAGTGATCGTGGGATTTTCATGGTGTGTCTATTCGCAACAAGATTCACCTTTTTCGTTTTTGCAGTCACCTTCGCTTTTGCATTCTTTTCCACAGCAATGTTTGCATGCAAATACTCCAACAAGTGCTGCGAGTGCTGCAACTCCCACTAGTAGATAAACGATTGCTTCTACCACAGGCATTCCGCCTAATAGCAGATTAACAACGTTTAAATTCATGTCTAGGAAATATCCTAGTCCTGCTAACCCCCAGTTTAGGCCGCCTACTATTAATAGTAAGCCAATGATCCAGTGTAGAACTTTCATGTAAGTTTGGTTAAGAGATCTACTTTTTGTAAGAGTAAATTGATTTGGGTGTTTTTGGAAAGTTTGTGGAATAGACACATTTATGATTTGTCCTCTGTGGCGAGTTGTCCGCAGGCGGCTTGGATGTCTTGGCCGTAAGAGTATCTTTGGGTGACATTTACGCCTTCA
Organism: Candidatus Peregrinibacteria bacterium; assembly: GCA_018655275.1. Taxonomy (GTDB): domain Bacteria; phylum Patescibacteriota; class Gracilibacteria; order UBA1369; family LOWO2-01-FULL-3; genus JABIJZ01. The sequence continues at coordinate 40,680 of JABIJZ010000002.1, read as the reverse complement.
TCTTCGAGGGTTTGTTTGAATTGGCGAATGGTTGCAGTTGGAGATGGTTTGTATGTGTCGGTTGGGTTGTATGGGATCAGATTTACCATGTAGAGTTTCTTCTTCATTAGTAATGCGAGTTCTTGTGCGTTTTCTTCTGTGTCGTTGATGCCTTTTATCAAAAGATATTCGAACATTATTTTGCGATTTGTTTTTGCGACGTATGTGTCTACAGCTTGAAGTATTTTGTGAAGTGGGTATTTGCGGTTGCTTGGCATTAGTTTTGTGCGGAGGATGTCGTTTGGTGCGTGAAGTGAAATTGCAAGGTTGAGTTCAAGGTTTTCTTCTGCTAATCGATCGATTCCGTCTATGATTCCACATGTTGATACTGAGATTCTGCGTGCGCCTAGGTTGAATGTTTTTGGATCGTTGAGTGTCCGGATGCTGGCCATGACGTTGTCGTAGTTCATGAATGGTTCGCCCATTCCCATGTATGTGACGTTTGTGATTTTCTCATCGGTTTTTTTGAGGAAGCGGGCGAAAAGTAGGATTTGCTCTAGGATTTCGTTTTCTGTTAAGTTGCGGATTAGCCCCATTTTGCCGGTTTCACAAAAAGTACAACCCATTGGGCATCCGACTTGGCAAGATACGCAGACTGAGTTTCTTGATGTGGTTGGGTTCGATGAGTTTGGACTTTTGTGCTTCATCAGCACGGCTTCGACTTTTTTGCTGTCTTGGAGGGTGATTAGTGCTTTGATGGTTTGGTTGTCTTTGCTGACTGCGAGTTTTGCGTCGATTTTGAGTGGGCATTGTTCTTTGAGTTGGTCGCGTAATTGGGCGGGGAGGGTTTGGGCTTCGTCCCAGTTTTCTATTAGGTCTTTGAAAATAGCTTGTCGGATTTGGGTTAAGCGAAAAGCTGGTTGGTTTTCTAAAAGTTTTTCGAGTTTTGTAAGGTTCATTTTTTGTGTGAATTTGTGATTCGGTTATATCAGATAACTTGTGATTGTGCTAGGGGGGTGGGTGTTTTGGAAAATTTGGGTTTTCATGGTATAAATCTTGGGGCAAAAAAAGTACCTTTTAACTTTTTATTTATGTTTAGGAAAACTATTAGTTCTCTTGTTGTTTTCAGCTTGATGCTGGGTGTTTTTACGGGTTGTGATTGGTTTGAAGATGAGGATGTTGAGGATGATGTTGAGTCTGAGGAAGTTGTGTCTGATGAAGACGACAGGGGTAAAGTTGCGTATGATGGTTCATCGATGATGTCGGTTGCGGAGGCTGGGACTTTTGCGATTTGGGAAGAGGAGGCGATAAGTTTTATGCCAAATGTTCCTGCGTATAGTGTGGAGGGAGATTTTGAGAATGTTTTTGTGCATGAAGAAATTTATCTTTCTGATGATGCGAATGTGAAATTGAAGGAAAATTTGTTTGTTGTGACTGAGCGTGGGCCGAAGGAATTTTTTGAAGTTTATGAGAGTAATCGATATTTGATGGTGCCGAATTTCATTACAACAGATTCGGTGATGCATACTTATCATTTGTATTTCGATTATTTGTTGAAGGCGTTGGAGGAGAGGTCTTTGTATAATTCGTTGGAGTATCTGACTGGGAAAATGACTGATGCGGCTTTGATGCAATTGGAGCGACTTGAGGGGACTGAGTGGGAGGATTCTGCGAAAATGAATCTTGCGTATTTTGCTGTTGCTGGTCGGCTTTTGGATGAAGGTGTTGATGTGCCGGTTGCGGTTTTGGACACGGTTTTGGAGGAATTGGACATGATTGCTGCTCACGAGGGAATTCAGAATTCTGGCATTTTTGGGACTCCGGACGATTTGTATCCGGAGGATTATTCTCAATATATTCCTCGAGGACATTACACTCGTTCTGAGAAATTGGGGCGTTATTTTAAATCAATGATGTGGTTTGGACGAATGACTTATAGACTTTCAAATGAAAAGGAGACGAAAGGGGCGTTGTTGGTAGTTGAGGCTTTGGAAAATGATGTGAAATTGGCGAATGAATGGGAGGCTTTGTTTGCTCCTATTAATTTCTTTGTTGGGGAGCCGGATGATTTGGTTTTTTATGACTATAATGTTTTAGTTAAAGATATTTATGGAGAGGATTTTGATCTTGCTGCGTTAGTTGATGAAGAAAAATATCCTGTGTTTGTTGATGCGGCAAAGGGGCTTCGTGATCCGTTAATCAATTCGATGCCTGTTTTTGCGCCTTTTGTTCTTCCAAACGATAGAAAGGAAGAGGTTAAAGGTTTTAGGTTTTTGGGACAGAGGTCGACGGTTGATGCGATGATTATGCAGAAATTGGTTTACAGGGATGTGGATAAACATGAGGAGACTGGGGATCTTCGGATGTTGCCGAAGTTTTTGGATCTGCCTGCTGTGCTTGGATCGGTTGTTGCTGATGGGCTTTTGGTGGAGATGGGGGATCATGGATACGAGCGTTACAGTGACAATATGTTGGAGATGAAGAATCTTGTGAATGGGTTGTCTGAAGAGGAATGGACGCACAATTTGTATTGGGGATGGGTTTATACTTTGAAACCTTATTTGGATGCGTATGGGGAGGGATATCCGTCTTTTATGAAAAGTGATTTGTGGAAGAAAAAGGAATTGATGAGTTTTGCGGGAAGTTACACTGAGTTGAAGCATGATACTATTTTGTATGCAAAACAGGTTTATGCTGAATTGGGTGGTGGACCTAGTTTTGAGGGAATGGATGATAGAGGGTATGTCGAGCCAAATCCGGATTTGTACAATAGATTGGTTTCTTTGATCGATATTACTATTGGTGGTTTGCAGGCGAGAGGTATGTTGGATAAGAAGGAGGCTGGCGAGATGGCCAAATTGCGTGAGATATGTGTTCGATTGAGAGACATTTCTATCAAGGAACTTGAAGGTGTGTCTTTGACTGAGGAGGAATATGAATTTATTCGTGCGTTTGGTGGGTCTTTGGAACATTTCTGGCATGATACGTTGGATCCTAGGTTGGTTAGTGGTGAGATTTCTACAGGAGGATATGCTGGGTTGTTGGACAGTAGTCCTGCTGCTTTGGTTGCGGATATTGCGACTGATCCAAATGGGGCTGTTTTGGAAGAGGGGACTGATGTGTTCAAGATTTATGTGGTTGTGCCTGTTGAAGGGCAGTTGAAAGTTGCTGTTGGTTCTGTTTTTGGACACTATGAGTTCTCATGGCCTATGGAGGATCGACTTACTGATGAAAAATGGAGAATCATTATGAATGGTTGGGATCCGAATGGTGATGAAGATAGTGATGAAGTTCCTGAAAAACCTGAATTAGAATTATGGAAAAAAGAATTTGTGTCGGAGTATTAATTGTTGGAGTTTTTTTTAAACTTGGGGCGATGGCTTTGACTGTTGTTGCTCCGAGTTTTAGTGCCTCGATTTGGGATGGCGAGATTTTGCATGTTTATGGTGAGGAATTTGTTGAGAGAGTTTCGGTTGATTTGGCGGATTATGGTTTGGAATTGGATGAGGATTGGGATGTTGTTGAGTCTTTGGTGGGGGATTTTGATGGAGATGGAGTGGATGAGCTTGGGTTGTCTTTGTGGAAGCATGGTAATTATGGGCCTTCGTTGCCTTTTTGGGTTGAAGAAAATGATGACACTTACCGGATGCATTTCTTTTTGTATTCTTTGAGGGAGGTTGAGGGGGCGGTGGTTGCGCGGGCTATGTGGCATTCGTCTGATCTGCCTATGGCGAATGTGCGTGTGAGGGCTATGGATGTCGATGGGAATGGAGATGTGGAGTTGGTTGTTTTGGAGAAGCCTTATTTCTCGTTGTCGAATTTCCCTATCTATAAATCGGTTTGGGATTGGAATGGTTGGGGTTTTGAATTGGTTGAGAGAATGGACAGGGTTGACAGTAGGTCTTAGGTCGTGGTTATCTTTAGAGTGTATTTAACCTTTTTATTCTTATGGCTATGAAAAAATTTCTAAGTTTTCTTGGGGGAGCGGCTCTTGTCTTGATGTTGTCTGGGTGTTTTGGAATGGATATTGAATATAGTGTGGGTGGGGAAGACGAGGTGGTGGAAGAGGCTGTTGTAGAGGAGGAAGTTGTGGAAGAGGAAGAGGAGGTTGTCGAGGAAGAAGTTGTTGAAGAAATGGGGGAGTATGTGAGTGAAGGTTTGGGATTGTCTTTCGAATATTCTTCTACTTATGGATATGATGATAAAAGTGTTGAGGGTAAGGTTCAGGCGCATTTTATTCGGCCTGGTGATCGGTCTTTTATTCTGAGAGCTGGGGGTGATGGAGAGGATGATGGTTTGTATTTGGATGTGGAGTCTACAGGAGTTTTGACTGTTGGAGGTGTGGATGCAAAAATGTATGTTTTCCCTGATGGATATTGTGATGGGCCTGATTGTTCACCGGCTTTTGTTGCTGTTGAGTTTTTCTGGGGAGAATCTTTTGGAGCGTTTGAGTTGTATGGGGTGATTGAATTGGATGAAGAGTATCAAGCTGTGTTGGATAGTGTGGTTTTGGAGTAGGTGTTTTAAAATTTTATATATATTTTAACCCTGTTCTTATGGAATTATCTATTCTAGTTGCGCAGATCATTGCTTTGGTCTATCTGTCACTTGGACTTGGTCTTCTGTTCAACGGTGCGTACTACAAAAAGTCTTTCACTGAGATGCTGAAAAGTCCTGCTTTTATGTATCTTGGAGGGGTGATTGCGTTGGTTGTGGGATTCTTGATTGTGAATGCTCACAATGTTTGGGTGAAAGATTGGACAGTTATTGTGACAATTATTGGTTGGCTTGCTTTGATCAAAGGTATTTTGATCCTTGTAGCGCCAAAACTTTTGGTCAATATTGCTAAGCCTATGCTGAAACACACAGCTGTTCTTGGAGTTTGTGTTGTGATTATGGGGCTGGTGTTTGGATATTTTGGATGGTGTGTGTAGAAAAATGAATATTGAAAGCTGGCGGGCTGTTTGTCCGTCAGTTTTTTTATTTTCGAAATCTTGACAACTTTTCATGGCAATGGTTTAATGCGGTCTTGTCAGTTAAATTTCTACGGAGAATGATTGAAGGTAAAAATGTTCATATAGATATCTACCATTGTGCTCTCAAACCAGGTATGGGAGGAGCTCTTGCTTCAAAATTACAACCTTTTTTTGATAGAGGAGGGATGGAATTATCTATGGATATTCATAATCCAAAATTTCCTGGAGAGGATATTTCCGATGAAGAAGCGTTTTCGTGGATGAGGCATGATAGGTATTGGCCTATTGCTTATACTATGAGAAAGGTTAGGGAGGCTATTGCTGCAGGAGATGGCTATGTACTAATTTCATCTTCTATCCTTACTAAAATTATGAAAGAAAATCGTGGATATCCTGATTATCCTATGGTTCAGAGTGTTGGGAGTTGGGAAACTGTGGAAAGAATGATGGTAGGGTCTATCCGAAATATTTTAGAGCATCGTGGGGTTGTTCTTGATGAAAAGGCGCATGGGGATTTTCACTGTGCTTTTGGGCCTAACAGAATTTATAGTGCTAGTGGGAAGGCTTTGTAGTATGGCTCCCCAGACTGGACGCTGTCCGAACTTTTTATGTTTAAGGGGTTATCTGTGATCTTCCAGTTTGAGGTGTTTTATGGTATAATTATAAGATATTTTTTTACAAGTATGGACAAAGAAGAACTACAAAAATCCATCCAGAAAAAAGAAAGCCAGATAAGGCTTCTTAATCTTGTTTCCAAAGGCGTTAGGAAGATTCAGGAAAAGAAGGATCGTAGCAAAGATTGCGCCTCTTTGTCTGCTCTTGATGAAGAAATTAAAAACTTATAAAAAATGGCCAACAACCCCGAGCAAATAGATGCATTTGAAGACCAGATTGAACAATCGTTAGATTATAGTATTGAAGAGTTATCTCGTCTTGATGAGGAAAAGGCAGAGGCCTTGAAGGCCCTAAAATCCTCTATATTAGATAAAATCAAGCTTGATCGAGATGAATATGGAGAGTTTAGGTATTCTGAGGACTTACAAATAACCGATGAAGAGCTAAAGAGTATTTATAAAGAGTTACAAGAAGCTAATCCTCAGATCTTTGAGGAAAATGAGATCCGTGAGTACGATGATTTTAAAGAATTTTTGGGAATGAGAAGGGAAAAAGATGAAAAAATATCATTCACACCCTCCATGAGCGAAATGACCCTTTTTGGCGAAGCGATAGAGTTGTTAATTCCAGTTGGTGCTAGTGAACAAACAATAGAAAACTACAAAAAAATCCTCAAAAAAATTGAGGAAAGACCTGATTTAGAAGAGTTCATTTCTCCAGATACAAAAATATTAGCCAGAGGGAATAATCGACTAGAATTTTCAATAGAGAGAGAGGGGAAAATAGTTAAATACTCAGCCAGTCCAGAGGGGGTTTTAAGAGTTGATAAAGAACCCAGCTCAGAAATCATTAAGGAATGGACAAGAGTAACACTAGAAATAAAAAAGCTAGAAAGGGCCTTAAAGCAGACTCTTGATCAGGACGAAATGCTCCCTGATTATCAAAAAGAAATTATCAGGGATAAAGTACTAAATGGAGTTGAAAATGAAACATCTTTGCTGATAATTCCTCAGTATTTGGAAATTATAAATGAGATTGGAGTACTTAAAAAAAGGAACTTAGAACTGGAGGGGGAGTGTAGTACAAGAGTGCTTTTTGACGAAGAGACAGGGGAAGATATAAGGGAGGTCAGTGACCCTAGATATAATAATGGATTTAGCTACTATTACGCTGCAGATAGGATTCCACAAAAAACAATTACATATAACTCTAGGGCAAAAGAATCCTTTACTGAATATACGTCTATTGGCATTACTAAAAGAACGATAGGTTACTTCGCCAATGGAAATGAGAAACATGTTCAGGAGAATGATGAATACGGGGTGTATTTATCATCCAGAGAATACAGAGAAGATGGAACTTTAATAAAAATTCAAACAGAAAAAAAGTGTGATATGTACAGCAAAGATGGAACAATGGTCCTCTACAAAACTGAGGGGCGAAATGTTCTCATGGTTGGGTCAGATGGCAAGAGCTTTGGAAGTTTTAAGGAGGCAAGAGCGAAAGCCCCCCACCTTACTGAATTCCAATATATGGAATATATTAAAAAAGAAATAAAAACAGCAGAGCAATATCATATATTTGAAGAAAATCTTATTGTAGATTCAGGACTTTCAAAAGATTCAATGTCTAAAATTTATTTAATTGGAAAAGAAGTTTTAGGGATAGCTGAAAAAGAAAGACTATTCGAATCAAAATATGGGATAGAAGTTGAAACAGAAGACTGGAACAAATCAGGAATAGACTGCAAGAAGTTTTCAGTCTCGGGCATTGATGGAATGTTAAATCTGCTATTTATAGAAACAGAAAGGTATCCAAGGATTCTCATACAAAAAAGTGGGCTGAAGAAAATATATATATTTTCTAGTTTTGAGGAGAATCTTTTTGGGGGCGAGCAAATTCGTGCAGGTGGGTATGCTTTTCATGGAAGTGAGGATATAGCTATAAGCACTACTAGAGGAGTATTCGACCATGAGTTGTTTCATCGCATAGATATGCATTATGGAGGAATAGATGATGACAACGATAAATGGGGGAAAAGGGCTCACGGTGATGATTATAAGTCGTTATATGGAAGGCATGGCAGGGAGGCAATAATATCTGGAAAAGGAGGCGGTCCAAGACCCATTGGACATCCAAGTGCATATGGTAAATATGGAGGGATAAACGAAGATCAGGCAGATATGGCTAAAGCTTTAATGCAAAATCAGGAGGAGGTATTAAAACATATAGGAAGTGAGCCCGCTCTAGCTGAAAAAGCCAAAATGATTAAAGAGCTTTATTTCAAAATATCTGAGGGGAGAATGGACAAAAAGTATTGGGATGATCTTCGGTCTGGAGAAAAGATCGATGATGCATACTGGGCGCGAAGAGAAGCTGCTCAAGATTTTGTAGGAGTATTGTGAATTTCACGTAGCTTTTCTGGATTAGACTGGTCGCTGTCCGAACCTGGGCTAGCTCGGTTTTTCTTTTAAATAAGCCGAAAAACTCGTGGCTCCCGGGGTCGGATTCGAACCGACGACCAATTGATTAACAGTCAACTGCGCTACCGCTGCGCTACCCGGGAGTGTGAATGCTTATGTCCTTGATGGACAGGGGTAATATACGCAAGTGGGCTGGTTATTTCAATATAATTTTAGCTCACCATCACAATAATATCTCTGACGATCATCTGATCTTTTCTGGAGTAGGTGAATGTTTGGAGGATTTTGAAGCCGGCTTTTTTTGCGAGTTGTTCGAATTCGGGGAAATGTTCGATGTCGTGGCCTATGTTGAAGGCTGTTAGGCACATTATGATGGGGGTTCCTGGTGTCAGGAGGGGATGGATGTTGGTGAGCCATCCTTTGTGGAGTTCTCCGAGTTCTCCGAAGATTTTGTCTCTTTGTTCTTTTGGTACGATTGTGCTTTGTGGTTTGCCTAGGTATCCCTCTGTTATGACTGCGTCTATGTTTTGAGGGACATCTTCTTTTGTGAGGAGGATTGCGTCTTTTGTGAATGTGTGGAATTTGTTGTGTGTGTGAAATTCTTTGGTGAGCCATTTGCAGTTTTCGTCTGAGTATTCGGTCATTCTTTCTTGGAGGTCTGAGCCGTTGGCGTCTTTGTTCATTAGGAGTGATTCTGTGAGGACTGTTCCTGTTCCGCAGAATGGGTCGTATATGGTTTTGTTTGGTTCTAGGATGTTTGGCTCAGCTAGGTTGATCATTATTTGTGCGAGTTTTGGGGGGAGCATTCCCAGGTGTGCATCGCGTTTTGGTTTTTTGTAGTCTCTTAGTGAATAGTTGTCTAAGTTTTGGATTGAGATGGTTTTGCCTGCGAAGATCTTGTTTGTTTTTGGGCTAAAAAGGACTGTGATTTCTACGCCTTTTTCGAGGATTTTGCTTTTGTATACCTGGGCAGATGTTGTGTTTGTCCAAGGTTTGTTTATAAATCTTGAACTGATTGTTGAAGATTTAAGGAATTTTTTAGAAAAAATTAAGGAATTTTTAAGGAAAATTTTAGAACTGCCTGGTAGGTTGATTGCGTTGATCGCGAAAAGAGTTTTTCCTGAGGTGTCTTTTGTTCGGATGTAGCCGGAGAGTATGGATTGGATATGTTCTTTGAATTTTGTTTCGAGTTCTTGTGGGTTCTTGGGAGGGTTTGTGTCTTCTTCTGTAATTTCTATGATTTTGATGATTCCTCCTAGACGGTCTTGTGTCTTTTGTGTGGCTGTGTGATCTGTGCGGACGATCGCATAGTTGTCGATAATTTCTTCGACAGAATCGTCACCAAAAAGTGATTTCAACTCGGCTACGGCCAGTTCTTTTATCCTTCCTAACTCAAATGCGTATGTATTCATTCGGTAAATTAAATCAAGAGCAATCATTTCTTATTGCAGTTTTCGTGATGAGTATAGTGGTATCTTTTCTGTTTGGCTACCTGGTTTTTCGGTATGAACAGGTTGTGATGTGTAAGGGGCCGATTGAGGTTGTGCTGTAAAGCTCTGTTTTGCCAGAAAACTCTATTTAAGAAAGGCTTTATTTTGTTTTTCTAGCTTTTGTTGTTGATGTTGGATGTTTTTGCGGCTATTTTTGGTTGGCGTGAATTTCTATAATTTTTAATCAAAATTACTATGGCTATGTCACTAAACAAGGTGCAGTTAATCGGGAATTTGACTCGAGACCCTGAAATGAAGCAGCTTCCTGGGGGAGCGACAGTTACGAATTTTGGGATTGCGACAAATATGACTTGGAATGACCAGGACGGGAATAAACAGGAGAAGGTTGAGTTTCACAACATTGTTGCTTGGAGAAAACTGGGTGAGATTTGTGGTGAATATTTGAAGAAAGGTTCGAAAATTTATATTGAAGGACGACTTCAGACTCGAGATTGGGAGGCGGAAGATGGTTCAAAGAGATATAGGACTGAGATCGTTGCTGATAATATGATTATGTTGGACAAAAAAGGTGAGAATTCAGGTGGAAGTTTTGGAGGTGGAGCTGAACGAAGTGCAGCTGGAATCAGCAAGGGCGGTGGATTCGATGAGCCGCGTGCTGAGGATATGCCAGAGGAGAAAGATGCTGCTCCGGCTGGGGCAAAAGCGTCTTCGAAGAAAGATGAGGAAGTGAAGGTTGATGATTTGCCATTCTAATTTTTCGTCGAGAGGCGAATTTGGAAAGAGACGTTACCCAATATAACGGATAACGTCTCTTTGTTTTTTTCCCTACCGTAGTGTTTGGTCAGCGGTCACTTTCCGCCATTTTTGTTTTTGTATTTGGTGGGTGATCGAGCCAGAGGCGAGATCATCTACCGAATTTGGCAATGTTTTGGCTAGCCTGATTGCCGGTAAAAGTAGGGAGAAGAGAGGCGCTTGCAGGTCCGGCATCAAGATAGGCCGGGTGGGCTGCCACTGAAGCGCGCCTCTTGCCCCCACTTTTGGGATTTGCCCGCAGAAGGCGGGTGGTAGGGTTGTCAATGAACACGGTTTATACCTGATTGGCAATTCGACGTATTCAATGAATTATATCAAAATTTGGATAATTAATCAACCTGTTATATACTGCTTTTGGCGTTTTGCCTGGGACTTTTTAACCTCCTATAACCATGACTGATCTTTCAAAAACTTTTCGTGTGATTTATATGTACTTGGTGGCTTTGATTTCTGTGATTGTTTTTATTATTGGAGCTGTGAATTTGATTGATACTGGGCTGAAAACTTGGGTGTTTCCGGTGGATGATTACTACTATGAAGATATTTCTATGAATTGTGGAAAGACATTGATTGCTGAGGAGGGTAGATTTGATAATACTGAGGAATGTGAAGTTCATTATGAAGCTCAAAAGGAACGAAATGCTAATAATCAACGTAATCGTGATCTTGCATTTGGAGTATCAATGACTATAGTGTCTTTCCCGATCTGGTTGTTTCATTTGGGTATGATCAGAAGAGACAAAAAAAGAAAATAATTAATTTGGCGTTTGCCATGGCGGATTTGACTGGAAAATTAGTTTTGGTAGTTGGGCCTTCTGGTTCTGGGAAAGGTTCGATTATCCGTGAACTTCGCAAGAAGCATCCTGACTGGGTGTATCCGGTTTCGCACACTACTCGACCGATTCGACCTGGGGAGGAAGATGGATTAGTTTATCGATTTATTTCTAAAGAAGAGTTTGAAAAGCGAATTACTGAAGGGCGATTTCTCGAATATGCGATTGTTCATGGTGAGCATTATTACGGTACGGACAAAGGACGAATAATGGATGGGCTTGAGGCTGGAAATGTGGTTGTGCGTGAAGTTGATATTCAAGGTTTTAATTCGATAGTTGAGGGGATTCCTGGGGAGAATTTGATTTCGGTTTTTGTTGAGGTGAAAAGTTTGGAGGATTTGAAAGAACGGATTCGTGGTCGGGCTGAAATGTCTGATGAGGAGCTGGAACGACGTATGGAAAGTGCGCGAGATGAGATTGCACAGGCTGATAAATGTGATTTTCGGATTGTTAATGAAGCTGGGCAACTTGAGGCGTCGGTTGATAAGGTTGAAGGGATGATTGGTGGATAAACATCACAACGAACTTGGTTCTGAGAAGATTTCTAAATTGATTTGGAAGCAATCTGTACCTGCGATGATAGGGTTGTTTGTTTTGGCGCTTTATAATGTTGTTGATACTATTTTTCTTGGGCATTATGTTGGGACTTTGGCGGTGGCTGCTTTGGCAGTTTCGGTTCCGGTGCATATTTTGGTGATTGCTTTGGCGCAGACTATTGGGATTGGGGCGTCGTCTATTATCTCTAGGAGATTGGGAGCAAAGGACTATGAAACTGCGGGTAAGGCTCTTGGGACGTCGTTTGTGCTGATGGCGGTGATTGGGGTTGTTGCTCCTGCTTTTGGGATTTTTTATCTTGATGAGGTTTTGACTTTGTTTGGGGCGACGGATGCGATAATGCCGTATGCGCGTGAGTATCTGAGTGTGCTTTTGTTTGGGGCGATATTTTTGTTATTTGTGGCGTCTTCGAATAATATTATCAGGTCTGAGGGCAAGGCTAAGTTTGCGATGAGCGTGATGCTTTCTTCTGCTGTGGTGAATATTATTTTGGATCCTATTTTTATTGTGTGGTTGGAAATGGGGGTAAGGGGAGCTGCGATTGCTACTGTTATTTCTCAGATTGTGGCTTTTGTTTTGGTTGTTTATTATTTTGCGGCTGGAAAAAGTGGAATTCGATGGAAATGGAATTATTTGTGTTTGGAGCTGAAAATTGTGAAGGAGATGTTTGCTATTGGGATATCTAGTTTTGCGAGACAGGCGTCTGGTTCTTTTGTGGCGATTGTTTTTAATAATTTACTTGCGTTCTATGGTGGAGAAGTGGGGATTGCTGCGTATGGAATTGTGATGAGGATAACGATGTTGTTTATCATGCCTATGTTTGGTGTGCTTCAGGGGATGTTGCCTGTACTTGGTTATAATTATGGAGCAAAGGCTTATAAGAGGGCTCATGAGGTTGTATCTAAGTCCATTAAATATTCGACTTATATTGCGACGGGGGCTTTTGTTTTGTTGTTGGTGTTTGCAGGATATGCTGTCAGGGCTTTTACTTCTGACTCTGAGTTGATCACTGTTGCTACTCGTGCCTTGAGGCTTGCTGTGCTTGTGTTGCCGTTGATTGGGTTCCAATTGGTTGCGGCTGGTGTCTATCAAGCTGTTGGAAAGGCTAAGCCGGCGTTTTTGTTGTCTATGCTGCGGCAAGCTTTGTTGTTGATTCCTGCGGTTATTATTCTTTCTGAAATTTATGGATTGGATGGGATTTGGCTTTCTTTTCCTGTCTCTGATTTTGTTGCGGGAATTATTACTTTCTTTATGCTTCGAAGGGAATTGAGGTTGATTGATAGGAAGGTGTAGTGGTAGATTTGTTTTTGCTAATTAATGGGGCGTCGCCAAGTGGTAAGGCAACGGTTTCTGGTACCGTCATTCGGGGGTTCGAATCCCTCCGCCCCAGCCAAAAAAATAGGTTCTGCTCGCGAAGCGAGTAGGTTCTGTTTTTTAAACTGAGGTGTGAAGGTGAGAAAGCACGGGGTTCGCACCGAAAAATGAGCGAAGCGAATATTTGAGGCCTCGACCTCGGAGCGAACGAAGTGAGCGAGAATGGGAGAGTATCCCTCCGCCCCAGCCAGGTCTAAGCTTTCTTAAATTTTGTGAGCAAATAAGCGGAAATTGAAGCGACTATTGGGATCAGTATGACTAAGGAAATGGCGCCAATAAATGTTCTAGTCAATTCCAGGGCTATAAAATCCATATTTAACAGCTCTGACAATGTGCTGCCTCTGCTTAATGATATTAAAATTAAGAATGGTAATGCACTGGCTAGGTATGCAAAAAGTAGAGTATTTATCATAGACCCCAAGATGTCTTTTCCAACTTCCATGCCGATTTTGTAAACTTTTTTGAATGTTTGATTGGTGTGGTCTTTTATAGCCTCAAAAACAGCTGAAGCTATAGAAATGGCGGTGTCTATCAAAGCACCAATTGCCCCCATAAATAATGAAGCGATAAGGATGTCTGAGAGACTGATATTTGGATACATTATTCCAAGCATACGGAATTCTTCACCTGGAGTGTTTCCCAATTGACTGATGTCTCTGAACAAGAAAGCAATGAAAATTGAAATTATATATCCTATCAGAATTGCTATTATTGCTGATAATGATTTTTTGTTGAAACCGTGTATTAAAGGAATGGTTAACAGAGTGACTACTAGGACAAAGATCAGGCAGGCTAGTACAGGTGAGAGTCCTATGATAATCATTTTCAAGAAAATGAAGTAGAACAGGGCTAGGGAAATGATGACACTTAGTATAGATGTAAGGCCTTTTTTGCGAGCTATTATGACAGTAATTGCGGCAAAAATGATGAATATATAGAGCAGGCCATTTTGATGGTAATAATCTGTGATTTCGTAATTCATTTCATTGGTTGTGTTGTTAATTCCTTTGTAGATAAAAACTTCATCGCCGACTTTGTATGTATTGTAATTGTTGAGTGGATTTAGAGTTATATTTAGGAGTTCTCCTTTTTCTGGGCCTGAGTTGGCTGTTACTGTGAATTGTGAGATTTCCTCTGTTGATTGGTTGACTATTGTTTCGATTTCTCCATGAATGAATTGGTGACTATAATCTGAGCCTGTATTGTATGGGGTGATTATGGATGGTTTGTTGTAGATGAGTACTATGAATATGAGTACTGCAATTGAGAAAAAAGCGTAGAGGGATGTGAGAATTTTTTTTGATTTAGTCATTTTGGTGTTTTAAGGGTTTGTGTGTTGGATTGGCTGAATTGTATCATATTTTTTGTGTTTTTCTTGACGGTATCTTTTTTTGAGAGTAGGCTGGTTGTGGGTATATATTCATAACTCAATTTGAGATGCCTAGACCAAAACATTGTAGGAATATCGATTTTTCACCTGATGTCACTTTTTTTAAACCTCGAGGGGTGCCTGTGTCTTCTTTGGACCAAGTGGACTTGAGTCTTGATGAGTTGGAAGCGATTCGGCTTAAATATTTAGAAGAAAAAGACAATGAAGGTGGGGCGAAGGAAATGGGGGTTTCTAATTCTACTTTTCAAAGGTTGATTGTCTCGGTTTTGAAGAAAATTACGGATGGGTTGGTGAATGGCAAAGCTATAAAAATCCATAAAACTATCGATTTTAATTTTCCAAATTCAAATCAAAATTTAACCAAAAATGTTATGCCAAAACTTGATGGTACAGGTCCAAAAGGGGAGGGGCCAAAAACAGGGAGGGGGTTAGGTACGTGTGCTGGAGGGAAAGGTGTTGGTGGAAGAGGAAGATGTGTTGGACAAGGAGGAGGGAGAGGTATGGCGAATAAGCCGGTTGGAGAGAATGAATGAATTTGACAAAGTTTTTTGAGGAGTGGTAAGGTGATCTCCTTTTAAAAATTAATCTTTTTCATATGACTGGTTTAACAGAAGGTGGTGGGGAATGGGTGGAATGTCCGGAGGGGGAAGCTACGAGGCTTTTTGTTGAGATTGGAGCAGACGATGATGCTGGAAATTTGAGGGAACGTTTGCGTGGGGTGGTCAGAGTTGCTTTAGAAACTACTCTTGGAGAAAAATTTAAATGGTCTTTGGGGCCTCAAGGTTTAACTGTGTCGGATAACCCTTGTCATAGGGCAAGGATTGCCAATAGCCCTGAAGAGGTAACTGGAATGTTGCCTTGGGATTTAACGGTGGTTTTTCAGAAACAGGCGGCGGGGGCTGCTGCGGTCGTTAAACCCTAAACTTCTTACCTTCATATCGAATCATCTCGACGTGGGTTTGTTGTGCGAGGATCTCTTTTGAAAGTGGGTCGTCGTAATCGCAGTCATAGATTACTTTCACGATTCCTGAATTGAGGATCATTTTGGTGCAAATGACACATGGGAATGTGTTGCAGTATAAGGTTGCACCGTCTATTGAGATGCCGAATTTTGCGGCTTGGGTTATTGCGTTTTGTTCTGCGTGGGTTCCGCGGCAGAGTTCTGCGTTTTTGCCTGAAGGGACATTGAGTTTTTCTCGTATGCATCCGACTTCTGCGCAGTGTGGAACTCCTCGAGGTGCGCCGTTGTATCCGGCTGTGAGTTGTTGTTTGTCTTTTGCTATTACGGCTCCGACTTTTCGTCTGCAACAAGTTGCGCGTTTTGCCCATGTATATGAAACCTCCATGAAGACTTCGTCGAATGTTGGGCGTTCTGCGCCAGTTGTTGATTTTACGAAGTGGTCCAGTTTTTTGTCGAGTTCTTCTAGTGATCCTTCGTTTATGATTAAGAATTCTGAGACGTCGAGGCATTTTTGGACTTGTTGGCCTGTTTCATCTTCACCGACTCCGCTTTCTTTTTTGAGGCGTTCGAAGACTTCTTCTTTTGTGATGTTTTCTTCGCCTGGACGTTTTCGGCTTCGGATTCTTTCTGTTATTGTTGGAAGACTGGCTGTTACTGCCAGAAGTTTTGAGTTTGGGATTCTTTTGATTTCTGTGGCTTCGCTTGGGTTTCGTACACCATCTATGATCCATTTTCCTGTTCCGAAGAGGGCTCCTTCTTCTCCTTCTATTTTTTCTCGTACTCGTAGGCCGAAGACCCCTGGTCCGTGTGTGTTTCGTAGTTCGTTGCCGATGTCTTGGAGGTTGCCTCTGCTGTGTTCAACACCGCGCTTGTCTGCTTCTTCGCGAATCATGTCTGAAAGGGAAATGTACCTGTAACCGAGAGTTTCTAGCTTTTTTGCTATCGCTCCTTTTCCTGTGCCCATATAACCTGTGAGTGCAACGTACATTTTGAGAATTCGTTAGTTTTTTTTGTTTTTCTGTATTTTGGATTTTATACTTGAGGTGGCGCGATTGCAAGATAGATTTGTTGTGTTTTGACTTTGGCTGATGCTAGTGTTACGATTCTTTTTGCGTGCTTTTTAAGTTTCCACGCACTTTACTAAACTTAACTTTTCAACCATGAAAAAACTACAAGGGTTCAAGCATTTGCCGGGAATTACGGCATTTTTTGTTGGGGTGCTTTTGATTTCTAATATTGCATCAACAAAAATGGTGCAGATAGGTTCGTTCGAGTTTGATGGTGGTACTTTGCTTTTTCCTCTCGCTTATATTTTTGGTGACATTCTTACTGAGGTTTATGGGTATGCAAGATCACGACGAATTATTTGGTATGGGTTTGGGATGAATATTTTGATGGTTTTGGTTTTTATGGGAGTGGCTTATTTGCCGGCTCCGGAGTGGTGGGGAAATCAAGATGCGTTTATGGCGATTTTGGGCCAGACTCCTAGGATAGTGGCAGCTTCTATGGTTGCTTATTTTGCGGGTGAATTTTCGAATTCGTATCTGTTGGCGAAGATCAAGATTTGGATGAAGGGAAGGCGGCTTTGGGTTAGGACTATTGGGTCGACTTTGATTGGGGAAGGGTTGGATACTACGTTGTTTGTACTTATTGCGTTTTATGGGGTTTTCTCGATGGCGGAGTTGTGGATTGTGATTGTTTCGAATTATATCTTTAAGGTTGGGGTGGAGGTTGTGTTTACACCTTTGACTTATTTGATAGTTGGGAAGTTGAAAAAGAGTGAAGAGATCGACACCTATGATCGTGATACGAATTTCAATCCGTTTAGGTTGAAGGGTTAGAGGATTCTTATGGGGGAAAACATTCACAAATATCCTTTGCTGTGATATAAATTAGGCGTTTAATTCCTATTCCAATTTTCTATGAAAAAAATTCTTAAAAAAGTCGCTTCGAAGTATGTTGACTCGCTTCATCAAGCGCTTTCTGGCAATGACGAGGCTAAGCCGAGAGGTAAAGTGAAAAGTAATCCTCTTTTTGAAAAAGAAAGATCTATGGTAGTAAACAGGTTGCCTGGTTACTTCCTGATTTTCTGTATTATTGGAGTTTTGTATCTGTTGTATACTTTGGTTTCGCCATTCATGACTCCTTTGATTGTTGCGGCGATTTTGACGATTTTGTTTTATGGGGTTTATGAGAGATTGAATAAGAAGTTGAAGATGAGTCGATTTGCTTCGTTTTTAACATGTGCGTTAGTTGTAATTGTAATTGTATTGCCGATAGCTGGATTCATAGTTCTTCTTGTTCAGGAAGGACTTAATATGTATGAAACTATTTCTACGAAGATTGCGTCTGGATCTCTTGATTTCTTGTTCAAATGGGAAGAAGGAGGTTGGCTTTTTGATTTGAAGGACAGGTTGGATCCTATCGTGGATATTAGCAAATTGGATGTGAAGGCGATGGTAGTTGATTCTGCTCAATATGTTAGCTCTTTCCTTGTTTCTCAGGGAACGTCTATTGCGAAGAATCTTGGATCGATTGGCATTGGGTTTGTTATCATGATGTTTTCGATGTTTTATTTATTCAAGGATGGGGATAAATTTGTTGAGAAATTAACAATCTTGAGCCCGTTGCCTAGAAAATATGAAAATGAAATTATCAAAAGGCTGAAGGAGACCGTGAATGCAATTGCGTTTGGAGTGTTCTTGACTGCGATAATTCAAGGTACACTTGCGGGAATTGGATTTACTATAGCGGGTGTTTCTAACCCTATTTTCTGGGGAGCTGCTACTGCTTTGTTTTCTATCATTCCTATGGTTGGGACAGCTGCTATATGGTTTCCTGCTGCGATTATTACGTTTGCTTTGGGGAACTACGTAGGAGGTGTATTCCTGTTTTTATGGGGAATGTTTATTGTAGGAACGGTTGATAATTTGGTTCGACCTTATCTTATTGGAACGAAAGCTCATATATATCCGCTTTTGACTTTCTTTGTTGTTTTGGGTGGGCTTTGGACCTTTGGATTACAAGGGTTGATTATTGGGCCGATTATTTTGATTTTGCTTCTGACGTTGTTGCATATTTATGAATTGGAATACAGAAATGTTTTAGATAAATAACTCTTAACTAATATAACTATGTCTAAAAAAATGGCTAATAAGACCAAGATTGAAACTAAAGATGTTCCATTTTTGGCAGTTCTTCTTTTGTTTGCAGGATTTTCTCTTTACGGAGTTCTGTCGTTTTCAGGAACTTTGAATGAGCATGTTGCTGACCAAGGATATGCTTCTGTTTTGAATGAAGAAATTTTGGCTGATGGAGGTCTTGTGATGACGGATGAAGGCGAGGTTATTGATCCTGTAACTGCTTCTGAAGAAATATTTACTGATGTGAGTGGCGAACATCCTTATGCGACTGCTATCGCTTATTTCAAGGAAATGGGTTATGTGACTGGATACGAAGATGGTTCATTTCGTCCTGATAGATTGCTTTCTAGATCTGATGTTTTTCCTATTTTGGTTGATGTTATGGATGTGGACTTTGGTGGGGGTGTTTATGAAGGATGTTTTGATGATGTTGGTGAAGAATGGTTTGCTCCTTTTGTATGTTATGCGAAAGATATTGGGTGGACTGGAGGTTATGTTGATGGCACATTTCAGCCTTACAGAAGTGCAACTACTGCAGAAGCTACGATAATGATTTTGACTAGTCTTGGAGCTCATATTGGAGGTGAAGTTGTTGCTGCTCCTTACTTGGACGTGCCGAATGATAATTGGGCTGCAAAATATGCAAAAGCTGCAAAAGACGCTGGAATGATCGATGGGGAATATTTCCGACCTGAAAATACAATAAGCCGTGGATTATTTATCCATATGGTTTACAAAGCTATGATCGCAGTTGGTATGATCTAGATCTATTCGGTGCTTGCTGCCATCTCCATTAACTGAGCTACTGCGGCTTCTATTGTTTCATATGATTGAACTCCGACCATCACGTATTCGTTGAATGTGAATGTTGGTGTTCCTGAGATACCTTTGCTTGCTGCTTCGTCGAGAGCGTTGTCTATGTAGTCTTCGTATTTTTCTGAGGTTAGACATACTTCGAATGCATCTGTGTCCAACTCAAGTCCGGCTGCATATTCCATGAAAGTTTCTTCAACGTTCCCTGAATAGCCCCATTGGTTTTGGAATGTGAATAGTTGTTCGTGCATTTCCCAGTACTTGCCTTGTTCGCCTGCGCATCTTGCTGCGTATACTGCAGGTTTTGCGCGAGTGTGACCTTCGATAGGGTAGTCTTTCATTATGTATTTGACGTTGTCTTGTGGAATTAGCTGACTTACGACTTGTTTAAAAGTGTTGTAGAAATAAGCTTGGCAGTATGGACATTGATAATCAGAGTGTTCTGCGATTACTACTGGGGCGTCTTCTGCTCCGAGGTAGTAGTAGCCTTCTGGGGTTTGTTTTTGAGTTATGTCGACTTCTTGGGGTTCGTCGGTGCTTGCTATTACGTTTGTCTCGAGGTTTTTGCATTTTTCGTCGTTGCTAAATGCAACTAAATTTCCGATACTGTACCCTATTACGAGTGTTAGAGCTCCGATTAATACTGGAGTCCAGATGTGTGATTTTGATGATTTTTTTGCCATACTTTAAGAGGTTAGAAGATTTTATTTATGTTAAATTCTGTATACAGGTTGTTGGTGAGATTGGCAAGATTGCTAAGTCCGCCGGTGATCATGCCTATACCGAGTAATAAGACTATTAAGGCGAGAATGAATTTGAATATCATTCTTGTTTTCCCGGTTTTTTTGATTATCAAGGTTAGTTTTGATGCGAGTAGTGCTAGAACTATAAAGGTAACTCCCATGCCAAGTGCGTATACGCTGAAATATAAAATTCCTTTTGAGAAACTGCTTTCGGCGAGAGTTAGAGTGAGGATGCTGCCGAGGATTGGGCCATAGCATGGGCTCCAGCCAAATGCGAAGATTATACCTGTTAAAAGTGATTTTAGCGGTGTGGCTTGTTTTAGGCTTTTGGGTAATTGAAAGTGTTTGTTTACATTGAGGATGCTGAAAGCTCCTGCGATTTGAAGTGCGAATAATATAATGATGATTCCTCCGATTATTTCGATTGTCCTTCTGTGTGAGATAAGGACTTTGCCGAGCGAGCCTATTGCTGCTCCCATTATTATGAATACTATGCTGAACCCAAGAACGAATAATATTGAATGAATTAGGATTTTGTTTCTGTGGTTTTTGAAATTTGTTACTTCGATTCCGCTGATGTATGCGAAATATGATGGGATCAAAGGGAAGATGCATGGTGCGAAAATCGAGAGAATTCCTGCTGCGAAAATGATTGGCAAGGTGAGGTCCATAAAATTAGAGTGATTTAGTAGGAATTAAGGTGCGATTCCCATTATATTCGGTTTTTGTTTTTTTGCAATTTGTAAATTAGGAAGGTGGTTGGTAACAGGAGCAGGAGGATTATTATTGGAATGAATTGGATGAAGGTTGTGGTTGGGGATTGGTTGTGGAGTGGGGGAGTTTTTTGTTGAGATTGTTGTTGTGTTTCTAGGATTTCGTAATCTATGAGTTGGAAGTTTTGATTTGTTTTGTTGGTGAGGATTTGGGCTTTTGTGTTTGGGATTATTATGAGTTTTGCTGTTTCGAAGTCGAGGGTATCTTCGGTGAAAATGATTTGCAGGTTTTCTGTGGATTGGTCTGGTTGAAATGTGAAAGTGAAGTCGTTTTGGATTTCTGGTGTTGATGTTATTGTGCCTTCGATTTGGTAGAGGGCTTTGTTTGGTTTGTTTGGGGTTGGCTTGGCCCATTGCCATGATGATGTTTGGCCTTTTTGGGATTTGATTGTTGTGAGGGCGTATGATTTTGCTTCTGGTGGTTTTGTGTATTCGACTTGGTCTGTGACTTGGCCGTTTTGGTCTATGAGGCGGACGAGGTCTTCTGTGTTGTTTAGGTTTATTTTGGTTTCTGATTTTTGGAAAAGGGTTGTTTGGTTTGGTTGGAGAGTTGTTTGTGGGAGGGGGAATGGTTTGCTGCCTTTTTTTGAATCGTCTAGGGTGAAAATGCCTAGATTTACAGGTTCGGTTGAAAAGTTTGTGAGTTCAATCCATTCCTGGTTTCCGTCTGAGCCTTTTGGGTTTGGGAAGATTTCGGTGATTTTGAGCATGTGGCGTGTGTTAGGGGAATATTTGATTTTTGGGTGAATTTGTGATAGGGTGCTGTTGAATCTCCATGAGAGGCTACGGTAGGGGTTGGTCCCTATCACAATGCCTCTCTTTTTTATTGAGTTTGATGATTTTTCTCAATTTGTTTATGTATAAATGATTGTTTACGAATTCTTTAAGTAAGCTTGAGTATCGTTTTTTATTGGGTATTCCGATTTTCAGCAGTTTGTTATTTTTTGCTAAATATTTAATTAGGCAATAAAAATCTCCATCTCCGCTAATGATGATTGCTTTGTTGAAGTTGTCGAATTCTATCATTGTGTGGAGAACTAATTCTGCGTCGCAATTGCCTTTTATTTTTCCTGTCTTGTCTTTCAGAATTGGTTTGAAGATGAGTTTATAGCCTTTTTTTTCTAAAGAATTATAAAGTTTTTGATTGTTTTGGTCGTAGCCTATAAATGTGAAGGCTTTTGATATTTTGTATTTATCTTTCAAAAATACCCTGAATTTCCTGTAATCGATTTCCCAGCCAAGTTTTTTTATTTCGATATGTAAATTTTGACTATCTATGAAGGCATAGTTTTTCATATCTTTCTGTATACCACCTCGACCTTAAATATTCCTTAAATAAAGCTTAAATTTTCCTTAAATATTGTTTGGATGATTTTAATTGACTTTCATTGGTAATTTCAGTAGATTTCTAGCTGCACGGCAACCGAATTTGGTTGATGTGCGTAACAGGTTAAAGAGACAAGAAATTGCAAGGAAAATTGAAAAAAGTTATCATAAATCAACTTATAAAAAACTGGATTTTAAGGAATGATTGTCTGTAAGGACAATATTCTCTGATTAAATTTTTCTACGCAAATATTCTAAAGTCTCTTCCGACCAGGTAGGACTAATTTTTAAACTTGAAACTAAAATGGATTTTGTAACAATTTTTGTAGCGCTACTGGCGCTTGGAGGAGGTGGGTATGCAGGGTACTGGTACAGGAAAAAACAGATTGAAGAAAAGAACAAGGATTTGGCTGAAAAGACAGAGAAGATGATTGATGATGCGAAAGGAAAGTCTAAGGAAATGTTGTTGGAGGCTAAAAGCGAAGCTTACAAGCTTCAAGATGAAGCCAAGAAGGAGGAACAACGAAGACGTGAACAATTAAGTAAGATTGAGGAACGTTTGGTGCAGAAGGAAGGAAGTTTGGATCAGAAATCTGACAAGGTTGAGAAGCTCAAAGGAGAGCTTGAGAACAAGGTTGATTCTGTGAAGAAATTGCGTGAAGAGGTTGATGAAATCTATAAACTGCAACAAGCACAGCTTGAGAAAGTTGCAGGTATGTCGAAAGAGGAGGCGAAGGACGTTTTGTTGAAAAAAGTTGAAATGGATGCGAAAGAAGAGATCGCGGCTGCCATTAAGAATGCCGAGGAAGAATTGAAGAAGGAGGCTGATGAAAGGGCGAAATATATTATTGCTGAGGCTATTCAGAGATGTGCGGCTGAGACTGCATCTGAGTCTACAGCGACTATCGTGGATTTGCCTAGTGATGATATGAAGGGGCGAATTATTGGTAGGGAGGGACGAAATATCAATACTTTTGAACAACTTACTGGTATTGATGTGATAGTAGATGATACTCCGGGATCGATTGTGATTTCTGGGTTTGATCTTGTTCGAAGATATATTGCGAAGGTTGCTCTTGAGAGATTGATTGAAGATGGGCGAATTCATCCGGCTCGTATTGAGGAGACTATTTTGAAGGTGAAGGATGAGGTTAATATCTTGATCAAAGAACTTGGTGAAAAGGCTCTGCTTGAGTGTGGAGTTACTGGGTTCCATCCGAACCTTGTGAAGATTCTTGGTCGATTGAAGTTCCGTGTTAGTCATGGTCAGAATGCTTTGAAACACAGTATGGAAGTTTGTTTCATTGCTGGGACTTTGGCGGCTGAGCTTGGAGCGGATGTTACTGTTTGTAAAAGAGCTGGATTGCTTCACGATATTGGGAAAGCTGTTGATCACGAAATTCAAGGACATCACTCAAAAATTGGTGCGGATATTGCTTCTAAGTTTGGATTATCTAAAGATGTTATTCATGCTATTGCTGCGCATCATGGCAACCCTGCTCCTGAGAGTGTGGAGGCTAATATCGTTGCTGCTGCAAATCAAATTTCAAATGCTCGGCCTGGTGCTAACAAAGATAATTTGGATGCATATATTAGAAGGCTTGATGAGCTTGAGAATGTTTGTAAGAGCTTTGATGGTGTTGGTAAAACATTTGCGGTTCAGGCTGGTACTGAGGTTCGAATCTTTGTAGAGCCGAACGAGATCGATGATCTTGAGTCTGTTAAACTTTCTCACAATATCGTAAGAAAGATTGAACATGATTTGCAACATCCTGGTCCTGTTAAGGTTCACATTATTAGGGAAACTAGATCTGAAGCAATTGCTCAATAGTGAGAGAGTTGTATTGGCTTTGACAACAGGTTTTGCTTGCTTGTTTTTTTGTGTTGTTTTAGCATGCGAAGTCCATGGGGTATTTAATTATTAGTGAAATGAAAAAACAAACTAAAAAAAGTGGATTACAGGTATGGGATGACTATATTAAGAGGTGGGACAAGAAGCTGGGGGCTTGGAAAAAAGTAGTGGACAAGCGGCTTTTGGATCACGACAGGGATGTTTTAGATATACACACTACTCTTCGGGAGATAAAAGAAGACATGTACACTAAAACGGAGCATAGTGAGTTTATGGCTTGTTTTGATGCTGCAATAACAGAGTTGAAAATGTCTAGAGAGAGCAGAGAAGCTTATGGATATAGATTTTCTGTTATGGATGATCAGCTTACAAATCATGGTAAAAGAATTGAGGTGTTGGAAAGTAAGTGAGAAAAAGTATTGACTGTGTGGATTAGCACTCTATAATACGGGGTGCTAATTTTTTGCAACAATTTATAATTTAACTTCTGTAATATGACAAAAATAGAACCAACTGGTGATCACATTGTGGTTGAGCCTATTGAGGAAGAGGTAACTTCTACTAGTGGGATTATTATTCCAGAGACTGCATCTAAGGAACGTCCAATGAAAGGTAAGGTCGTGGCTGTAGGGCCGGGCAAACTTCTTGATGATGGAAGTCGAAAAGGCATGGATGTCGCGAAAGGCGATGTAGTTCTTTATACAAGATATGGGCCAACTGAGGTCAAGCTTGATGGTAAAGAAATTTTGATTTTGACCATGGCTGATGTTTTGGCAACAATCAACTAATAACAAATTAAATATTTAACCTAATTTTAATATGGCTAAGAAAATTATTTTTGGTGACGATGCTAGGAAAAAACTTTTTGAGGGGGTAAAAATGCTATCCGATTCTGTAAAAGTTACACTTGGGCCGAAAGGTCGAAATGTTGTTTTGGAGAAAAAGTATGGTGGTCCGACTATCACAAATGATGGTGTGACTATTGCAAGGGAGGTTGAGATAAAAGATCCTGAAGAAAATATGGGAGCTCAGATTGTGAAGGAAGCTGCGACAAAAACAAACGATGTGGCTGGTGATGGTACAACTACAGCTACAATTTTGGCGGAAGCTATGATTTCTGAGGGGCTTTCTCACCTCAAGGAAGGTGCGAATGCAGTTCAGATGAAACATGGTATTGAAAAGGCTGTCAGAGCTTTGGAAGAAGCTTTGGAGGAAATGGCTGTGCAAGTTGGAGACAGCAAAGATAAGATTGCTCAAGTTGCTACTATTTCTGCACAAGATGAAGAGGTTGGGAACTTGATTGCTGATATTATGGATTTGGTTGGGAATGATGGTGTGATCACTGTCGAAGAGTCTCAAACTATGGGTGTGGAGAAGGAGGTTGTAGAAGGAATGCAGTTTGCAAACGGATATGTTTCGCCTTATTTTGTGACTGATCCATCTAGAATGGAAGCTGCTTACGATGATGCGAAAATTCTTATTACTGATAAGAAAATCTCTTCTATTCAAGAGATCCTTCCTCTTTTGGAAAAAATCGCTCAATCTGGGAAAAAAGACCTTGTGCTGATTGCTGAGGATATTGATGGTGAGGCGCTTGCGACACTTGTGCTCAATAAACTTCGAGGAACTTTCAATGTTCTTGCGGTGAAGGCTCCAGCTTTTGGAGACCGACGTAAGGATATGCTCAAGGATATTGCTGTTTTGACTGGAGCGACTGTTATCACTGAAGAGATTGGTTTGAAATTGGATAATGCGGAGCTTGGTCATCTTGGTGAAGCTCGTCGTGTTGTTGCCGACAAGGACAAAACTACCATTATTGAAGGAAAAGGTGATAAAGGATCTATTGAGGCTCGTGTTGAGGAATTGAAGGTTCATTTGAGCAATTCTACATCTGATTTTGATTCTGAAAAGATCAAAGAGCGTCTTGGGAAATTGGCTGGAGGTGTTGGTGTTGTAAAAGTTGGTGCTGCGACTGAAATTGAGTTGAAAGAAAAGAAACTTCGAATAGAGGATGCGTTGAATGCTACAAAGGCAGCAATAGAAGAAGGAATTGTTGCTGGTGGTGGTCTTGCGCTACTTAATGCTATGAGTTCTTTGGACGAATTGAAAGGAGACGCTGATGAAATGACGGGTATAAATATCGTTAAAGGGGCTTTGAGTATTCCTTTGTGGCAAATAGCTGAGAATGCTGGAAAATCTGGTGACGATGTTGTTAAAAAAGTTTTGGCGGAGAAAAATGAGGTTGGTTATGACGCTGCAAAAGATGATTATGTAGACATGATCAAAGCTGGAATCATCGATCCAAAGATGGTGACTCGTTCAGCATTGAAGAATGCGGCTTCTGTTGCTGCGTTGTTCCTAACAATGGGTGGGGCGATGAGTGACTTGCCAGAAGATAAATGTTGCAAAGATGGTGCATGCGGAGATGGAGGTGCCGGCGCTGGAATGGGCGGAGGAATGGGTGGTGGAATGATGCCTGGCATGATGTAAAGGATTATGTTACATTTTTTGCATGAGCGACCTGAAAGATGATTCAACAATTGACTTGAGTGGCCTCGATGAAGTTCCAGAAGAAGATCTGGATTCTTTGAGGGATGTCTCGGTCGAAAGGGAGGAGTTTAAGATCAGTCATTTGGAGCCTTTGGTGACACCGGTTTCGAGTACGTTTGATGCTGAGGAAGCTCCTCAAAAAAATGAACTTACTTCTATTGCTGGAAATGCTACTGACAAGGTGAAGGTCAAATTTGATAAATTTATCACTTTGGTGGCGACTCACACTTACGAAGATATTTTGCGTAAAAATGCTGATGAGGAGGTGATTGTTAGCACTAATCTTCTTACGGATCTTGCTAATGCTCATGAGGAAACTTCTGGTTTGTCCAAAAAACTTCCTTTGATTTTTATCGTTGGGATTGCTCTTGGAATTCTTATTACTTATTTTGTTCTCAAAACTTAATTTATGCTGACTTATAAACGAATATTGTTGAAGATGTCCGGTGAGGTTTTTAAAGGAAGCAAGGTTAGTGGGATTGATTTCGAGGTACTGCTTGGATTGGCAAAAAGGGTAAAGAAAGTGAAAGCTCTTGGTGTGGAGATTGGGATTGTGATTGGTGGTGGAAACATCTGGAGGTATAGGGATAATGCGAGCAAAGGTGGCCCGAGTCTTGATAGAGTTGTTTCGGACAATCTTGGGATGATGGCGACAAATATGAATGCGCTTGCTTTTGTTGATGCGTTGAAGGCTGAGGGAGTTGATGCGGTTGCGTTGACTGCTTATCCTTGTGAGAAGGCGATGAAGACTTATGTTCCTGCAAAGGCGAAGAAGTATTTGAAGAAGGGGACTGTTGTTGTTTTTGCTGGAGGAACTGGAGATCCGTATTTTACTACTGATACTGCGGCTGCTATGAGGGCTGTGGAAACTAATTGCGATGTGGTGATGAAGGCGACGAAAGTTGATTATGTTTACGACAAAGACCCTGTTAAATACAAAGATGCTAAAAAATATACTCATCTGACATATGCTGAAGTGATAGACCAAAAATTGGGGGTGATGGATATGACTTGTGCGACTACTTGTAAAAAAGGGAAGTTGCCTATGCTTGTTTTTAATTTGAACAAAGTTGGGCTTATTGAAAAGGCTGTAAAGGGGGAGAAAGTGGGAACATTAATAACTCTTTAACCATATAAACATGGCTTACGATGATGCTATTAACAAGGCAAAAGTTGCTTTTGGTGGTGCTGTTGAACATATGAAATCTGAATTTTCTAAATTGCAGGTTGGGCGTGCTCATGCAGGTCTTCTTGAGAATTTGATGGTGGAAATGTATGGAAGTCTGCAACCATTGAAGGCTGTTGCGAACATCTCTGTTCCGGATGCGAAAACATTGCAAGTGCAACCATGGGACAAAGCTGGATTACATCCTATTGAGAAGGCGATAACTGATAGTGGACTTGGTCTGAATCCTGTGAATACAGGTCTTGCGATCATGATCAATATGCCACCGATGACTGAAGAGCGACGTGCGGATGTTGTGAAGCATGTGAAGGGATTGGCTGAAGACGCAAGGATATCTGTTCGTACTGCTCGTCAGGATGCTCACAACGCTTTCAAACAAATGAAGGACAATAATGAAATGACCGAAGACGATGTTCGTTCTGCTGATAAGCAATTGCAGGAATCTGTTGATGCTTCGAATAAGCAAATTGATGAGGCTGCTAAAGCCAAGGAGCAGGCGGTGATGACTGTTTAGAAATTCTTATGTTTTAACCTCTTTTCTATGAGTGTCTTATTTACAATTGGAGCTTTTCTTATAGTTTTTTCGATTCTTGTTTTGGCTCATGAGTTTGGGCATTTTATTGTTGCGAAGAGGAACGGAATAAAGGTGGAGGAATTTGGATTTGGTTTGCCGCCTAGGTTATGGGGCAAAAAGAAGGGGGAAACGCTCTATTCTATAAATGCGATACCTTTTGGAGGGTTTGTGAGGATGTTGGGGGAGGATCCGGCTAAAGGTAAGAAAAATAAAAGAAGTTACTCTAATCAATCTAAGAGAGTTCAAGTTAAGGTTTTGTCTGCGGGTGTGGCGATGAATTTTTTGTTGGCATGGGTTCTTATTACTGTTGGGTTTATTGTGGGGATGGAGCCGATGCTTGGGCCTGATGATGTTTTTCCGGCTGTTGACGATGGGAGGATAATTTTGGAAGAAGTTGAGGAGGCTGAGATGGTGGAATCGCAAAATTACATGCCGTTCCCGCGTGTGAAGGTTTATGAGGTTGGAGATGTGCTTGGCGGTCTTAGGCAGGGTGATGTGATTATTTCTGTCGATGGGCAGGGGATCTATTCGTTGTCTGGGTATAAGGACGCTTTGGAAGGTTTATCTAGTGCGACATATGTTGTTTATAGGGATGGGGCGAGAGAGGAGGTTCTTCTTGAATTTCCATCTGGAGGTCAAGTGATTGTGAGTGATGTTGTTGATGGGGCTCCTGGTGATCTTGCTGGGCTGCAAGAGGGCGATGAGATTCTTTCAATTAATGGTCAGTATATGCATAGCCCTGGTGATGTTATTAGTTATATACAGGGGCATTCGGAGGAAGTTTTGGCTTTTTCTGTTGATCGAAAAGGTGGGAAAGTTTTTTATGAAATTAAGCCTGAGGATGGGCAGGTTGGGATTTATTTGTCTGCGTTGTTGGGGCCGTCTGGGCCTAAGGATGTGACTGTTTATTCTGTGGATCAGCTCACGGCTGTTGTTGAGATTAAAGATGAACAGTATCCTTTTTATTTAGCGCCTATACATGCTTTCTCTGAGACTTTTCGTTTGGCGAACCTGACTGTGGTTTTGTTTGGGGATTTGGTCTCTCAAGTGTTTTCTACTGGAGATGTTCCTGACCATGTAGCTGGGCCTGTTGGGATAGCTCAGATGAGTGGGACGTTTGCTAGAGAAGGGTTCATTCCGCTTATGAGATTTATTGCTTTGCTGTCTATTAGCTTGGCTGTGCTAAATATTTTGCCGTTTCCTGCGCTTGATGGAGGGAAATTGTTGTTCATTTTGCTTGAGTTTATCATTGGAAGAAAGATCTCTCCGAAGTGGGAGAATTACATCCATTTACTGGGGTATCTTCTAATTTTGGGTCTTATTTTTGCGATTACTTACAATGACATTTCGCGACTGTTTTTTTAGGGTTGCGCCATGACTAGGTTTGTATTTTAAGACCTATTGGCATGTTGGTTGATATGTTTTTTGATAACAGAAAAAATCCAACATGTTGTGTGAAATCGGTGGTGGACCCCAAGATATTGATTGGTGGAAGTTGGTGTTTTTACGTCTTGAATGTGGAGTGGAATGTGACTAATATTCAAAGCCCATCACGCATGCAGCGGAGTGGGAAAAGGGGGAGGGCTTAATTAGATTTAATTCATTTATTATTATGGCTGACTCGTCTTTGTCTTCTGGTAGTTTGAAAGATCTTTGGGTTGAAGTTTTAACTCGGATCGAACCAACTATAACTAGGGCTCACTTTGTTACTTGGTTCCAATCTACAACGTTGGCTGATTTGAAAGGCGATGTTTTGACCGTAGGAGTTCCTACGGTTTTTGCATTGAATTGGATTGAGAGCAAATATGCTGTGAAGATTTTGCAAGCAGCTCAGGAAAAAAGAGAAGGGATTGCTTCTATTGAGTTCAAAGTTGTTAATAAATTAGCTGACGGTAATGAGGGTATTGATGTTGGAACTATCAATTCACGACCTGAAAAGACGGTTCGAAAAGTTAGAAATAAGGCAGAGGTTCATCTGGGGAATGGTGTTGTTAGTAAGATGTTGAATCCTAGGTATAATTTGCAGAACTTTGTTGTAGGAAGAGACAACAGACTGCCTCATGCTGCATCTCAAGCTGTTAGTAATATGCCTGGAGGAATTTACAATCCGCTTTATATTTATGGTGGAGTTGGATTGGGAAAGACTCACTTGCTTCAGTCTGTGGGGAATGAGATTTTGAAAATGATGCCTGAGAAGACAGTTCGTTATGTTACTGCGGAGAAGTTTGTTTCTGAGGTTGTGAGGAGTATCGCGGATAGATCTATGGCGAAATTCAAAGATTTGTATCGAAATGTGGATGTTTTGCTTTTGGATGATGTTCAGTTCTTTGCGAAGAAGGATTCTAGTCAGCAAGAGTTTTTTCACACATTCAATGAGCTTTATGATGCTAATAAACAGATTGTTTTGACTTCTGACAGACCTCCTTCTGAGCTTGATAATCTTGATAAAAGACTTACTTCTAGGTTTGGAATGGGAATGGTTACTGAGATTTTGATGCCTGATTTTGAGACTAGGGTTGCGATCTTGCAATCTAAATGTATGGAGCAGGAGGTTCTTATTGATAATGAGGTGTTGGAATTCATTGCAGCGAATGTTGAGACTAGTGTTCGTGAGCTCGAGGGTGTTCTTAGACAGGTTGTGGCTGAGGCTGAGCTGGAAGAACGTGTTCCTACTGTAAACAGCGCAGCTGGTGTGTTTAAAAAGCTATTCAAGGCTAAGGAGATCATTGGTTATGAGGTTGAAAGGAAGAAACTTGATGGAGTTGTTACAACTTCTACGGACGTTATGCATGTAGTTGCGAATTATTATAGAGTTTCTATGGATGATTTGGTTGGTGAGAAGAGGACTCGGGAGGTTTTGGTTCCTAGGCAGATTTGTATGTATCTGATTAGGTATGAACTTGAAGAGTCTTTGGAGAAAATTGGTGGTGATTTGGGAGGTAGAAACCATACTACCGTGATAAATGCTTGTACTAAAATTATCAAAAAACTAAAATCTGATCAGAAGTTGATTCGCGATATTAATGCAATTAAAAGGGAAATGGGGTTATAATACATTTCGATGGATAGATATCACTACGATCAAAGGCGACTTGAATCTCGCGGCCATGGAGGGCATGGTTCTTTTCACTATTTTTTTCCGTTTTTGATGTTTGTGGTGGTTGGGCTGGTTTTTGTGTTTGGCTTCAAGTTATACACGTTTTTTTATGGTGGATTTGAGGATTATACGGTTATGTATGTTGCTGAGGGAGAAGCCCAGCTGAAATTGTGGGGCAACGAAGATTTTGCAAAAGCTTACGATGGCACGAAAATCCTTCAAGGAGATGAGATATATACGATTCGAGACAGCAAAGTTGTTGTGGAATTTTTTGATAGTACGGTTTTGAGGTTGGCGGGGGACACCCATGTTCTTTTCGATGAGGTTTTTGATGATGGTGGAAAGTCTGTTATTAGTTTGGTTTTGAAAAAAGGTGAGATATGGGTGAACAAAACTTCGGCTAAGGCTTCTGATACTTCTTTTAATATTGTTGGGGAGCATGTTGTTGTTTCTGATTTGAGCGGAGTTTTGGATTGGTCGTTTGATTCTGGGGTTGTTGGTGTTGTTTCTGGCAATGTTGATCTGGAAGTTTATAGTGAAAACAATGGAATAGTCGTTGATCATTTTGTTGTTGAAAGTGGGAATGCTGCTGTTTTTGATCAGGAGAAATTGGACCGATTTTGGAAATTTCAAGCTCCCAATGTTGTTGAAGAAATAAGTGAAAATTTTGTGGCTTCAGAATGGTATTTGTGGAATTTGCTTGAGGATGAGGATCCGACTGATTTTAGTGTTGTGGAGGTGATCCCGGAGATTGAAGAAGAGGTTGTGGAAGAGGCTGATGAAGTTGAGGAAGTCGTGGAACCTGTTGTTGTGGAAGATCCGGTCGAGAAAGTGGTTGAAGAAGTGGTTTTGGACCTTGGTCCGCTTGGTGTTCCTGTGATTTTTGAGGTTGGGGGAGAGGTTTGGGATGGATCTATGTTTGAGGAAGGAGTTTTTGTGACAGCTGAACCTGTTATAATCAAGGGGAAGGTGAGTGGAGCTGCTGAAGTTGTTGTGAATAATTATACTTTGCAGAGGTTTGAGCCTGCTGAGGGGGATGTGGAATTTAGTTATTGGATGAAGGAGGAATTTAATAATCTTCAGGAGGGGGAGAACGTGATTGAAGCGTATGCTTTGAATGCTGATGGGGTGAGGAGCGCTAGTGTGTATTTCAAGGTTATTTATGAGAAGGGAGAGGCTGTGGTTGAGGATGGGGTTTTGGAGTTCTGAACTGGTTGACAAAAGTTGTTGATGGGGCGTAGAATCTTCCCCTTAAGGTTTTTTTGTATGACTGAGGCTGCTCGAGAAAATAATGCAGTGGGCGTAGCTTTCATTGATCGTGAGATTGATGCTATTAATGATCCTGAATATCTGATTGATGATGAATTTCGTGCGGCTTGTCATGAGGTTGTTGAGGCTGTTTGGGGGCAAATTGATTATTTGGAATTAGAGGATCACAAATTTGGGGGTGACCAGATTGTCGTTTTGGTGAATGAGATGTATAGGACTTATCGTCTTCATAAAAATCATTATAGGAAGGACAAAACTAGTCATTATTTTTATAGTCATATTGTGGGGTCGATGTTGCGTGGGATTAACGTTTTAGGGCTGGTTGGTTTGCGTTCTTTGTTGGCTATTTTGAAACACGATGATCCTGAAGATCATAGTAGGTCTTCTGAAGAGAGGGAAAAATTTTATGCAACTTTGTTTGATGTAGCTTCTTATAAACATAGATTCGAAGATCCTGAGGGTGCAAAAACAACCGAAAATGTAGTCAAGCTTATTTCTAGTGTCAGGTCTATGGTTACAGCGGTGACGAAGATTCAGGAGTTGCCGCGTGACGAAAAGAAAGAGAGGGTGTATGAAAGTCTTTTGGAGGAAATTAGGCAATCGGTAAGGGTTGCGTATGTCAAAATTGCTGATCGTTTGCATAATATGGAGACGATTCATGGACATGAAAATCCTAAGCGTGAAGCTGAAATAGCTCAGGAGACTCTTGATATATATATGCAGTTGGCTGAGTTGTTTGGGATGGTTGGTGCTGCCAGGTTTTTGTTTGATAGTTCTGTTGCAGTGTTGAATGAGGATTTGTTTCATGAATATCTTTCTCTACAGGACGAGAGGTATGAAGCTAGTGTTGTCTCTTATAAGGATAAGATAGAATCTACTCTCAGGATTGGAGTTAAGGGGCGACATGTGAAAAAAGTTTTATTTTCTAAGTTAGGTATGGAAAAGTATGCTGAGCCTGGTGATACTGACTATAAGTCTAAGAAGTTGGAAGATTTGAATATTAGTCCTTGGTCGAATATGCATGAGATTGTTGTTTTGGTTGATGATCGTGGAAGTGTCCATGATTTGGTCTCTCATATAAAATCTGCTTTTGGATCTGATGATCCAGATAGCAAATCTTCTAAGGAAGATGAGTTCAGAAACGGTGTTGTTGTTAGGTTGTTTAATCCTAAGTATGGTGGAAGTCTTGTGTTTAGAGTTTTTGATGTTGTTTCTGAGAAGCGCTCGAAGAGAGGTGAGTTGGCTAATTTTGCGGCAAATGCTGGGGAGTTGAATTTTGATTCTGTGGACAAGGTCTCGGAGGATATAAATGAACGTATTGGTCGTTTGTTGGATAGGAGAAAAGATGGGTTTTTGCCTCAGGATATATTTGAGGCATCTCGTGAGGTATTCTTGTCACCGTATATTACTGTCTATTACCAGGATGGCAGGAAATTGAAGCTTCCTAAGGGTGCTACCCCTTTGGATTTTGCGGCGACTGTTGATCCGGAAGTTCTTATTGGTTTTCAGCGGTGTTATGTGACTCAGGATCCTTCTTTGAATAATGCTTCTGAGAGAAAGTTTCATGAATCTTTGGAGGATGGGGATTATGTGAAAGTGGAGACTTGTATGTCTGGTGATCCTGAGAAATTTACTGAGGAGGTGAAAAATGTTTGTGTCGAGCCTTGGTGGCTTGCTTTTTGTAAGACTGCGGATGCTATTGATTTAATGAATACCTATTTAAGAGGTAGTTTTGTTGATGGTTTTGTTTATGACAAGAGGGATGCTGTGGATTATGGTAGATTGAAAAATTGGAGAGATACGGATGTGCCTGATATTGATTCTGTTGCTGAAAAGGGTAGGGAATATGTGAAGGGCTTATGTACTATGTTTAATGTTGATGAGGATACATTCCGTACTGCCGTTCTAAGACTTAGGCCTAGTGCTGATATCTTTAAATTCTATTATGAGGTTGGGTCTGGGGAATTTAACCCTGTGTTGTTGTTTGCAGAGGATGTTGTTAAGGAGAGTGCGTGGAGTGTAGAGGTCTTACTTGAGGATAGGCCGGAAAGTTTGGATGAATTTTTTGATCTCTTTAGGGATATTGGTTTCAATAAAGATGAAATAGCTCATGAAAAGGCTGCTTCTTATGATTCTTTGTCTGATGGATCTTCTGTTAGACACGATGGGTATACTGTTAAGTTTAATAGAACAGACAGTAAATATATAGATACTTATGCCTTTTTTAAGAGATTGCTAAAGGCTCAAAGGTGTTTGGGGTATAGTGTTAGACTAGTCGGTAATCCTCCTAGGTTAGGGGCTAAAGATACCTAGCCTTGTTCACATTGTGCTGTTCGTTGGAGGTTGCGTAGATGACGTTGCCGTCTTTGTCGGTGAGGTAGAACCAATAATTTGTTTTGGTTGGGTTTGAAGCGGCCTTGATGCTTTGTATTGATGGATTTCCGATTGGGCCTGGGGGTAGGCCGAGGAGTTTTCTTGTGTTGTATGGGTTGTTTGATTCGAGGTCTGCTTTTGTGATTTTGTTGTCTTCTTTTGTGTAGAGTAGGGTTGCGTCAGCGTCTAGGCGCCATCCGCTGTTTAGTCGTTTCCAGAGGATTCCTGCTACTATTTGTTGGTCTTCAAAGCCTCGGACTTCTTTTTCGAGGATTGAGGCCATTGTTGTGATTTCGTGCAGAGTGTGTTGGCTTTGTATGAGGATGTTTGGAGTTTCGGTTTCGATTTTGTTTTTGAAATTGTTGAGGCATTTGTAGATAAGGCTTGTAACTGTGAAGTTTGATGGCTCTAGGAAATATGTGTCTGGATAGAGATATCCCTCGAGTGGGTATTCTAGGAGGATTGTGTTTTCGTTTGGATTTGTGATTGGGCTTGTTAGGTGTGCTTGGTCTAGGAATGGGTAGTATTCGTAGTCTTCTGTATTGAAATTTTTTACTGCTTCTTTGAATGCTCCTTCTGGGGCTAGTTCGAGTTCGGCAAGTTTTTGGTCGATGTCTATTACTCTGAGTCCTTCTTGGATTGTGATGACGGCTTCTGAGTTGTTTGCGTCAGAAATGGTTTCGACAACTTCTATGGTTGTCATTGTTGGGTTTAGTTTGAAGCGTCCTGCGACTATTGATTCATCTAAATCATTGAATCTTGTGTACCAATAAAATGCCCATCCACTATTTATTAGACCTTTTTCTTCGAGGATGGTTCCGATTTCCTTGATGGTGTCTTTTTGTTTGATGATGACTGAGATTTCGTCTGTGCTTGTTGGGTCGACCGGGTTGTTGATCGATTGTCTATAATCGAAAGTTGTGATTGCAATGATTACAGCAAAAACTATGATTCCTACTTTTACATAATAGAAAGGATTTTTTTTGCGTGGTGGTCTTAGGACCGGTTTTTTTTTTGTTGAATTGTTTTCGGGGTTGTGGCGCATGGGAGTTGGTTTTTATTTTTTATGTATTTGGTCCAAGAACCGCTTCGCTTTCTTGGACTATTCTCCGCCGCCCAAGCCTGGGAAGTTAAAATCTCCCATAACGTCTTTCATCATTTCAGCTCCGATTTGTTGTGATTTTTTGACTGCTTTGTTGAAGGCTTTTTCTAGATTTTCCTCGAGTGACTTTTTGCTTTCGTGAGCTTTTTGGAGAGCTTCATCTGAGATTTCTACTTTCATTACTTCTTGTTCGCCGTTGATAGTTACGGTTACGCCTTCGGTTTCAGCTTCGATGTGAGTATTTTTTAATTTTTTCTTAATTTCTCGAGCTTGTTTCTGGATTTTGTACATATCTTTTGCTTTGTCGAACATGATAAATTGGTTAGTTTTTAGGGAAGAATTTTATACAGAAGTGACTTTAACACAAAAAACTATTGATATAAATAGCCATTTCTTCTAGTATTGGCGCTGCGAAATTATTATTTGAAATTATATTTTATGGAAACAGTAAAATTGAACGTTGAAAAGCGTGATCCAGGTGTAAAAGCGAAGGATTACCGTTTGCAAAGTAAGGTTCTGATTGAATATTACGGCAAAGGTATTGAAAACCTTGGTGCGATTGCTGATTATCAAGAATTTAGACGAGCTTATGAAAAAGCTGGTAAAAGTACAGTCATGGAGCTAAGTGTGGATGGTGGTGAAGCTAAGTATGCTCTTGTTCACGAGGTTGATTATCACCCTGTGACAGATCAGTTTATCATGGTTGATATGATGCATGTTGATCTTAACAAAGAGCTTACTACCAAAATTCCTCTTGTTCTTGTTGGAACTGCTCCTGCGGTTAAAGACTTACAAGGTACTTTGACTACTGGGGTGCAGGCTTTGGAAGTTAAATGTTTGGCCAAGGATTTGATTCACTCTATTGAGGTTGATATTTCTTCTTTGGAAGACTTCAATAGTGTAATCAATGTTAAGGATGTCAATGTCCCTGCTGGTTTGACTTTGCTTGATGATCTTGAAGCAGTGGTTGCTACTGTTTCTGCTCCTAGAGAAGAGGAAGAAGAAGAACCAATCGTTGCTGAAGGTGAAGAAGGTGCTGAAGGCGAAGCTGGTGCTGAAGGTGAAGCTGCTGAAGGTGAGGCTGGTGCTGAAGGCGGTGAAAAGAAAGAGGAAGGAGGTGAGTAAATTTTAAAACTTTAGAAAATAAAAAGCCCCGGCTTTCTGCCAGGGCTTTTTATTATTTCGTTACGGGTCTCTTCTTACAAACTCCAAAGTGTGAATCCTGCGATGATTGGAGCGATGATCAATGCAACTGTATTGATTACTTTGATCAATGCGTTGAGGGCTGGTCCAGATGTGTCTTTGAATGGATCACCAACTGTGTCACCAACAACTGCGGCTTTGTGAGCTTCGCTTCCTTTTCCTCCGTGATATCCGTCTTCGATGTATTTTTTAGCATTGTCCCAGATAGCACCTCCAGTACACATCAATAGTGCCAACAAAAATCCTGATACGATTACTCCCGCTAGAAGTCCGCCTAGAGCTAGTGGCCCGAGGATGAATCCAACAAGGATAGGTGTGATAACTGCCAAAACTCCAGGGAAGATCATTTCTTTCAGAGCTGACTTTGTTACGATGTCTACACATTTCTCGTAGTCTGGTTGTGCCTTCCCAGTCATGATTCCTTTGATTGTTTTGAATTGACGTCTTACTTCTTCTACAACTGTGTGAGCAGTTTTTCCGACTGAGTTCATTGTTGCTGCTGAGAATAAGAAAGGAAGTAGTGCACCAAGGAATACTCCGATCAATACTCTGTAGTCAGATAGATCGAAGATATAAACTGAACCTTCAGAATGTTTGAGAAGTTCTTCTTTGTACGCTTGGAAAAGTACGAGCGCAGCGAGTGCTGCAGATCCGATAGCGTAACCTTTTGTTACTGCTTTTGTTGTGTTTCCAACGGCGTCTAGTGCGTCTGTGTTCTTTCTTGTTTTTTCAGGTAGTCCAGCCATTTCTGCGATACCTCCTGCGTTATCTGTGATTGGTCCGTATGAATCTGTAGCGATAACCATTCCTGTAGTTGAAAGCATAGCTACAGCTGCGATTGCGATACCGTATATACCGTTAGCTACTGATGGAGATTGTTCTCCGAAATAGTATGCTAGGAAGATTCCAACTAAGATCAAAATCCCTGGAAGGAATGTTGATTGTAGGCCTACAGCCAAACCTGTGATTACGTTTGTTCCTGCTCCTGTTTCTGAAGCTTTTGCTACTTTTTGAACGGGGCCGTACTCTGTAGAAGTATAGTATTCTGTGATTACAGTGATCAGCAGAGTGATACCAAGACCGACTAGTGCTGCATAGAAGACGAAGATGTCGCCCAATAGGTAGTCTGTAGCGAAGTAGAATCCAACTGCAGATAGAAGTCCTGTGACGATCATTCCTCTGTAAAGAGCTCCCATAATGTTTTTCTTTTTTCCAAGTTTTACAAAGAAAGTACCAATGATTGAAGCTACAACTGCGATTGATCCAAGTACTAGAGGGAATTCGATTCCTACTGTACCTAGACTTTCTGTTAGTGTTGAAGCTGCAAGGATCATTGCTGCTATCAATGTAACTGCGTATGTTTCAAATAAATCTGCTCCCATACCTGCGCAATCTCCAACGTTGTCACCAACGTTATCAGCGATTACTGCTGGGTTTCTT
The DNA here is from genome assembly GCA_018655275.1 of Candidatus Peregrinibacteria bacterium. Lineage (GTDB taxonomy): Bacteria > Patescibacteriota > Gracilibacteria > UBA1369 > LOWO2-01-FULL-3 > JABIJZ01. Next base: position 1,866 of record JABIJZ010000002.1, on the reverse strand, counting down.
GGATCGTCTTCAGGGATTCCTTTTTCTATTTTTCCTACGATGTCAGCTCCAACGTCTGCTGCTTTTGTGAAGATGCCTCCACCTACACGCGCAAACAATGAAACCAAAGATGCACCAAATCCGAAACCAATTAGCAAGTTAGCGGCAATTGCTGCTGGGATATCCATTACTGAGGTGAAGATGTAATAAAATCCACTTACACCAAGTAAAGATAATCCTACCACAGCCATACCTGTTACAGCGCCACCTCTGAATGAAACTCTTAGCGCTTTTTTCAAACTAGATTTTGCTGCGTTTGCTGTTCTGACGTTAGCTCTTACAGCTACTCCCATACCTATGTAACCAGCGAGCATTGAGAAAAATGCTCCAACGATAAATCCTACAGCTAGTAGAACTCCATTATTGTATTCTCCTGCTGGGATCAAAAATGCCAGCAATAAAAAGATACCAATGGCGAACACAGCGACAGTCATAAACTGTCTATTTAAATAAGCTTTGGCACCGGCTTGAATTGATGCTGCGATTTCGCGCATCTTGTCATTTCCAGTACCTTCCTTCATCACGCTCACGATCAAAAAGACCGCATAGATAAGTGCGACTACACTTATTCCGATAGCGATTAGGGGTGTTACGTAACTTTCCATATAGGGATAAGTTAAAAAATATTGTATATATGAAATACGGGTCGGCGCTTAGTATATATGTAAACTGTTTTTTTCTGAAGTGGTTTGAATGAAGTTTTCTTGTCAGAAAGCGCAAAAGTATGTAAAATTTTTTTTGTTTTACTAATGTTCTTTTAACCTCTCTCTTATGAAAAAATATTTAGATTCTTTGATCTCTGCGATTAAAGACGCTGTTTCTGTTTTAAAATTGGATAAAAGTATGATTTCAAGAGTGGCTGCGGATGATAGTGCGACTTTGAATGCGATTTTTATCTTGGCTCTTCCCTTTGTGGTTAATGTTTTGTTGCTTGCGTTGACTGGGCCTATGTTTTTGTGGCTACAGATCAAGATTTTATTGATTCCAATTGTTGCTTTGATTGGGGCGATTTTTTCTATGAGTTTGGTTGCGCAGGTTTTATTTAAGGCGAAAGGAGATCATTTGGCTTTTTTCAGAGTTTTGGCTTATGCGTCGATAGTTTCTTGGTTGGGTGTTTTGCCTGTTTTGCTTGGAGCTTTTGGAATGGATAGTTTCTACAATTTATTTAATTTGGTGAACTTGGTGTTGGGAGTTTGGATTCTTGTTGTTACTTACAATGTTTTGACTTCTTATTATAGATTGAATCAGCAAAATGCGATTATTACTATGATTATAGGTGTTGTTTGTGCGGCTATATTGCAAAGTTTGCTTGGTGAACTGCTGATTGGTAGGTTTTATAGGGTTATGTACTTTTAGTAGGATTTAAGGTGTTTGGGGGTTACCATAAGGCCTTCTTTATGGTATAATATTTACATGACAGATAAAAAAACAGCTAAATCGAATAAGTCGAAATTGCCGGAAGTCAAACCTGTTGTTTTCAGGGATGATGACGACGAAATTTCTGATGTTGAGGGGGCTTTGGATAAGCTCAAATCTGAACAGAAGACTTCGACAAAAAAGCCTAGACGTAGAAAGAAACCTGCAAATAAACCTGTAGAACAGTCTGCAGATAAGTCTGGAGAAAAGTCTGCGACTCGAAAACGATCTAGACGTAGAAAGAAACCTGCAAATAAACCTGAGGTGGAAACACCGATTGAGTCGGTTGTTCAACCGGAATCAGTAGTTCAGCCGGAGCCAATGGCGGAAAGTCCATTCTCTGCGCCAGAACCTGTTGTTGAACCAGAACCAGTAGTTCAGCCAGAACCAATGGCGGAAAGTCCATTCTCT
>JABIJZ010000009.1 GCA_018655275.1 Candidatus Peregrinibacteria bacterium | reverse complement strand
TATCCTCCTCCTGGTGGTGGGGGTGGTGGTGGCGGAGTTGGTGTTCCTCCTCCCCCCGCTGGTGGCGGTGGTGGTGGAGTCGGTGCTCCTCCTCCCGCTGGTGGTGGTGGAGTTGGTGCTCCTCCGTTATTAGCAGGATCTTGTCCTGGATTTGGGTTTGGATCAGTCATAATATTAGTTGTTAGTTCAAGTGGTAATTTTACACAATCAAAGCTTATTTTGCAATAAAATCTGGACTTATTCAACAAACCTGTTTAGAATTCGTGAGCTCTTTAATGCTTTTCTCTCGGGCGATTAGCTCAGCTGGTAGAGCGCGCCGTTGACTTCGGCGAGGTCAGTGGTTCGAACCCACTATCGCCCACCAAATTCTCTCTTTCATATAGTCTAGGCTTTTAGTTTTGACTTCTATTGTGGAATCGTGATAGATTTGTTCCTAATTTTAATTACATCAAATGAGCGAAGTAGGTAAGAGTATTGTTGTGTTTGCGCCACATCTTGATGATGAAACTTTTAATTGTGGCGGGACTATCGTCAATAAGCTTAGAGAAGGTTTCAAAGTGCTTGTTGTATACATGACTGACAGTAGAGGCTCTCATCTAATAGACCTTTGTGTCTCAGAAAACCCCACCCCTGATGAAGTCGCAGTTGTGAGAAAGAAAGAAGTATCAGATGCAACTGCGGAGCTTGGTATACCGCCTTCTAATTTAACGTTTTTGAATTTTCCTGATGGTGAATTAATCCATCATATAGCTGCTGCGAGAGAACGGGTAAAGGCTCTTCTTTTGGAGGCTTGGCCAGATGAAATTTATATTCCTTCTCAGGAAGATTGCCATCCTGACCATGTTGCAACTAATGAAATTGTGCTTAATGCTATTGAAACAATAGACCAAAAAATGACTCCAATTACTGTTAATGAATATACTGCATGGACCTCTTGTGACGTTGAAAGAGCCGAAGTTGGTGATGGAGTTGTGACTGATAGAAGGGGCCGTGAAGTCGTTGAGACAGTAAGGAATGATATCTCTGGCGCCGCCCTTGCTGCTAAAAATCGTGCTATTGATAAATATCCAAGTCAAATTTCTAGGCATCCTAGTCCTTGGCCATTACAACCAAGAGCTATTTTGAGTGAAGAATTTTTAAAACCATTCCGTGAAAATACTGAGGAAGTTTTCGAAAGATATGTGCTCGGTTTTGAAGAATAATAGTTCTTTGGAGGTGTGGGCTATTTTTTTGGTATGCAATTGTGAGAAGAATGTTGCCTGCTACAACCGCTAATATGATTTAAGGAAAATTTAAGGATTTTGTAAGCTTTCTGTAAGGTCGGTCTGCTATCGTTTCGGCATGATTGCTTGTGTCAGAAAAGTTTTGGATTTTGTTTTCCCTGTGAAATGTGTTGGGTGCGGAAAGCCTGACGTGCTTGTTTGTGATGGGTGTGTTTCGGGAGTTCGGCTTTTGGATTCTCAGGTTTGTCCTCATTGTAGGCGAGCTTCTCCGCGAGGGAGTTTTTGTGGTGGGCAATGTCGAGATGGACTTTTTGGCTACCCTTCGTCGTTTGACCACCTGGTTGTTTGTAGTCGGTATGACAAGACTGGCGTTTTGAAAAAAATCATAGAAAGATTCAAATATAAGTATTCCGAGGAATTGACTGATGTGCTTGGGCATTTTTATGTTGAGCAAGTCGAGATTTTGAATAAATTTTTTGAACAAGATTTCGATGGTGCGGTTATGGTACCCGTCCCCCTTCATTCAAAAAGGTTTCGTGAAAGAGGTTTTAACCAAGCTTATTTATTGGCAAAGGAGATTGAATTTGATTGGGAGTTGAGATCTGTTCTTATCCGCGTGAAAAATACACCTCATCAGGCTCGATTGGATCGTGCTGGGCGTTTGAGAAATTTGAATAATGCGTTCTCGATAAAACACAATTCGCGCATCGAAGGACGAAATATTGTGCTGATCGATGACGTTTGTACGACTGGGGCAACTTTGAACGAATGTGCGAAAGTTTTGAAAAAGGCTGGGGCTGGGAAAGTATTAGGGTTTGTTCTTGCGAGAGGATGACCCTATAATGAACCCATGAAAATCGGAATAGATGCATCTAGGTACAGACACGACACTGCGACCGGCGTTGAATGGTACAGTTACCATATTACTAATGGGATTATTGGCGAGGCTTTAAAACGAGAGCTCAACGAAGTTGTGCTTTATGCTCCTCGGGAATTCAAAATACCGAAAGAGCTTGAGCATCCGCGCAAAATCAGGAAGCGGATTTTGCCGGCGAGGAGACTTTGGACGCTTTGGAAATTGTCGATGGAGATGCGGAAAAATCCACCAGATGTTCTTTTTGTTCCGGCACATACTTTGCCTTTGATTCGGCCTGCTTTTTCTGTGGTTACCATCCACGATACTGCTTTTCGTTATTTGAAAAAATCGTATTCGCGTTTTGCTTATTGGCATCTGAATTGGAGTACAAAATATGCGGTGAAGCATGCATCGAAAATAATTGTTCCGAGTAGCGCGACGAAGCAGGATCTCGTTCAACTTTTCAAATGTCCTACCGATAAGATTGTGGTTGTCCCTCACGGGTTCAAGAAAAACAAACATCTGGACGAGGACAAGGTTTCTGAGAATCTTGAGTATTTTGGATTCGATGGGAAAGAGAATCCTTATGTATTTTTTGTGGGACGACTTGAGAGCAAGAAGAATCTCGCGAAATTGGTCGAGGCCTTTGCGACTTTCGTTAAGGATCATCCTGAATGGCGGCTGGTTTTGGCCGGAAAGCGAGGCGTTGGGTTCGAGGAGATTTTGGACAAAGTGCGCGAGCTGAAAATTTCTGAAAAAGTTTTGATGCCTGGCTATGTCGACGAGCAGGAGAAGGCCTATCTTTATAAAAATTGTTCTGTTTTTGCGTTTCCGTCTTTGTACGAAGGTTTTGGGTTCCCTATTTTGGAGGCGTTTACTTATAAAAAACCTGTGCTGACTTCGCATGTGTCTTCGATGCCTGAGGTTGCTGGCGATGCGGCGTTGTATTGCGATCCTTTCGATGCCTCTTCAATTGCCAGGGGGCTTGATAAGCTTGCTAGTGACAAAGATTATGCGAATGAGCTGGTTGAGAAAGGGTTGGGCAGACTTGATGAATTTACGTGGGAGAAAGCAGTGAAGAAAACCTATGATGTGCTGAGTAAGTAATAAATTTCATGGATAACAAACAAATATCACAGGTCTTACAAGAAATTGGAGATATCCTGGAAATCAAAGGGGAGAATCGTTTTCGTGTGAATGCGTATCATAATGCAGCGAGAAGTGTTTTGAGTTATCCGAAAGATTTGCGCACTATTGTTGATAGGAATCCAAAAGATCTTGAGAAGATTCCTGGGATCGGCGTGAACATGAAGAATCTTATTTATAGTCTTTTGACTGATGGGACGTCGCTTGAGCTGGAGAGGATTCGGGAATCGATTCCTTCTGGATTGTTGGAGATGCTGAGGCTTCGTGGGGTGGGCCCGAAGAAAGTGAAGCTGTTTTATAGTGAGCTTCGTATCACTGATTTGAAGGGGCTTAAGAAAGCTGCGAAAGACGGAATGTTGGCAACCTTGCCGGGGATGGGTGAAAAGAGTCAGAACGAAGTTCTGGAGGCTCTGGATGAGCATTCTAAATTTGATTTGGAGAGAGTTATGATAAGTGAAGCGTTGATGGAAGCTGAGCATTACATTGAGTATATGAAGAAATGTAAGGGCGTGAAAAAAATTGAGTATGCTGGCAGTTTGCGCCGGAGAAAAGAGACTATTGGAGATGTTGATTTGTTGGTTGCGGTTAGCGGAAAAAATTCGAAAGAAGTTGTAGCGAATATAATGGATCATTTTGCTAAATATAGTGAGGTTTTGAAAGTGATTGCGAGTGGTGACACAAAATCGGCAGTTATTTTGGGAAGTGGGATGCAGGTTGATTTGAGAGTTGTGGATGAAGATGCTTTTGGAGCTGCGCTTCATTATTTTACAGGCAGCAAAGAACACAACATCAAAATCCGAGACTTGGCAAAAAGAAAAGGGCTGAAGGTCAACGAATACGGGGTCTTCAAAGTGAAAACCGGGGAGCTGATCACGTGCAAAGAAGAAAAGACTGTCTTCAAAGCGGTCGGACTGCCTTACATCATTCCTGAGATGCGAAAGGGCCAGGACGAAATCGAGAAAGCGAAATCGAAAAAATTGCCGAAGGTCGTCGAGCTTTCGGATTTGAAAGGAGATCTGCACCTGCATAGTGATTGGAGCGATGGCAAAAGCAAGATCGAGGATATTGCGAAAACATATCAAGAAGCTGGATTCAAATACATTGCAATGACCGATCATTCTTCTACCGTCAGCGTCGCGAATGGGATGAGTTCCGAAAGAATCCAAAACCAATGGAAGGAAATCGACAAAATTAATAAAAAACTTAAGGGATTTAAAATTTTCAAAGGAAGTGAAGTCGACATCATGAAAGACGGAAGTCTGGATTACGACGAAGAAATTCTGAAACAACTAGATATTGTCGTGATATCTGCTCACATGCACCCACGCTTATCAAAGGAAGCACAAACAAAGCGGATCATTGCAGCGATCGAGAATCCTTACTCAAAAATACTGGGACACCCAAGTGGACGCCTGATAAACAAGAGAGGGCCGATGGACATGGATATGTCTAAAATCATAGATGCATGCAAAGCAAACAACGTCGCCATCGAGATCAATTCAAATCCTTTGAGGCTGGATCTCATCGATGTTTATGCGAGAATGGCCAAAGACAAAGGTGTGAAAATTGCGATAAATAGTGACGGCCACGACGCCAATCAATACAAACTTTTGAAATACGGTATTTTCGTTGCAAGACGCGGTTGGCTAACCGCAAAAGACGTCATCAACACCCTTGACGCAGAACACCTTTCAAAAATATGGGAATAGCCTTTCGTTGACTTTTTATACCTGTAATGGAAGTATTTACTGGTATTTTTAACCTGTTTGAATTATGAAAAAGATTATTATCGCACTCGTCGTTGGAAGTTTGTTTTTAACAAGCTGTGGAGGTGAGATGAGCGAAAAGGATAGATTCGTTGCAGCTTCTGTTGACCTGGCTTGCCAGATAGTTGAAAACCCTGAAATGCAAAATGACTTAGAAGGCGCTTTGGCATTGAGTATGGATGTCTTCGCTGAATATGGTTTTGATGTAAATGATGAAGTTGCTATGCAATCTTTGAGTGATAGCTATCAGTTTGACGAAGAAGTTATAGAAGCTGTCCAACAAGGTGTAATGGATTGCTTTGGAAGCTCGTTTTAGGTATGAAGTAGATATGAAAATTGCTTTAGTCCATGATTTTTTGTTGAAATTGGGTGGCGCAGAACGAGTGTTAAAGGTTCTGAGCGAAATGTATCCCGATGCCCCAATATATACTCTGCTTTATGATGAGAAGGTTTGTGGAGAGATGTTTCCTGCCGAAAGGGTGAGAACATCTTTTCTGCAGAAATACCCTTCTATGGTTCGTAAATTTCACAGACTTTTTACGCACCAGATGCCAAGAGCGATGGAGGAGATGGATTTTTCTGAGTACGATTTGGTGATTAGTTCGAGCTCTGCATTTGCTCATGGGTTACTTGTGCCGTCTAACACCAAACATGTTTGTTATTGCCACTCCCCTATGCGTTATGCCTGGGATCATAGTGCTGAATATCTTTTGGAAAACAACATTACTGGTTTGAAAAAAGGTTTGTACGCTTGGCTTATCCGGAATTTGAGAGAATGGGATCAAGTTGCGGCTGGACGTCCTGATTTGTATATCGCGAATTCTGCGCATGTAGCGAAGCGTCTGAAGAAATATTATCGTGCCGAGAGTGAAGTCATCTATCCCCCAGTTGATGTTGATCGTTTCAAGGTCGGGCCAAAGGATAGTGATTATTTTTTGATTGTTTCGACATTAACTCCTTACAAAAAAATCGACCTAGCTGTCCAGTTGTTCAATAAAATCGGACATCGTTTGGTTATTATCGGTGAAGGTCCTCACAAAAAATATTTGGAAGCGATTGCGGCAGACAACATTGATTTCCTTGGATTCAAAAAGGACGAGGAGGTTCAAGAGTACATGCAAAATTGTAGAGCCCTGCTCTTTCCTGGAGAAGAGGATTTTGGAATTGTACCTGTGGAAGCCATGGCTTGTGGAAAGCCTGTTCTTGCCTATGGCAAAGGCGGTCTGCTTGAAACTGTCATCCCTGGAGAGACTGGAGAATTTTTCTACGAAGATAGTGTTGGATCGTTTGAGGATGGACTTGCCCGCTTGATTCATAATGAAAAAAATTATAGCCCAACTAAAATAAGGAAACATTCTCTACAATTTGGTAGAGAAAATTTTGAAAAATCTTTGAAAAAAGTTTGCTTATGTTAGAATGAACTTCCAGTATTTGGCAATTATCAAATTTTTATGTCTAGTTTGGCACTTTATAGGAAGTATCGACCATTTAATTTCAAGAATCTAGTCGGGCAGGATCACATCAAAAACACTCTCGTGAGTGCTTTGAAAGCGGGGAACCCTTCTCATGCTTATTTGTTTTGTGGGCCTAGAGGAACCGGAAAAACGACCACAGCCAGATTGGTAGCCAAGGCTCTGAATTGTGAGAATCCACAAGATGGATATGAGCCGTGTAATGAATGTGAGTTTTGTACTTCAATCAACGAATTGAGTTTGATCGATATAATTGAGATTGATGCCGCTTCCAATCGTGGTATCGATGAGATCCGTGATTTGAAAGAGAAAATACATTTCGCGCCAAGCAGAGCAAAATGCAAAGTTTATGTCATTGATGAAGTCCACATGATGACTAAGGAAGCTTTTAATGCTTTGCTGAAAACTTTGGAGGAACCACCTTCTTATGTTTATTTTATTTTGGCAACGACTGAAGTTCACAAGATTCCTGAAACTATTATTTCACGATGTCAGCGATTTGATTTCAGAAGAATTGATGAGAAGTCATTGATGACTCGTTTGAGCTACATCGCCCAGCTTGAAGATATCAAGGCTGAGGACAAAGCTATAGAGGCCATTGCTCGGCATGTTGAGGGTGGGCTTCGTGATGCCATCCAGCTTCTTGAGCAATTGACCATGGAAGGTAAGCTTACTTTCGATCATGTTCAGGATATTTTGGGGGTTAGTGATTTCGAGACTTTGGATAAATTGTTTGAGTCTTTGACGGCCAAAGAATTGGGAGAGTCTTTGAAGCTTGTTCAGGAAATTCATTCTCAAGGATATGATTTGAATCAGTTTTGTCATGATTTCTTAGCCTCTATTCGAAAGAAACTTTTGGCTTCGGTTAATGAGAATAACACTGATGTGATTATGAATTACATGAGACTTATCGATGTTTTTCAAACTGCCAAAGAAAATCTAAAATCTTATACTATTCCGGTATTGCCTTTGGAAATCGCCGTTATCTCTGCGATAAAAGGTTCTTATGTGGAGACTGAAGCGACTGCTGAAGTGAAACCGGCCAAGGCCAAAGCTGAGCCAGCTCCAGCTCCAGCACCAACACCTGCGCCGACACCTGCACCTCCTGCTCCCGAAAAAGCGGAAACTCCTAAAGAAGTCACACCTGCCGCTGAGGAGACTCCTGCGAAAGCTGAGACCTCAGAGGCCCCAACGGAAGCTTTGCCACTGACGATCAGCCATGTGAAAGAAAACTGGCCGCGTATCACTGAACGTGTGGATATCCCGGCTTGTAAGAGGTCGCTGACTGACGCTAATATAATTTTGGTTGAAGGCCATGAGATTACCCTAGAATTTTCTTCAAACTTTCATAGAAACAAAGTGATGGAGCATGATAATCGGATCGTAATAGAGAGCATTTTTAAAGAGTTCTTCAAACAAGACATCAAGGTGTTGTCGCAAACCAAAGATATAAAATTGGATTCAGTTGTTTCTAGAGACGCTGATGAAAGACCCCAGGAAGGCATCAAGAAAGACGCGGCTGATGAAGCAGCTGAAATGTTCAGTGGAGAATTTGTGGAAGAGGAGTTTTAAACCATCTTTTTGAATTCGGTTTCTGTGATTGTTTTTATTTCGAGCTCTTTTGCTTTTTTGAATTTTGAGCCTGGACTCTCCCCTACTATCAAAAAGTCCAAATCTTTTGTGACTGTGGAAACTACTTTCCCTCCATTTTTTTTGATCAGGTCTTTTGTTTGGTCTCTTGTCATTTCGTTCAGAGTTCCTGTGATCAGAAAACTTTGCCCAGATAATTTCCCGGACGTGCTAATGTTTTCAGTAGTTAAAACCACGCCTACTTTGTATAGTTTTTCGAGAAGTTTTTTGTTTGCGGGATCTTGGAACCATTCGTATACATAAGTCGCGGCTTTGCCACCTATTCCGTCTATGTTCTCCAGATCTTCGAGCGGAATGGCTTGCGCTGTCTCCATCAGATCCAATACTGAGAATTCCTCTTCTGTGGGTGAATCTTCTGGGACTTCAAATAAAGTTTGTTCATCTTTTTCTTTTTTGTATCGTTCGATTTTTTGTGAGGATTTGGTTTGGTGAAGCAGGAAATATTTCGCCAGGTCGTAACTTCCTGTCTCGCCCATAAGTCTGACACCCAATCCAAACAAAAGTTTTTCTATTGGGATTGTTTTGGCTTTTTCGGTTGATTCGAGTGTGTTCTCTACTCTTTTTTCTTTGAAAAGTTCTAGGGGGAGCAGGTCCGATCTTTTTAGCATGAAGATGTCCGCAAAATCTTTTAGCAAGCCTTCTGCTAGCAATTGTTGAATCACTTTTTCGCCTAGGCCGTCTATGTCGAAGGCTTTTTTTGAAACGAAATGTGAGAAACTTTCTTGTCTTTTTCCGGGACAGTCTATGTTTGTACAACGGTACGCTGCCTCCTGTTCTTTTCTTTCTATTTTTTCATCGCAGACTGGGCAGTTTGCTGGGAATTTGAATTTCTTTTCTTTGCCGGTCCTCATATCTTTTAAACTTTCTACAACTTCTGGAATCACATCGCCTGCTTTTTGAAGGATGACTGTGTCGCCTATTCGGACGTCTTTTTTTGCGATTTCGTCTTCGTTGTGAAGAGTGGCTCTAGATACGACTGAGCCTGCAACCAAGACCGGTTTCATTATTGCGACTGGAGTGATTGCACCTGTCCGTCCTACTTGCAACGTGATGTCTTCTACTTGGCTTGTGACTTGTTCTGCTGGGAATTTGTATGCGACTGCGTATCTTGGAGTCTTGGCGGTCTTCCCCATTTGTTGTTGTTGTGTGAGGAAGTTCACTTTGATTACGATACCATCAATTTCGTATGGGAGGTCGTTTCGTTTTGTCTCCCATTTTTCACAGAATTTCACGACGTCTTCGATTTTTTCGAAATGTTCGTAGTGCGGTTCTGTCGGAAGTCCGAGACTTTTGAAAGTCTTTAGTACTTCTTCTTGGGACTTTGGACTTGGGGCAATATTATTTTTACCTATCTCATAAAAATCCACATCCAATCCTCTACTTGCTGCAACTTTTGGATCCAACTGCCTGATGGCTCCTGCTGCCAGATTCCTTACGTTCGCATATAGTTTGCCAGATGTTTTTTCCTGCTCTTTGTTTATTTTTTCGAAAGCTTTTTTTGGGAGAAAAATTTCGCCGGATATTTCGAGATCTATTTCTTTTTCTAGTTTTAAAGGAATTGCTTCTACTGTTTTTACAGCGTGCGTTACGTCTTCGCCTTCAACTCCGTTGCCTCTGGTGACTGCTCTTACGAAAAGACCTTTTTCGTAATGGACCGTGATGTTTAGCCCGTCTAGTTTTAACTCGCATATGAACTCTATGGTTTCTGGTGTGAGTTTTTTTATTCGTCCGTACCATTCCTCTATTTCTTCACCCGAAAATACATCGGCTAGACTTTTCTTGGCTGTTAAATGTTTTATGCGTTTGAATTTGCCAGACAATGCACTTCCTACTCTTTGAGTTGGTGAGTCTGGGGTAATGAGATTTGGGTATTCCGCCTCCAATTCTACTAATTCTCTTTTCAATGAGTCTCTAACAGATTCAGATACAGTCGACTTATCTAAGACAAAATAGTCGTAATTTAGTTTTTTTATCTTACTTTTAAGTAAATCTATCTTTTTTTTCGCATCCTGCTCGTCCATACAGCCTGTATTATTGATATTAAAGCCTTTTTCTGGTATAATTTAGGGATTTATTAAACTAATTTTATGTCAGATTCTGATCAAAAACAACAAGATATGATAGCCGAGTTGTCTCAGGAGGAACAAAATCATCTAAATGAGCCTTTGGTTGATCCTCAGGGCGTTGACGAGAAGAACAAAACTTTTTTGGATGATGTTATTAAAAAGATTGAAGATGGTGATATCAACCTGATGTCTCCGTCGAGTATTATCAACCAATCTGTTTACGAAGGTTTGTCTGAGAAAGCTCAAGGTGAAACTGATCTTAGTGCTGTTAGTTTATTGGCAAGGTTGAGAGACATAAAAGGGCTCCACGATATTGGATCACCTGATAGTTATCAGATGCAAAATCTTGTTGAGCAGGTTCGATTGACTAAGGAAAGATTGGAAAAAGATACCGGTAATATATTTATAATTTAGTTTTATGGGAGGATCAGAAACACCAGGTAGTGGTGAGGGAAATAAGCCGCAGGTTGCGGCTACTGTTGGAGAGCCTGAAGTAAAGATCCCTGTTTTTGCTGAGAGAACTGCTGAAGGAGCACGGAGGAGAGTTTCTCTTGCTGAAACAAGAGATGCCAGGAAGAAGGATTCTATTGCTAGCTCCCTAGATGAACAAACTGAAAACTCCGGGGACGTCGGAAATGGTCTTAAAACTGAGACTGAAACTGGGACTGAGGTGCCAACCACTGCCAAAGAGGCGAAAAAGAGGCTAATGGAGCTTGGCGTGGCTGAAAACTTGGCGGGTGTTTCCGGTAACCTTGTTGAAGGATTTTCTGCATTGAAAGGAATGAATGATATGGTTGCTGCTAGGACTGCAGGAGAGATGTTGAGGAAAGAGGCCAACAAGCCTGAGAATCGAGACTCTGTGCTTTTGAGGGGAGGTGCGCAGGTCTGTACAATGCTCGAAAAATGGTTTGGGTTCAATATGGGTGCTAAAGAATATTCGGCTGTTATTGGTGCTCTGCATAAGGACGTGAAATTTTCTGGAGAAGATTTGGATAAAGTTTTTGCGAATAGCAGAATTTTCAAACTTGTAGAAACTTATAAAGACTCTGTTGAAACTAATGATGAGAAAGGCGCTAATGTTGCGCATGATGAATTGATGTCGTTTATCCATTATTACAATCTTGATTTTGATGACAATAATCCGGATTTTGGAGCAGCTTTGGATAAGTTTATAGCGAATTTGAACAAGACTGCAGAAGAAGAGATTTCAGCTATTAATAGAGGGGAGCTGGACCATGACGATTCTGCCATTTCGGCACATTTTGCTTACAAACAATTGACCTCTATGACTGGTGGTTGGGATAAAGATTTCCAGAATTTTGATAAGACTGGGGATCCTGAAATTTTGTATGCGCAATTGATGCATAACAAAGCTTTCAATCAAGTTTTGGACTACGATATTATCGCTGGGATGACAAAGATGCCGCCAGGTAGTGTGTTGTTTTTCAATTTGGCATCACCGAAAGGAGGGATAGATGTCGTGTGTGGAGTTGTGGGTCCTGATGGGGCTTTGCGAATTCATACTGACAGTGGATTAACTACTGTTACTGATTTTGGTAAGAGTTTGAGCTCTGTTATGTCTGGCAGCAATGAAGATCCTACAGGTGCTGAACAATTTATGAGTCAAATTTATGGATTCAAAACTGCTATGTCCCCTGAATTGAAATTCCGAGGTGCGTTCCTTCCTGGAGATGCTGCGGTGAAAGCAGCAAAGAAGGAGGCAGTGAAAGCAAAAGCTGAAAGTTGAAAATAATTGATATCGATTGTATAATCCTTCTGAAATAAAATTTTAAAAATGACTCAAGACGATTCTAAAAAAGATGGGGCTGGCAACAAAAGTTCTTTGGTAAAGGTAGATCCAACAAAATCAAACGAGCAATATATAAAAGAAGTTGAGGCCTATTACATTATTCCGAAGCTTGTTCGAGAAGTTTTCCCGGATCTTGTTAAATTGATATTCGAAACTGAATCTATGGATGCGGATGAGCGTGAGTATTGGCTTCAGATTTTGCCTATAATGACCGAAGAGCAGATAAGTAAATTCAGAGATATTTTGGTGAATGAAAAAGACCAATTGTCAAAACTTGACCAGGATTATGAAAAGGAAATGAAAGATATCGACAAGAAATACGGCAAAGAATTCAATGAAGAAGAAATCAAAGCCAGGAAGGCTGAGCTTCAGAAACAAGAATCTGCTTCCGAGGCACAAGAACAACAAACAGAAGCAGATCTTCTAAAACAGCTTGAGAACCTTTAGTTTTATTCGGTTGCGACTAGATCTCCGATTACGACTAAGCGTTTTAGGTTTGTTCCCACTGGAGTACAAGTGATCAGAGTCAGCTTGTTTTCGTCTTTTTGTGAAGGTTGTTTGAGAATGTCTATTTGCGATGGGAGTACGACTATTTTTTCTGAGATTTCATATACGTATTTTGTTTGGTCGTAATACATTGCAATTTTGTCTCCAACAACAACATCGTTGAGCAAAGCGAATACGTCTTTGAATCTGCCTGGATCCCATGGGAAATATGAGCTATGCCCAGTGATTACTGTGTTGCCTCCTTGGTCTGGGAAGCTAGTGCCTGGGTAATGAATTACTCCATCTTTTAATTTATTTTGTATGTCTTCTTCCAAAGCATCCCAGTCGTGGTTTATCAAATTTTGACTAGATACTCTGAGTACTGGAAGATTTTGGCTGATTCTTGGGATTATTAGTCTGGTGTCAGGTGGAGCTATTTCTAGGTTTATATCTGGGATCGTCCTCACTCTCGCCATCGTACTTTCATCTGTTTTCAATAGTTTTTGCTCAACCTCTTTGTCTATTTCTACCAACTCGGTGAGAGTTGGTTCTGGTTCCACTCCCATTAATTTATCGATTTCGTTGCTAGCTATCTGGTAATAAGCCCTCCAGTTCATTGCCAGGAACGCCACAACTAGAATTACCAATGTTACCCCGACCTGTCTTCCTGCATTTTTTAATACTTCCTGCATTTTGGTCTCCTTTTTGGGTTTGCTGTGAGGTTTGACGCTTGGTTTATCGTGCCTCTTATGTGGCTCAGTTTTTTTGTCTTCTGGGCCTATGTGCAATTGGAAGTGATCTTGTTCAGTCATTTTTTATGTTTAATCTCCCAATTATACCTTAAACAGGCTTGTTTTTCAACCCAACTATTTGACTTCCTCCCCCTTTTATGCCATATTATATGTCATCCTTATTAACAGGTAGCATGAATAAAGAAACCCTACAAAAATATAGTGAATACTTTGATTTCGAGGCTTTGCTTGAGGATATCAGATCTTATTTGCCTAAATTCAATGAAGATAAGTTTGTTGAAGCTTTTGAGTTCGCTGAGAGATATCATCGTAACCAGAAGAGAAAGAGTGGTGAGCCCTATATTTTGCATCCTGTTGAGACAGTAAAAAATCTGGTAAAACTCCGCGTGGACGAGGATACGCTGATTGCGGGGCTTTTGCATGATGTGCCTGAAGATACCGAAGCCACTCTGGAGCAAATAGAAAATGCTTTTGGGGAGAGTGTCGCTTTTTTGGTTAGTGGAATTACGAAGCTGTCGAAAGTCTACTACCAACGTAATATGGCGGAAAGACAGATTGAATCGCTAAAAAAACTTTTGATCCATACCGCCAAAGATCCCCGAGTGATTATAATGAAACTCGCGGATCGTCTCCATAATATGAGAACTCTTGAATTCATTGATAAGCCTGAAAAACGACTTCGTATATCAAAAGAGACTCTTGAAATTTATGTTCCAATCGCGAATTTGTTAGGAATCCAAGATCTAAAAGGAGAGCTTGAGGATTTGTGTTTCAAGTATATTGATCCTGAAGCGTACGAGAAGCTTTACGAAAAAATCCATGGCACATTGACTAGGTATCAAGGTGTTTTGGACAAAATGATTGATATTATTAAGAAGGAATTGAAAGAACATGATGTAGATGCAACAGTGTATGGACGGGAGAAAAGTCTTTATAGTATTTACAAGAAAGTAGTTTCTGAGAATAAATCTGCTGAAGATATTCACGATAGATTAGCCCTACGAATAATAACTAAGAATAAACCTGATTGTTATACATCTTTGGGAGTTGTTCATGATATTTTCAACCCTAAGCCGGGACGTTTCAAAGACTACATCGCTGTTCCAAAAGTGAATGGGTATAAAAGCATCCATACTACTGTTTTTGGTGTTAATGGTCTTCTTACAGAGATTCAAATCAGGACGAAAAATATGCATATCGATGCCGAGTATGGGATCGCTGCTCATTATTTTTATGATGATTCGAAGATGGACAAAAGTATGTTGCTGGATGACCAAAGATCGTCATGGACATCAAAAATCCTTGAGCTTCAAAAATCTCAAGAGATTGGTGGTGACTTTATGTCTGGGTTGAAGATTGATATCTTCCAGGACAGAATTTTTGTTTTCACACCTGGTGGTGAAACTATCGACTTACCCAAAAATGCCACTGCGATTGATTTTGCTTATGCGATTCATTCCGAGGTTGGGAATCATGCTTTTAAAGCTATGATAAATAATGATGAGAAACCTATTACTACAGCATTAAAGACTGGTGATTTAGTTAATATCGTAACTTCTGATGATGCCCGTCCAGATATATCTTGGATGTCTTTTGCAAAGACACATTCTGCTAGAGAGAAAATTCGACAGTTTTTGAAAAAAGAAACCTATAAGAATAAGGTGTCTGTTGGCGTAGATAGTTTGCAAAAAGAATTACTTAGAAATGGGATGGGATTGATCGAAGATATTAATTTTAAAAAATTAATTTTATGTATCAATGAAAAATTTGGTACTGAATACAAAGCAAAAACAGATTTATTTGAGGCCCTTGGTGATGGATCTATCCGATCTGTTGAATTCATCAAATGCTTGAGAGTTATTCGAAAAACTAAAGATGATGGCACACAGGCTTATCTCAAAATAATTGCTGAAGATAGGAAGGGACTGTTACGAGATCTTAGTGCGATTTTGGTTAGGTATAATGTGAATATTTTATCTTCACACGCTTATATCTCCGCCCTCTCAGGGAACGCTATCATGCTCACGTCTGTTGAGTTTGCGTCACTATCGGATTTCAGTGAAGTTTGTCAGCATATTGAGCAGATCGAGGGAGTGAAGGGTGTTATTAGATTGTATAAACGTTTGAAGGTGTCTTTTTACTCGGTTGCTTTGACAACTATTGCTGTGTGGGCTCTGCATCCTTTCTTTATCACAGCTATTTTGAATTTGAACTTCTTGAAAGGATATTCTTTCTTGTTGCCTTGGCTTCTTTATATTGGAATGTTCATGCTCCTCTTTACAGTTGTTTATTTGAGAAAGATTATTCAAAAAAGTTTCCCGACTTTCCAGGATGTGAAGTGGATTTGGATTACTACTTTTTCTGCGGCGACTATCGCCGTCTTTGCACTCCTATCTGAGCTTTATATTTTGGAGTTGCATTTGAACTGGCTGATTATCTTCGTAGGTATCTCAATGATGTACGGATACCTGACTTATCAGTACGTTCGCTTCCAATATCCTCGTGAGAGAGGCTAACTTGTGAATCTGAAATGCATTATGTCTCCGTCTTGTACAACGTATTCTTTTCCTTCTATTCGGAGTAAGCCTTTTTCTTTTGCAGCTTGTTCACTGCCTGCAGTTACGTAATCGCTGTAAGTTATGACTTCTGCCTTTACGAATCCTTTTTGGAAGTCTGTGTGGATCACACCTGCGCCCTCTGGCGCTGTTGAGCCTTTCAACACTGTCCAAGCTCTAACTTCTTTTGGCCCGGCTGTGAAGTATGTTATAAGGTCCAGGGCGCTATATGCTGATTTGATAACTTCGTTGAGGCCTGTCTCTTCTATTCCTATGTCTGCCAAGTATTCTTTTGCCTCTTCTTTTGTGAATCCTGCTAATTCTTCTTCAATTCTTGCTGAGATTGGGATTATTTTTGATGAATCTTGAAGCCCGAGTTTTGTCGCATACTCTTCTCGGTCAATCCCGGTTATTTTGTCTTCTGTTACGTTTATTATGTATAGGTGTGGTTTGATTGTTAATAAATGGAGATCTTTTATTATGATCCTTTCATCTAAACTCAAATCCATCTCCCCTACCAATTTTCCTGCTGCCAATTGGTCGTTAACTTTTTGGACCAATTCGGCGTATATGACTTTTTCTTTGTCGTTTGATTTGGCTTCTGATTGAGCTTTTTGGAGTCTTTTTTCTACTGTTTGCATGTCGGCTAGAATGAGCTCCATGTCTATCACTTCTCTATCTCTTTTTGGATCGATGTCCCCATATACGTGAACTATATTTGAATCGTCGAAACCTCGTAAGACCTGGACAATGGCGTCGCATTCTCTTATGTGTGAAAGGAATTTGTTTCCCAGCCCTTCCCCTTTGCTTGCGCCTTCAACCAAGCCTGCAATATCCACAAATTCGATTGTTGTAGGGATGGTTTGTTCGGGCTTGATTAAGTTTGTTAGAGCTTCGAGTCTTTCGTCTGGGACTTCGACCACTCCAACATTTGGATCTATTGTGCAAAACGGGTAATTTGCTGCTTGAGCACTTTTTGCGCCTACTAATGCATTAAATATTGTTGATTTCCCTACATTTGGGAGGCCAACTATTCCTATTTTTAAACTCATGTTGTGCTGTTATCAAATTCTTTAAGAGTGATCTGTCCTGGGGCTGTTTTGGACTTTTCGTCGAGTGCAAAGTATGAGCAATAGTTTCCAAATAAATGTCCTGTAGTCCTGGTCAATATGCCGTCTTTTCCCATGCAAAGGCAAATCGCTTTTTGCCCTTTTTCTCTTAATTCAGATAAAAAGTCAAGCATTTTGATACTGTCTTGTACGCCTTTTGCGTGGGTTGCGAATTTTGTGATATCCGCACCTTTGCTCTGCATTTGTTTTAAGATTTTCTTGAGATCCTTTGTGTCTGGCGTTTTTTTGTAATCGTGAAATGAAATTATTATTTTCGCGTTGGTGTTTACTCTGCGAATATGCTTCATTTTGTGCGGGGTGGTTTCTACATCGAGGTCGAGGTAGGCTGCATTTTTTATCACATCTTTTTTAAATTCTTCTAAACCTTTTTGCTCTACCTTGTATATAAAAGGTTTTTTGATTTTTTGAAGAATCTTAAGGGTTTTGGAAACATCTGCATCGGGAATTTGGTCAAACCAAACCTCGAGCAAATCTGCTCCTTTTACGTCTTTCACGTCTCCTGTCTTGAAAGGCACTACTTTAAACATTCTCGCATATTAGATATCTATCATCATCAATTTTACAGCATCTTCTACGTTCTTCACATTGGAAAAATTTGGATAGACTTGTATGTGGTGGAATCTTCGGAGGTTGTAGTAGACTAGAGAGTTGATTCCGTTGTCTATTATTATTTGGACTTTTTCTTTTTTCAGGAATTCTATTAATTGTTCGATGTCTTTTCCGCCTGTCTTTAGGCCTTTCCTGTATTTTTTCACGATTTTGTTTCCTTTTATATCTACGAACTCATATGCTTTTGTTGTTTTTAAGGACTTTGCTACTTTTGCTTTCAAACCGTAACCTTCCGAAATTGGGACTCCTATTCTTATTCGTTTTGCTCGTGTGATATGGCTATACAAGGTGAAGTCTTTTATATAGGGGTTTAGTTCCATGATTTTTTTATTCATCAGATCCAATTCTTCTCGTAAATCTACACTGTCTGCAAAGGGGTTTATCTCTATAAATGCTTCACCAAATATAAATGTGCCTGCGCGACGCATTCTGATTTTCTTTATTCCTAATACTACGTCTGTTTCTTTTAGGATTATTTTGCGGATTTTTCTTAGGAGTTTTGGATTGTCCCAATAGTCTAAAAGGAAGAATAAAGATTCTTTTGTACTTTCAACGCCTACTTTTAGAATCATAACTGACATTATCATACTGATAACGCTCTCTACATACTGTATTTGATACAAATTCGACAAGATACTGGCCAAGACTGCAAAACTGGCGATGATGTCCAATTTTTTGTCCACAGCATTGTTCATCAATGACATAGAATTCGTTTTGCGTGCGGCATCTGCCAGGCTTCTCGCTAATCTGATTGAAAATACAATCGATACGGCAGTTGTCATGAAACCTAGAGAGTGGAATTTTCCAGTAGGTATTGTAGCCAGACTTTCGACTGCTTCGCCGAAAACTTCGTAACCAAAATAGATTATAAGTAGTGATACTAATAAAGAGGCAAACGTCTCAACTTTGTAATATCCGTATTCGAATTTTTTGTTTGCTGACTTTCTCGAGAGCTTCAATCCTACATAACTTGCGAACAAACTAATGATGTCTGTGACAGAGCTAAGGGTGTCCGCCAGCAGCACTACCATACCTGTTGAAAGAGCTGCTACACCTTTCAAGATGGTTAGGGCTATTAAGGAGAGTAAACTCTTTTTTGCTACTCTCTCTCCATAGATTAGATTGCGACTACCGCTCATTTGAGATCGTTTATTTGTTAGATTCTAGCACTTACCTCTGGAATATAAAACCATATTTCCGAGATCTAACAATATTTTAACCTAAAATCTTTTTTACTTTTCCCTATTAATCACTATACTTTCTCCTATGGATGTTTAATTTTTTATTCTTTAACATGTTAACACCATGAGAAAATTCTTACTTGGTCTAGCAGTTCTCAGCACTACAGCTCTATTGGCTGGTTGTTTACCAGTTGATGAGGCTGAAGAAGAGATGCCTGCAGAAGAAGAAGTTATGGAAGAAGAGGTTGTAGTAGAAGAAGAAGTTGTAGAAGAAGAAGTTGTAGAAGAAGAAGTTGCAGAAGAAGAAGTTATGGAAGAAGAAGCTGCTGAATAGTTTTAGACTTTTAGCATCGATGCTCAAAAGCGAAGATCCTTGGACTTCGCTTTTTTGTTGTCTTGTTTTGGGGAGCTAGGCTTTGAGGAACTGTTTGGCTTCTTTTTCTAGCTGAGTTTCTTCGTGGAGTTTTGGTCGTCGCAAAGAAGCGTGTTGTCTTGCAGCCAACTGACCTGTCTTGAGTTGTTTTTGAAATTTCTTGAGTTGAACAATAAGCCTGTCTTTTGCCAGGTCTACTGCTTTTGTGATTTGATGGCTTGCTTCTCGTGACTTCAGAGTTTTCATTGGTATTTTCAAAACGTATTCGACTTCGAACGCGTCATGTTTGTTGAATTTTTCTATTTTGAGATCCAGCATTACGGCGTCTTCCTCAAAATTTGTGAGAAGATTGTCTATCTGCTTTATCTTGCTCTTCATGTACTCGTCGAACAACGCTTGTTCTGATTTTGAAAGATTCTTGTACTGAACTTGGATTTGCATGTATAGGTTGGTTAGGGGATTTTTTGTACCTAGGAGTCCCATTATAATCTATCTTTTGTGGATTTGCAAAAAAGGCCTGAAATTAATTTCAAGGCTTTTTGTGGTGCCGGGGGGCAGGATTGAACTGCCGACACCTGGATTTTCAATCCAGTGCTCTACCACTGAGCTACCCCGGCGTGTTATGAAAGGTCTGTGAAATAATTTCACGCTCGTGATTCTAATTGCATTCGCTTGTTATTGCAAACTTTTTTAATAAAAAAGCCCTCCCTGTTTAGGGAAGGCTTTTATTTCTAACGTTGTTAGTCCTTTTTGTCTTTTTTCAACATTGGAAGACCTGTTCTTTTGTTCTCTACAACTAGATATCCGTCTGGCATTTCATCTAGAGCATCGTTTGGTTTTGCTTCGCGAGCGAAGTAAAAGATTCTTTGTAGACGACCTCCTCTTAGAGTTACCTCCTTTGTGTGGAGATAGTAGGTCTGCCCCTTGCTGTTTGTGTGTGCGTAAGCCATGAAAAGCGGGTTAAAAATTATCTGAGGAAAGCCTACCTGATGACAGGTTAGTTGTAAAGCTTTTAGAACCTCTTTGAGTGATTCGTCAAGTTTATTTAGTTTAAGCCGTTTTTTGAATTTGTGGATTTTGTCTCCTCGAGAGGGTTGACCTATGGATGTTTTCTATGTATAATTTTAGAACAGAATTAATTATAAATTTATGACTGAAGGAACTAAAATATACTTTACTAAGGACCAATTACTCAATGCTCTACCAACTAGTGGAAGCGTTCTCATGGGGCCTAGAGATGCTGAAGATTTGAAGGCAGTTTTTAAAAATAAAATGGAGTATACCTCCAGAGGTCCTGATGCTGAGACTTGCACTGCAGAGCAAATCCGTGACCTGTTGGAACAAGAAGGCTTTGAAAGCATGGGTCCTGCTTTGAAACAAGTTTTGATTGGTGTTTTTCCTCTTTCACGTCTTGCTACTATCGATATTGAGGACATGCCTGGTTATATTTCGCAAAAGATTGTCAAGGTTGTAAGGGGTGTTGTTGGTGATGGTGATACAGATGGCCGCACCGTTAATATGGGACAGCTGGAGCACCTTCTGGGACAGGAGAGACTAGATGCTGGAATAATTGAGATTGTTCGTTCTGGCCTGCAACATGATGTCGAGATAGCTTTGAGGGTTTTGGATATGCCGTCTTCACCAATGGAGTGATTTACAATTCTAAAATCCCAATATCAATTTTACGCCCAGCAGTCCCCCAATAATAATGAATATTGTTTTGATGAACTTGTTTCCTTTTAGTTTTGCGTATTTTGAGCCGGCGTAGCTTCCAATTGTTGAGCCAAGAATTGCGGCTGACATTATGCCTAAATCAAAATAGCCTTTTTGTATATATAGAACTGATGCGAAACTTGCCCAGAAAAATGCTACAGCGAAGTAGTAGCCTAATGCATTAATGAAATCGAATCCGCGACTGTGGAACGTTACTGCTGTAAAAACAATACCGTTTCCTGCTCCGAATACGCTTTCGTAGAATCCCATTATAATTGCTGTTGGATAAGCCAGGATTTTTTTGATTTTTGAATTTACTTTCTTTTCTTTGATCCCTAGGTCTTTTTTGAAGTATGTGTAGGCCACTAATGTGAGAATTATGACTCCTATTGCTGGCCTCACAACGCTTTCATCTATCTTTAGGACAAATTGTACTCCTAGGTATGCTCCTACGAGACCTATGGCAGCAAATACCAGTAGGAATCCCCAGTTTATTTTTCGATCTTTTAAATAGTTATATGCAGAAATTGGGGTCCAGAAAATCGCACATACTTTGTGTACAGCTATAGCAAGTGGAAGAGACATCCCTGTCCACAGAAATACAGGTAGAGTTATTGTTGAGGCTCCACCTCCCGACATTACGCTGAGAAATGTGGCTATGAGTGAGGAAACGAAGACGATAAGGATTGTTTGCATGGCTGAATTATAGCATAGCCTCTATATAGGAACTTATTACTGTTGAAAAACTGAGGACACCTCAACGATATCTGTTCCACTACCACCATCTTCTCTATAACGGAAATCCCTGAGATTTACACGTGTGAATATGATTCTGATTGCGTCTTCCCCTTCTTGCCCCATAGTTTGGAGTTTTTCTAAAGCTTTGTAGAATATGTAGCTTACTGTGTTTGTATATTCGTTTAATCTGTGTAATTCATTCCCTATCCCTGATATGTGGATCATGTTCCAAGGGCCGTGTAAAAATAGTGCTTTTAGTTGAGCAGCAGACGGACAACCTTCTATTTCTCTATCTACAATGTATTTGATTGACCTGAAAGCTTCTGCTCCTTCTGCAGACCAATCGTTTGCAACAGTTTGTCTGTAGACATCTAATGCTTGTTCCTGACTCATGTTTGGGAAAAGTGTGCTTTCTATTTTTTTCCATAAATTTGTGCAAAATTGTTGAGATTCTGCTTCTTCGTTCCCTGTAGGGCCAGTCAATGCTGCTTTCATGGCGATTTATTTATTGAACTTGGGCTGTATTTAAACATTTTTCAGAAGTTTTGTCAACCAGCCTGGGGAACATGGGCCAATAATACGAGCTTTTGCCCTTTCTAACAGGGGGGGAATATTGAGCTTACGAGGTGAGATGTGTATTTCACAATAGATCTTTGTTCGTCACCAGTAGGGATTTGCTCGCCTCACTAGTAAATTTTCATCCTGTCGTGATCAGGATTGAGAAATTTACTGTTCGACGTCCTGCGTTACGCGAAAAGCGCTGTTTCCGCTTCACTCCGGATCGCAAATCTCGCAACTTCTTTGGAGCTCCACCGTGGAGGATGTTCGAACTGGAAATCAAAATACATTTTTTACTGTAAACACTCTTTCTTCTTGCGTTGCATGAGTGCTAACTAAATAAACACCTCTGAAGTCTGTTACTATTTCGCCCAAATTATCTAACTCTCCATTCATTGTAGTCATGGGTGTTTTTATCAGTAATATTGTGTTTTGCTTTTCATCTGTTGAGTAATGTCTCTCTTTAGCTTCTATCCGTTCTATTATCCACTCTATGTTGTTTACGTCCCAAACCTCCCAGTCCTCTCCTCTTTCAGTTTGCCTCCTTGTAACATCTCCATGGTAGCGCAATTGTCCGTCAGACACAGATATTTGGAATTGAAGTATTTCAGATCCAATATTTAGGCTTGTGTCTACGATTGAACATTGATCTTGGTTGTCTATCGCTTCCTCGTAGTCTTCACTGTTTTGATTTTCTAACCATTCCTTGAAAACATTTGTGATTTGGATTTCTTCAGTCATTGTTTATGTTAACCTCTTTATACCTTGTGATTCTTTTAACTGTTTTCGAGCTCTCTTCTCTATTTCCTTATAGTCCTCTTCTGGTTCTAATTCCTCTGGTATCACTCCCATCTGTTCTAACGATTGCCTCATTATACGGTTGTTTTTGACGTACTCTTTTAGTATTCCGTGATCTCTTATGTCATGTTCTTTGATGTTTTTGTCTGTCGTCTTTTTTATCAAGGTCTTGGCTGTTAATTCTATTGATGTATCAAAGTCAGCTAGAGCCCTCTTTTTGGGTATGCCTTTCTTTTTTCTGACCTGATCTGTTGTATATCCATCATAAAAGGCTTCATCTCCTTTCATCACAAAAAAACCTATCCTTTTGTATCCTCGGTTATAAATAGTGTCTTTGAGGTCTTTCTCTGCTTTTTTGTACTGTAATCGTTCTTGAATTCTTTCCTGTCCTTCTGCTGCTATGTAAGCCCCATCTCTGACAGCCACGAAGGTTTTTACCAATAATTTTGCGAATTCTCTTCCTTTTGGTGTATTGCTCCTTGCTAATACCCATAGGGCAGCTTCTTCATAAACCACTGCTGCTCCGTTCGGATTAATCTGCCCTAATAGGCTTTCTATAGCCGATTTTCCAGACATGGTTTTTTCCCATGTCTGGATTTCTTTTAATTCGTCATATGATAATTTTTCCCATCCTTCTCCTTCTTCGTAACCTCCAGTTTTTCTTAATTGATCTAATAATTCTGATGAAGTTTTAGATCCTTCAAATGTGTTAGCCAGTTGTTTTGCAAAAATTGCCTTTCGTCCATTGATTCCTAGAACTACCAGCGGTAATCCCTGTTGATCAACGACTTGGTCGTTTAAGTAGATTTCTATCTTTTGTTTAGACATGTTGAATAGTTGTTAAGGATCTGCATTATATGCAAATTCTTTGGCGTATTCAATTTTACTTTTTCCTATCAATCTCAATTAGAACTTTAAACAGGTTTACGAGTCTTCCCCCATACTCCCTTGCCTTCTCATCAGAGATGTCTTCTCCATATTCTTTCTGCCAGATCTTCTTAAACTCTTCTAATTTTTCTTGCGAAATTTCTACCATAACGCAGTGTCAGTTTTTGTTTATTAACTGAAGTTTTTCTAATCCATCCTTAAGAACCATCGTCGCCTTACAGTCATCCTCATTGTACTCCAAAATACGCTTCAGAATGCTCTTGTCGCCTGTTTCTATGTATTTATTGAACCATTGTATCGAAAGTGCTCCTGATGGGCTCTCATCACGCCATTTGAAGCCCATATAGTTTGCTATTGCTTTAAGTGAATAGCTTCCTAGAGGAAAATCTGTCTCTTTTAGTACTATTTTATACAAGTCTATCACGTTTGGGTTCTCAAAGAATTCCTCTACTTCTTCCATGCTAATTACGTCTGAATATTGTTCTTGGAGCTTCCTGTATGTAGTTTTTTCGTGATGAGAATAGTAGTAGACTGCGAAATTATCTTTTGGTAGAGATTTTATGTACTCCCAGAAATCACCCCATACTCTCTTTTCTTCCTCATCATTTACTTTCTCTGCAGTAAAGTGGACATATCTTTCTTTTCCTCCTCTGCGTTCGTACACCCCATGCATATAAACAAATTCTTGTGTAGGGTCATCCTCAATGTCGAAAAACAGTTCGCATTCTACTTCTGGGAAGACTATCGGCTCATATGCAACTGGTTCTTTTGTGTTTATCAGTATATCTGCACGTCTTAAGTATTTACTAAGACTTGTTTCACCTAGCCCCTTTAGATAGCTTTTATCTTTTTTCTTTTCTTTCTTTATATTTTCTATGTCTAGATCCAAAAATTCTTCGATATTATTGATTGATAAATCATCATTGATAACATCCCTATTGCTACGTCCCAAATAAAATATATTTGTTAAGTCTTGAGTTTCGTCACACCATTTCTTGCAACTCTTGTACCAAGGACACAGTTTGCATATACCCGCCATTGCTGGTTTGTTTTTGTATTGATTCTTCATCAGAAACTCAACATGTTTTTTGATCTGCTCATAAAACTCCCACCATGTTTGAGGGTTTTTTTTTCCTCTTGGGGACATTAAATCGTAATCAACTTCTTCTCCATGTATATCTATAATTCTACCGACCTTTATATTCGAATAACCTAGTTTATTAAGGATATCTGTATACAAACATAGTTGAGCTGCGTAGTGTTTCTTAAACTTCCCTTCTTTTCCTTCATGCTCATCCACTCCTTCTAATCCAGAGCCAGATTTTATATCAACCGCTATGTAGTTACCGTCTGGTAGTTTTTTTAGTAAATCTGGTATTCCTAATAAGTTTTTGTGTTGAATCACTCCTTGGTAAATCAAAGGGGTTTTGTTGTCCATTGCCTCTTTTGTTTTCTCAAATCTCTCTTCCAATGAGCCTTTTGAAGTATCGGTAAAATCTCCTATTCTACTTATGATTTTCTCTTCGTGCTGCACACCTTTTTCCCAAAGAAGTTCTACGAATGAATTTGCTTCTTTTTCTTTCTCATCTTGTGGTCCATAAATATCTCTCCATACTCTATGGGGACATTGAATGTAGTTGTAGAGCTGTGAGGCGGTTATGTGCATGGTGAATCCTTCGTATTTAAATACCAACGTACTTTCTCCTTTCTATATCTAACCTTCCCATATTTGTTCTCTGGCTTTAACTGCTCTATGTCCTTGCTATCTAAACCTAGTTCTTTGACAAGTTGACTTTCAGTTAAGGTATCTTCCATCCATTTCTTTTTCTTTTTTCTTAGTTCTGTGATTGTTGTCATACTGAAGTTTTATTATTAGGGTCATATCCTAATTGTAATTTTTGATATGTTTAACTTGTTTTGAGTTCATTAATCGTTTCTATCGTTTCCCGAAGACTTATTATTATTTTCATGTAGTGTTTTAACTCGTCTAAAGTTAAACCTTCTTTTTCTTTCCCCCTTTCTTTTAGCCATTTGTCTAAGACCTGATAACTTCCAATCCTAAATTCCCACACGTCTTTAGAAATCCCTTCAAAATATTGGTTTTCATTTATGTATATTCGAGATGTTTCTGATTCGTATTTTATTTTTTTAACAACCCAGTCTGTTTCTTTGTTCATGTCCTCTTTTCCCCCAACGCTGATTCCCCATTTTGTTTCCTCATGAAAGATCGCAGCTTTTAATGTGTGTAATTCTCTTAGTTTTGTCCCTGCTTTTGTAATAATTTTAAAAGCCGTGAAGGGCGAGTCTATTTCTTTTTTTAGTAAATCTACTTTTATTATTTGTTCTGGAGTTGGAATGTATGGAAAGTTTATTTTTAATTGTTCTATATATTTCTCTCTGTACTGAGGCAGATGTAGAATTCCATAGATATAATCAAAAATGTCTAATTCATTAGCTTTATATTTATCAAATTTTTCTAAAAATTGTTTAGATATATTTAGTGTTCTTTCTTCTAAGTTTAAAAACAAAGGGAAAACATAACCTCCTTCTTTCGTTTTTATAGATAGGAAACAGCGTTCGGTTACTTTGTCTGATATAAATATATTATACCAATGTTCTCCAGATGATTGTCTCGAACATATTATTGCGAAATTCCCCTCTCTACTGAGACTATCCATCAGTGGTTTTCTGGGATACGCAATAAAATTTCTGTCAAAATATGTATGTCTTGAATCAAAAGGTCTGTAGCTTATCGTTTTAAAATTATTTCTATCATATGAATATTTCAGATGTTCCCTAACCGTCGAAAGTTTCCAGTCTCTTGAATCTTTTATGTCGTACTCTTCTCGGATCTCTTCATCAGGGGACTCGCCTATAAAATCATCTATTATTGTTTTTATACTATTTTTTGATCTTTTTATGCACACTTTATCTTTTTGACTCTCAACTCCTGTTACAGACTGTAAAAATATTTCTTTTAAATTTGTAAACTCAAAATAATCCTCATTTGATAGATCTTTTGGTGTGAAAAAATAATATGGCTTTAAAGGTTTTACCTCCTCCCAAGGAGTAGATTTTATGTCTGATTTTTCTAATATTTCCAATTTCTCCTTACTTTTCCCCCAAGCATCTTGATAAAAAACTTTTGCCAATGTTTCGTTATCACATTTTTGATTTTTTACAAAAATATTTATAGACACGCCAGTCATTATGTCGAACACGTTTTCATCTTTGCTCCCATCTGGGCAAACCTCACCTTTTCTGATATTCCCATGTAAATTGTATATGTATATTTCATCGAACACCTCCAATAAAGTCTTTCTCATTTGCCTATGGGTTATACCATCGACGAATGTATTGCTTGTTATCATTGCCACTATTCCCTCTCCAGTCTGTTCTATTTTCCATTGAGCAAATCTGATGAATTTTATAAAGTCGTCATCAATATTTATTTTCTTTTCTTCCAAATCTTTTTTGTAATCGTTTAATAATCCTAATATCCACTCGTTCCTATTCATTCTCCCAAAGTTTGAATATGGAGGATTTCCTATAATAACCATTATTGGTTCCGAGGCTTTAATCTTTGATGCTAATTCGCCTTCTTCGGATATAGACTCATGAAATGAGAAAAGCTCTAGTTGCCCTTTATCAGCAGTTTTCTGAGGTTTGTCCAGTGTGTTAGTTAAATATATCTTCATTCTATCGTCATCTGGATCTTCATTGTTTTGAGTCATTTCAAATTTAAATCCGAATTCCTCTAGTAGAAGAGTCAGTTTCAAGTGTGCTATCGCATAAGGTGCAATCATTAGTTCAAATCCATAAAAATGCTTTAATATATGATCTTGAGCAGTTTTAGCAAAATCCTTTTTAACAATCTCTTCGCCTAGGCTACCTAATTGTTTCTTTTTTCTTTCGTATATCATTTCAATTGCCGACATCAAAAAGGTTCCTGTACCTGTAGCAGGGTCTAGTAATTGCACACTTCTGTCTTCTAGTCCTATTTCTTTCCCAAAATTGCTTTTGAGCAGTTCATCCGCACTCCTAACAATATAATCTACTATGGGTTTTGGGGTATAATAAACTCCTCTGGCTTCCCTTTCTTTGGGGTCATATTCTGCAAGAAATGGCTCATAAAAATGTATTACTGGATCTTGTCCTATTGCGTGACTTGAAAGTTTCTTGTGAATCTTTCCCATGTCAGCCTTCTTAAACTGTTCAACTAAAGAATTTACTGTTAGCTGAATGGGCTCACTTTTTTTTGCGGTTGTTCCAATCAAGCTGTATAGGTCATAAAGGATGGGGACGCTTTGTGGTAAGTAATCGATTGCTGTGGTAAACGTTAAATCTTCTCCATGACCTCTTCTTTCATGTTCCAATGCTGCCAAGAAGAAAGAATATGCAATTGTCTCCGCAGCCATATTCGCGAATTGGTGTGTTTCAATGTCTTTTATAAGAGTTTCTGAAAATGCTGATTGTAACTTCAACAAGTCATTACTCTTATCTCCATTTTCTATTGCCTCTTCTAAATTTTCTTGTACTTGCTGAGAAAGCAACCTTGTTTTTCTAGCTAATGCTAAGGCTAATTGTTTTGGAGTTCTTATTTCTAAAGCCTTGCCTTCAAAAAAACGTTCTAACAGTTTTTTTATACCTTCAGTTGAAGCGTTTTGATCCCGAATATCAAAAAGACATTCTATTATTTTTTTTGCTTTTCCCTTTTCATCCCACTGCCATAGACTCCACTCTCTCAAATTCGTAAAAATAATATTCTCTAATGAGTCTTTGTACTTGTTAAACTGCTGTTGGAATTTGGAGTCATTTAAATTGTCTTCTGGAAGTTTCACCTCTATCCATCCTACTGTCTGGTAATCATGAGTTTTTCTTTGAATTGTTAAATCTGGGAATCCTACTTTAGCTTCATGAACTTTTGAGCTAGCTTCGCTTATTACACTAATATCATTAGATATACCTAATTCTTCTGAGGCAAATTGTTTCAAAAAGACTTCCAGCTTCGGATAGAATGATCTTTCGGTTCTTAAATCACTTATTTTTTCTATTTCTATTCTGAGATTCTGAAAACAATTCATTGCCAAAAGGGTAATTTTCTTTCCTCTTTCAATGATTTGATCATTCGCAAAAGAGGACGGCGTGGTTGACCCAATCCAGTTGCTCTTACGAGTAGCCTTATTGGCACGCCGCCCACCATTACGCCAATAGGGCGTAGATGAGCGGTTTAACTCGTAAGAGTTTCTAAAAAGCAGTTTGGATTTTTGGGTCAACGCTGGAATCTTATCACGGAGTTAATTATTTCTAAAGAAAATGTTTATTTACTGTTGAATAAGCGGTATATTACCCATGCTTTTCTTAATAAGAATTGATGATAGATCCTGAAAAATATTTTGAAGAAGATTTTCTGGTGGTATTGAAGACTCTTCTCGTTACCTTCTCTGATAAAAACTTATCCTTAAAAACCAAGGTTAAAGATTTTGGTTATCCAGAAAATGCATCTATTATATCTGGGAATCTCTCTTTCCGTAAATATTGGTCATATCTTGACGAGCTTGTTGAGCAAGGCTTCTTAAAAATTGGTCCTATTGCTATTGATAGCTCTTATATTACTGACCCCCTATACAGGTCTTTTGGGAAATCTTATGCAGATTATGATGGCAAGTTCAAAGAAGTTATAGAAAATGAGAAGAGTATGAGTTGGAAAGAATTCCAAGATTTTATTGATGATACTTTGGACAGGTATCCCGTGATTTTGGCTTCAAACAAGAGTATGCAGAGAAACATGCCTGTTTTTTTTGAAATTTGTTTGCACTATTTAAATTTTGATATTTCGATCACTAAATCTAAGCATAAGGATTTATCTGATATTTTAGATCGTTATACGAGATTGCACATGAATCAGGATATCGAATACGAGGGTAATCAAAGAATATTTTCTTACCAGGTACATAGAGAAGAAATATTGAATCAGATTTTAGAGCAAGAAAAAACTTATGGCAAAAAGCAGTTGGTTGTAGAAAAAATGTATATGTGGAAGACGCACACAAGTAAAAGAGCTGATCTTTACAGTCTTTTCATCAATCAAACTAAGTTTCTGGAAGCATTCTTAGTTCTTGAGATGGAAAATATTATTAGGATTCGAAAGATGAATAGGAGTACCGTTTGCTTTGATTATATCGGCAAAACTCTGGGAGCTAACAAGAAGAATGTTGAAAGTAAAACAACTGTAGAAAGTGTAAGATCTGATATTGATTATCTATATAGATTGGACTTTAGAAAGAATACTGATATTTATCTAAATAATATCCTATTCAGGAAAACTAACTTTGACTCGGTCCCTAATGCTGTCATTTCTTATTTATTTGAGAATGCAAACAAGAAAGTTTTGAGGGAAGAAATTGTGGAAGAATGTAAAATTTCAACTACAAGAACTCTACCTGATATAATTAAGGATCTTGGGTTCTCTGGAAATCATAAGAAGACTTTTTTTCCCAATCTTTCCAATACGGCTGTAACTTTCACCCCATTAATTACTAGAGATGATTTAAGGGGAAGAGGCTTAGATGAGCTTGTTTTAACTTTTGATCGTGTTTCTTCCAAAATAAAAACCAACGAAGAGTCACCAGCTCCTGTCGCTAGGTTTTCATAATTTAAAGTGAAATAAAGTGATTTAAAGTGAAGTAAAGCGGTAGTGCCAGTTTGTCGTTTTTTTTTGTGTAAAATTTTTTTTGCAACAAGAACGTTACTGTTTGTTAACAACTACCGCGTGCAAATAAACAAACAAATTATCAAAGATTTCCAAGACGCCTATTACAAAGACTTTGGAGAAGAAATATCCGAAGAAGAATCTGCTGTTATAGCTTCTAGCTTACTCAATCTCTTTCAAGTCATCTATCGTCCTGTAAAGAAGCCTCCCTAATGATTGAGCCAGAATCTTTAATTATTTTATAACAACACAAACTATGACCAAATTATCAGTACCATTATACGAAAGAATTCTAATCCCCGAGGGAACATATGACGCCACTGTCAAAGGGATGGAGATAACTGAAAGTAAGTTCAACGGCAGAGACCAGGTAGTAATCTGCTTTCAATTGTTGACTCCTCCCTTCCCTGACCGCGATGACTTCTATCCTAATGTCTACTCTTACTACAACCTAAGCCTGCATCCTAAAAGCAGTCTTTTAAAGAAGTTTATCAAGCCTCTTTATGGCAGAATCCCTCAAAAGGAGGATTGTGACGGCATAGAATTCTCTCTAAACCAATTCATCGATTCTGACTGTGAAATAACCATCGAGCATCGTGAAAAGGAAGATGGCGACATTTGTGCTGTCGTCTCAAAAGTAAATAAACAAGGCGGGCAGGAATAATCCTGTCCGCCCTCTTGCAATTTAATAATAAAACAATGAACACAAAAACTCAAGAAATAACACCACAGGAGTATTTACACCAGAAGGGAATCCAGTTCCGTGAAAAGAACGGAGAATTGCAGTTCCAATGTCCGTTCAGTGTTGAGTGCCACACGAGCAAACACGCTGGACATTGCTATATGTGTGCAGAAACTGGTCAATATGACTGCAAAACCTGTGGGCAAAAAGGTAATCTTTTAACTTTAATGAAGTATTTCAACGATGACTATAAGTCCCAGCAAATAAAGCCTGTAATCGGGAAGGAAAAGAAGCGAAAAAGTGTTGTTGAAGAGCCTACAACCGTCTGTGAGGCAGAAGTTGATAAGTATGCCGCAGCTTTACCTCAAACGGTTCTGGACTGGCTTATAAACGAAAGAGGCATATCTCTGAACGTTATAAAGACCAGGAAATTGGGCTACGGGAATTTTTATGACAAGAATTGGATTACCATCCCTGTGGCAGTGGGCGATGGCTATTTTATTAAGCTTCGTAAAAATCCTTTTGATGATGGTAACTCTACTAAACACAGCGTTTTCCCAAAAGGGAACTCTGTTGCCTTGTATGGCAAAGATAACCTGAAAAACAACGATGATTACGTAATTATCTGTGAAGGAGAGTTAGATATGATGGTTTTGGAAAGTAATGGTTTGTTGGCTGTAACTTCTACTGGTGGAGCTGCTACCTTCAAAGATGAATGGATTAGAGAATTCGAAGGTATAAATGAAATCATTGTTTGCCTTGATCGAGATAAAAGCGGGCAAGAAGGTGCTTTGAAAATATCGGAAAATCTTGGAAGTGCGTTAGAAGACAGTAAGGTCTTTCAAGTTGTTTTGCCAGAGGAAACTGGCGATAAAGGAGATGTAACGGATTTCTTCGTAAAACTTCATAAGTCGGTTGAT
Organism: Candidatus Peregrinibacteria bacterium; assembly: GCA_018655275.1. Taxonomy (GTDB): domain Bacteria; phylum Patescibacteriota; class Gracilibacteria; order UBA1369; family LOWO2-01-FULL-3; genus JABIJZ01. The sequence continues at coordinate 142,198 of JABIJZ010000009.1, read as the reverse complement.
GATTTCATGGCTTTGAAGCAGTTATATGTTCCTACTGACGACTCTTGTAGATTTGCTAAATTACCCTTGCCTAAACGCCCTATTACAGCGGAGAAATGGGTTTCTGTTATAAACAAAAACTTTCCTGCTTTCTTATTTGCTGCTGAGCTTGGATTGAGTGTTATTGCTCAAATACTGATCAAGGACGTAACGAATCCATTTGCTGTTATTCTTTTGGATGTCCCCTCTTCTGGGAAGACCATAACCATTAATTTCTTTGATGGCATAGAAGAACTAGTGTATTCCTCGGATAAATTTAGTGCTGCTTCTTTTGTGTCGCACTCCGCCAACGTAAACAGAGAAAAATTGAAACAGGTTGATTTGTTGCCACGTGTTCGTTACAAAATGTTCCTTATCCGCGACTTTGCGAGTATCTTTGCTCAAAGGGAAGAGGATTTAAAAAACAGTCTTGGTATTCTAACTAGGGTTTTGGATGGGGAGGGATTCGAATCCGATAGTGGAGTCCATGGAAGCAGGGGGTATAAAGGAGAGTATTTGTTTATGATACTGGGAGCTTCGACCCCGATTCCTCCAAGAGTTTGGAAGATCATGGGAAACCTTGGCTCTAGGCTCTTTTTCTTACACTTGAACAGTCCTGACAAAAACGAGGATCAATTGGCTCTTCAGTTACAAGATCGATCTTATAAGGTGAAAGAAAAAATTTGCAAAAAAGCTACTCATGATCTCCTAAAGACCTTGTGGGCTGAATATCCAGAGGGCGTCGAATGGAATCACTCTAATGAAGACCCAGAATTACTAAAGATTATTGGACGTTGTGCAAAGCTCCTTTCAAAGTTGAGAGGCACAATAAATGTTTGGCGAGAAAAGGGGCTTGGAGGTGATGAATATTCTTATACTAAACCTACCATTGAGAAACCTGACAGGATAAACCAACTGCTATACAACTTAGCTAGAGGACACACTCTTGCTTTCGGGAGGAAAAACCTCACAAAACCTGACATTAGAGTCGTCATTGAACTTGTTTTTGATTCTGCTGATATTGTTCGTTCTCAACTGTTCCAACTCCTTTTGAGTTATGATGGGAAAATATCAACTTCTGACATTGAGAAAGAGCTTAATTGTTCTAAACCCACAGCACTTAAAGAGATGAAGGCTTTGGGCGTGCTTGGTATATGTGATCTTGAAGAAGACGAGCCTGGCATGATAGGAAGAGCTGAATCACAAATTGTCCTGAAACAGGAGTTCATGTGGTTTTTGAGCGATGAGTGTAAAGAGGTCCTAGCCAACACAACGCCATATTAAGTTTATTAAACGAATCTGACACTGCATTACTATTTATTACTTAACCAATATAACTATGCCTTACGATCCAGAAAATTATCGGCTGAAGAGTATCTACCTTCCAAATCAGCTATGTGCTGATGCAGAAGGTATGGCAAAAAGCGAGTATATGAATTTCTCCGCTTACGTGCGAAAACTCATAGTTGAGGATCTAAAGAACAGTTCTGCTACAGCTAATAGCTAGTTGTAGCAGAGTTAGATTCTCTCTCTTTTACAGTGTTGATTTTTACCACTTTTCTATCCTTAACGATTTCTGAATTATGGGGATGTACCCAACCAAAAACTCGGAAGATGACTGCCTTTGTATTGATACCCAATGGCTAAAACAACATGGCTACTTTTGTGGATGGAAGAGTGGTGGCATTACCTGGACTCATGGATGGAGTGACAGTAAATCTTCAATAGAATTCACTGTGGGCACAATGAGTTTCCCAGATATTAAGTTTCAATATACTATCACTCCTAGGTGGGGTGGTGAAAAAAAAGACATGGATTATTCTTTCCCTCTAGTCAAAGTTCCGTGTAATCTCAGCGGGTTCAGGTGGGCTTTCAAGTGCTCTTTGTACAAAAGAAACTGTTATTGCGGCAGGACTGTTTACAAACTCTATAAACCTCCTGGATCTGATTACTTTGGATGCAGGAAGTGTATGAATATTGTTTATGAAAGTCAGCGAAAGAGTGGGAGTAGGCTTGAGTTTTTTGGAAAAGTTCTTGATAACGAAAAAAAATATGAAGAGGTCTACAATTCTATACATAAATGGCATTATCAAGGAAGCCCTACCAGGAAAGTGAGGAAGTTGAGACAACTTGAAGCCAGGATGCCGTCTCTTGAGGAGTCTATATCAATTAAAAAAAATATTTTTGGTAGATTGTAACTTTGTGTATAATGTTTTTGCTACTCAACAACTACCAGAATACCCGAAAGCTGATTTGTTGCTCTCAAGGGGCAACCGTGTCAACAAGAGACTTTCGGGTCTGGAGTTGAGTAGCCACGGTTGTCCCTTTGAGTATGACCTCAAGAAAACCTAACAAAACCTAACAATGAAATACTTTATTTACTGCAGAAAGAGTACCGAAGAAAAAGACAGGCAACTGCTTTCTATCGAGTCGCAAAGAGATGAACTTAGAACTAGATTCCCTGAAATAGAAATTGTTGGTAGATATGAAGAATCTAAAAGTGCTTTCAAGCCTTATAACCGACCTATGTTTAATGAAATGCTTGAGAGAATAAAAAATGGCGAAGCTGATGGTATAGCTGCCTGGGATCCCTCTCGCCTATCACGAAACCCGCTTGATGGATCGATGATCATTCACCTACTTGATACTGGAGTCATAAAGGACTTAAAGTTTGGTTCTTACCATTTCGACAACTCACCAGAGGGGAAGATGATGTTGAATTTCGCTTTGTCACAATCCAAATATTCTTCTGACAAATTGAGCAAGGATGTTAAAAGAGGAATGCTTAAAAAATGCTCCAAAGGCTCAAGACCCAATATGGCTCCAACTGGTTACATGAATGATTACAACAGTCTAAAAGGAGAGAAGCAAATACTTGAAGACCCTGAAAGATTCGAGTTAGTAAGAAAGATGTGGGAGATGCTTCTTTCTAGCAGATATTCAGTGCGAGACATATGGAGAATTTCAAATGAAGAGTGGCGTTTTAAAACTAGGAAATTCAAGACTCTTGGTGGAAAGCCTCTTGCTATTAACACTCTTTATAGAATCTTCACTAACTCGTTTTATTACGGCGAATTTATTTGGGATGGTGAGACTTATCAAGGAAGTCATACTGCCATGATTACAAAGGAAGAGTTTGATCGAGCCCAAATCTTGCTTGGCAGAAAAGGAAGACCTCGACCTCAAAAACATCGATTTCCTTACACTGGAGTTATTAAATGTGGTGAATGTGGGTGTTCCGTTACTGCTGAACATAAACTTAAAAAACTCGTAAGAAGTGGCGAAACAAAGATCTATACTTACTATCACTGTACTAAGAAAAAGTATCACGCCAAATGTAGCCAAAAGCATATTACTGCCGATGACCTTGAGAGTCAGATTGTTAAAGTTCTTGAGACAATTACTGTCCCTGAAAATCTTTTTAAGTGTACAGTCAAGTATTTAGAAAAGTTACATAATAGAGAATCTAAAGATAGAACCAACATCCAAAAGAATATTCAAAACTCCTACAATGATTGCGGAAAAAGGATCGACAACCTTTTAAAACTATATATCTGTCCCGAAAACGCTGATAAGTCTTTGTTGGATGAACATGAGTTCAAAGAACAGAAACAACGATTATTGAAAGAGAAGGAACAGATTGCTGAAAAATTGGAGGATTGTGACCGAAGACAAAAGGACTGGCTTGATTTGAGCGAGAAAACTTTTGAGTTTGCTACGTATGCAAAACATTGGTTTGAGACTGGAACGTTAGATGACAAGAAATCTGTCTTCCAAAGTTTAGGTCAGAACTTTTTACTAAAAGACGGAGAACTTGATATAGAACTACCAAAACAATTCATTTCAATTAAAAATGGGCTTAAATCTCTGCGTACTCAAAACCCGAGGTTCTCACTAGTTTCTGAAGATGAGATAACCAGTAAAGACTTCGAAAAAGGCGGGAAACTATTCTACTGGAGCGGGTAACGAGAGTCGAACTCGTGTCTCTGCCTTGGCAAGGCAATGTAATAGCCATTATACGATACCCGCTGGGGTTGTTTATCGAAAAGCAGAAGTATGTTAATGAAAAGATCCTCAAAAATCAATATTTCTATATGGCTGCTTTGAACTCTTCTTGTGATATTCCTAAAATTTTTAGTATAGACAGCAGTGTACCAATGGGAATGTCTTTCCTGTGTCTCGAGACTGTAGCTGGAGGTCCATTATTAATTCTAAAAATCCTGTGACTTCCCTCTCCTTCTCGGCAAGATACCCTTTCAATCTTGAGAAGAGTTCTGTTAACTTCTTCACCACTTATTCCTCTCAAAACCTTTCCTTGTGCTTTTTTTACAGCCCACCTTGTTTCTGCTTGCTGTTCTTCTGTTGACGCTGGTGTTGGTTCTTGTTTTGGTACGGCCTCGTATGGTGCATATGCTGTTTTAACTCTCAGTGCTTCTGCTGCCGCTTCATCCTCTTGCCTTTTTTTTGCAAACGCTTCATCTAAACTTGCTCCAATTAAATAATCATTAATATCTGGGTCTTTATCTATAAGGTAGTCAAATACTACTTTGTAGACTATCTTCTTTAGTTTCTCATATTGTTCTGATCCAATTACAAAGCTCAAAGGCATGTATTGACCAAATAGCGTCAATTCTCCGGTATATCTATTTAAAGCAAAATGTATTGAACCTTCATTGGCCCGAGTTTTTGTTGTAATCCCATCTTCACTTCTTATTGCCTCTGGAGTATTCACAGGCTTTGATTCATCCACTATCACACTTACGTAACATATTTTGTCTGAGTGGTGTGTCTCAAATTCATCCCCAAAAATACGGACTTCGCAATCACCTATTTTGGCTGTGTGTGGTGTTGATTTTCTGTACTCTGACAGTTTTTGTATAAGATCAAAGGGAACTTCTTCTGTTTCCTCTGCATTTTCTAAAAATTGTTTGAATTTAGCTTTGTTTGCCTTGTCTTCTCCTACAACATCTATTATTTCTTTTAACAAAAATATCAATGACATAACAGGGAATGTACGACCATATGTTTTTAACCATGCTTTATTTGCCTCTTCAAAAACATTTGTAATTGTATCTTTGTCTGCCCGCGTACGACTACTGTTACTAAATTCAGAAATTATCATGTGTGCTAAATACATATCCATCAAATCCCTTATCATCAGTACCACAACATTCCTTTGTGATTTATGAGAAATCTCCATAGTCTGAGCCATAGCGTCTATTTCTTTAAATAGGTTTATGACTGGTAAGCTAAAAAGTTCTGTTTCCGTTATTTTTATTGGGGCTCTCTCTCTTGAGGGCATAGCCATTTGGCTTCCTACTGCTCGAGCACAGGTTACTCTGCATTTTCTAACAACCTTAGTACTTCCTTGAATTTTTCTAATTTTTACCACTAAAGCATCCATCCATCTTCCTATCCTAGGCCCAAAGCTTTGCTCCATAATACTCACAACCAGGTCTCTTACAGCTTTATCCACCTCAATTTGGTCTGGTGAAACTCTGATGTATTCATGCAATTCCTTTACACTTCCAAACTCACTCCCCAAAGCAGCTTTGTCCACACAAGCTACATCAGGCGTCGCTAAAAGATCATAGATTCTATCCACATTAGCTTGTCCAATTATAGTTGCAATCGTTGGGATAGGCCTTGCACTAAGGATTTCTTCTATTTGCTCATCGTCTAGTGCTGAGAGTTCGGGAGCACTAAAGGATGTGTCTTCTTTTCCTGGTGGTTGAGTCAATTTTGTTGTTTTTAGCTACATTAAAAAAGGAGTGATTTATATCATTCAATCACTCCTTTGTCAATCTGTTAGCTGTCTATTCGCTCGGAGCTCCCATTGCCGCTTTCATTGATAGGTTGTAACGACCTTGATCGTCGATTTCCATTAATTTAACCTTTACCATGTCTCCAAGTTTCACTTTGTCTGTGACTTTCTCGACACGTTCAGGTGCAAGTTGTGAAATGTGAACCAAACCGTCTTTGCCTGGAGAAAGTTCTACGAATGCTCCGAAGTCCATTAGACGAACTACTTTACCTTCGATGATGTCGCCTACCTTTGGTTTGTATGTAAGTCTTTCGATCCAATCTATAGCCTTCTGACCTTTTTCTTGGTCTGGAGCTGTGATTGTTACGTTTCCGTCATCATCAAGATCCATTTCTACTTCACATTCTTTTGTTATTGCTTGGATTGTTTCACCGCCTTTACCAATTACGATTCTAATATCGTCAGTATCGATTTTGATATTCATTATCAATGGTGCGTGAGGCGAAAGTTCTTTTCGTGGTTCTGGGATCGCTTCCAACATTGAGTCTAGGATTTCTTGACGAGCGTCTTTTGCACGACCTAGTGCTTTTGCTAGAAGCTCAACTGAAAGTCCTGAAACTTTGATGTCCATTTGGAGGGCAGTGATACCTTCTGTGGTACCTGTGACTTTGAAGTCCATGTCTCCAGCGAAGTCCTCCATCCCTTGGATGTCTGTAAGGATTTTGTATGAATCATCGTCTCCATTGTTTCCTCCTTTGAAGTTCTCTTTATCTACCACAAGTCCCATTGCAACACCTGAGACAGGTCTTGTGATCGGCACACCTGCATCCATCAATGCGAGAGTTGATCCGCATACTGAAGCCATTGAGCTTGAGCCGTTACAACTCATGATCTCTGATACAAGCCACATTGTGTATGGGAAATCTTCTTTGGCTGGAAGTACTGGTTTCAAAGCACGTTCTGCCAAATCTCCGTGTCCGATATCACGTCTTGATGCTCCGCGCAACATTTTGATATCCCCTACCGCGTAAGGTGGGAAGTTGTAGTGGTGCATGTATCTTCTTTCTTCGTCTGTGTCCATTGTGTCTATAACTTGTGCATCTCCAGGTGCTCCTAGAGTTGCGACTGTAAGAGCTTGAGTTTCTCCTCTATTGAAGAGGCCTGTACCGTGTGTTCTTGGAAGAATTCCAACTTCTGAGTGAAGTGCTCTTACTTCGTCAGGTTTTCTACCGTCGAGACGTTCTTCTGTTTCAAGGATTTTCTTTCTCATTCTTTTTTCGAATTTGCTGTTGATGATTTCAACGATATCTCCTTTGAGGAATTTACCTTCTGTTTCAGCTTCTCTGCTGTCTTTTGTAACTTTGTCTCCAAGTTTTTCGAAAACTTGTTCTTCTACTTCGTGGATCCTAGCTTTTACATCTTTCTTCAAAACACCTTTGATTGTGTCGAGCATGTCGTCTGTTAGGACTGCGTCTACTGCAGCTATCGCTTCTGCTGAAGGAACTGAAAGAGTTGCTTCGATTTCTTTTACATCATGGTCTTTTTTGAATTGTTCTGAGAATTTAATTTGAAGTTCACAAATTCTTTTAATTTCTACGTGAGCCATTTGCAATGCTTCCAATACGATTTCTTCAGAAACTTCATTCATGGCAGCTTCTACCATAGTGATAGCATCCAATGTTCCAGCTACAACTAGGTTCATCTTACCTTCTGCGCATTGTTCGTATGTTGGGTTCACAACGAGCTTCTCGTCTACGTATCCCATTCGTACAGCTCCGACAGGACCTGCAAAAGGTGCTCCAGTACACATCAATGCTGCAGATGCTGCGTTGATAGCTGTAGTTCCTGGAAAGACCTCCATGTCTGCAGAAAGCACAGAACAAATGATCTGAACTTCATTAATGGTTCCTTTTGGGAAAAGTGGTCTAATTGGTCTGTCGATTAATCTTGCTGTTAGGATCGCGCTTTCAGAAGGTCGACCTTCACGTTTGATAAATCTGCTGCCTTTTATCTTTCCTGCAGCGTACATGTTTTCTTGGTAGTCAACTACCATCGGGAACCAAGCGGCTCCTTCTTTACCTTCTTCTGAGACACTTGTGTTGGCCATAACTACAGTGTCGCCTAGATATGCTAGGACGTACCCTGAAGCCATAGTGTGGACCGGATTTGTGACAAGTTTAAATTCCCTGCCTGCGAGGTCCATTGAAAAATCTTTCGATTCCATATTTGTATGGGTTAGTTTTACCCAAGATAAGGAACCTATAGAAGTCTTAAGTGACAAGATCGGGACGGCAATATTTGTGGCCTCAATCCTGCTACCTAAGCTCTTCGCTTTTGGTTTCCTTTCCTGGTTTTGCTATATGTTAATGTGCTTTATGCTTTTTTTGCTGTCTTTTTTGCTGGGGCTTTCTTCGCTGGCGTCTTTTTTGCTGTTGCCTTCTTTGCTGGCGTTTTCTTTGCTGAAGCTTTTTTGACTGCTTTTTCTACTTTTGCAGCTTTTACTGCTTTCTTAGGCCCTTTTTTCACTGATTTCCTGGTTGTTTTTGCTGTAATCTTCTTTAGTTTAAGATTTGTTAACATTGCTTCGTACTCGTCTTTGCTATGAAGTTTCAGGTAGTTCAGATGACTTCTTCTTTTTCCTACTAGTTCTAGTAGACCTCTTCTTGAGTGATTATCTTTCGGATGATCCAAAAGGTGAGCTTGTAGCTGATTAATTCTTTCTGTAAGGACAGCCACTTGTACTTGAGCAGACCCAGTATCCTTTGCGTGGATCGCGTATTTTGTAATAATTTTTTTCTTAGAAGATCTGTCCATGATTTGTAAATTGGGTAAAAAAATTCTCCCTTGCGGGATTCGTGCCGCGAATAATTTATCAAACTTTGCAAAATTTGGCAAGGCGAAATCTCCTTATAGCACCTGGCTACAACCATTTCCTGTACTTGAAATATAGAACCATTAGGAGAACCACTCCAACCAGTAAACCAAATACGTATCTCAAGGCGTCTTGGGCCTCTGCATATGGTAAACCAACAATGTTCATACCATAAAAACCAGTAATAAACGTCAAAGGAAGCATTATTACAGATATGGTTGTGAGGGTTTTTATTGTTTTGTTGGTGGTATGAGAGATGATTGATTCGTTTGTTTCGTGAACTGAAGACGCCAATTCCTGCAAATTACCAATATTGTTCCAGATTTTCTCGATTTTATCGACGATATCGTCAAAATACAGGTCTAGATCTTCAGGAATGAATTTCTTGTTTTTGTGTTCAAGCTGCGCGATGACTGCACGTTGCGGCATTATGATTCTTCGAAGGTTGATAAGGTCTTTTTTCAACATTAGTATTTCTTTTAGCCTATCTCTTGTTTTTCCCATATCAAACACCTCTACTTCGAGTTCGTTTACCTGGTCACTAAGATCGTCTAGGATAGGGAAACAATCCTCAAAGAGATCGTCCACAATCATATAAAGCAAGTATCCTGTGCCAAGTGCCATGTAATCTTTTTTGGTTTTGAGGGTAGATTGCACTTTTGCAATAACTTTTTCGATTGTTTTGTTATTTTCGTGAATTGTAACTAGGTAGTTTTTACCTATAAAGATTTTTACTTCTGAAGTTTCGACATGCCTTTTGTCTCCTCGGCCCTTCATTGTCGGAAGGTGGAGTACTATAAAGAGATACTTGTCGTATTCGTCTATCTTTGGACGTTGGATTTCTGACAAACAATCTTCTATGTCAAGATCGTGAAAGCGATGTTTTTTTTGCAAATCCAGCAGGCTGTCTTTTTTTGGATTGCTAATCACTTTCCACTCGATGTTTTTGTACTTGATCTGTGTTGTTTTTTCTTCTGTTGGCATTGCTGCATTTTTACTATTATTATGATGAATTGTCAACAAGTTGGTAGTGCATTGTGTTGTTGGGATTTCCTTAATCCAATATAATCCCTTAAGACTATGGACTACAAAAAACTTATCAGAGATTCCTGGCTGTTTACACAAAGCAATAAAAAACTTATTTATTGGTTTGGGTTTATTCCCTCTTTGTTGACGACCACAGTGGGAATCGGGTACATAACTTATCAATTTTTTGCGTTTCAAAAGTCTTATTTATTTGAGAATGCTGACCATAGTTTTGCGTATGAAGTTATTAATTTTGGGTGGGAATTTGTGAAACAACACGCTTCTTGGAGCGTTCCTTTGGTTATTGTGGGGATTGTTATCGCAGTTTTGTACTTCCTTGTTCCAACTTTGTTTAAGGCTGCGGCCATTCAGGCCATTGCTAGAGAAAAGAACGGGCAGAAATCAGGAGTTGGGATTGGATTGAAATATGGGCTTATGGCTTTCTTGCCTTTGTTTGAGTACCACCTGTTGGTGGGGACTTTTAGTTGGATTTCGATGCTGACGGAAAGTAGTTTTGTCATTAGAAATCTGGGGATGGGGCTTTTTCAAATGATGATGCCTGTTTTTATTGTAATTTTTATTTTATCGATATTTTTGACTCTTCTTTTTACTTTTGCGGACTTGTTTATTGTGATTGATGATGAAAAGGTTCTCGCTTCAATGAGAAAGAGCGCAAAGTTGGTTTTTATGAATTGGCAACACACTTTGTTGATCACGATTTTGATGATCATTATTGGTGTGAGGATCATAATTCAGGCTTTGTTTGTGTTCTTGATTCCTGGTGCTGTTATTTTTGCTGTGGGCTATATGACCACTCTTGCGCTCGGCACACCCGTTTTGATAATTGCTGGGCTTGTGGGAGTTTTGGGATTGTTTATTGCTGCTTATTTGGGTGGTGTTGTGGATATTTTCTCTTACGCTGTTTGGACTTTCGCTTTCCTTGAATTGACTAGTGAAAAAGAGGTTTCGGCTCGTGATAAAGTCTCTGCTCGAGATGTTGTTAGTGGGGGTGATGATGATGATGATGCGCCCCCTTTGGGTACTGCGCCGAAAGGTGATTTGGGCAGGCTTGAGGATACGACTCCTAAGGGTGAAACTGGTGGACCTACTCCAGATCAAGCTCCTTCTGAGGATAATATTCCTGGATTGTTGTAAGGTGGAGATAGTGAATTTTAGAATCTCTCCGGAGAGATTTTTTTTACAGGTTGGAGAAATTGCTCTCCGGAGAGAACCCTCCCCTTGACTTCAGGGACTTTTTGTTTTATAATGATACATAATATAAAAATACCCATATGCCTCTGTTGAACCAAAATAATAAGATTGCTGTTGTTGCGGTTTCGATCTTCTTAGCATCATTTGTGTCGATGCTGGTGTTTATGAATGGTGAAGACACTTCGCCTGAGTATTTGAAGTCGGATGTGTTGGATGCGGCTAAGGAACATGGTGTTGATGAGGGTGGAAGTCATGGTGTGCATTTTAGTGGGGAGCACGGAGAGGAAAGTGGTGGCGGACACGGTGAAGAAGCAGATGTTGATACTGAAAATTTATATCGCGTTTTGACAGGACATTATGATGAACCTATTTTTGCTTTAGAACCTACTGGAAGAACAAAATTCTTGAGTGAGGATTTTAGCACAAAGTATGGATATGAATTGGATGGGGCGGAGGAAGGTATTTTCTTTTCTTACATCTATCCTAGTGATCTTGCGGAATTTATGACTGAATATACTGATGTGATTCAGTCTGGGAAGGCTGTTGATCGTGTTGGGCCTTATAGGTTTGTGAATAAGGATGGGGGGCAATGTGTGCATTTACTTTCTTTGATGCCGGTTGTGGATGAAGAAACTGGGAAGGTAACTGAGGTTATCGGAAGTGTTAAAGATATTACCGAGACCTTGGAAGATTTTGTGACTGAGAAAAAGGTGAAATAAAAAAACAAAATAAAAATTTAAATTTGATAAAAATGAAAAATAAACTATTCCTTGAAAACAGATTGGTTTTTCAAGAGAAGGGGCCGGAAGCAAGACGACCTGACGAAGAGGTTGTTCCTGCTAGCACGGGTGAATATGTACCTGGGGTTGACGACCGTATGCAGTACAAAGGTGAAAAGCTCGGACAGAAGGCTCTTGATGCACAAGCGCAAGAAACACATTCCGCAGAAACAAGACTAGATTCTGCTGGAGAAACTGACCCTTTGGTTTCCAGAGTTTATATAATTGAAGACCTCAGGGTTCATTATAGTGATCTCTATCCAGAATGGTTTAATAAAGATCCAAAATTGAGTAATCATTTTGACGTTGCTATCGGAAAATTGCTAAATGCCGGCATCTCTTTTGATGATCAGGCTGGTGGTGTCGATTTGGCGGATGTTCCTCCTAGCTATTTGGCGGATGAAGAATTTGTCGCTACTTTGGTAGATTTGGCTGGGAAAGGAATAAAAGTAGGAAAGGATTTCTTGCGATGCCATGCTAGAAATCGTAAGGCATTCAAGGCTAACGCAAAGAATCCTAATTACGTTAAGTATATGAAATTGCCTATTTTTGTAGCTGATCGTTTTAGCGAGGAGCAATTGAGAAAATCTCCTAAAATGAGAGCTGTTGTTGAAAATTTAATGGGTTCTAAATATTTGTTTGATACTATTGCGCGCTACTCTTTTATGGAGAGATTAGACCCTGCCACTCTTCGAAAGTTGGCTAATAAAAAATATGTAGAAGGCCTTGCGAATTTTTATGAAAATCATAAAAAACACAGGAAATCTCCTCGTCCCTTGGACTTGGTTGAAATAGTTCCTCTTGCTCTTGGATCCGATCCTGAATATATGAGAGGTTTGGCTCAATGCAGGAATATAGAGTTAGAACTTGTTGTGAAATATTTCCCACGTAATAAAGTCAGGTCTGAGATGTATATGAGCAATGTTAATTATATCGAGAGAGTTTCAGATTATGGGTTTGATGACCTTGCCTTGCAGGCTTTGACTCTTAGAAAAGGTTCTGACAACTCATATGTCGAAGATGTGATTGATATGTCGAATGAAAGAGGCATTCCTATTCATGAAGCTATAGCTCGTGTTCCTTTTAGGAAATAAGTAAAAACTTGTTTTACTTCCGCAATTTATATAGAATTCCTAGGACTTTAATCCTGGGAATTTTATGTCTGATATAGAAAAGAAATGGCAGAAAAAATGGGCGTCATCGAAGTTGTATAAGACTGATATGAAGAAAACTGCGCCTAAGGACAAATACTATAATTTGGTGATGTTCCCCTATCCGTCTGGGGACAAACTTCATATTGGGCATTGGTATAATTTTGCGCCGGCTGATAGTCATGGGCGATTTATGAGGATGCATGGCAAAACTGTTTTTGAACCGATGGGTTTCGATAGTTTCGGGTTGCCGGCGGAGAACTATGCAATTAAGACCGGTGTTCATCCGGAGAAGAGTATTGCGAAAAATGCATCGAAGATGGTTGAACAACTTTCGGTGATGGGGACGATGTATGATTGGGACAAAACTTTGAAAACTTCTGATCCTGAATATTATAAATGGACTCAGTGGGTGTTTTTGCAGCTTTATAAGGCTGGCCTTGCGTATAAGAAAAAACAAGGTGTGAATTGGTGTCCTTCTTGCCAGACTGTTCTTGCGAATGAGCAAGTTTTGGAGGGGGCGTGTGAGCGTTGCAAGCACGAGGTTGAGAAAAAGGATTTGGAGCAGTGGTTTTTTAAGATAAGTGATTATGCTGAGAAGCTTTTGAACTATGACGGTTTGGATTGGCCGGAAAATACGAAGGCTATGCAATCGAATTGGATTGGGAAGAGTGAGGGGATAAATATTTGGTATAATGTAGAAGGTGCCGAAGATAAGATCAGCGTATATACAACTCGTCCTGATACAAATTTTGGAGCAACTTTTATTGTTGTTGCTCCAGAAAGTGAATTTGTAAAAAAACATTTCGATAGTTTTGAGAATAAAAAGAATGTTGAAAAATATATTAATGCATCGAGAAAAAAAAGTGATATAGAAAGGATAGCTGAAGGCAGAAAGAAAACTGGAGTATCTACTGGGTTGTTTGCTATTAATTCTTTGACTGGACGGAAAATGCCGATTTTTGTGAGCGATTTCGTGCTTGCTAATGTTGGTACTGGATGTGTAGTTGGAGTACCTGGGCATGATATTAGGGACTTTGAATTTGCAATTGAAAAAAAGATTGAGATAGTCCGTGTTGTTGTTGGTAAAGATGGGGACAAGTCTCCTATTACAAAAAAAGAACAAGTACAAGAAGAGTCTGGGGTTATGATTAACAGCGAATTTTTGGAGGGGATGGATATTCACAAAGCTACTGAGGCAATAAAAGATCATATTGAGAAGAATGGTTGGGGTGAAAGAGTCATTAATTACAAACTCCGTGATTGGCTCATTTCTCGTCAACGATATTGGGGAGCGCCAATCCCGATTATTTATTGTAAGAAATGTGGGGAGGTGCCTGTGCCGGAGAAAGATTTGCCGGTTGAGTTGCCTTTGGATGTGAAGTTTGAGTTACGAGGTGATGGACAGTCCCCTCTTGCGCACAGCAGAAAGTTTATGAATGTTGTGTGTCCGAAATGTGGAGCGGCTGCTAAGCGTGAAAGTGACACGATGGATACTTTTGTTTGTTCTAGTTGGTATTTCTTGAGATATCCTTCGATGGGTAATGCAGCGAGCAAGAAGGCGGCGTTCGACAAAGAGGTAACAAAGAAATGGGTTCCAGTCGATATGTATATCGGTGGGCCTGAACATGCGTGTATGCATCTTTTGTATGCGCGATTTTTTACCAAAGCTTTGCATGATCTTGGGCATATTGATTTCGATGAACCTTTCAAAAAACTCATCCACCAAGGCATGGTCACAAAGGATGGAGCGAAGATGTCGAAGTCGAAGGGGAATGTTGTGAGCCCAGATGCGTTTGTCGAAAAATATGGAAGTGATGTGTTCCGAATGTATTTGATGTTTATGGGACCATTCACACAAGGCGGATCTTGGGATGACAAAGGAATCAAAGGGATCGCTAGGTTTGTGGATAAATTTTCCGGAATTGTGGGGCAGGCTGTCGGTGGAGGAAAAGTTTCTGACAAAGACAGTTTGATGGCGGCTCTACACAAAACTATAAAGAAAGTGACTTCAGATATTGAGAAATTCCATTTCAACACTGCGTTGAGTGCGTTGATGGAGTTTGTGGCTGTAGCGCAGATCACGGGGATGGACAAAGTCTCTGCGAAGAAAGTCGTTCAGTTGATTGCGCCGATGGCGCCGCATTTGGCTGAGGAGCATTGGGCTTCGCTTGGCGGGAAATATAGCGTGTTTGATAGTAGTTGGCCGAAGTTTGATCCGAAATATTTGATTGCTAGTTCTGTGACTTATGCGATTCAGGTGAACGGCAAGATGCGTGGAACCGTGGAGGTTGCTGCTGATGCTGGGAAGGCTGACGTTTTGGCTGCGGCTCGTAGCGAGTCGAATGTTGCCAAGCATTTGGAATCAGGAAAAGTCGTGAAAGAAATTTTCGTTCCAGGAAAAATCGTTGGGTTTGTAGTTAAAGCCAGCTGAGGTCTTTTGTTGGAGGGTAGGTTTTGAGTTCGTTTTTTACTCCTGCTGAGACTGTTGTTTGGACTGTTATTTCTGGTGGTGTGCCTGGATAGTCTGCAACTTCTGCTGCCGCTGGTTCTAGTGTTAGGACGACTGTTACGTTTGGTTGGAATTGGACGTCGGCTTCTGCGAAAGCTTTGTATGGATCTTCGTCGGGCCATACTATGAATTTGAGATCTTTGATTGAGCTTCGGAGTGGTGATAGTGGAATGAATGGTGTCGCGGTGATTGTGCTTTCGTCGTTTGCAAGGATTTCTGCGATTTGGATGCCTATGGCAGTGAAGCCCACTATTTCTGGAGTCGCTGGTGTGCAATTTATATATTCTGTTTTGCATCCGAAGATGTCGACTATTCCATTGCTGTCTGTGTCATATCCGTCCATTTGTAGCATGACGAGGACTTTGTCCGATGTGCCTGTGGCGAGTCGGTTTTTTGAGCCTATGATTGTTTTTTCACGGCCGTCGCTTGAGATGAGGTAAAGTTCTGTTTGTTCTAGGGCTGAGGCGCTATCAGCATCACAATCCTCACAAAATGCAGATGCTTCTGCTGGAATCAAGCTATTGTATGGGTTTTTGCCCATATTTATGTCAACGGATGGGGTGAATACTGTGCTTCCGGCTATGTCACAGTTTGCTGCGCTGGAATTGTTTGGATCGGCTAGTGTTGTGCATTCCAATCCAAGATTTGCGGGGCTTGCGCCTCCTACGGTACTCCCATCGTCAAATGTATACCCCGGGCTGAAAAATTTACTAGCGTATGCTCCGCGATTTATTCCGTAATGTCCTGCTCCAACCACATTTATGCTGTGATATTCTTCGTAGTCGATTGTTCCTTGCCGGACCTCTCGCGCGATGACTTCCATCATGATTCTTGCGTCTTCGTACATTCCGTTTGTGAGTTCTGATTGTCTTTCTGTCCTAGAAATGTTCATGAAAAAAGCTGCTGCTATGCTCGCAATCATTGCGAAAATGCTGGATGCGATCAGTGCTTCCATTAGGGTGAAACCTCTTTTGTTTTCGAATTTATTTAGCATAATTTGTTAGGATTGAACTTACTTCATAGGTGCCGAGATCTTTGCTGCCTTTCCATTGAACTTTGACTGTTACTTTGACCTGGTCTGCAAATGGGGCTTCGTCGACTTGTTCGAATTTCACCATGCGATACCAAATTAAATTTTCCGTAGTACCATGTGTATATTGTTCTGTCACAATGTCATAGAACATCCCGTATGTTGTTGGATTTGGTTCTGTTTCAAGATCAAGTTCGTCATTGTTTTTCGCGAATATAAAATTCCCCTTTACTGGGTGTCTTGCGACTACATAAAAAATTGTGTCTGAAACTTTTTCTTTTGTTTGGCATGTGTCGTGAGGTTCCCCGCTAAATTGTGGCAGCACCAACCAACACGCTTCTTTCTTGTCTGGGTATAGAAGCCAGTTTGTGTCGCGGATGTTTGTGACGCCTTCGATTGCTTCGCGAGCTAGATTTTGGGCGATCAAATATTCTCGTGAAATTGTCGTTGAATTAAAACTCGCGATAATAACCGAAACTGACGCGATACCGGCCATAACTATAGTTGTTATAGCTGTGATAACTTCGATCAGAGTTTCGCCACTTGTGTTTGGATGTGTGTTTTTAGATTTCATCTGTTGTATTGAAAATTTCTGGGTTTCCAGAGACACGGAATAGAACTATGATTTTTGAACGGTCGCCTTCTATTTCTTTCACTTCGATCATTGCGTATTGTTTTTCGTCGAATGGATCATCTCCTGTTGATGGTGGCTTCACGCTGAATTTTGCGTTTGTTGGTTCGTATAGAAGTGTGAGCTGGCAGGGTTCGCCTGATCTCGCTGGAGTTGTTATGTATTCGTATTCGTCTGCTAGTGTATATGTTTCTTTCAATAGGACATCTGGATCGTCACCCGTTGTGTCATATGAGTTCAAAGTGCTGTCTGGATGGTCTGCGAAGATAGTGATTTGATTTGATGTGATGCAAGCTCCGTATTTGTTTGGGAATTCTTGTTTGTCGTTGTAGGTAATGGTTTTGCTTGCGAGTGCGAGACTTCGCACCTCACTTATGAGTGCTGCTGTGTCTTTTGTTGCACCAATGAATTTAATTTGATCCTGAGACCTTATCATTGAATTCAACGCAAATAGCCCAAGCAATCCTACAATAAGAACCACTATTATTATTTCTATTAGTGTAAAACCTTTGGGTGATTTTTTCTGAGCTGAATGAGGCATGGCTCAATTATATTATTTCAATCCCTTAACAACAAGCACGAATTCGCCTTTTGGCTTTTTGATTTCAAAATGCGCAGCTGCTTCCGATATTTTCATCCTTAAAACTTCTTCATAAATTTTCGTAAGTTCTCGGCATACCGCTATGTCCCTGTCCCCAAGATATTCCTGCAAATCCTTCAATGTTCTTGCGATCCTATGTGGTGATTCAAAGATAACTAGGGTGCGCGGTTCCTCTTTTATTGAGTTAAGTAGGGTTTGGCGACCTTTTTTTAATGGAAGGAATCCGAGGTGCAAAAATTTGTCCATCGGCAAGCCGCTTGCAACTAATGCTGTTAGCAAACTTGATGCGCCTGGAATTGGCACTACTCGGACGTCCTCTTCGATCGCGCGGTTTATCAATGAATATGCAGGATCTGAAATTCCTGGCGTGCCTGCGTCTGAGACTAATGCAACGTTTTTACCTTCTTTGAGAAGGTCTACGATTTTTTCGAGTTTGGCTGGGCTAGAATACGAGTGATAGCTGAGTAATTGGGTGTCGATTTCGTATTTGTTGACGAGGATTTTTGTGTGGCGAGTGTCTTCGGCCGCGATGTAATCCACTTCTTTCAATGTCCTGAGAGCTCTGAGAGTGATGTCCTCTAAGTTACCTATTGGAGTTGCAACGATGTATAGCATTATTTTTTGATTATTTATTGCGGCCCTTTGGGCCTTTTTGCCCAAGAATCGCTTGAGCTTTCTTGGGCTGTGGTTTAGGTTTTGAGATGGCTGGCCCTTTTACGTAGAAAGGTTTTATCAAGGTTCCTTTCTCGAGTTTTTTTAGGGATAGAAATATTTTGCCTGCTGGCTTTTTTGATTCTTTGAATTTGAAAGCTTTGAATTCTTTTTTTTGATCATCGGTTAGGGCGCCATGTAGGTTCGTTAGTTTTTTGGTTTCGAAAAATTCTTTTGCTTCATCTAGTTTTTTGAGAATTGGTTTTGAAGTTTTTGTAAGTTGGATGTAGATCTCTTTTTTGCCTGCGAAGAGAACGAGTGGTCCGTGGGTGGTTTTCGCGTTTGCTGTGTGAGCTGCCCATAGGTATTGAAATGTAGTCGCAGCGTATACTGGGATTTTTTGGAGATGAGCTATTGTATTGGCGACGGTTACACCTATTCGAAGTCCTGTGAATGAGCCTGGGCCTTTTATAAGCAAGACTGATTTTAGATCTTCGTATTTTACTTTTTTGCTTTTGAGAAGTTTTGCGATTTCTGGCATTAGCTTCTCTGCTTCATTGCTGTTTGATAGCCAAGTTTTTTCGGATACAACTTTGTTTCCATCGATTAAAGCGATGGATGTTTTCTTGAGCGCGGTGTTTATTGCGAGAGTTTTCATAGTTGATTAATTCGCGTGGATTATACTAAAAAGGTGTACGTTTGCATACATGACAATTTACTTCTAAAATTATTGACATCACAAGGGCTTGGTGTACTATTGAGCACTTGAAACTAATAAAATGAATTACATGGCTGAATCAGTAGAATCTCCGCCTCACGATAAAACCCGATTTGGTGTACCCCCCTTGGCCCTTATAGCAGTAGGTGTAGCTGCGGAAGCTACTGCTCAAGTTACATTCCATAATGCAGCTGGTCAACCGACCCCAACCCCAGGTTTCGTAGCTGCTTCTACTGCTGCGATAATTGGGGCCCCAGTAACTGCAATTGGCGTCTTTGATTCACTAAGGATGAAAGAGCCCCAAAGTCATGATGAAAGATTGGTTTCAGATGCTGGTGGTCGAAACATTCCTTCCACTATAGCTGGCGTCAGTTTTCTTGTGTATCTGGCTACGTTATTTCGTGATGGTGTCGAACCATTAGCGCAGTCTGCTCAAAATCATCTCAATGTGGGAAACGAAATTTTAGCTCAAGCGAACTTCCATGCAGCGGGGGGCGCGGTTTTGGTAACACTGGCTTTGACGGGCACAGCTATTCACTGCTTGTTAAAGAGATAGTGGAAAAACTACTTTTTATGGCCTTCAGGGGGTTGCTATTTTTTTCGTTTTGTGTTATTATAATAGCGTCGATTAGTTAGTTTTACCTTTTGGTTTGATTATCTAACTGACATTTAGTTCTCATCTTTCATAGCTTGCTATCGAAGATGGAAACTTCCCTCCGGTATTCTTTAGATAGATTTTCTATCAATTGAATTACCATTCGAAGACAAGCTCTTATGTTCAATTCTATTGACATCTGAGCTTGTTTTCTTTAGTTTAGGCCCTGCATTTAAGCATTTAAGCTTTTCAACAAAGGGCATCCAAAATCATTAGTTCCCTTTTTTACAATTCAGATATTAAATAATAAATATGCAAGTTTCTTTTAGCTTGAAGTATCGTAAGTCGAACTTCTCAAATCGCGTTCTTATCGAAAAAGAAGGTGAGATCATCATCTATGACAAAGGGTTCCGCCTCAAAGGCAAGGGAGCAACTGACAAAGGTGAACTGATTAATTTCTACGACATCAAAGAGTTTTACTACAAAGACGACCAACTGTTCTTTATTACTTTTGGAAGAGAGAAATATACGTTGAACAATTTGGGAACACTTTTTGACGAGTTTTTGGCGACTATTTATAAGGTACGTAATGAGTTTTTGCTGGATGCGTTGTTTATGAAACAAGGTAGTCTCAAAGGTGAATTTGAGGGATATTTCGATAGGTTTAGTAAATTTAATAAGCCTATAAACAAAGGGAAATGCCGGATTCGTTTGTATGAGCAGAGCATGACTATTATTCCTGAGACACAGGATGTTTTTAGTATCAACTTCAACTTTATTAATTTCCATGAGTTTGATGAGGACGAATATCAGCTGAAAGTTGTGATGGACGATGGCGTAAATATTTTTGTATCGCAACTCGGGAATGATTTTGAGTTTTTCCAAGAAAAGATTATCAATTTGATTGGCGGAATGTATGGAAGGATTGTGAATGATGATTTGAAGGAAGTATTTTGTGAATTTGATTCAGGGACGCTTTTGAAATTGGCATACAAGATGAGAGGTGGAAAATCTGTGAGCCTCAAGGACATCCTGAAGATGGACAAAGATTTAGCGCAAAATGTTTTGGACCTATTTTTTGAAGATGAAGGTTTAGCGGACAAATACAGTGCTTTGGATGAATTGACTGATGAATATTCTAAATTCTTTGGTGTTTTGAGAGATCCTGTGACGAAGGATGGTTTCATTCGATGGATAATGTACACAATTCCTTCCAATAATGTTGTGGCGTTTACTATTTTGCCGAAAGGTTCTTCTGACGAGGGTTCTTCGGATGGAGCTGAGCCTCGGCCACACGACACTTATTTCTTCAGAATCATAATGGAGAAGGGTGTCCCAAGCGAAAAAGTTGAGGACAAAGTTTTGGAGATAGATCAGACTTTGGTGACTCTGCGTTTTGCGAAAGATCCTTGCTACAAAGACAAACGTGAATTAAAAAATTCTCCTTTTAAATATGCGATTCGTAAACTTCCGTTCTTGAGAATCTTGCGAAAATCTTATGTTGGGCGAGCACACGCTCTTGACCCAAAAGAGTGGAAGAAACAAGCAAAAGAAATCATGGAAAAGTCAAAACTTAATTCCTGAAGTCGGTAGACTTTTGGGGCTGTTTTTAATATACTTCTGGCGTTGCTTAAACATACAATAACCCCTGATATTATGGCTAAAGCATTTAATGACGATAACTTCGATGAAGAGGTTTTGCACTCTGACAAACCTGTTTTGGTTGATTTCTTCGCTGAATGGTGTGGTCCTTGCAAAATGATGGCTCCAGTGATCGATGAATTGGCTGGTGAGATGGAAGGCACAGCTGTTATTGGAAAACTGAATGTTGATGAAGCTCCACAAACAGCCGCTAAATATGGTGTTCAAAGTATTCCTACCGTTATTGTTTTCAAAGGTGGTGAAGAAGTGAACCGATCAGTTGGATTCAAAAACAAAGAAGACCTGAAAGCGCTTTTGGGATAAAGGAGTGTTTAGGCTTTTTTCTGTTTATTCGCTTCGCTGAACGCGAGTTCGTCTACTTCGTTGTTTAGTTTGTTATCGTGGTGGGCTTTTACCCATTCCCATTTGATATTGAGCCAAGCTGAGAGTTTTTCGATCTCGGCCCAGAGGTCCAGGTTCTTTTTCTTTT
This sequence comes from Candidatus Peregrinibacteria bacterium, assembly GCA_018655275.1. GTDB lineage: Bacteria > Patescibacteriota > Gracilibacteria > UBA1369 > LOWO2-01-FULL-3 > JABIJZ01. The sequence continues at coordinate 120,507 of JABIJZ010000009.1, read as the reverse complement.
TCCAGCCTGAGTTGAGGGTTTGGACGATGAGGTTGGAATCTATATAGAAATGGATTTGTTGCTTTGTAAGATTGTCTTTGTGTTTGGTGTGAAGATGTTTGAGGGCCTCTATTACAGCCATCATCTCCATTCTGTTGTTTGTTGTGTCCTTCTCCCCACCTGCTATTTCTGTGCGATCTTCTTTGTCTAGGATGATTGCGGCCCAACCGCCAGGACCTGGATTCCCGAGACAACTTCCGTCTGTATAAATTGTAATTTCTTTAGCTTCTGACATTTTGGCATGTTATTATTTTGGCGCTCGACTACAATTTTTACCAGAAAACTTGTGAAAATCCAAATTATACAAATTGGTAAGTACAAAAATGATAATTACCGTGAGTTGGCTGATGAGTTTGAGAAAAGGCTTTCTGCGTTTGCTGATGTTTCTGTCACGACTTTGAAGGGGGCTGATGGGGCTTTGCCTCGTGAGAGGATTATTGAGGACGAGAGTCGGATGTTGTTGGGAGCTTTGGAGAAGGTTGGAGGTGGAGGAGGATTTTTGGTTGTGTTGGATGATGCAGGAAAGCAGTTTGATTCGGTTGGGTTTTCTGAGTTTTTGGGGAAGAGGAAGGATAATGGGGATGGTGTGATTTTTGTGATTGGTGGGGCTTTTGGCCTTACGGATGAGTTAAAAGGGAAAGCTGATTTGGCTTTGTCTTTGTCGAAGATGACCTTCACTCACCAGATGGTCAGACCGTTATTGATGGAACAGATTTATCGTGGATTTTGCATACTTAATGGTAAGGAATATCATTACTAATCATATGTTATGGATAGGAATTCGTTTTTTATTGGGATTTTGGCGCTTTTGTTAGCGTTTGTGCTTTTGGGCCCGAATGCTTTGAATGAGATGTCTATGTATAGTTCGACGATTGAGGTTGAGGAAGTTGTTGCAGAATTTGTTGAGAAATTTGAGATTGGAGAAGAGGTTGAGCAGCCTGTTTCGGTGTTGGCTGTTGGCGATATTATGCTTGGGCGTTTTGTGAGGACTTTGATTGATGAGAATGGGTCGGCGCTTTATCCTTTTGAGCGGATTTTGGAGCAAGACGCGTTGTTTTTTCAAGGCTCGGATATTGTTTTTGGGAATTTAGAAGGACCTATTTTTGAAGATGGATACAAGAGCTCGACTTCGATGATTTTTGGTTTTCCTGAATATGTGACGCCTGCTTTGAAAGAGGTTGGGTTCGACGTGATGTCGATCGCAAACAACCATATATTGAACCAAGGTTTTGTTGGGTATCTTGCTACTATTACTACTTTGGGGGAACACGGTATTGGAGCATGTGGAAATCCTTTGGAAGAAAATACTGAGAATATTGTTTACGAAGAACATAGCGAAAGTTTGGTTGGGTTTGTGTGTTTTGAAGACGTGCATCATACGATGAATTATGAAGATGCTTTGGAGGTTGTTGCAGAAGTTTCTGAGGAAGCTGACTATGTAGTTTTGTCTGTTCATTGGGGTTATGAATATAAACATACTCCGAATGCTCGTGTGCAGGTTGAACGTGCGCATGGGTTTGTGGAGGCTGGTGCAGATTTGATAATTGGGCATCATCCACATGTTGTTCAGCCGTTTGAGATCTATGAGGGAGCTCCGATTTTTTATTCTTTGGGGAATTTCGTTTTTGACCAATATTGGGGATATGATGTTGAGGAGGGATTGGTTGTTAGGGTTGTTTTTGATGGCGAGGATGATGAGGGTGGGGAAATCCATCTATTCCCTATTCATAGTGAGAGGAGTCAGCCGTATTTGATGAATGAAGAAGAGCTGGATCGTTTTTATGATAGGTTTTTGGGATGGGGTGATTTTGATGAGAAAATGGAGGAGATGATAAGGGCTGGGGTGGTTGAGTTTTAGCCCTAAAAATGATATAATATACCTGTAGTTAAAACAAAAACATGATAAAAATTACATTTGCAGGAGCGGCTGGAGAGGTTACTGGATCGAAACATTTGATAGAGTTTAAGGGGAAGAAAATCCTTCTTGATTGTGGAATGTTTCAAGGAAGACGTAAAGAAGCAGCAGTAAAAAATGCTGAATATCCGTTTGATCCAAAAGATGTGGATGCGGTTGTTTTATCGCATGCGCATATCGACCATAGTGGGAATATTCCTATGTTGGTAAAAAAAGGATTTGAGGGGCCGATTTATTCAACTTTTGCTACGAGAGATCTTTGTAACTATATGCTTCGTGATAGTGCGTATATACAGGAGCGGGAAGCTGAGTGGCTTCGCAAGAAAAAGAAAAAAGTTATTGATGATCATCTATATAATCTTGAAGATGCCGAAAAGGCTTTGGCACAGTTTCGTGGAATAGATTACGAACAATCATTTGTTGTGACTGAGGGAGTTGTGGCTTGTTTCTATGATGCAGGGCATATCCTCGGATCGGCGGTTGTTCATTTGATTTTCTATGATAAGGACACTGGAGAAAGACATTCTCTTGGATTTACTGGTGATTTGGGACGTCCTGGACTGCCTCTTCTACGAGATCCGCAAATGTTGCCGAAGTGTGACACTTTGATTACTGAGACGACTTATGGTGATCGTTTCCACGGTGCTGTGACTACTATTGAGGAGGAGCTTGAGGACATAGTTAATGGAGTTTGCAAAAAAGGTGGAAAATTGATTATCCCTGCGTTCTCTTTAGAAAGAACCCAGGAAATCGTTTACCATTTGAATTTGCTACATAAAGACAAGAAAATTCCGGAAATTCCTATTTATGTTGATAGTCCTTTGTCTGGTAATGTGACTGAGGTTTTCCGTGGGCATCCTGAGTGTTTTGATAAAGAAACTTATAGAGAATTTCTTGACCAGGGCGACAATCCTTTTGGATTTGGTTCACTGAAATATATTCGTGACGTTGCGGATTCTAAGGCTTTGAATGACAAACCTGGGCCAATGATCATAATCTCTGCTTCAGGAATGTGTGAGCACGGACGAATTTTGCATCACCTCAAAAATAATCTGCAGGGTCATGAGAACTCTGTGTTGTTTGTGGGGTATCAAGGTGAACATACTTTGGGACGAAAGATTCGTGATGGGGAAAGCCCTGTCAATATCTTTGGAGATCCTTACAAAGTTAAGGCTGAAATTTTCTCAATCGATGCGTTCTCGGCACATGCTGATCGCTCAGATTTGCTTGATTACATCCACAAAATCGAAGGGGTTAAGAAGATCATCCTTGTCCATGGTGAAGAGGAATCTCAAGGTAAATTCAAGGATGCTCTTGAAGAAAGTGGGCGTAAGGATGTGCAGATCCCAAAACGAAATGAGACTATAGAGATTTAGTAGTCTAATAGTCCATCATTTCTGTGACTGACTCTATCCATTTTGAGTTTTCACCGTCTTCTATCCAGATCCAATTGTCTGGGGTGTCGATTTTCTTTTCGTCTTCTTGAGCCGTGTACCATCCGCGAGCGATGTCTTCTTCTGTGATGGTGTTGTTCGTGCAGGCAGTTAAAGCCACTATTGTGGTCATTACGATGGCCGTGATGCCTGTCACTATGAGGAGTTTTATGATTTTCATTTTGAGGGATTTATTGTGTTTTGATCTTAGCATTTCCAGGTGTTTTTTGCTATAGTGTCCGGGCTTTAAACCAAGTTCAAATGGCTGAGAAAAAAGGAAAAGTAGTTGTCGCAATGTCTGGAGGCGTGGATTCGTCTCTGGCTGCCGTGCTTTTGAGAAAAGAAGGCTATGAAGTTATTGGTGTTACGATGAAATTGGTTCAAGGCAGTCGGTGTTGTGATATTGAAGCGCAGCAACATGCGAAGGAGGTGTGTCGGCGTTTTGATATCCCCCATCATGTTTTGGATGTCACTGGCGAATTCAACGATGAGGTAATTGGTTATTTTATCGATGAGCTTGGTTGTGGGCGAACTCCAAATCCTTGTGTTTATTGTAATAAAAATTTGAAGTTTGATGAGCTGTTGAAGTTTGCGCGGAAGCTGGGAGCTGAGTTTGTGGCGACTGGGCATTATGCTCGTGTTCGGAGGGGGTCGGATGGGCAGTATGAGCTTCTCAAGGGTCGGGACAAGACGAAGGATCAGAGTTATTATTTGTGTTTGTTGCCGCAGAAATGGTTGGCGCGGATTTTGTTTCCTGTCGGAGGCTTTTTGAAAGATGAGATTTATCGTTTGGCGGAAGAGGAAGGCTTAGATTTTTTGGTTTCGAAAAAAGAGAGTCAGGATTTGTGTTTTGTTAGTGAGAAATTTAAACAAAACTTTATTGCTCAGAGAATCCCTCACAAGCCTGGGGATTTGGTCAGCGAGGATGGGGAAGTTTTGGGGAAACATCAGGGTGTGCATTTTTATACTATTGGGCAAAGGAAGAGGATCGATATTCCGAATGGTCCGTATTTTGTAAGTGAGATCAGGCCTGGGAAACGTGAGGTTGTTGTAACAAAAGACTCTGGAAGTTCTGCGTTGTTTACCAATGTTGTTGAGCTGCGTGGGGTTAATTTTGTTTCTGGTGTTCGGCCTCTTCGTGGGTTTAAAGTAATGGCGAAAGTTCGTTATCAGCAGGAATTGTCGCGAGCGCGGTTGCGTGTAGCTGGTGGTTCTGCTGAAAATTCAAAGCCGCAATATTCCTTGGAGTTTGATAAGTCACAAAGGGCTGTCACTAAAGGACAGGTTGCGGTATTTTATAAGGGGCAGCAATGTCTTGGGGGTGGATTTATTAACTAAGTTTTATGGATTTAGTTGCAGAAATTTTGAAGTTAAAAAAAGAGCGTGATGCCGTGATTTTGGCGCATAATTATCAAGATGGGGATATTCAGGATATAGCTGATTTTGTTGGAGATTCTTTGGAGCTGAGCCGCAAGGCTGCTGAGGTTTCTGAGTCGGTGATTGTGTTTTGTGGAGTGCATTTCATGGCTGAGACTGCCAAGATTCTTGCTCCCGAAAAAACTGTATTGTTGCCGAGTTTGGATGCTGGATGTGGGCTTGCCGATATGATCACAGCTCCGCAATTGCGTGAATTCAAGACTGAGCATCCTGGCGCTAAAGTTGTTTGTTATGTAAATTCAACCGCCGAGGTTAAGGCGGAGAGTGATGCGTGTTGTACTTCTGCAAATGCTGTGCGAGTTGTGGAGAATATTGATGCAGACGAGGTGATCATGGTGCCTGATAAATATCTGTCTGCTCATGTGGAAGAAGAGCTTCGCAAGAAAGGTGTGTCGAAAAAAATAATTGCATGGAACGGGTATTGCCCGGTGCATATGAAGATTTTGCCGGAATATATTGAGAGGTTGAAAATGAAACATCCCAGCGCGAAGATCATAACTCATCCTGAGTGTGCTTGTACTGTTACGCGTTTGTCTGATTCTGTGAAATCAACGTCTGGTATGTCAGATTTTGTTCGTGAGTCGGGTAGTGAGACTTTCATTATTGGAACTGAGGTTGGACTGCTTCATCGTTTGCGTGAAGAGTTTCCTGACAAAAAATTTATCCCTGCGACAGGGTTGGCTGAGTGTAAATATATGAAAGAAATCGACCTTCACAATCTTTATGAATCGTTGCGCGATATGAAACATGTGATCGATGTCGATCCTGAAGTTGCACGAAAAGCGAAGAGCGCTATCGATGAGATGATGAAGTTTTAGTAAAAGCCTTCTTCTATGTGGCAAATTAGTTTTGTTGCTTCGTTTTGTTGATTGAGAAGTCTTTCTAGCTCTTTTAAATCTCTGGGGAGCCCCTGTCCCGCAATTTGCATATCTTCTAATTTGTTGCGTACAGCCCGTGCTTGTTCTTCCAAAACACTTTTTAATAGTTGGTTGTGTTTTGGGAGAAAGATTCCCTTTAATTCGAATTCTTTTTCTATTAATTTAATAAGTTGAAGTAGCGTTAAAATATCACCTCCTTCAAATTCGTGTGCTCCTTGTGGTGGTAATGGATATTTTTTATATATTTCATCCATATCTCCGATGAGTCCTCTGACAATGACCTCACTATCGGAATTAAGATTCTTTATTGTTTGTATTAAATCTCTTCTGTATATAATATCGAGAGAATTTCGGCCATTTTCTCCGTGTTTATTCTGTTTTTCCTTCCTTGTTCTTGTGAAAAAAGCTTCCAGCCCCAGCAAGCTATTTATGTCGTTCAATAATACGACTAACTCCTCAAAGCTGTAGCTGTATATACGTTCTGAAACTTTAAGATATTCAAGTGTATTATTTGAAATACGTATTAATCCATTTAATTTTTCGGTCAATCCTTTATTTTTTTCAACCACATCTGTTTCTACAGCTGGTAATTCTGTTGTTTGGGGAGGATCTTTCTCATCCTCATCTTCTTCGCGAGAGACTGCTAGGAATCTATCTCTTAACCTTTCTAATTGAGTTAAAAGCAAGGTAATAGGTTCTATATCCTCAAAATAATAATCCTCTTCGTAACTCACTTCATAAGCCAATTTTTGCACTAAAAGTGCTTTTGCTAATATACGTGTTTCCAGATCGGCTATAAATCCAGGAGTGTTAGGGTTTAAAGAAGGTTCATTCTCTGTAGCTAAATTTTGGTTGATACTTGCTAATTCGCAAAGTATTTCGTGATCAGCTTCCATATTATGCCCTTCTGAGTGATCCCCTATCAAAACAATAATTGTTGCCGCTTCTTCTAGTAATCTTCTAAGATCATCCATGTGCGTATACACCAGAGTATTCTGTATTTCTACAGATTTTTCTGGAGGACATGTATTAGCTGTGGATGTTACTGGATTTAGAGACATGATATTGGTTAGGCTGTTCCGTATTTATACCTGTTTTCGCTTGTTTTGTCAAGCGCCATTGGACTGACCGCTCATTTTCTAAAAACTCTCCTTCTTGTGGAGAGCTTTATTTCCTTTTCAGTTCTATTCTGTAAGGTTTAAGCTGCATTACTCTCCACGAAACTTGGGGCTGATAGCGCCCAAATCCTGTTGATACCCAGGTTGTGGAAAATAATATTTTGCATTTCGTTTGCAAAATTAGCAGGTTAAATCGATCTGGTCAAGTTTTCTGAGGGTAGAAGTTAATTTTTCAATGTTATTCAGCAAATCCACTTCGGCTACATGTATGCCTCAGTGGTTTTCGATCATCATGATGCTCGAAAAGCTGAATAAAACATTGAAAAACCTCTCTTGCTACCCTCTAAAGCAAATGAGTAGGTTTGAATTTAATGGTGGGCTTCTGTCGCGATCTTGAAGAAGATTAGCGTCAAGAAGGCGAACACAAGCGCTTGTATGAAGCCTACAAAGATTTCGAGGCCATAGAATGGCATTGGTGCCAGATACGGCAATAAGAACGTCATAACGAGCAATAATACCTCTCCTGCGAATACATTACCGAAGAGACGGAAGGTGAATGATATCATCTTTGCGAACTCGGAAATTAACTCAAGGATTCCAACAAAACATCCTATTGGATCTTTGAATGGATTTACGAAGAATTTTCCGGCATAGCCTTTGAAACCAAGCATTGAAAATCCGAAAACCTGACTTGCGATTACTGAAACCATAGCCAAACCGAAAGTCATGTTCACATCTGCAAATGTAGATCTGAGAATTGGGACCAAAACTTCGTGACCATGATGGACTTCCCAGATACCGATACTACCAAAACCTGGAAGCAATCCCATCCAATTTGAAATGATTACGTATAAGAATATTGTCGTAACTATTGGGAAGAATCTTCGTGTTTTTTTCTTGTCCAGGATAATCCCATCGAAGAAATCGAACATACCTCCCATCACAGCTTCTACCAGATTTTGGAAGCCACCTGGGACAAGTGCGTATTTTTTTCTTCTCAAAACTAATCCAACTACCAACAAAACTAATATAGTCATAACAGATGTAATAATCGTGTTTCTGACATCGAAACTTCCGATATGGAAGATTGTTTCAGAGCCTAATGTTGGTGGTATAAATTCTGCCATTGTTATTTTTTATCTTGTTTAGGTTGTTTGGGTGGTTGTGGTAGGCCTTGGACCACGAGATCTTTTGTTTTGACGTAAACTACTGTCAGGCCTGATGTCATTGCGAGGACAAATCCTATGAAAACGAAGATTGGGAAACTGTCTAAATATTTATCCAGTAGTACACCTCCAACTCCAAACAGAATTATCGGTATTACTATCATGAATCCCAGGTTCAGCGCTAGTTGATACGCTGACCACATTTTTTGATTGTCCTTATTGTCAATTGGTTTGCTCATTAATTTGAGTCAATGGTTGAGCGACCGCGTGCTTTCCTTCTCTTTGCAATTCTTACTCGAGACATAGCTCTTTCAAGCTGTGCAACTGCCTCTGCATATCCTTCTTCTCCACGTCGTTTCTCTGACATTAATTCTTTTGCTTTCTTTCTTGCTTCTTCTGCTCGTTTTTCGTCGATATCATCTGGTCGTTCTGCTGCGTCTGTTAATAGAGTAATTGATTTCCCGTCTACTTCTAGGACTCCTCTTGCTATTGAGAAAAACCTCTCTTTGCCGTCTTTTTTTATCTTAACTTCTCCTGGTTTGATCGCCGCTATAATCGGGATATGCTCCGGAAGGATAGTGATCTCGCCTTCTACAGTTGGGAAAGACACTCCTTCAACCTCTTCTCGTAAAAGAATTTCTCCTGGTGTAATGATTTTTAGTTCGATTGTTTTGTGTGACATTTATTTTTTGTTTACGTCTTCTATAGTTCCTTTCATGTAGAATTCTCCTTCATCAGTATCATCCCATTTTCCGTCTAGGATTTCCTTGAAGCCTTTGATTGTTTCTTTCAATGGAACGTATTTTCCTCCGTGACCTGTAAAGGTTTCAGCTACGAAGAATGGTTGTGAAAGGAATTTTTGGATTTTTCTTGCACGTCGTACTGTTAGTTTGTCTTCTTCTGAAAGTTCTTCCATACCTAAGATCGCGATGATATCTTGCAAGTCTTTGTATCTCTGAAGGATTTGTTGTACTCCTTGAGTTACGTTGTAGTGTTCTTCTCCAACGATAGTTGGATCCATGATTGTAGAAGATGAATCAAGTGGATCAACCGCTGGGTAGATACCTAGCTCTGACAATCCTCTTGAAAGTACTACTGTTGAATCCAAATGTCCGAATGTTGTTGCTGGTGCTGGATCAGTCAAGTCATCCGCAGGTACATATACCGCTTGGATTGATGTAATTGATCCTTGTTTTGTAGATGCGATTCTTTCTTGTAGCGCACCCATCTCTGTAGCAAGAGTTGGTTGGTAACCTACTGCTGATGGGATACGTCCCAATAGCGCTGAGACCTCTGAACCAGCTTGTGTGAATCTGAAAATGTTATCGATGAAAAGTAGTACGTCTTGTCCTTCTTCTTCACGGAAGTATTCCGCCATTGTTACACCTGTCAGCCCTACTCTTTGTCTTACTCCTGGTGGCTCGTTCATTTGTCCAAATACCAATGTTGTTTTTTCCAAAACGCCTGAGTCTTTCATTTCGTAGTAAAGATCGTTACCTTCACGAGATCTTTCTCCTACACCTGCGAACACTGAGAAACCTCCGTGCTCTTGAGCAATATTTCGGATAAGCTCCATGATCACAACTGTTTTTCCTACTCCGGCACCTCCGAACAAACCTACTTTACCACCTTTGATGATTGGGCAGATTAGATCGATTACTTTGATACCTGTTTCTAGAATTTCTGTGTCTGTTGATTGGTCTTCGAATTTTGGAGCTGGTCGGTGGATTGGGTATTTCTTTTTTGCTTTTACTACTTCTTTTTCATCCAATGGTTCTCCTAATACGTTCATCATTCGTCCCAATGTTTCTGGGCCAACTGGTACAGAGATTGGAGCTTCTGTGTTTTTTACTTCTTGGTTTCTTTGAAGCCCGTCTGTAGAACCCATCGCAACACATCGGACGCTGTTGCCTCCCAAATGTTGTTGAGTCTCAAGTACTAGGGTTTCTTTATCAATTTTTACCTCTAGAGCATCGTAAATTTTTGGAAGTTCTTCTCCTTCGAAAGAACAGTCTACGACGGCTCCGATAATTTGTGTTACTTTTCCTGCCATAATATTTAAGTGTTATTGATTGTATTTTTTGGTCCAAGAACCGGCTTTGCCTTTCTTGGACTATTATGCGATTACAGCCATACTAGATGAGATTTCAGCTATTTCTGCTGTAATCGATGCTTGTCTGGCTTGGTTATATGTTAAGACTAAATCGTCTAAAATGTCGTTTGCCGCTTTTGTTGCGTTTTGCATCGCCACCATTCGAGCTGAATGTTCTGATGCTGTTGCCTCTAATACTGCTTGATATAATTGTACTTCGGTTAATTGTGGAACTATGTTGTCCAAAATATATTTTGGAGATGGCTCGAGCTTGTAGTCTAGGTCTTTCTCTTGAGGTTTCGCTACGTCTGTGAATTTTGAGCCGAGTTCTTCCATCATTTCTTCGAATGTTTCTAATGAAAATGGAAGGAGAGTTTTTGCTACTGGATTTTGTACCAAAGTTGATACGAAATCTGGATAGACTAGTACAACTTTGTCGTAATCTCCTTTTTCAAAGCCTTTCAATGCGATTTTTGCAACTGGAAGGATGTCTTCGAAAGATGGATTGTTTGAGAATGCTGGGAAAACCATGTCGACTTCTTTTCCGATTCTGTGAAGGAATTCCGCTCCTTTTTTACCTGATGCAACAAAGTGTAGTTTTGCGTTCTTGTGTTTTTCTTCGAGCTGTTTTTCTAGTGTGACGAATTTTTTCGCTATGTTGGTGTTGAGTCCACCACAAAGTCCTTTGTCTGTTGTGAATAGAACCACTAACACATTCTTCACTTCTCTTTCTTGGAAGTATGCGTGGAGCTTTGTCGCTTTTTTTGAAAGCTTAGCCATTATTTGGAATGCCAAATATCCGTATGAACGGAGGCTAACTGCCCCATCAACCGCTTTCTTCATTTTTGAAGTAGCGACTAGCTCCATCGCCTTTGTGATTTGGTGAGTGGAGTTGATCGATTTGATCTTCCTCTTTATGTCTTTTTCAGATCCTGCCATAGTTTGTGGTTTGTGGACGCTTTTGCGTCTATTAGTTAAATTTAACTTCGTTATTGAAGTCTTCGAGAGCTTTCTTCAATTTCTTTTCTAGTTCTTCTGGCAACTCTTTCTTTTCTTTGATTTCTTTCAAGATGTCTTTGTGCTTTGCTTCGAAGTATGTGTGTAGCTTGTCTTCGTATTCTTTTACTTTTTCTGAAGGTGTCTCTGTCAAATATTCGTTGATACCTGCATAAAGAATTACAACCTGTTTCTCAACTGGAAGAGCTGAGAATTGTCCTTGTTTCAGGATCTCTGTAAGTTTGTCACCTTTGTTCAAAGTTTTCTTTGTAGCTTCATCCAGATCTGAACCAAACTGCGCGAACACAGCCAATTCTCTGTACTGAGCGAGCTCAAGTTTCATCTTTCCTGCTACTTTTTTCATCGCTTTGATCTGAGCTGCTGAACCTACACGAGATACTGAGATCCCGATGTTCAACGCAGGTCGGATACCTTTGTAGAAAAGGTCTGATTCCAAGAATATTTGTCCGTCTGTAATTGAGATTACATTTGTTGGGATGTATGCAGATACGTCACCAGCTTGAGTTTCGATAATTGGAAGAGCTGTCAATGAACCTCCTCCGTATTTTTCGTCTAGTCGGCATGCTCTTTCTAGAAGTCTTGAGTGAAGATAGAATACGTCACCTGGATATGCTTCACGGCCTGGAGGTCTTCTCAAGAGAAGTGATACCTCACGATATGCCCAAGCATGTTTTGATAAATCATCATACACCACCAATACGTCTTTTCCTTGATCCAAGAAATATTCACCCATCGCACATCCTGCAAATGGAGCTATGTATGAAAGTGAAGCTGGATCGGCAGATGATGTTTTTACTACAGTTGTATATTCCATTGCTCCGTGTTTTTCCAATTCAGCTACGATACGAGCAACTTTTGACTCTTTTTGTCCGATAGCTACGTAGATACAGATCATGTCTTTTCCTTTCTGATTTACTATTGTGTCGATTGCGATCGCTGTTTTACCAGTTTGTCTGTCTCCGATGATAAGCTCACGTTGTCCACGTCCGATTGGAATCATCGCGTCGATAGCTTTGATACCAGTTTGAACTGGAGTGTTTACTGATTTACGTTTCATCACACGAGGAGCAATTTTTTCTACTGGATAAGTCTCTTTCGCTTTGATTGCGCCTTTACCGTCTTTTGGATTCCCAAGTGGATCTACAACACGTCCAATCATTGATTCACCAACTGGTACAGATAGAATTTTACCTGTAGTTTTTACTTCGTCTCCTTCTTTAATACCTTTTTGGTCACCCAAAACGATAATACCTACTCCGTCTTCTTCTAAGTTTAGAGCCACTCCCATTTGGCCGCTTGCGAACTCGATCATTTCTTGAGATGCTGCATCTCCAAGTCCGAAAACACGAGCAATACCATCACCTACTTCGGCGACACGCCCGACCTTTTCAACTTTTGCTGAAGTAGCAAATTTCTCAATTTGGTCTTTAAGGGAGTCTAAAATTTGATCTTTAGTTTCCATTTATAAATAGTGTTAATTATTAGTATTTGAAATGTTTGATTTTAACAGCTCTAAGGTCCTTGCGACCGTTCCGTCTATAACATATTCTCCGAATGCTAATTTCATGCCTCCTAATACTGCCTCGTCAACATTGATATTCAATATAACTTCTTTGTTTAGTGCGTCTCCAAGCAATTTCACTAGTTTCATTTTGTCTTTGTCGTTTGGCTTGTAAGGGAGAGTTAAGGCAACTTCTAATTGTCCTTTCTCCCTCATCCATAATTGTTTGAAAATTTCTGGGAATCTCTTGAGACTTTTTGTCTCTTTCCTCTTTACCAAGATTTTGATGAGATTTTGAATTCTCTCATCTATAACCTTCTTGTCTTTTTCGTCTTTGATAGACGCGACAAGTGCTTTTGCGTATTTTTGTGTTGAAACTTTCATAATTTTGTATGTAAGGGTCCAAAGCAGAACTGTGTTCTATTTGGACTAGTACTTGATTGATGTTAACTCCTTTGAAATTGCACCTTCCAGCCTTTTTTGATCGTCACCAGAAAATTCTTTCTTGATGATTTTCTCACTACTTTTGATGATGATTTCTGCTAATTCTCCTTTTATTTCATTCATCATTTGTGCTTTTTCGTCTTGTAGTTGGCTTCGGTACCTTTCAGCTAGACTTGAAATTTCTTTTTTGGCGTTTGCCAATGTTTGTTGTTTTTCTTCTTCTGCTTCTTTTTTTGCAACCTCTATCACTTCCATTGCCTTGCTTGAGGCCTCAGAAAGGATTTTTGTTTTTTCTTCTTCAAGTTTCTCTAATCTTTCTTCTATTCTTTGAGTATCTTCAACATTCTTCTCGATCATCTTCTTTCTCTTATCTAGCAAGTTTAGTATTGGCTTGTAGACGAGCTTTGTGAGGATGAACAGAAGTATAAAGAAATTTACGACCTGTGCTATCAAGAGTTGCAAATCAATACCTAATTTGTCTATTAATTCCATGTGTTTTTAATTTAGTTGGTGCCCCGTAAAGGGCGTTTTTGCCCGCCTCTCGGCGGGCTTTGGGTCCAAGAATCGGCTAATGCCTTTCTTGGACTGCTATACAAACTTGATGATCAATGCAACTACCAAAGCGTAGATAGCGATAGCTTCCGCAAAAGCGATAGCCAAGATCATTGCTGTTTGGATTGAACCGGCAGCTTCTGGGTTTCGACCCATTGCTTCAAGAGCTTTAGATGCAAGCATTCCGATAGCCAACGCTGGCATAACTGAACCAATTGCTATTGTTAGAGCAACTGCAAAGTTTTTATCCATTTTAGTTTGGATTAAATGATACGTTTTGAACTGCTAGAAAAGTTCGCCAAGTATCATAAATAAATGAAATTAAAAATCAATAGCTATAGAAGGTATTTCTTAATGAATTGACAGGTTTGTCAAGACAAAGCCTTGAGGACGGTTTTTAGGTCTTTTGGGATTGGAGCTTCTATTATCACGTTTTCGCCGGTCACAAAGTGTTTGAATTCTATTCTGTAGGCGTGAAGGTAATAGTTCCGGAAAGTGACTGCCTTTTGGAAATGTTTGTAGTCTTTTCTATCCATATAGTCCCTATCCATTAGGAGTGGGTGGTGGATTTTGTTGAAATGACGCCGAATCTGGTGGAAACGCCCTGAAGATATTACTGCTTCTACTAGAGAGGCTTTGCCTCCTGGAAAATTGTATGTTTCTGTGATTGTGTACTTCGTCCTGGCTGGAAGAAGTTTCCTTTGGTCTTGCCTAGATGGCAATGTGAACGTGATTGTGTTTGTGCGAAGTGTTGGGATCCCTTTTATTAGAGCTAGGTATGTTTTTGTTGTGTCTGAGAATTTCTTTTCTTCAACGGCTTGTTTGAACGCTTCGCGAGTTTTTGCGAACATAACGATGCCTGATGTGCCGCGATCTAGTCGGTTTAGTGGTCGGAGTCTTATATTTTGTTTTGCGTACTCTTTTTTGACTTTGTCTAAGAGGTTCTTTTGTTGTGGTTTGTTGCCTACGGTCAGCATTCCTCTAACCTTGTTGAGAGCAAGGATGTGTTCGTCTTCGTATAGTGGTTTTAGTATTTTGGGTGTTTTGGCTGTTTTTGCTGTCATTGTTTTGCGATTATGAATCCCATTCTTTTGTCGTAGTGGGATAGTGTCCTTTTAGTCTTAAATCCTGCTGATTGCAAGGTTTTCTCAAGGTTTGTGACCTGCTGCTGGTATTCGTGGTATTCAATATATATGTGTTGAATTTTGGCGAGAGTTGCTGAATTTGTTACTGTGAATATTTCGAATTCAGCCCCTTCGCAGTCCATTTTGAGCAGAGAAATTTGGCCATGTTTCTGAATAATGGCTTCCAGCGTCGTTGTTTGGACTGTTGTCTCTGAGAGTTGTTTTTGGAGGTCTTTTGTTAGGGAATGGTTGTGACTGTCTTCGTTTATATATAAGGTCCTTTGCTCTTGTTTGCCAGCTACTGCGAGGTTTTTTGGGGTAATCGTATTGATGTGGTTGAGCTTGATGTTTTCTTTGAAGATTTTGAAGTTTGATGGTTCTGGTTCGTAGGCTGTTATTTGGGCTTTAGGATTGATAGTCGCTGCGTATATTGCAAATGCACCAATGTGTGCGCCTACATCTATTATTGTGTTTGCTTTGGTTATGATGTCGTCGAGGATGCGGTAGTCACGATCCACAAAGACTTCACTAAAAACAGACTCGTCTGCGTCAGAGCGAACCTCCATTGTTATTGATCTGTTGTTTACGCGTGTGTTTTTTTGCATTTGTGCGTTTTACATCTGTATATTCACCACCTCTTCTACCATCCTCATAGTTCGGCGTCGGACATGGCATTTTTTGTCCTCGAGGATAGAATAAATTATCTCTCCTTTGGTCGCTGCGTCTACATATTGAAGAGAGAAAATGATTCCGCACATTGGGGAAATAACGTCCACGGTTTTGTTTCTCATAGGAACGTAGATTTCTCCAATTTTGTCCCCTTTGTGTACACGTTGGCCTAGGGTTTTCTCCATTTTTAGTATCCCTGAGTGTGTTGCTGGGATACCAAATCTATTTTTGAGATAATATTGTTTTTTGGGCAATTTTGCCTCGCCTTTGAGGAAGTCGTAGTGGGTGAAGATATTTATTATCCCTTTTAATGCCTCGTCGAGAAATTTGTCGGCAATTTTGAGGGCACCTCCTATTTCTATTGTTAGTACTGGTGTTTTTTTAATTCTTCCGAGTTCCACTGCAAGCATGCCTTTTTTGCCTTTTCGTTCTATCACTATTTTTGAGCCGAATGCCATCGCCATTTCTCGTGTGCAAGTTGTGCAGGTTTTGTCTTGGTGCGGATGGATACGTGTGTGTGGGAGCAACATATTTCTCTTTCCAGAATCGTGACAGTCTATGACCATGTCAGCTTTTGTGTAGAATTTTTTCCAAAGTGCGTTTGCGATTTTGGTTGAGGGACATTTGTTTTTTTGGTTGAAACTGCGATTTAGGTCTTTTCGATCGAGTGGGTTTACGCGAGTTTGTTTTTTGAAACCTTCTACATTCAAAACCGGGAAAATTAGCAGGGTTCCTTTGAGTTTTTTTTCGATTTTTTCTTTTTCGCAGTAGTCGAGAAGTCTTTTTACTAAGGCTATCCCGTTGAGTTCGTCACCGTGAATACCTCCTGTGATTAGGCATGTTTTTTGGGCTGTTTTGGACTTCTTGTCACGTTGCCCTTCCAAAACAATATACGGGATTTTGACTCCGTCTGTTTTGGGGATTTTTACGTGTAAATAACGCATAATCTAAAAGTAATATTTACTTAAGATTATAGGGGAAGTTTTTTTAATTACAAAAGTTAATTACAAGTGAGGCTTCGTGTTTGTCAACCCTGTTGAGGGCGATTTTTTAGACTTTTGCTGAGGGGTGAGTATTATCGATTCATGACTGAAGTTTATTTATATTCTTTTGGAAGTGTTGTTCTTGTGAGTTTGATCTCTTTTATTGGGGTATTTACCCTGGGGATGAGTAATCGGCTTTTGGGAAAAATCCTCATTTATATGATAAGTTTTGCTGCTGGGGCTTTGCTTGGGGATGCTTTTTTCCATCTTTTACCTGAAGTTGTTGCTGAAATGGGGTTCACTATTTGGATTTCGTTTTATGTAATGGTTGGGATTGGTTTATCTTTTTTTGTTGAAAAAGTTGTGAGGTGGCGACATTGCCATCATGTTACGACCGCAGATCACCCACATCCTTTTGCTTGGATGAATTTGTTTGGAGATGGCGTTCATAATTTTATTGATGGATTGATTATTGGAGCATCGTATTTGGTTAGTGTTCCTGTGGGAATTGCTACTACCGTTGCTGTGATATTGCATGAGATCCCTCAGGAAATTGGTGATTTTGGAGTTTTGCTACATGGAGGATTTTCTAAGGGAAAGGCTTTGCTTCTCAACTTCCTGACTGCTTTGACAGCAATTGTTGGGGTGTTTATAGCTCTTTTGATGGCTTCTTATGTTGAAGGGATTACCGGAATTTTGATCCCTCTTGCTGCCGGTGGATTTATCTATATTGCTGTGGCTGATTTGATCCCTGAATTGCACAAAGAAGTTGCTGTAAGTAGGTCAATTTTGCAGTTTTTGTTTGGAACTCTAGGCGTGGCTTTGATGGTTGGGATGATGTTTTTGCCTTTGGGTGGGCATGGGCATGAGCATGGAAAAGAAGGTCATGATGTTGAAGAAATTCATGAGCAGGAGGTTCACTAATACACCTTCTCCAAATAACATTTATCGCAGACGATTTTGTATCCGCTTTTTTCGGGGTAGATGGTTTGGATTTTTGCATCACATAGGTTGCAATTTGTTTCACGAAGTTTTTTGGGTGGTTGCAAGCTGAGGAGGCTTTTGTATCTTTGGTATGGGGTGATTCTTGGAATAGGTATTTCGAATTTTTTGTAGAATTTGTATTCTTGTGGGATGACTTTGTAGTTTTTGCCGGTTTCTTCGCAAATCAGAATTTTGTCGCAAATTGAGTCGTCGACTTCGTCTATGTCGCTTGGTATTTCATACTCTTTTGAGAAATGTTGGGCTTCTTTTTGTTCTTCGTGCCACATATATCCTTCGTGGATAGCTTCGTCTTTTGTCATGGGATAGTGTTCGTGGGCGACAGTGATGTTGTATGGCCATGGTGTCAGGTGAGGAGGGAATGGCCTTCCCCATTCGCCTGTTTCCAGCATGTGTTCTTTTATTTTTGGGATCAATTCCTTGTACTCTTTTTCGGAATATTTTTTATTTAGGATCATGTTTTTGCTTTGCTTCAGCCCTATGCAGCCAAAACAGTCTTCGAGTTTGAAACATTGATCCCCATAAGTTACGTCGCGCATAGTCACACAATGTGTGCAGAATTTCGAATTATACAATTCGTAGGAGGTGTCAGCCTCTAGACATAGTTCGGATTTTTCATTAGCAAGATTGTCGTAGCAATCCCTGCATGTTGAGCAGTCACGAACGTTTATGCAGTCTTCGCAATCCACTATGTAGAAGCCGTTGTTTATGTTTTTTGAGCCTGTGATAAAATCGCCTACTGAATTTTCTGTGTTTATAAGCCGGAGGTGTTTGTGATAGAGAGTTTTCTTGAGATCTTCAAATTCTTTTTCGATTTTTTGCTTGTTGTCGGCGAGGTTCTTCAGAAATTGGATTTTGTGTTTTTCGTATTCTTCTTCTGAGTATTGTTTATTGAGAATGCAGTATTCTTTGTTTCTGAGTTGAGCTGACATTATGCAGTTTTTGCAGTTTCGACAATCGTACAAAAAGTATGAGTCGTGGCAGCCTTCCGAAGATTGTGAATAGTGGATGTTGTAGCATTTTTGGCAGTCCATGCAGAGCGAGCAGTATTCGCTTTCTTTTACGTTCATGCAGTCTACACAGGTGTTGGATTTAAAAACTCTTGTGCAATAATAAAGATTTTCGCTTTCGTATGAAGAAAATGTGAGGTAGCAATCTTTTACGTCTGCGCTGTTGTTTGTAAATTCGCTGTTTTCGCAATTAACGAAGAGCCTTGCCCATCTTGGGACGTCTTTTTGCAGCTCTTTGAATTGTTGAAAAAATGGTTTGTTGAAATCGTAATCTCTGCCATACACGCTTGCGTCGAATTTGTCGTTCCACCACTCGTCTTGGTCTATCACTTTGAAAGGACTTGTCGGCGGTATCATTGAAACGATCGTTTTGCCTGACACATGACTTTTGTTGTAGAAAATACTACGTTCGTTTCTGAAAATAAGATGCCTGTGATGCCTGCAGTCTGGACAAGTGGTTGGCAATTTTGCGCCAAACTTTTCATAGACCTCATGCTCCTTTTTGGTTTGCTCGAATTGTTCGGAACACTGTGTGCATTTCATGTGTGTATTGTTACAGTGCTACATGATAAACTTTTAATAGACTTTGTAAACAGTCAATTCCTCAGACTTGTGCGTTTTTGGCTTTACAAACCTGTTCACGGGGCATACAATTACTGTAGACGACCATCTACACCATCTTACAAATGATAACGAATGACTTAGAAAAGCTTGGGTTCTCAGGCGAAGAGGTAAATGCATATATCGCTCTATTGGAGATAGGTGGAGGGTTTGTTAGTAGTGTTGCTAGAAAGGCTGGAGCTCATAGAGTTACTACTTACAACACGTTGGAAAATTTGAGAAAAAAGGGGTTTGTTAAATTTACAAAAAGAAAGGGAGTTAAATATTATTACGCCATCAATCCTCAGGTCATTTTGAATCAGATTGAGGACCGCTACAAGACCGCTAAAGACCTCGTGCCTGAGCTTTTGGACCTTGAGAAAGCTCATCACTTCAAACCTAAGATTCAGTTCTTTGAGGGAGTAGATGAAGTCGTCAATATTCTTACTGATTTGTTAAATAGTGATGGCGAGGTGCTTGGGTTCATCAATTACGAGATGGCCGCCAATATCTTTGAGGATTATGTGAAGGATTATTACGATACAGCTATGAAAATCGGGAAGAAGTTCCGGTTGTTGTGTCCAAATGATGAGTTTAATTCTAAGTATATCAAAGAGAATTTGAAAGAGCGGGTCGACGCTGGGATTCTGGAAATTTTCGCAGTTAATCCCGAAATGTTCCCAGTGAAAAACGCCCAATACATCTACGACAACAAGGTCGCAACAATCTCTTTGGAGAAAGATGAGATGATCGGAGTTATCATCGAAAGTATGAGTAATGCAGAAACGAGTCGTTCTATATTTAAACTAGCGTGGCTAGGAGCTACAAGCTTTGTGGCTAAGTAGTAGATCTTCTATCGTGGAGATGGAAGAGTTTGTAGACGGCGAATGATAGCATGACTGTTAGGGCTATCAGTCCGTATGCTTCTGTGAAGTACAATACGGTGACTGTGGCTCCTGAGATGAGGAAAATTAAAAGGGCTGTGATGAACCACCCCCCTATTACAGTTAGAACTCCAGAGATCCTGTATGGCGCACATTCTCGGGTCCAGGCTTTGTCTGCAAGTGATGTTCCCATCGCTACCATGAAGGTGACGTATGTTGTTGAGAGAGGAAGTTTCTTTGATGTTGCGAATGAAATAACTGCCGCCGCTATCATCAAGTTCACTGAGGCCCTGAGGAGGTCGAAAGCTGCCCCGTCGCCGTTGTGGTCGTGGTTCCTTGCCCATCTTGAGGCTATTGCAGCTCTCCCCCTTTTTGGGATTATTTTTGAGAAAGTTTTGTGAATAAAAATTATCAGATTCGTGAGTTTCTCTAGAAGAGGATTGGATTTCCAATGGGTCTTTGCATCTTTTTCGTGACTTGTGAGGTTTATTTCTGTCTTCGTAACGGTTTTTGCTTTTTTCGAAGTAAATATTGCAATGGCCATGACCAACCCTGAAAGAATAAGCACCCATGCTGGTGTCGGAAGTGTACCGCTTAAGTCAGCACCCAAATATGCGTTCACACCTGCCACAGAAACTCCAATAAAGTTTGCCAAATCATTTCCCGCGAATGCCATAGCTAGTGACGCTGTACCTATCAGCACGATGAATTTCAAGATGTTTAGTTCTTTTCTTATTAATACCTGAGACAAGCCAGCGAAAAATGCGAATGAGACTGCAAGGATTTGCCAAAGATTTGTGTCTATCCAGTTTTTTACGTCGTCTGTCATGAAAGTTGCATGTTTGCCCCCTTTGAAAAGTATGAAGAATAACAATGATGTTAGCGCTACACTACTCCACAGAAAACCCCATCTTTTGAAACGTTCTTTGTAGTCAAAAGTGAATGTCAGTCTCGTGATAAATTGGCCTATCAGCCCTGCTACAAATGCGATACCTATCGACATAACGATCCCTATGATGATTTTTATTGCTGATGTGCTGTTGATTACTGTCCATGCCTCCTCAAAACTTCCCATTTTCCAGAATGCCAAAGTCGAGGCTGACCCGAGTAAACCGAAGACTACCGCGACTGTTGTTGAAGTTGGGAGTCCGAAAGTTGAATAGAGATCGAGCAAAATCACATTTGCAAATGCGACCGCGGCAAAAAGTATGATAGCCTCATGAAGAGAGAAAAACTCTGGATAGAAGATTCCTTTTCGTGCGACTTCGATAATTCCATCGGAAAAGGTAGCGCCTATTATGATCCCTATTCCGGCGATGATCATTATGACTTTGCGACTTGAGACTTTTGCGCCTATAGCTGAATTCAGGAAGTTCACTGCGTCATTGACTACGCCTACTATCAATCCTCCAAAAGCGAGGATGACCAAGCAAATTACAGCAAGTAATTCAAAACTTGGCATGGTTTTTATGTTAGGAATGAAGTTGTGTGGATGAGGGCCTTTAAAAAATTCTTTTCGTGTGGTTAAAAGAGTCATTTAAAGATTCTCATATCTTTCCCATGTCGGGGGTGTTTTTGTGTGGGTAGGTTCTCCTTGTTTTCAAGGGACGAGGAACTTGAAGATTGTCTTGCTGTAATTTGTGCAATTGTATCAATAGGTGTGAGAATTGACAAGAAAAAGGCAACCCTCATGAAGAGTTGCCCTTTGTATGTGTTTCCTAACGTTCACACCGTCCTTCTCTTTTACCTTTTCCTGGAGCCTTTTTGGGGAGTTCGATCCCTGAGTCTTCTATTAGCTGTTTTGCCCCTTCGTGGTCACCTTCCTGTCTAAGTTCACGAGCTGCTTCAACTATTTCTTTTTGCTCGTCTGTTAAGTTTTGCATAAAGTATCCTCTCCTGCCTTTTTGTCCACGCATTTCGCCCATTTGCCCCATTCGTGGAAAATCGATACCTGCGTCTTCTATAAGAGCCCTTGCTCCTTCCCTGTCACCTGATTGTCTAAGTTCGCGAGCTTCTTCCATTACATTGAAAGTATCTTCGCTTAAGACCTCCCCAGTTCTTTCTAGGTGTCTTTCTGCCCTAGTTTCGTAGTCCATTTCTGGTTGACCTGAGTCAGCAGATGCCAATGCTGTCGCAAAAGATGTGACGAGGATTGCTGCTACCAACGAAAGGACTGTCAATTTTGATTTTGTTGTCATTACATTGTTTGTTAATAAATTGTTTTTTGCCGGCACTAGGTAGTACGCAAAAACAATTTCATTTCTTTCATCGGACGATGATTTATTTGCCCCCGCCTCATAAAATTCCCTTTCCAAGGCCTGATTTTCTCTGCGCTAAAAACCCCTTTCTCCTCTTTTTCACCAATGACTCCTACCACCATTCCTTCTTCAAGACTTGCGAGCAGATGTTCTGGGACAGCTATTGTATTGACCGTCCATCGTCCCCCTTCCAGACTTTCAATTTCGATAGAGCCTCTTGTGATTTTTGTTATTTCGCCTGCGAGAACTCCTTTGTCTGTTTGTGCCCACATCTCCATCCTGTTATCAAAATTCAAGGATTGGTAAAATGGGATGCGTCTCAAAGCTTGTTCGTCCATCTGCTTGGCAATGCCTGCTCCGAAAAAGGCGAAGCCGAGGACTATGCTTGCGATGATGCTTGCGGCTATCGTGAGTGGAAGTTGAAATTTGTATCCTTTTTTTGTGTGTTTGAAATTGTAGTATGCGATAAAAATAAATATTGCGAGAATGATGAGCCAAAAGAACGGCATCGTTTTGAATCCGAAAGTTACGGGGTTATGCCCGAGTCTTCCAGCGATGTCCCAATCGTTGTTTATGATTCTGAAAATCGCTACTGAAGCGACGAGGCCACCTATCACAATTGAAATGATGAACGCTCCCCAAAAAATGTAGTTTTTGAGTAGGAATTCCCATTTTGGTTTGGGCTTCAGATTTTCGTTCTTTATTTTTTTGAGGATCTTGTTTGAGATGTCTTCTCTGGTCATATTTTAAAAGGTTATGTTGTTTTCTGTGATAGTTTTCCTGAACACGGCTTTTGCTCTATTCATAAGTGTGGCTATGGTGCCCATCGGCTTCTTCAATATATTTGAGATTTCTGTGTAGTCTTTGTCTTCCAAATATTTTAGGATCAAAACTTCGCGGTATTTTTCGTCTAATTTCAGAAGGAGTTTTTTGACTTTTGCTGCTAATAATTTTTTGTCCGTCTCTTCGTGCAAGTTTAACTCTGAAGCTAATTTGTCGTAAATAATTTCGTTGTCTTCCAGCGAGATGTCTTGTGAAGATTTTTTGTTTTTTCTGTATGAGCTAATGGTGTGATTGTGTGCAATTCTGTATATCCAGCTCGAGAACTTTAGACTTTCGTCGAAGTCGTTTAGGTTCTCATAAATCTTGATAAAAACTTCTTGAAGGATATCTTCTGCGTCGTCGTTGGAGATGTTTGTAAGGCGCTTTATATAAACAAAAAGTTGTTTCTCGTATTTTGCGATTATATGCGCAAAATTGTCAGCGTCTTCTAGAGTCGCTTTTACCAATTGAAAATCTGACTTTTGTTTATCCATATATTTCATTGTACGCTATTCGTGAGGATTTTCTTTCAAAACCTCCAACTCAAGCTCTATTTCCATCCACTCGTTCTCCTTTTTTGTAAGGTCTTTCTCGATCTCAGCCAAACGCTTTGTTTTTTCCTCGGAAAATTCTTTGTAATTTTTCTCAAACCAATCCAGCAAAGTCTGTTTTTCTTCCTTTAAGGCTGCCATGTCTTTTTCCAGAAGATTTAATTGTTTTTTTGCGGCCTTTACCTTTTTTTTAAGTTCCTGTTTCTCGTCTTTACCTAGATTGAGTTTCGGTTCGTGGACGAGTCCGAGATCTTCTTCAACTTCTTTTTGTAGATTGTAGACATACTCTTCGTAATTGTGATGGTAACGTCGAATTTCCCCATTCTTCACCTCGATAATCCCATTGGCCACGATACCCACAAATGTACGATTATGGCTCACAAAAATCACTGTCACATTCGAGTTTTTCAACGCTTGCGCCAATGCTTCAACTGTTTCAAAATCCAAATGGTTGGTTGGCTCATCAAGCAAAATCACATGATTTTTCTGCAACAAAATTTGTGCCAAACAGAGCCTCGCTTTTTCACCACCACTTAGTACTGGGATCTTTTTTTTCAATGCTTCATTTTTGAATAAAAAATTCCCCGCCATCTCGAAGATTTCCTGTTCGAGAGTTCCTGCTGGAGCTACCCTTTTCAGGTAATGCCCGACTGTCTCATCAAAATTCAAAGCTACAGGAATATGCTGGGCATAATAAGCAATATTGATGTTGTGTCCCCATTTATAAGTCCCTGAAAGTTTCTCGATTTCCCCGGCAAGGGTCTTCAACAAGGTCGTTTTCCCCTGGCCATTGTCACCGAGCACCGCAATTTTCTGGCCTCTTTCAATATCCAGATTGATGTCCTTGGCTATTGATTTGTCGCTGTAACCGATCTCCAAATCTTCTAGTTCTAGAGCAACTCCCTTTTTTTCTTCGACCTGAGGGATGTTGATACGTGTCGTTCGTAATGGATGCAGTATTTCAATAGTTTTCAGCTTGTCGATTTGTTTTAATTTCGATTGGGCTTGAGAGGCTTTACTGGCTTTTGCCCCAAATCTATCCACAAATTGTTGTAGATGTTTTTTTTGTTGATCAATTTTTACGTTGTGTTTCGTCATCATCGTAAGCTGCTCTTCCTTGTACTCTAAATACTCTTCAATTGGACGTGGAAACAAAGTCATTCCTCCCTGCTCAATCTCCAAAGTCGCCGTACAAGTTCTCTTTATAAATTCGCGATCATGAGAAATTAGTAGAAAACTTCCTTTATAATTTTCCAGAAATTTCTCCAATAAAATCTGAGTAGAAAGATCCAAATAATTTGTAGGCTCATCCAAAAGCAACAGGTTGGGTTCCTTCAAAAGCATCGCAATCAATTTCACCCTCATTTGATAACCACCTGCCAGAGAAACGATTTTTGCTTCCAGAAGCTCGTTCTTTATTTGGAAGCTTCCCGCAACTTTGCCGCATTCCCAATCCTGCTTCCCGCTAGACCTCATTAAAAAATCTATAACGCTTTCATCCTCTTCATGCTCACTGTGTTGCGTCAAATAACCGATCCTCGTTCTTTCATTGATGTTTATTTCTCCTTCATCAATATCCTCTTCCCCTACAATAATTTTAAACAAAGTTGATTTGCCTGCGCCATTCCTGCCAATTACACCAATTTTTTGCCTATCACTCACTATCAAATCGGCATTATCCAATATAATTTGGGGCCCATAAGCTTTTGTTAACCTGTTAATTTGCAAAATAGTAGCCATATGGAAGGAGGATAGCTTTTAATACCCCCATTGTCACCCCATTATTCCTTGTTTTTAAGGTGAAATAGGGTTAGAGTCCTGCTCGCTGGGATATATATTAAATAACATTAAATACAATATGCCAAATTTTAAAAGAAAGAGCTCACACAGAAACGACGACAGAAGGGAAGATCGTCAAATGTATGATGCGACTTGTGGAGAGTGTGGAAGAGGTTGCGAAGTACCTTTCAAACCAAACAGAGACAAACCTGTTTATTGCAACGATTGTTTCAGAAGAGAGGAAAATAGAGATGATCGAGGTGGTGACAGAGGCAGAGGCCGAGGTAGAGATGATCGAGGTGGCAGAGGAGGTGACAGAGATGGTGGCCGACCAACTATGCATAGAGCGACTTGTGCAGATTGCGGGCAGAGTTGTGAAGTTCCTTTCCGACCAAGTGGATCAAAACCTGTTTATTGTAGCGATTGTTTTACTAAAGATAATGGCGGCAATGCTGGGAACTCTAGCAAAAAACATGATGAAATTAACGCGAAATTGGATCATATTTTAGTTCTTTTACAAGGTCTTGCTCCTAAGCCTAAGGCTGAGAAAAAGAAAGAAGACAAAAAGGTTGTTGAAAAGAAAGCGCCTGCGAAGAAAAAAGCAGCAGCGAAGAAGGCAGTAGCTAAGAAAGCACCTGCGAAGAAAAAAGCGCCTGCTAAAAAAGCAGCAGCGAAAAAGACGTCTAAATAAGACTTTTTCATGAAAATTCTGATTGTTGGGGCAGGTGCCGCGGGAATGATGGCGGCAGCCACTATTATTGAGGGGGATTCTGATGCAGAGGTTTGTGTTGTTGAAAAAAACGCTATACTTGGCCGTAAGGTTCTTCTTTCTGGTGGAGGGCGGTGTAATCTCACAACAGCTGAGACCGACATCCCTCTTCTTATGAAAGCTTATCCTCGCGGAGGACGCTGGTTGCGTTTTGCTATGCATGAATTCTCGCCTGCTGATGTTCATGCTTGGTTTGAGAAACACAGAATTCCTTTGAAAACTGAGGGGAAAAAGATTTTCCCACGTTCGAATGACGGAGAAGATGTAACCGAGATGTTTCTGCATTTTCTTGAAGACAACAATGTAGAAATTATTTTGGAAACCGCTGTTGAGACGATTGAAAAAGACGGTGATGGCTTCAAAGTTTCTTTGGAATATGGCGACGATCTCTATTGTGACAAATTGATTCTGACAACCGGGGGAAGTGCCTATAGTCATACTGGCTCTAGTGGTGATGGGTATGCTTTCGCTCGGGCTCTCGGGCATAGTATCTCCCCTCTGGCTGCAACTTTGACTTCGTTTGCGGCTGTTGAGTCTTGGGTTTCGGAATTGGCGGGTGTGAGTATTGAGAATGCAAAATTGAAATTGGTTGGAGAGGAGAAATATGAGGTTTCTGGTCCTTTTTTGTTTACGCATAAAGGTGTGAGCGGTCCTGGGATTTTTGCTCTTTCGTCTTTGTCAGCTTTTGAAAAGTTTTCGAAAGATTCTCGTTTGAAACTTTTTGTTGATTTTGTGCCTGGGATGAATTCTGGAAGTTTAAGTGAGGAGATTCTGCAAAAAGCAAAGGGGCACCCGAAAAAAACACTTTTGAGGATTATGAATTATTATTTACCGAAATCTTTGTTGGCTGTGATTTTTGATCAACTTGGTTTGGATGGCACAAAAACTATCGCTGAAATTTCAAAAAAGAATATTAACCGTTGTGTCGAGTCGTTGAAAAATTTCGAAATGACTTTGAAGGGACGAATCCCAGGTGCCGAGATCGTGACTGCAGGTGGAGTAAAGCTAGACGAGGTTGATTCCAAAACTATGGAATCAAAAATTTGTCCGGGCTTATACTTTGGAGGAGAGCTTTTGGATGTGGATGGTTTCACTGGTGGGTATAATCTCCAGATTGCGTGGGCAACTGGTCGATTGGCTGGGGTGAGCGCTCTTGGCGGAGATGTTTGAAGAATTGAGTGATTTTGTGATCCATCCATATGTGACGCTTTTGGATTGGCTTTTTCAATGTAATGCCCCCTAAAGTAGTACAGCGACTAAGGGCCACATATATTTGTCCGTGAGCGAAAGTTCCTCGACCGATATCTACAATAACCTTGTCGAAGGTTTTGCCCTGGCTTTTGTGGATAGTCACTGCCCAAGCCAAACGAAGTGGAAATTGAGTAAATGATCCTGCTATTTCAGTGTCTAGTTTTTGGGTATCTTCATTAAAGAAATATTTGTGAATTCTCCAACTATGTTTACCTATTTCTACTGATCTTCCGGTGTTCAATTCAATCGTAAGGACGTCCTCCATTTCAATATCATCAAAGGTTATTTTTTTTATTTTCCCAATACTTCCATTGACCCAGCGTCTTTCAGTATCATTATTCAATAACATCACTTGTGCACCAACTTTGAGATCAAGTTCGAGATGAGTTGGAAGGCTACGTTTTGAGAACTCCCCGTCCATTTCTCCAAAAAAAGTTTGTTGAGATGAAGTTAGTTTTTGTAACTCTTCAATGTTCTTTTTGTCTGCGGCAGCATTAGTTGTTGTGAGAGTAATTGTTAAGTCTTTGTTCCCCATGATGTCACAATCAGGATCGCAGCGCTGGTTCAACAAGTCTAAATCTTGGAGACTGACTGTGTTGTCTCGGACTTTATTTAGGAGGCTTATGAAATCGTTATCAGTTTGACGATAAATTTTCTCTAATTCCAAGAATGTGAATTCTAAATCTTGAAGAGATTTCGCTGAAAAGAAATATGGGCTGTTGTAATAACTTTGGAAAAGTCTTTTTTCCTCATCTCCAGCAACAACCGGGGGCAATTGGTATAAATCTCCGATGAAAACCATCTGCACGCCCCCAAAAGGCAAAGACTCTTCCTGCCGATGATAACGCAATGAGACATCAATACAGTCCAATAAATCTGCTCTGAGCATCGAAGCTTCGTCTATGATAATCATGTCGAGATTGCTAACTAATTTCCTTCGTTTCTCAGGGAGTTTGTGCTCCAGAACTTTGTCTGGAGTGATATTTGGAGGAATCAAGAAAAAGGAATGAATCGTCTGCCCTTCTATATTTAGCGCTGCCACACCAGTCGGAGCTAACACTGCTACTTTTTTCTCCGTTGTTTTTTTGAAGTGTTCGAGAAGAGTGGATTTACCGGTCCCAGCATTACCTGTTATGAATAAATTTTCTGTAGAATTCTCAAGTAGCTTTAATGCTTTTTCAAATCCGGGATTGATGTCGATTTTTGTCTGTTTTTTTGTCATGGTCTCAAAGAGTGTTGGCTCCGGCAAGGAGTTCTTTGTCTTGTTTCTTAAGTTGTTTTAATTGATATTCACGTTTTTGGGCTTCGGATCTGGTTTCGAATTGCTCGCTGTAAATTATACTGATTGGTCTGCGAATACGTGTGTAGTGAGCGCCTTTGCCTTGGTTGTGTGCTGCTTCCCGTTTTTCGATATCCGTGGTGTAGCCGGCGTAGAGAGTATCATCATTGCAGCGTGCGAGGTAGGCGAAATGGGTTGGCATGGGTTTTTGGAAAGAAGTGGTTGGAGTATATCAAATAATCTGTAAAAATGTTCAAACTGTGGGAGAGAATCTATCTATATCAAATCTATTCTCCTTGTGCTAGTGTTGATTTAATATGGTTTTAGATGAAACAAGCGTGGTTAGTTCTGTCGATGATCTCGTTGACTTTTACCGCGAAACAAATAACGGAAATGATCTTTATATAGGAATTGAGTGGGAGCGATCTGGAGTTTATCGCGATACCCTAAAGCCTGTTAAATATGAAGGAGATCAGGGCTATTTAGCGGTTCTTAAAAAACTTGCGGCTGAAGCTGGTTGGGAGATAGCAGATGGACACAGAAACTATATTGGCGAGTTGAGAAGAGGTGAAGCCAAGGTTACTCTGGAAGCTGATGGACGCTTGGAACTGGCAGGATCCCCAAAAAAAAACCTACATGATCTAGCTAGGGAATTTCGAATCCATGCAAATGAAGTTAAAGAGGTGAGCGACTTTTTTAACATCGCATGGTTGCCTATAGGGTGGCAGCCTTTTCACAGTGATAAAGAGATTGAATTTGCAGGTAAGGATAGATATGAAATTCTTAATAGTTTTGGAACTAACGAATGGATGGAGTCTGAGATGAAAAGAAATAACGGTTTAACCGTTAACTATAGTTACTCAGACGAAAAAAATGCCATTAAAAAAGCACAAATTGGTTTTAGGATAGCTCCAATAGTAGGAGCTGTATTTGCAAGTGCCCCATTTAACGAAGGGAAATTATCAGATTGTTTAGATATGAGGAGATATTGTAAATCGCATATTAATCCTGAGAGACACTCTGTTCCGAAGAATATTTTGGATAAGAACTTCTCCTTAAAGGATTGGATTTCTTTTTACACAAAAATGACTGTTTATTTAATAAAGAGGAAAGATAAAAAGGACTTGAAGCCTGAGAATTTAACATTTGATAAATGGATAAAAGAAGGCTATGACGGAATTTTCCCTACTATTTATGACTTTGATCAACATATTAAAACTACTTGGAGCGACATCCGTCTAAGACCAAACTATCTTGAATATCGAGTTTCGGACAGTGTCCCAATGAGATACGCAATGGGGGTGCCAGCATTAGTTAAAGGACTAGTTTTTGATTCAAAAAGTTGGGGAGCGGTGGAAGATCTAACCAGGGATTGGACTTATGAAGACATACTGAAAGCAAACAAAGAAGCATTGACTCACGGTTTACTCACAGAAATAAAAGGTAAAAACCTTCTCTGGTACGCGAAATCCTTTATTCACATAGCAAATGATGCACTTCACAAATTTGCACGCACAACTGCCTCTTCGGACGCAACGGATGAAAGTGTGTTTCTGGCTTCGATAAAAGATCAAATTTATATAAAAGAAAAATCTATAGCGAGCGAAATGGTTGAACTGTGGAAAAATGATTGGGATGAAAATCCAAAAAGATTGATCGAATGGTGTGAGAAGGAGTGATGGTGGCAGCACCGTGGAGGATGTTAGCACTGGAAATGCTTTTTCATTACCTTCTCAGCAATGCTCCTAACCTGCCTCTTATCCATCTTCTCACAGTCCCTCTTTCCTCTTCTCCGCTTTCCACATCTAACTCTTTCCTGAAATGAACTAAAGCTGACTCATCGATTTCGACGTTATCTGCTATTTGCTCTTTTCCCTGTTGGTAATATGGACCTTCGTATTCACTAGGGAATACATACTTATGTGGACCTATCTTATATTTGCCATCATTATTTTCCAGAGAAGTTATTAAACCTTCAAGGTCATGAATCTTGATGTGGTTCTCCCCAGGATGCACTGGAACAGTATCCATTGTTGTTTCAAAGCCGTTCCCATCAAAAAACTTGAGCACATCTAGCTGTGCCGCGTTTGCTTCTATTACAGCTTTTCTGCCGGGGACTTTGCGTGAATATTCTTTCACAAATTCTTCTATCGCTTTCAAAGCTGATGTGGCGATCCCATTCCCTTGATATAGTGGATCTACTTTTCTGTGACTAAATCTAAATTCATCCCCATAGTCACGAAGGACAAACTCTGCTACATTTTCTTCTTTGCCTTCTTTTTTTATGTGAAGAATCAACACGTTACTAACGTGCTGCCCCTCAAAAGCCCACGATCCTCTATATATGTGCAAATCTAATGGTATTGATGAATCAAGTCGGACTATCCCTAATGAATCGTCTTGTTTGGCTTTGAGGTACTTTGGCACACATTTACGAACTGAAGACACCATTATGTCCCTAAAATGATCTTTGTTCTCAATTTTTACAAGATTTTCTTCCTCCTCTTTCAAAGGGGGTTCCCCCTGTTCAAGTTCCGGGTTATCTTTGTTATCTTCTAGATATTTTTTGATTCTTTCTGCTGGCGTTAAACCTTCTTTTGCTTCAGATGACGACAAGCCTTCTGTTTTAGTCATATTTTTGTTTTTATTTTCCCACCATTATACCATGAAATAACCCCTTTTTGAAGCGGTAAAGGGGGTATAGCGGGTGCACTTTGCTGCGCTCCGTCGTACTTAATCATCCTGTTCACTGTGTCGTTATACTCCTTGTTCACAGCATGCTTAAGCAACGGGAATTCTCACCTTCGGTTCAATGCCCTCGACATTCGCCTAAAATTAAAAAAACTGACCCGATGGTCAGTGTTTTTTAATCTGGAGCGGGTGACGGGAATCGAACCCGTATCAACGGCTTGGAAGGCCGTGGTAATAGCCTTTATACGACACCCGCTAAATTTTCGAAGGTCTTAACGCGAGGAATTCTAAACGAAGCGCCCGGAAATTTCAACAAAAAAATCTTTAGATTTGCATTCGAAGCTGATTTTGAATACTATTTTCCCGCATGAATTATCGAAATAAATTATCTAGTGTGCTGAAAAAGGGGCTAAATTTCGTTAAAGGGAAGTTGCCTGAGAGACATCAGCACCACGTCACGTGGAAGAATCTTTTTGTCGTGCTGCTTGTTGCGATGTTTCTTAATCAATACATTCAGGTGAGCAGAATCACTGGTGGGCTTTCGTCTTTGGATTCGAAGGGCTCATCGTTGATTGATGAAGTTGGACGGTTGAATGAACTGTCTGGGGCTTTGGGCGGAGATTTGAATGAGGTTCGAAGTTATCTTAGGATGCCAATGCAAAATTATTCTTCGATCGGTGTGTATGAAGATGATTCGGATAGTGAGACTGACCCTGTCCAGCTAGCGTTGTTCGAATATATTGGTGGGCTGTCTGCTCACGAGAAACTTTCGCAGAATTTGAGTTTGAGATTGGGGCTTTTGAAAGGGTTGAGGTTGGATGCGTTGAAGCTTGGCCAATTGGCCGAAGATGAAGCTCAATATTCTTTGGGTGTTTATTCTGCAGATTGGAAACTTGCTACTTTCGTTTTAGATAAGGAGAGCGGAGTTTTGTCTTTGGAGACTGTTTACTCTTGGGAGGAAGTTGAGGCTACGTCTGGCGATGAATTTTCTAAGTATGTGGATGAGTTCTTGGAGGAGAATTCAGATAGGATTTTGAAAACAATGAAGGCTGTTTCGGAAAAGAATTCCTATATAGTTGAGACGTTTAGAAATGCGACGATTGCACATCTTTTGGAGACGGAGCGTTTGGATTTTGATTCGAAGCCTTTGTTTGCGGATTTTATGTATACTTATAATTTGGTAAATGAGGCTGGAGAGCCAGTTGCTCAAGTTGTATTGGATGCGACAAATTTGGAGATGACGTTGAAGGACTTGAGAGACACTGATGAAGTGATTTTGAAGGTGAGTGATTTGTTTACTGCGTTGCCACCGTTTATTGAGAAGATGGATGTTTTGCCATCTGCTCAGAGACGAGTGATTGCGGCGAAGCAGACGTTGGCGCAGACTTTCGATGACGATGGGTTTAAATTGCTTTTGAAGGAGGCTAATTTGGTTGTTGAGACTGAGGCTAGGAGCGATGCGTATAGGTTATACTATGATATCAAGCGATTTGATGGGACTTTGTTGGGGTCGATCGTAATTGAAAAAGCTACTGGTATTGTTGAGGTTGTGAATCCGGACGGAACACCTGGGACAGTGCCTGGCAGCAAAAAAAAAACTTTAGATTTACCTTCTGATGTTCCGGTTTTCTCTAAT
The DNA here is from genome assembly GCA_018655275.1 of Candidatus Peregrinibacteria bacterium. Classification (GTDB taxonomy): domain Bacteria; phylum Patescibacteriota; class Gracilibacteria; order UBA1369; family LOWO2-01-FULL-3; genus JABIJZ01. The sequence goes on along the minus strand of JABIJZ010000009.1, from coordinate 87,607 downwards.
ACTCCCCTGTCGAGCTCTGGGGCTTTCAATATTTTGATTGCTGGGAAGCATGGGGCTTTGATCGATACTATTATTTTTGCGCATTTGGATGAAGGGACGTCGACGATTGATTTGGTGAGCATTCCGCGAGATTTGTATTACAAGGGCCGCAAGATAAATCGGTATGCAGATATGTACGGGATGGATGAGTTCGCAAAAGTGATGAGTGAGATTGTTGGGTATAAGCTGGACAAATACGTGATGATCGATATGTATGCTTTTATTGATGTTGTGGATTTGATTGGGGGGATTGATATTCATTTGGAGGATGCTGTTGTGGATCCGAGTTACAAGACTTTGGACAATGGTGTCTGGGGAACTATGCATTATGAGCCGGGGAATTATCATCTTGGTGGCAAAGAATCTTTGCGTTTAGCACGATCTAGACATACAAGTTCGGACTTTGCGCGTGCCGCAAGACAACATAAAATCCTTGAGGCCATTCAGGGGAAGTTGCGCAATTTGGGAGTTAGTGATGCCACTGTTGTTTACGATATTTTAAAAACTGTGTTGAACCAAACTTCGACCAATATTGGGCTCAAAGAAGCTGCATCTTATTATTTCAAATACCAAAACTTCAAATTGAATTCGAGTAATGTTTTGTCGACCGCAAATGTTTTGACTGTGCCGGAATACATCACATCTGAGGAGTGTGCAGCGTTGAAGTCGACAGATGAGATGTCGGAATGTGATTCAGCTTTGCAAGCCTATACACTTGTTCCGAAGAATGAGAATTGGAATTTGATCAAATGGTACTTTCAGGGAGTTTTTGAGTAGGGCGTGATTTTGGATAAAAATCCTGGGCCAATGTATCTTCGTATTTGAATGTTGAAGGTGGGAACCAACGGTTGTAGAGGTTTTTGGCGCGGAGATCGTCTTTGATTTCTTTTGTGAGTCGGTAGTATTCGGCTTCTTCGTATGGTTGGTTGAGTATGTGGAATTTTTTGCTATGTAGCCCGATGCAACCGAAACAATCTTTGCAGGATTGGCAAAGTTCGCAGTATTCCATATTGCTGGAAAACCAGCTCATCATACAGAAGCTCATATTGAAACCCCAGTTGGACATGCCTTCGTAGCACATTTGGGCTTCTTCCATTGCGAGGACGTCGTAGCAGTCTTTTGTTTTGTTTACTGCGTCGAGGAGGTAGCCACAATCTTCACAATCGTTTATGTTGTAGCAATCGTGGCAGTTTTTGCTGTGGTAGACATGGTTTCCTGAGCAGTTTTCGTTGTTTTGGCCGTGGGTGTATTTGTGGGGAACGCTTAGTTTTACTTCTTCAAATTTTTGGGCAAATTTGGTGCGGCCTTCTGGGGTGTTTAGTTCGGCTAGGATTTGTGATTTTTTTGCGAAATATTCTTCTTTTGTGAATTGTTCGTTGAAAATTTTGTATTGTGAGCGATATCTGACGGAACACCCGATACAGTCTGTGCAACCTGTACACTCGTGGCAATAAAGGCAGTCCGTGCACGTGTCACAGTCCTGGCAGTAGTCGCAGTTGTAGCTGTTGTTTGTGTCGATACATTCGTAGCACAGGATTCCTTTGTGCATGTTGCTGCAATCCGCTGTGTCTTTTGACCAGTATAGCCATCTTGAATAAAAACAATCTTCGTTGTGGTCGGATGCGAAGATCATGTAGCAGTTTTTGTTGTTGATGGTCCAACTTGCGTAGTCTGAATTTACTCCTTTTGTGTTGCTGAGTGCGAGACGTGGAGTTTTTAGCTGAAGTGCTTCGTATTGTTGGATGAATTCTTCGGCTGTCATTTTTTGACTTTTTTCCTACGAATTAATAGATATGATCCGATGAGCATCAATATTGGAAATGGGCTGGCTGTCAGAATGTATGTGCCGTCGATCTGGCCTTCGTTGTAGAGCATGATGCTGCCGCCGACCCATAGAATGGCGATGACTGGTAGTACGCTTGCGAGGATAAGTCTTAGTCCCCTTTTTACTGTGAAGGGTCTTGGTTTGTTTTTTTGAGATTTGTCTTCGAATCTAGCTTTGTTTATCAAATGTTTGAGGTGCGCTGCCATGAAAATTAACAAAGGAACTACTGCAAACATCAGATATGTTCCTGAGAGGAGGAAGAAATTGTAAAGTCCGTGGTACAAAACCGCGAGGAAATATCCCGTCCAGAGAAGTTTTCTTGAATCCCATGGGGCTTTTGAGTCTGAGAATTTCGCTTTTCCGACGTAGTAACCCATTATTCCGGAGAACATGGCATGAGCCGGAACAGCAAGAAGTGCGCGTGCTATCCCTGTACCGAATCCGTCCTGCATCACGTACAGAATATTTTCGAGGACTGCAAACCCTAGACTGGCGATGATCACGTACGTGATTCCGTCCATAACTTCGTTGAATTTCTTGTGTTTATATGCGATGCGTTTGACTACGTACAGCTTGAGACCCTCTTCAATTGTCGCTGTTATCAGGAAGGCTAGGACGAAGATGTAGGCGTACCAGTTTAGTCCCAAGTCGCCTATGAACCCGTCTACGAAACTTTCTATTACCCCTGCTATTATGACCATTAGGAGGCCTGCGAAGAAAACTTTGTTTTTGAGTTTGCGAGGTTCTTTTTCGCCTTTGTCTTGTTTTTCGAAAAACCAAAGGAGAAATAATGCCGGAAGTACTGAGAGAAGGAACAAAAGCACGAGATAGATTGTTTGGCCCATAGGTGTTTGGTGAGGGATTGGGTTTATTTTAGCAAAGTTCGTGACTAATCGGAAGAAACTGGTAATATCTACGCTCTATAGAAAGACCCCCAAGGGCTTGACAATATGCGTTTTTCTGCTACAATACTCCTCTTTGTAACAATCACATTATGGCACCTGAATCATCTGCTGAAAATCCTGATAATTTTCCTCTGCAAGAGCCTTGTGAATTTGCTGGGGATAGGAACGGATATTGTGATCATATTGAACCTGAAGTCGACTATCTTCTTGGTAAGTTAGAGAAATTAGATGCGGCTCGGGAAGCGCATTATCTTAATGCAGCAAAGGCCGATGATAGAGAACATTCTCTGGAGCCGATTGGGGATATTGAAGAACCTTTTTCTACAGATCCTCACCTTGATGCTAGAGCGAAAAGAGCTCTTGGGATTGCTATGGATTATTTTGCTTGGGAATTTGGGAATTTAATAGGTGTGGATAAGGAAGACAGACAATACCTGAGATTTGATGATTTGGATTATGAAAAGTTTTCATTAATTTTATCTTCAAGACTTCCTGAACATTATAAAAAATTGGGATTTGAGCTTTATAGACGGATGACGCGTGGAGATTTTTCAAGAGCTTTGTTTGTCCCTTATGAATCTCCTGATGTTTTGGAAACTCAGTTGGCAAGTGTTTGTAGAGTTAAAAGGGATAGGTTTCTGACTCCGGAGGCTCGTACTTTCAGAGAGACTATTTATGGACCTGATTATAAGCTTGTTATTAATGAGGGGGAGCCTTCTGTAAGTCATGAGACTGATGAGAGTGGATTTGATAATCGAGATGAATCTGAGGCTTTACGTCTTAAAAATGTTAAACATCAATATATTGGGCTTACTCTTGAGACTATTCATCAAAACTTTCCTCGTGGAGGAAATCCTGAAATTTTTTATATGCGCGCGGCATATTGGTTAAATTCTTTTGCTCATAACTGTTATTTGAATGTGGATCAGGATGTGATTGAGCGGGCTAGATTGGTAAAATGTAGAGGGAAAGTTGCAGAGACATTGTTTGATGACACGATAGTAGTTGCTGGTGCTGATTTTAGTCTTGAAAATTGTGCTTTTATGCAGGGGGAACTTGTTGTTAATGATGGTTTGAAGCTTGAATCGACTTTCTTTCATGGGACGAAAATAAGATGTGAACGGGATGATGTTGTTTTGGGAAATGTAAGATCTTGTGATTTTAGTTCTGCTGAAATTGACAATGAAAGTCTTTGTAAAATAGCGGAAGGGGCTGAGCGTTGTATTTTTTCGAGAGAACAAAGTGTTTTTTTAAGTGAGCAGTTGGGTGCTAGTTTTGGGGACAGGAATCCTATGGTTGCGGAAGAAATTGAAACTGCTTTGGATAGTATGTTTTCCGTTGATGATGAAAATTTAGCCGGGCCTGAAAGTGATGCAATTTTGAGGTCCAGGTCTGTAAATGTTGTTGCTGATCATTTAGATCCTCAAAGAAATGTAGCTTTGGTTAAGGAGGGTGCACATCCTGATTTGGAGGATGTCCCGGTGTTGCGTCGTGGGAATGATACAAATGAAGGAAGAGTATATGGATTAGAGGAGTGTGGAGGTGATTTAAGAAAATTGTTTCCCATGTTAGGTTCAAAGGAAAATGCTCGGTTGGCAGCCAGACTAAGGGTTTTTCCTCAAATATTTGACTTTTTAAAGACTGAGACTAATGCCTATAATATTCCTGCTGGAAAATGGGTTTCATTTATTAAAACATTAGGAGCTGATGCTTGTTTAGCTTTGGGATTGGACCCAGTTATTTTAGAATTAGAGATAGATGTTGACAAATTGCCTCAGCATGGTTTGTATGAAGAGCAATTTCGCGGTGATCATAGGCAATCACTTGAAGGAAGAGTCCCTGTTGTTTTGAAGAATTTTGAAGGTTTTTTTCTTGATGAAGAATTTGAATTTGACGGAGATAAGATTCCGAAGTGTGTCAAAAAAGGTAAGCTTACCATTTATGCTCGTTTGCAAATTTTGAGTAGACAGTTAGTTGCTTTGGAGAAAAGGTTGCGTAACTACAAGAGTTATTGTCGTAATCTTGGTGAGAAATCTTATTCTGTACCAGAATTTGTTGAAGGGTCTGATGTTATTAAGTTGAAAGGTGTTTATCATCCTAATGTCCCTGCTGTGATGCGTGGAAAAGGTCAGGGTGGTGAGCCTGTTGGAAATGATATTGAGCTTAAAGCTGGAGAAGATAGTGTTATAGCTGTTACGGCAAAAAATGCAGCAGGTAAAACATTTATGACTGGAGGTGTAATAGAAATGGTTGCTCAAGCGCAAGCGGGATCTCCATGTAGTGGTGAGGTTGAAGTTGGTTCTGAGGGTATGTATGATCATTCTTTGTACATGTCCACTCGCCAGGCCACTCCTGGTGGTTCAGAAAGTGGTTTGGAGGCTAGAGCTGATGTCTTGAAAAAGTTTTTAGCTCAAGTGGATTCTGTTTCAGGAACTGCAGAAAACCCTACAAGAGTTTTGATAGGGTTGGACGAGATAGTGAAAGATGCCACAAATCCTGAAGATGCGGCACTTATTGAATATAATCTTATAAAATCATTAATGGAGAGACCTGATGTCAAAGTAACTATTTTGATGGTTTCCCATAATTTGGGGGTGCTTGAGAACTTGCGCAAGAGATTCCCTGAAAATACCACAATATTAGCGCCTGATCATGAACAGGATTATAGATTTGTTGAAAGTGATACTCCTGCGAAGTCTGATCCAGGTGATGTTTTTGAACGAGCTGATTTGGGATTTTTATTGAAGAAGGGATAAAAGTCTGGTAATGGAGAAATGAGAGATACTGGGTAGCTAAATCCGGGACTTTTATGGTATAATTATTCAATAGTTATCTGAATAAACAAAAAACATGACTGACGGATCGCAAAACAATAATGGAAGTGGAGGACCTGAGGGTGAGAAACCTTTGGTTGATCCTGAAGCATTGATGACGCCTGAAGGCGCGGCTGACTCTACAGAGGAGGCTGTGGAAGAAGTCTTGAACGACGCGATGAGCATTGAAGACGCGAAGAAAGTAGATTATTCGACGATGAGTTTGGGGGATTATATGAAAAATCTTGAGTTGGGCCCAAATCCTGATGCGCAAGCCAAGCTCCACAAAATTCAAATGGTGCTTTTATTTTTGGCTGCAAAATCTCCCGGTGTTACGGATGAGGACTTAAAGAAAAAAGTTTTGTTAAAGAAATTTGAAGGAAATCAGCTTGGACAAGCTTATGAGCAATTCGTTGCTTTGGACCCGGTTTTATTGCTAAAAGATGATCTGACTTTGGCGCGACGTGCGCTGCTTCATGAATATGTGATGCATATGGAGAAAGATTTGGATCATGAGGGATTGGCTGAGCTTGGAGCTTCGTTGTATGACAATGGAAAGCCTAAAGATTATTTTAATTTGGTGCACAATGTTCGACCTGTTGTTGAAACGATTGGTGGTGATGATGGTATGTTGGCTGGATTTGAGACGGTTGCCGAGTTGTTTGCTGCTAAGAAGCATGAAGAATTATTTATAAAATTCAAGGAGGCCTTCAAAGGAACAGAGGAGGAGGCTATCAGTGTTTTCCAATTAGCCTTTCCTACCTTGAAAGTTGGTAAGACTGGTGAATATGTTGAAGATGATGAGGGTATCGAGGAACAGGTCGCTTTAGTCAAAGCTGAGAATGCTCCTACAGAGAGCTAAGATATTTGAGGGCGTCTTCTTTTGTCTTTAATTTTCCTTCAAGTTGTTTTTCTTTTATGTCGGCGAGGATTGTCCCAACTTTTTTGCCTGATGGGATCTTTAGGGTTTTGATTATTTCGTCACCGCTTATGAGTTGCTTTGGCATGAGTTTGAGTTCGGCGATTTCGTGTTTGTAGAGACGTTTGATTTCGTGGTACGCAGACAGATCTATTGGGTCGATGCCAAGAGCGTCAGCGCGATACACCTCCAAGAGTTCGGGAAAGCCTTCTTTGAGGAACCAAGCTCGTTGTCGTTTTTTTGACATCTCCATTAATGGGACAACCATCATATGGTGTTCGATCAGCCAGGCAACTCTTTTGATATCTTTCTTTGGGAATTTTAGGCGTTTCATTATTGAGGTAGCGATTTCTGCGCCTTTTTCTGCGTGGCCGTCGAATCGGATTCTTTCTTCGTCGTATGTGAATGTCTCGGGTTTTCCGATGTCATGGAAGAATGTCGCCCATCGGAGATTCTGGCTGATTTCTACTGGAAGTGGGTCTGGGTCTGCTTCTTCTAGAGTTAGGTTTTTGAGTGCGAGTTTTGAGTGGTCCCAGACATCACCTTCATGGTGATAGATTGATGGCTGACCGACGCCTTTCATTTTTACGGCTTCGGGGAGGATGTGGTCGAGCAGTCCAATTTCTAAGAGTTCTTCGAATCCTTGGTCGGCGTTGTCCCCCATTATCATTTTGCTGAGTTCGTCACGGATTCGCTCTTTTGAGATTTTTGTTATGAGGTGGGCGTGTTTCTTGACGGCTTGGTATGTGTCTGGATGGTATTGGAAATCAAAATTGTTTTTGAATCTGACTGCGCGGAGTAGTCTGAGGTGATCTTCTTTGATGCGTTCTTCCGGGTCGCCTATGAATCGTACAAGTTTTTCTTTCATATCTTTTTGGCCGTCGGTGTAGTCGAAGATTTCGTCTGTGGTTGGATCATAGAAAAGTGCGTTGATTGTGAAGTCTCTTCTGTGCGCGTCTTCTTTTGCGTTTGTAAATTCGACTGCATCTGGTCTGCGACCGTCTGAGTAGCCTGCGTCTGAACGGAATGTTGCGACTTCGAAATTGTGGCCGTTTTGGATTGCGAGAATGACTCCGAATTCTTTTCCTATTGGGATTGTTTTTTCCAAGAGATCTTCTATTTCGTCCGGCTTTGCTGAGGTAACGATGTCGAAATCCTTGGGTTCAGTCCCAAGCAGCATGTCGCGAACACATCCCCCGGCCCAGTACGCTTCATGGCCAGCTTTCTTCAATTGTTCAATGATTTGGATTGAGGTGGGTTTCATTGGAAGTTATTGGTGATTGTCAATTTTAAATATTATTAAATCCCCTTCATCGTTAAATACACCTAACGCTCTGTATTGTTTATTAATCCTAAAATACCATATCCCGCTGCCTTTTGGATGCCTTTCTTTGAATTTTGTTTGAAGTGTGTTTCCTTGAAGCAGATACTGTTTGGCTTTTCGGTATTGTTTGATCAAATCCCTCTTCTTTAGTTCAATAACTATTTCTTTTTTTTCTAATATTTTTTGTATTTTGACCATGGATTAACTATATATCCATAAGGTCTTTTTTTCTAGTTTTTCTGGCATTTTTGGCTTCATTTTTGAGAGATTCGTCTGCCTCGTATTCTTTTAGCTCGATGAGTCGAGGTTTGATAAAATTATTTTCATATTCAGTCATATTAATTAAGACTGCAACAGGTTTATTATTTATAAAAATATACTTTGGCTCTTTCTTCGATTCATCTATACACTGTTTTGTCTTCGTCCTAAGATCTGTTACTGATATACATTGATCTTTTATCATGGCAAATTTGTTTAGAAATTCCTATATAAATCTTATATCAAATTTGTCACACTGTCAATGCGCATATTGGCATTTTTTTGATTAAAATGTATCATCCCATCATGTTAATCCTAGGGATCGAGACATCTTGTGATGAGACTGCGGCTTCGGTCGTCCGTGATGGGCGCGAAGTGTTGTCGAATGTGATTGCTTCGCAAGCGGCTCTTCATGCAAAAACTGGAGGAGTTGTGCCGGAAGTTGCTGCGCGTGAACATATTTTAAAAATTGTTCCGGTGTTTGAGGAGGCTTTGGCTGAAGCGGCTGAGAACATGATGACGAAAAAGGGTAAACCCCAACCTGTAAAACCGTTCCCGGGAACGGATTGCCTGTGGGATGACATCGATGCGATAGCTGTGACCAAAGGTCCTGGACTGATTAGTTCTTTGATTATTGGGACGGAGACTGCGTCTGTGATTTCTTACCTTAAAAACAAACCTATAATTCCTGTCCATCATATCGTTGGGCATATTTATGCGAATTTTCTGGAGGACTCGTGCGACGAGCCAGTCGAATTCCCGGCTCTTATTTTGACAGTTTCGGGTGGGCACAATGAACTTGTACTTATGCGCGATCATGGAGATCTCACTATTCTTGGGGAAACTCGTGATGATGCGGCTGGTGAAGCTTTCGACAAAGTTGCTCGGATGCTTGGGCTTGGATACCCTGGTGGGCCAGTTATTTCGGAAGCAGCGAAAAAAGGAGATCGTGAAGCGTTTAGTTTTCCGCGGGCTTATTTGGAAAAGGAATCTTTGGACTTTAGTTTTTCTGGGTTAAAAACTGCGGTATTGACTGAAGTGAAAAAGCATCCGCGTATGTCTGCGAAACTCCGCAATGATATTGCAGCGAGTTTCCAGGAGGCGGTGGTGGATGTTTTGAGCGAAAAGATGATTCAGGCGTTTCTGACATACAAAGAATTGAGCCTCAAGATAAAGGAGATGCATCTTGCTGGTGGGGTTTCGGCAAATTCAAGGCTTCGCGAAATCATTACTCATAAATTGAATTCGCTTGGAGACAAAACTAAGGACGTGCGATTGCGATACCCTTCCCTATCATACTGTACTGACAATGCGGCGATGATAGCTGGAGCAGGTTATTACCTTTACCAAGCCGACTCTAAGGCTTTCAAAAAGGCTCAAAATGTCACACCAACTACAAGTTTTGACTTGTGCTGAAGTTTGGCTTAAAATCTTACCATGAAATTTGCTCAGAAAGCTTTTGTATATTTATTTTTGTTACTTGTTGGTCTTGGGCTGTTGGTGAACTTGGTCATCCAGACTGGTCTTGGGAATATCTTTGATACTTTGAAGTCTTTTTCTATTATTGGATTTATTGCTTTTTGGGTGGTTTACTTTACAAATTTCGTTTTTTTGACCTGGAGATGGGAATATATATTGAAACATTTTCATGGGAAGAAAGTCCCTTTTTGGAGGCTGATTCTTCATCGTTTTTCTGGATGGGCTGTGAGTTTGATCACTCCTTCTGCTCAAGTTGGTGGAGAACCTATCCGCGTGATGCTTCTTGGTCAGGAAGGTGTACGTAAAAGAGATGCTGTGTTTTCTGTTGTTGTTGATAAAGCTATCCAGCTGACTGGGCTTGTGCTCTTTGGGTTGGTTGGGTTTTTGTTTTTACTTTCGCGACACTTGGTTAGTGGAGATATTTTTTGGGCCTTGTTTGTTTCTATTGGGTTCTTTGGGGTGTTTCTTTTTTGGTTTTATTACGCGTCTATCCATCCTGAGCTCGGGTTTTTCTCGTCTATCTTGAGATTGTTTAGACTTCATAAACTGAAAAGATTTAAGAAAAAGTATAATAAGATCTTGATTGTTGAAGATGCGATCAGGAGTTTTCATACGGATCATTGGAGAAGATTTGTTATGTTAGTTGTGCTTTCGATGTTGTCTGAGTGTTTCGAGATGATTGAGTTCTGGATTATTGGACATTTCATGGGATTCGACTTCTCATTGGCAGAAACGTTCCTGATAAAGGCTTTGCCTAACATCACCCTTTTGTTGCCTATACCAGGTGCTTTGGGCGCTTTGGAGAGTGCTCATGTGGCAATTTTCGCTATTTTGGGAATCCCTATAAGTGGATTGGCTTTTGCTTTGATTCTGAGAATTAGGGATATTGTGAATGTATTTATAGGTTTGACTCATCTTTCGAGCAACGGGGTTGGAGTTTTGAAAAGATATTTTATCGATAAGTTTGGGAAAGGATTTTTCCGAAAGAGGTATCCCAAGTTGTTTGGGTAATTGAGGCTGCTACGGGTTTGACCGTGAAGCGTTTTTGTTGTATAATTACCTTGTATGTAATAACAAAAACCAATATGCAGAAAGAACAACGTTTGATTTATCGTAAAGGTGGGCCTGAAAAACCTGGTCTTGGTGCTGATAACCCTTTGGGACGATTTAACTCTTTGTCTTTTGATGAGGTTGGAGTTGATATTTCAAAAGAACGACAAAAGGAGCTATATGATGCTGCGAAGTTTTCTAGAATTGCAGCTGAGGCTAAGGCTGAAGAAGAGGCTGCAGCTGAGGCTAAAGCAGATACTGAGCTTGCAGCATTGGAGGCTGAATCAGTTAATAAATCTGAATTTGTCGAAGAGCCTGCTGTCGACGGGAACGGAGAAAAAATTGATTGGCTGGCTGTTTATACTGTAGGCGATGGAGGAGAAATTAAAGCTAGTGGTGCTGATTTTCATGCGCTGATAGTTGAAAATCATGGGCCTGATGTGGCAAACCTCGTCAATCTCTCAGAGGGAGAGGACCCCGACTGTGATGTTGCAGAATGGGATGGAGGTAGCAATTGTTATCGATATTCAAATGGAAGTAAAGTTTATTTAAAACATGGTCGGAATTACACTCTTTCAGCTCAATTGTATTAAATAAACATCAATTTCAAAAAGGATTTTTCCGAAAGAGGTATCCCAAGTTGTTTGGGTAAAAGCCTTTGCCACTTCTAGGAAATATGGTACATTTGACGTCAGTATCGTCAGTATTTAGCTAAAAAAAATATTTTATGCCCGAAGATAGCAGATTTAGAACACCAAAAGGTGTCCACGACATCCTTCCTGAGGATCACGAATACCACACTTATATCAAAAAAGTAGCACGTCATAGATGTAGACAAGCTGGTTACAGACGTATTTCTACTCCTATATTTGAGTTTACCGATGTTTTCAAAAGAACAGTTGGTGGCGATTCGGATATTGTGAAAAAAGAGATGTATACATTCGAAGATAGAAAAGGCCGAAGTTTGACTTTGAAACCTGAAGGAACTGCCGGAGTTGCGAGAAGTTATATCCAACATGCTATGTGGGATTTGCCGCAGCCTGTTGAACTATATTATATCGAGCCGAATTTCCGATATGACCGTCCGCAGAAGGGTCGGTATCGTCAGTTTTGGCATTTTGGAGCGGAGATACTTGGTGAAAGTGACCCAGCGCTTGATGCACAATGTATTCAGCTTGGATTCACTATTTTGAAAGATCTTGGTATAGCGGATAGAGTTGCTTTGCAGTTAAACACTATCGGTACACCGGAAGCTCGTGCTGAATATCGACAAGTTTTGCAGGATTATTATGTTGGAAAAGAGCGTTCACTTTGTGAGGATTGTAAAAGTCGTTTGGGTACAAATCCTTTGAGACTTTTGGATTGTAAAGAAGAGGATTGCCAAATTTTGGCAGACCTTGCGCCAAAGTTGCGTGAGTATTTGGACAAAGAATCTCTCGAGTTTCATGAAGAATTGAAAGGTTATTTGGACGAATTGGGTATCGAATACAATGAAAATCATAAATTAGTTCGTGGTTTAGATTATTATTCAAAGACTGTTTTTGAATTCTGGGATAAAAACGAAGGTTCTCAGAATGCTATTGGAGGAGGAGGTAGATACGACGGATTAGTTGAACTTTTGGGTGGCCCCTCTACTCCTGGTGTTGGGCTTTCTTTTGGACTTGAAAGAGTTATTGCAAATATGAAAATTGAGAAAATTAAAGTTCCTAACAAAGATGATCTCCATGTTTTTGTTGCTCAATTGGGCAAAGAAGCAAAAGCAAAATGTTTGCCGTTGATTCAGGAATTACGTGCAGCTGGAATCAAGACAATGGGAGCAATGGGAAAAGGTGCTATTCGTGATCAGCTTGGTTTGGCCGACAAATTTGGAGTTGGATGGACTGTTTTGATCGGTATCACTGAGGTTCGTGAAGGCAATGCCATTATCAGGAATATGCAGAAAGGCTCTCAGGAAACAGTACCTATGACCAAAGTCACTGCTACATTGAGAAAGAAAATTGGTGAAAAGAATCTAGATAAATATTCGCCTGGAGAGCTACTTTATTCCTAGCGTTGTTTTTTTAGGACTAGGCAGAATCTTTCTAAGTCTCCTGCTCTTGGGATGTCTACAATTCTGATTTTCCCTCTAGTTACCAGTATTTTTAAATGTAGTTCTGCGAGACAGTCCATCATTCCTGCTCTCGCTAAAAGGTTGAAGAGTTGGTTTGCGCCGTAATTGCGTGGGGGTGTTTCTTTATCTTCGAAATCAACATTTCCTTGAGCTTTAGTGGCCTGCCCGATACAAAAGCCTGAGTCGCCATCCCTGATTGGGATTTTTACACCTGTAGAAGCTTTAAATATAATTTCTTCTGGAGAGACAGGTTCCAGCGTTCCTATAAAACCATCCATTATCCTATGCTGAGTATCTCTTAAATAAACGGCTATTGTGTGCTCAGGAATTCTTATGTCCAATATCCCAACATATGGTATGAATTCTGGCCCATCCATTTCGTCAATTTGACTATATAGTCCTGGTAGAGCGGGCTCAGCTGGCAGGGGGTGGTAGTCTGGCTCTTGAATTGTGGCTAATTTTTTAATCATGGGTATGGATTCTCGTTACTTTCTGTGGTTTTGTCAAATGTTTTACTGACACGTAACAGGTTGTTTTTTGTATAATCAACGTATGAAAAATTCTATGAAAAAAATATTTGGGATTGTTGTAAGTCTTGTTTTGCTCTTTAGCTTGTCCACACAGAGCGTTTTTGCTGGTGTTTTTTCTGATGTTCCAGAGGATCATGGGAACTACCAAGCCATCGAGTTTTTGAAAAATAATGGGTATATAAATGGCTATCCTGACAACACTTTCAAGCCTGATAGTGCTATCAATCGTGCTGAAGCTGTTACTATTTTGGTTTCCGCTGCTGATTTGGATCTGAGTACTACTGAGATTGTTCTTTTTGGTGATGTTCCGAGTGAACAATGGTTTTTTCCTTATGTGATGACTGCTCATGACAATGGCATTGTGTCTGGAGACAAAGACGGGAGATTTCGGCCTAGTGACACTATTACTTTGGCTGAGGCGTTGAGAATGATTGGTGAGGCGCTGAATGTTGAGTTGCCTGCTGTTGCGGCTAATTCAAATGTTTTCAAGGACGTCCCTGGTGATCAGTGGTATTCGAAATATGCAGCTTATGCGAAGGACAAAAACATTTTGTTAATGGATGATAATGGGAAAGTTCATCCTGACACCTCTTTGACCCGAGCTGGATTTGCGGAAATCATGTATAGATTTGTTTACGTGCGTGATCACAGCAATGAGGCTTATCCTTTGGATTTTGATTGGCCAACTTATGTTTCTGATGTGCTTCCGTTCAAAATGAAGTATCCGTTGGACTATGAAATTTTGCGATATGATAATAAAAAACTGAGTGAAGTTACTTTTTGGAGACCTGACCGAAGATTCAATCAATTTTCTCCTGAGAGAACTCATCCAAACACAGCCAAGTTTGTGGTTACTTTGGATCATAATGTAGATGGTGTTGGGAAGGCTGGATATTTTGACAATATCAAGAATGCTTTTGGTGGGTGGGGAATGTCTGAATTTGATTTGGGAGGTTTCGATGCTTTGAGGATTGCGTCTCCTGCTGTAGTAGACTGGTATATTTATCTCGATAAAGGCGATTTTGCTGGGAAAGTTTTGGTTGTTTACACCTACAATGGCAATGGACCTATTTCTGAACAGTTACGGAAATTTTTGAATACAATGCTTGAGAGTTTTGAATTTAATGATTTGAAATTAAGTGATGATGATAATTATGCAAGTGTGAGGAGTGAGATTTTGGAAAATGTTTTGGTTGAAAGAAAAGGAGCAAAAATGTTGGAATTGCTTCCTGATGGGGTGATCATTGAAACTGACACTATCGGAGTTGGAACTGGACCTATTGATTATTACTATAGTGCAGAATTCGATATTACGCTAAAATACGAACGCGAAGGAGATGTCCTCCTGGACACACGAGATGGTTTGACCACTGCGTTCTAAATAAAAGAATTATGGCAGTTTACTCTAAAAAATATATTGCTTGGGTGCTAGGGGTTTTGGTGTCTATCGCTGCTTTGATTTTTGGAGCTTCACAGCTTCTTATCAGCCACGATGAACCTGACCTTGAATCTGTGAGTTATGGTGCTCCAAGTGTTGGAGTTGGTCCCTCTGGGCCGCCGAGTGTTGGAGCCCCTACTTTTCCGCCACCTTCTAATTAAAACTTATTTATGGATGAATTAGCAAAGGCTTCTTTGGAGGCCCACAAAAAAAATCGTGGGAAATTGGAGACTGGATTGAAAGTGCCTTTGGATACTGCGGAGGATATGAATCTTTATTATACTCCTGGAGTTGCTGAGCCTTGCAGAGAGATCGCTAGTTTGGGGGCAATGGCAGCTTACGAGACAACTTCGAAGTGGAACACCATTGCAGTTGTGACTGATGGAAGTGCTGTGCTTGGTTTGGGCAATATTGGAAGTTTGGCTGGATTGCCTGTGATGGAGGGGAAGGCCGCTTTGTTCAAGAAGTTTGGAAATGTTGATGCGGTTCCGATTTGTTTGGATGTTGAATCTGTTGATGAGATTGTTGCGGCCGTTAAAGCTATTGCGCCTACGTTTGGAGGAATAAATCTTGAGGATATTTCTGCGCCTAGATGTTTTGAGATTGAGAAGCGTTTGATTGAAGAATTACCTATTCCGGTTTTTCATGATGATCAGCATGGGACTGCTGTTGTTTGTTTGGCAGGTTTAATAAATAGTTTGAAAGTGGTTGAAAAAAAGGCTTCCGATGTGCGTGTCGTGATTAGTGGTGCTGGTGCGGCGGGAATTGCTATTACAAAATTGCTTTTGAAATATGGATTTGCGAATGTTTCTTTGTTGGATAGCAAAGGATTGATTTGGGCTGGGCGTGATGGTTTGAATGAGCATAAGGTTGAGATTGCTGAAGTTACAAATTTAGAGAAATTGGAAGGCGGACTTGATGTCGCTTTGAAAGGTGCGGATATTTTCATTGGAGTTTCGAAGCCTGGGATTGCTGACGCTTCGATGATTCGCGAGATGGCTGAAGGATCTATCGTGTTTGCGATGTCCAATCCAGATCCTGAGATCATGCCTAATGAAGCTAAGGCTGGCGGGGCGGCTGTTGTTGCAACTGGTCGGTCGGATTTTCCGAATCAAATCAACAATGTCCTTGTCTTCCCTGGAATTTTCCGAGGAGCGTTGGATGCGCGTGTGCGAGATATTACTGATGATATGAAATTGGCGGCGGCTGAGGCTTTGGCTGCTTTGGTTGGTGAACCTACTGCTGATCGTGTCATTCCTGGAGTTTTTGATAAAGGAGTTTGCGAAGCGATTGCAAAGGCGGTGAAGGGGTAAGCCACTACTCTTGAGAAAACTTCCTTTTCGTTTTATACTTCTCATGCTTTTTAAAAGAATCTAACTTCATTAATTATGTCTGGACACTCTAAATGGCATTCGATTAAACACAAAAAAGGAGCGGCTGATGCGAAGAGGGGTAAAATTTTTACGAAACATGCGAAACTGATAGCGATAGTTGCGAAAAATGGCGGAGATCCGGAAATGAATCCGAGTCTACGGGCTGCGATTGATAATGCGAAAGCGGATAATGTGCCGGCAGCGAACATTGAGAAGGCGGTCAAAAAAGGGGCTGGGCTTGATAAAAATGCGGCCAGTTATGAAGAGATTTATTATGAGGGGTTTGGGGCGGCAGGAACTGCGCTTTATATTCATGTAATTACCGACAACAAAAATCGTGCTGTTTCGGATGTAAAAGCTATCCTTACCAAAAAGGGTGGGAATATGGGAGCAGCTGGGAGTGTTGGCTGGATGTTTGAGAGAAAGGGTGTGATCGAAATCCCTGTTGGGGGGAAGGATATGGATGAGATTGAGCTTGCTGTTATTGATGCTGGAGCTGAGGACATGAAACATGAGGGGGATGTTTTGGAGGTCTTCACTGATGCGACTGCTCTTGCCCGTGTTCGAGATGCTTTGAAAGAAACTGGCGTCGAATTTTCGACTGCTGAAATCACTTATTTGCCAACTCAGACTGTAAAGATCGAGACTAAAGAAGATGCAAAAAAAGTCCTTGGGCTGATCGATATGCTAGAAGAAAACGAAGATGTCGCGGATGTTTATTGTAATTTTGATATGAGCGAGGAGTTGTTGGAGAAAATAGGATAAGGCTGCAGAGTCACTCGCTTACGCTCGCGACTAGTCCTCGAATTTGTAAATAACGTCTGGGATGGTCACATGATCGCCTTCGGCTTCCTGTGACTGGTGTTTTGGTTCGCGAAGGTTTAGGTTTGAATCTTCTTCTTTTTCGGGCTCGACTGAAGATTCTTGTGAGACTTTGCTCATGGCTTCTTGTGCTTTTTCAGCTTCTTTTACTCTACTTATCAATTTCTCTACGTCGATGATTGGAGTTGTATCTTCTTTTTCGTCGACATCCTCTTCCTCTACGCCTAGGCGTTCTTTTTGGAAGTCACGGATACGTTCGATTATTTCTACTTCGTGTTTTGTGAAATCACCGTCGGGGATTCGGAATCCAGCTGCTTGGTTGTGGCCCCCACCTCCGAACATTTCTGCAATGGCAGATGCATCAACTGTAGGGCTTGTTGTCCTGATTGATCCTGAGATTGTGCCTTCTGCTTTTTCTTTCAATAACACCACTATTTCTGCACCGGGAGCATTTGTCATCAATTCGTCGATGATGTCCCCTGTTTCCTCTTCTTTACTTTGGGTTTCTTTGAAGTCTTGTCGTGTGACTGTTGACCAGACGATTTTGTATTTGTCGTCGGTTTGGATTTTTGAAAGTAGTCGGCCCCAAAGTTTTAATTGTGAGAGTTGTTTTGTTTTGTAGATGTGCTGAATAATCTCTTGCTGTCTGGCTCCGTATGCGATTAATTGAGCTGCGTGTGCAAATGCTTTTGGTGTGGTGTTCGCGTTTTGGAATGAGCCTGTGTCTGTGATGATTCCTGTTAGAAGAAGTGTTGCGATATCTTCATCGATCAGGTCTATTTCGAATTCTTCTTCCATTTTTTCTAAAAGTGGTACAAGCAACTCTGTTGCTGAGGCAGACATGATGTCTACGTAATTCACCTTCCCAAAATATTCGTTCGAAATGTGATGATCTATGTTTATAACCGGCACCTCGTGGAACATGTCCATATTTTCCTCGTATACTCCTCGGAGCTGTTTGAGATCCGCCGTATCAACCGTAATTATCAAGTCATACTCTTCCTTCCCCTCCTCGAATCCGACATGATCTTCTGTAAATCGGCCTTCTTTTGGAGTTACGATGATGTTAACTTTGTTTTCTTTGATATTGCTTTTTATCTGTTCAACTTTCACTTTTCTTGTGTCCAAAGTGATTATCAGGTCCTTTGATGTCAGAAGCTTGTCCTCAAGAATTTCGCTATTAGGCAGGAATTTGAGAACATCTGGCACGACCTCGTTGCAAACGACTGTGACGTTTTTACCCAATTTCGTCAGTGCAAGATACATACTGACCGCACTACCAATAGCGTCGCCGTCCACAGGAGTCGATGGCAAAACAAGGATTTTTTCACTCCTTTTAATCAGGTCTATAATCTGGCTTTGTACTTCTGAAAATTTCATAAAATTCTGATTTGTGCTATTCGTGCTATCTGTAAATTATACAATATTTCTCCTTTGCAGTCAAGCCCCTGGGTGGGGGTCGGGACGTACAGAAAAGGAAGTAATTGTATCAGGGAAGTGAGCCCTGGGTCAACATTTGAAGTCGACAATCTCGAGTTGGAGTTTTTTGTTGCCGTTCCATTCGTTGAAATCTATATAACATATGATGTCTATAGATTTTGCGCGGCGCATGTCATCGATATGGCTTCCCAGTCGGAAACCTATAGCTGGGATCTGTTTTTCGTTTATGATTGCGTCGAATTTGATGTGGTCATTGGTGCGACCTACTGTTTTTGCCAGGGTTGGTTCTACGTTTCTGATTTTAAAAATTGGTCTGTGGTTGCGGATGCCGAATGGTTTGAGTTTGTATATATCTTCTATCAAAGAGTCTTTAACCATGCTTCCTTGCAATTCACAATCGATATCAATGTTTGGCCGAAGGTCCTGATTCTTGAGTTTTTTTTCTGCAAATTTCTCTATAACTTCTTTGAATTTTGATAGATTGGCTTTTTCTATAGTAAATCCAGCAGCTTCTTTATGCCCTCCGAAATTTATTAAATGTTCTTTTGCTTCGGCGAGTGCCTCAACTATATTGAAAGCTTGGATACTCCTGGCAGATCCAACTAGAGTGTCTCCCAACTCCTGCATTACGATCGCTGGCTTGCCAAATTTTTCCGCAAGTCTTGAAGCGGATAGTCCGAGAATACCGACGTGCCAGTCTTTGTGATGGGCAATAAGTATGTAAGGGATGTCTTCCGGTTTTTTGAATTTGAAGTTGTCGTATGCTTGTGCGTAGGCTTCGACTGTCATTTTTCTGCGTTCTTGGTTTAGGGCTTCTAAATCTTTTCCGTATTGATAAAGAGCTTGTTCGTCTGTGCCGATAAGGAGTTTGAGGGCGTTATAGGGATCGCCTATTCTGCCTGCAGCATTTAGCCTTGGGGCAAGTTGGTAACCTACTGTTTCGGTGTTCACTTCTTTTTTCCCGCTGTTTACGAGCTCTTTTAGTATGCGAAGTCCTGGCCATTGTGTTTTTGTGAGGTTTGAGAGACCTTTTTTGATTATGAGGCGATTTTCATCTTTGACTCGGCCTAGATCGGCAATTGTTCCCAGAGCTGCAAGTTCTGTTAGTGCTTCTGTTTTTTGGACTAATTCTGGGTGGTCTGTTAGAAGAGCTTGTGCAAGTTTTAGTGCCACTCCTGCTCCTGTGAGATCATCAAATGGATAGCTGCAATCTTCTTGTTTTGGGTGGTTGATCGAATATGCATCTTTCGGAAATTTCTCTGGAATTTGGTGGTGGTCTGTGATTATTGTTTCTATTCCTTTTTCTTTTGCGTATGTTATTTCATCCGCGCACGAGATGCCGCAGTCGACTGTGATAACGAGTTTTACGCCTAATTCTTCGAACTCGTCGATGAATTTTTTGCTCAAGCCGTAACCGTCTTTTTCTCGATTAGGAAGTCTTACTGAAGATTTTGCGTCGAGATCCTTCAGTGTGTGGTAAAGAATGGCTGCAGATGTTAGACCATCAACGTCATAGTCCCCAAAGATTATGATTCTTTCTTCGTTGGCTATTGCTTGTTTTATTTTTTCAACGGATTTCGCCATATCTTTCATCAGATATGGATCGTGAAAAGCGCGCTCTGAATTCAAGAAAGCTTCTTTCTCTTCATTACTCAAAAGCCCCCTGTTTTCGAGCAGAATTTCTAAAATTGGTTTAGCACATGATGTGGACTTCATCGTCCACTTTTTCCCCAGAACTGACATTTGTATGTGAATTTATTTTTTGGCTTTTTGGGTCCTAGGACCGCTTTTTATTTGAGGGTGCCTCGCTTCGCTTCCTTGGACTTGTTCTCCTTCCATTTTGCTAATGCTTCTTCTGGTGTGTTCGCTTTATCTTTTCCGAAAACCCATGTGTGTCGTGAGATTATCTTTTGCTCTATTCCCCTGAGTACGTCTTTCATTTTTAGTTTTCCTTCCTCTTCTGCGATTCTAGCAGTTAGTATCAGGACAAACAATACGTCGCCGATTTCTTCCTGAAGATTTTCGTAGTCTTTTTTGTCGATCGCCTCTATCACTTCTTCGATCTCTTCGCGAAGTTTTTCTGGCATGTCGTCCAGTTTGAGAGATCTATCCCACGGACAACCATTTGGACTTCTGAGACGTTTCGCTAGTTTTGTGAGTTTTTTGAATTTGCGCATGGTGGAACTTTACACTAGTTTTTCTTACGTGTACACTCCTGTTGTGAATAAAGAATGTGTCAAATGTTCGGCGGAATTTGAGATCACCAAAGAGGATCTTCAGTTTATTGCGGATGTTGCTCCAGTTTTTGGAGGACAGAAGTTTGAAATACCTCCGCCAACTCACTGCCCAGACTGTCGTCAGAGACGAAGGCTGGCGATTTCGAATGAGTGGCATTTTTTTCCGGGGAAGTGTGAGATGTGCGACAAGGTGATGATTACTGAGTACAACCCCCGAGAAGGACGAGTGATTTATTGTCGGGAGTGTTGGCACGGTGACAAATGGGATGCGCGTGATTACGGGCAGGATTTTGATTTCGGGAGGCCGTTTTTTGAGCAGTTTAATGAGGTTCGAGATCGAACCCCAGCGTTAGCTTTGAATACCCAGGGCAATAATCAGAATTCTGAATTTATTCATTACGCAGGTTGGTCTAAAAATTGTTATTTGATTATGCATGCTGATTTTTGTGAAGATTGTTATTACGGATATGGATTCAAGAAGAATTTGTTTTGCGTAGATGGATTTTACAATTTACATAGCGAGCTTTGTTACGACTGTGTGGATGTGCACAAGTGTTATGGGTTGATTGGATGTCAGGATTGCCAGACCTGTAATTCGAGTGCTTTTCTGAGAGATTGTATTGGGTGCCATGATTGTTTTTGCTGTGTGGGGCTGCGGAATCAGAGCTTTTGTTTTATGAATGAGAAATTGTCAAAAGAGGAGTATAAGACGAAAATGGCTGAGGTTGAGGCTAGGGGTGGGCTTGGATCTTATAAAGAATATTTGAAATGGCGAGAGAAATTGAAGGAATTGGAGAAGCCGCATGCGTTTAAAGAGTTTCACGGAAATAATTTGGAGAATTGTTATGGGGATTATTTAAACCACTGCAAGGATTTGCATCGTTGTTTTGATTGTGAGGATGTTGAGTGGGGGCGATACTGTTATCAGTTGGTTTTGGGATCGAAAAATTGTATGGATATTTATCAATTTGGAACAAATTTGCAGCAATCTTACGAATGTTCGACTTGTGGAGAAAATAGCTACCATTTGCTGTTTTGCGACAATACGATGATGGACTCGTCTGACGTTTATTATTCTTTGTACATGGAAGGATCAAAGAATTGTTTTGGGTGTTCGGGAATGATGCATCACTCTTACTGCGTTTTGAATAAGCAATATACTCGGGAGGAATATGACAAATTGGTGCCACGGATAATCGAGCACATGAAGAAGACTGGTGAGTGGGGAGAATTTTTTCCTTCGGAGACGGCCCCTCATGGATACAACAAGACGACTGCTCAGCTTTATTATCCTTTGACGAAAGAGGAGGCTTTGGCGCAAGGATTCCGTTGGGATGATTATGAAGTTCCGCCCCCAAAGGTTTCAAAGGTTTTGGAGGCTGGAGATTTGCCGGACAATATTGCGGATGTTGGTGATGATATTTTGGATTCGGCTATCCAGTGTGAGGCGACTGGAAGATTGTTTCGTGTGACACCGAAGGAATTGGCGTTTTATCGTCGTGTTGGGGTGCCTTTACCGAGAAAAAGCTGGGAGCAGAGGCATTTTGATAGATTTGCTCGACGTAATCCTCGTAAGTTTTGGGAACGTAAGTGCGGTCGTGACGGCTGTGGATGTGCGATTTCTACGACATATTCGCCTGATCGTCCTGAGAAGGTTTATTGCGAGAAGTGCTATATGGAGGAGTTGTATTAGGGGTTTAGCCAGTGGACGTCCTTGTATTTTCTAAACCAAGTCATTTGGCGTTTTGCGTAATTGCGGGTGTTTTGTTTGAGTTGGGCTACGCATTCTTCAAGGGTTGCTTCGCCGCTGAGAAATGGGAAGAATTCTTTCGCGCCTAGCGATGACATTGCGGGGAGTTCTTCGTCGTAGTTTTGCTCGAGAAGTTTTTTGGCTTCCTCTACAAGGCCTCTTTTGAGTTGGATTTCTACGCGTTGATCGACACGGTCGTAGAGTTCTTCACGTGGCCAGTCGATGCCGATCATGAAGGTGTCGAATGGGGGTGTGGTCGCAGTGGATGATTTTTGGTCGGCTTTGTTTTTGCCGGTTTTCAGGTTGATTTCGAGAGCTCGTATGACGTATCTGAGGTTATTGGGATGAATCTTTTTTGCGGCTTCTGGGTCTATTTTGGCTAGGCGTTTGTGAATATAGAGTGTGCCTTGTTCGTCTGCTTCTTCTTGAATCTTCGCGCGGAAGGCTTTGTCTGCTGGGACTTTTGGTACGTCGTAGCCTTCTATGATTGAAGAGATATAAAGACCTGTTCCTCCGACTAACATTGGGACGTGTTTGCGTTTGTAGATTTCTTCGATTTGGGCGATTGCTAGGTCTTTGTATTCGGCTAGGGAAATTTCTTTGTCTGGAGTCGAGATTGCCATCATGTGGTGTGGAATCCCCTCTTGGTCCTCTGGGGCGAGGATGTCTGAGCCAATTTCGAGACCTTTGTATATTTGGCGAGAGTCTGTGGAGATTATCTCTCCGTTTATTTCTTTTGCAATTTTAAGCGAAAGCGAAGTTTTGCCACTGGCGGTTGGGCCTAGCAGCACTATGAGTGGTGTTTTGGTTGTTTTTAAGAACTTCTTAAGTTGTTCTTGAAGAGGATTTTTGGATGGATTTTTCTTCATTTTCGGTATGTTTTAAGGATGTTAAATCCTAGCTTACTGACTATACCATAATCTTTGGAATTCTGAAGCTTTTCTTCTGTTATTCTTGTGATTCGGGGTCGATTGTTTTGGTAAGATTTGCTATATTTGAGACGTATTTTGAGTGGTAACTAATTAAGACTTTTTCTCCTCTTAGCCACTCCCACACAGTCCCTTTTTAATATCAAATTCTTAACATCAACACTATGGCTAGTTCACAGCATAGTTTGTCGACCCTATCCGACAAACAACTTTACCAACTATGTAAAAAATACGGCGGAAACTCTCTCTATTGGAGACGCCGATTCGAAGCTCTTTTGCCAGAGATCGAGGCTCGGCGTTTGTATAAAAAACGCGGTTTTCACTCTGTTCATGAGTTCGCAGCCAAATTGGCTGGGATCGGGCATGAGACTGTTAATCAAATTTTAAGAACTTATCGGAATCTCGAAGACAAACCTTTGCTCAAAAAGAAAGCTGAGGAACAAGGGTGGACAAAAGTTAGAACGGTCGCAACCATTTCCACTCCTGAAACTGAAAAGATGTGGGCAGAAAAAGTGGATTTGCTTTCGAAAAGTGCTTTGGAAACTTATGTGAGGGATTATAAGGAACAGGTGGCGAAAACTGGAGAAGGTGACAATGATTTCCTGAAAATTGGGCTTTTGGGACAAAACCAAACCTGTAAAACCGTTCCCGGGAACGAATTAACAGAAGAAAAAAACACAAAGACAATTACTCTCAAACTCGACTCGTCTACAGAGTTTCAACTTCGAAAGCTCAAACAAAAGTTTGAAAAAGAGAAGGGAGAACCTCTTACTTTCAATCAATTCTTTAAAATTTGGGTGGCGAAAACAGAGGGTGAAAGCAATAACAAGACAGCAAAAGCGGGTGTGGCGAAAAAAACTGAGGCCCAAAAACCAGCTACTCGGCATATTTCTGTGGCTCTGAAGAGTGTAGTGGACGAAATATATCAAGACAAATGCGCTTGTTCGACCTGTAACAAACCTGCTGAGATCTATCATCACATTGATGAATTTGCGCTTGTGAAACACAATCCTGCGGAGCTGGTGCATCGGCCTGACAATATTTTGCCGTTGTGTCGGGGGCATGAGCAAATGGTTCATGCAGGACTGGTTGATTTACGCAACTGGGTTATTCGAAAAAAGGCGGAGATGAGTTTTGTGGATGGGTTGGTGCAGAGGTATAGGGTTGGCGGAGCACGAACATAAATGCGGAAAATTTGCTTGACGTTTGTAATGACAATCTGTATATTCCCCTCGTCGCAGACAGTTGGCAATTTAAGACCAACCGAGACTAAACAATTCGCTTTTTGATCCCCTTGGGATCGGTTCGAACCTGTTATCTCACCTGGCTGCGGCATGTGAGATTTTTTTTATGACCTCTAACTCAATTAAAAAATGGCAATAACAAGACAAAAAAAAGAAGAAATTCTAGCTGAACTCGTTACAAAGTTCAAAGAAGCTAAATCTGTAGTTTTCGCGGAAAACAAAGGTTTGTCTGTGGCTGAAATCCAAGAACTTAGAGGCAATTTGAGAGAGAAAAACGCGGAAATGAAAATCGCGAAAAAGACACTTTTTAAGATCGCTGCAAAGGAAGCTGGATACGAAGCTATTCCTGAAGGGTCTATGACTGGAGCTGCTGGTGCGGTATTCAGTTATGACGACATCGTGGCAGGTGCAAAAACTATCTATGACTACGCGAAAGAACACGATGCATTGGCACTTCTCGGAGGGCTGATGGATGGCAAAGTTATGACAAATGAGGAAGCAACGACATTGGCAACTATCCCATCAAAAGAGGAACTTATGGCGAAATTGGTTTACATTCTCAAATCACCAATTTCTGGATTCCATGGTGTGCTTAACAACACTCTTGGAGGATTTGTTCGAGCTCTTGATGCAATCGCAAAGAAAGGCTAATTTAACTTTTATATAAAATCTAACCCTAAGTATTATGGCTGATGAAGCTAAAGATCCAAAAGCTGAAGCTCCTGCGGAGGAGGTAAAGGAAGAAACTCCCGCTGAAGCTCCTGCTGAAGAGGCTCCTGCAAAGGAGAGTGCTAGCGAGGCTAGCACCGCAGTTGAGCTATCTAAAGATGCTCAAAAGATCGTTGACTTGGTTGAAAAACTACCAGTTCTCGAGCTTGCAAATCTTGTAAAAGCACTTGAAGAAAAATTCGGTGTATCTGCTGCCGCTCCAATGATGATGGCAGGTGCTGCTGGAGGCGCTGCTGGCGGAGACGCTGGTGACGACGACAATGGTGCAAAAGACGTTATCCTCGCTGGTGCAGGAGGTAACAAAATCGCTGTTATCAAAGTAGTGAAAGAAGCTACTGGTCTTGGTCTAAAAGAGGCAAAAGACATCGTTGATGCAGCTCCAAAAGCAGTTAAAGAAGGTCTAGAACCTGCTGAGGCTGAGGAACTAAAGAAGAAACTTGAAGAAGCTGGTGCAGCTGTTGAGTTGAAATAGTTCGCGAATTAGTTGAAATTTGAAGGTCGGCAGTTGATTCTGCCGGCCTTTTTCTAACGTGCGATCAATAGTCTCATTTTCTCGACACCTGTTATACATTTATATCCCATGACCTTTTCAACAAGTGGTTCAAGCCCTTCGCTGCTGTCAAAAAATACTGAGTAGAGCTGTCCGCTATCTCTAAAAAAGACTTTTCCCGCCCCCCCCCACGATATCCTTCTAAAATAGCTTCCCCTTCTTTTAGACTTCCCACATTATATCTGTCACTTTTGTCAGACTGTACTGGTTTCTTATTCTCGTCAAAGTATCGTCTAAAAGCTAGTTCTTTGGGCTCGTCATCTGTATTTGCGGTAACTTCAGAGAGCTCACTTCCCACCGATTCAGTTAGGCCTGGCACTTCTGGGTATTCCTCAGGAGGGCTAGTGATAACCTCTGTTACTTTAGGTATGCTTGCTCCGTCACCTTCCGCTGGCACTCCCACTGATACATTTTTTGCATTCATGATTTATTGGGTTAATAAATAGATATGCTTTGCAACATTGTCCAGGTCTCCTGGCAGAACTATGTATTGCCGAAGGACCTTGAATGTTTCTGTACTAAGTTGGAAGTTTTTCTGAGGCTTGCCAATCTCAAAGGTATATTACGCTTGTAATAATAAACTAAAAGGTGAAATATGTCAAGTGCGGATCTTGATACGAGCATAGGGTTGAAATTTGAAGGCCGGCATAGTAGTATGCTGGCCTTTTTAGTTGATTTTGAAAAAAATATTACTATGTGTGAAGTTTTACATACAAATACATTTGTTGATGACTTAGCCGAAGAGTTCGGGATCAAAGGTTCTATGGACCTTGCTGCGATGATGGTTAAATTTAATAGGCAATATCATGCAGAAGAGTTCTTGGATCTTACTGAAATTTACAACAGTATTGTTGGGAAATTGGGCAATGAATACGACGCTTTAACATTACTTGAATGGCTAGGATTTAAGCTTGATGGTGTTGGTGTTATTGGTAGACCTGGTGATACTTTTGAGTCAAGGATCCTTTTAATAGAGGACTTCTTAAAAGTTTCGAGAATTAATCTGAAAATGCCTGATGTAACAGCAGCGCCTGCTAGGGGCCTCATTGAGGAGATGGAGGACAGAATGGAAGCGATTTTAAAGAGATTACGTTACTCTGGGAATTTGTGGGCGATGATGATTACTGAACATTTTGAAATGATTTCAAAAATAGAAGAGAACCTCTATAGAATTAAGATGGAGATACGTGACTATTTTCATCACTTAAAAGCCTATTTAGCTGAAGATATCCCTCCTGAAGACGTCTGTATTGAGGTTGGTGTTGATTCGGCTAAGCGTTCTGATACATTAGGTGGGGTCTTTTTCTTAGTAGAGTAAATCTTCCATTCTAGGTGTGACTTTGTTCTTTACCCTTCACAAACCTGTTCTTTTTTGGTATAATAATATGATTAGTTTAGAAACAAAAATACTAAATTATACCGAATGAATTTGTTAGAGAAAATAAAAGAAAAACTTCCTTTCTCGATTGGTGGGAAAAACGAGGATCCGGCAAAGAAAGCTGAAGACAAAGCAAAGGATGTTGTCGGAGGCGGAAGACCCAAACCGAACACCGTACCTGTTATTGAGAGTGCTATAAATACACAGGACGCAGGGAAACCTGAGGCTATATTGGAGACACCTCCTGAATTGGATCAATCTCTTTTGGAAACTGTTGAGCCACCAAAGCTTATTCTTCTGTATGTATTGAAAGGGGCTTTGTCTGTTTTTATTATAATTGGACTTGGTGTTGTTGGGTTTTTCACAAGCCAGCTCACCTATCGTCTTGATTTTATACCTTTGGTGGAGATTCCGAGTCTTATTAGTGACTTGGATGAATCTAATGAAAATATCAAAGGCCTTCAAACTGAATACAACACCTATCGTTTCCTTCAGGGGAAGTTTTATTTGGATCAGTTTAGTTATGAAGGTGATGAATACATCAGAAATTATTACATTTATTCGAATAAATCGATGAATGAGAAGTTGAGAGATGAATCTTATGAAAGTATGCAAAATCTAAAAGAGTCGTTGGGGAAATCTTTCACTGCGGCTAGGGATTTGTTTTTGGATGACTTGGAGGTTTCGTTGATTGGCAGCGAGTACGATGATACGTTTCGATTCCGTGAATTGTTTGTCGCATTGTTAAATAAAAAATTAAATGGATTGGCTGAAGAAATATCAGCTAGCACTAGTGAGGATGATAAACTTGAATACAAATTGTACAAAAGGACACAACGTCTGATTGGAAATGTAAGTTTGTTTGAGTTGTTTAGGGGAGCAGATATAGACAGTTTGGATGACTTGGGATTGGCAAAATTGATCGTACAAGTCAATGACACTGTTGTTGACGAATTGAGTTCTATTCAAAGAATTAAGGATGACCGAATAAATTGGTCAGATATTATGCATCGTATTGAGCTTGAAACTACTTATGTTGATAAATACTTCAGCAAGGATTTCTACGATGAATTGGGAGGTATCCAATATACAAGTTATGACTTTGATACTTCTACCAACAAAGTGGTTATCACAGGTGCGACCAAAAGATTTGATACAAATAACTTCACTATGATTTCTAATCTTATTGACCAGCTCAATGAGAGTCCTTATTTCAAAAATGTTGAGATGAGATCTTTCACTAAGAGTGGGTCTGTAGAAGATGGATATACTGCAACTTTGAGGTTGAATTTGGAACTTCAAAAAGCGGCTTTGCACGGTGGAGACGATGAAGTTGATATCGAAAATTTCCCTAACTTCCTTGAGCCGCCCGAGGAACTAGTTCCCGTAACACAATAAACATGGCATCGAATTACCGATTGATTATACAGAGACAAAAAAGAAGCATCCAAGCGTATGCTGCGATGTGTACTATCTTTGTTTTATTGATTGCTGGATATGCATATATGCAATGGGGCACTTATCGAATGTACCAAAAAGCTATCGATATAAATGAAGGTACAGAAGAAATTTTGAAAGAGAATGTTGCTGATGTTAGAGCCACTTATTTAGAAAATAAAAATGATTTTACTGCGCTTCAAAAAAATATGGAAGAGACTCTGAAAGAGGTCTTCCCTATGGATGATAATTATACTGAATTGACTAGGGCTTTTGATTCTTTTGAGGAAAGCACTCATCGAAGCAACAACCCTTTTGTGATTTCAAACATAGACTTTCAGGAGATCCAACTAAATGAAGAAAATAATTACAAATATCTTCCGCTTCGGATGACCATCACAAGTTCTGAAAAGAATTTTACCGAGTTCCTACATTATATTGAGACTTCTGGATCTTTGGTTGATGAAATTCGTTTGATGGATATTCAGTCTATAAGAATGAATTTTAGCGAAGCCGAAAGTGATGAAGGCGCGAAAACAGAAACCATTAGTTTCTCTGTGAAACTACATGCTTATTTCCAAAATATTTAATTGAGTAATTGTGGCAGAACCTCAAGCACAACCAGCGAATATAGTCCCGCAGGCAAAACCGGCGGTTGCTCCAAATGCGACACCCGCTGCGGCACCAGCGCCAGTGGCTGTTGCTAAGACTGTTGATCTTGGTGGGACTGCTAAGCCATCTGAGAAATTGAAACAACTTCAAGAAGCTATACTTTCTGCTAACATCCCTCAGTTGGTGATGGTTAGTATTAGTTATGCTTTGGATTTGAGATCTAGTGATATCCATATAGAGCCAGAAGAAAACCGTATAAGAATTCGATATAGGATTGATGGGGTTTTGCAACAAGTGGTTGAATACCCTACAAATCTGCATCCAGCTGTGGTTTCTCGTATCAAAATTATGTCGAATCTAAAAATAGATGAACAACGAGTTCCTCAAGATGGACGAACTGAAGTTACTACAAAAGACGGCAAGGACATGGACCTCCGTGTTTCTACTATGCCGACTGTAAGTGGTGAAAAGATTGTAATGCGTATCCAAGACAAATCACGAGAGATTGCTGATTTACCTAAGCTTGGTATTTCAGGACGTGCATTGAAAAATATTGAGGACGCTTTAGAAACTCCGAATGGAATTATATTAAATACAGGGCCTACCGGTTCGGGTAAAACAACTACTTTGTATTCAGCTCTTCAGAGATTGAATAAAGTCGGCGTAA
Organism: Candidatus Peregrinibacteria bacterium; assembly: GCA_018655275.1. Classification (GTDB taxonomy): domain Bacteria; phylum Patescibacteriota; class Gracilibacteria; order UBA1369; family LOWO2-01-FULL-3; genus JABIJZ01. Next base: position 57,749 of record JABIJZ010000009.1, on the reverse strand, counting down.
ATATCCTTACTATTGAAGATCCAGTTGAAATCCAAATCGATGGACTGAACCAAAGTCAGGTTCATCCTAGTATTGATTATGATTTTGCGTCTGGGATGAGATCGGCTCTCCGTCAGGATCCCGATATTATAATGGTAGGTGAGATTCGTGATAAAGAGACTGCAAGCACAGCTATTGAAGCGTCTTTGACCGGTCATCTCGTGTTTTCTACTTTGCATACAAATAGTGCAGTTGAGACCATCACTCGTATTTTGAATATGGGTATCGCTCCACATCTGCTCTCTTCTACCTTGGAGCTTGTTATTGCTCAAAGGCTTGTACGAAGGGTTTGTCAGGATTGTAAGGAAGAAGTCCAAGTTGATGCTGAAACTATGGAAAGAGTTAAGCAGTCTTTGGAAACTGCGAATTTGGACGGTGAAGTTGAGGCTTCTTTGCTTCAAAATATGAAATTTTATGTTGGCAAAGGTTGTGATAAATGTAGAAAAACTGGATATCATGGCCGAACTGGTCTTTATGAAGTTTTGAGAGTCGACAATAGTATTCGTAAGGCAATTTTTGATCAAGTATCTACTTTGAAAGTTTTAGATATAGCTTTGAAAAGTGGAATGTTGACTTTGGAGCAAGCCGGTATTTTGAAGGCTTTGCAAGGTGAAACAACTTTGGATGAAGTTTATAGAGTTTCGAAGAAAATGGAACACAGTACGAGTGAAGCGAGTACCGCACCTGCCGAAGGCGATCATGTGACCAAAAGCGAACAGCCCCCTGCTGAAGCGCCAGCTAAAAAACCCGCAGCCGAAGCACCTAAACCCGAACAATAATGCCAAAACAAGCAAAAGATTTCGTATTTTCGGGAAAAGAAACCTTCAAAGTAGGCTCAGAAGAGTCTAAAAAAAAGAAGACTCCTGAATCCGTAGTCCTAAATATAGATGAGGACGACGCTTTGCTTTCGAAAAATGCGAAGAAACTTTTTGGAAGAGATACGGGTGTTCAATTGGAATCTACAGGATTTTTCCTTTTTGATTGGTTCAAAACTTTGAATCGATATTTCGTCACTCATTCCAGTTTGAAAGATGAGGATAAGGCGAATTTTTTTCATCTACTTGCGGTTATGGTCAATTCGGGAGTTCCTGTGATTAAATCTTTGAAATCGCTGATTGGGCAGGTAAAAGCTGACTCTCATATGCATATATTGATAAAAGATCTTTTGGAACGTGTTGAAGGTGGGCAGAGTTTGTCGGAGGCGATGAGTTATCACCCACAAGAATTTTCTGATATGGAAATCGGTATGATTGAGGCTGGTGAAGCGTCTGGGCATTTGAATAAGACTCTTCACAACCTTGCTTCGGATATTTCACGGAGGAAGGAAATTAAACATAAAATTAAGAGTGCGTTGATCTATCCGACTGCTATTATCGGGCTTTTGATCATCGTGTTGATTGCTATGATGGTGTTTGTAATCCCTCGGCTGAAGGCCTTGTTTGATCGGTCTGGCGATGAGTTGCCTGCTATTACTAGAGGTGTGATTTGGTTGAGTGATCTTTTGAATAATCATGGGCTTTTGCTTTTGGCAGGGGTGCTCGTGTTAGTTTTGTTTGTGGTTTTTGGCAAAAAGACTGAAGGCGGCCGATTTATTTGGGACAAAATGAAGATTAATATGCCTTTGTTTGGGAAATTGTTTAAAAAAACTTATCTTGCGCGTTTTGCAAGATCGCTTTCTAGTTTGCTTGGAAGTGGTGTTCCGATTATCAAAAGTATCGAGATCACTTCTTCTGCGATTGGTAACGATGTTTATAAAAGAAAAATCTATCTTGCCGGTGAGGATATGAAACAAGGTATCCCTTTGGCGGAGAATTTGTCTGATCAGAAGTTGTTCCCTCCTATGATCGTGAATATGGTTGAGGTTGGGGAAAAAACTGCGCAATTGGATGAGATTTTGCAGAAGGTGGCGAAGTTTTATGAGGAGGAGGTTTCGACCAGTGTTGCAGGTATTGCTAAGATTATTGAGCCTGCTGTTTTGATCCTGATCGGAGTGTCTGTGGGGCTGATCGCTGCAGCTGTGATGCTTCCTATTATGCAGCTTTCTGATATGGCTGGGGCTTTGTAGAAATTTCTTGAGGCTTTTTTCACTTGCGGTTTTCTCTCCAGGTTACTATACTTTTTTGTAGTAAAGATTTTATATATATCCTTTTTATAAATTTAACCTCATTTTATGAAAAAAGGTTTCACACTGATCGAATTATTGATCGTAATTACAATCATCGGGATTTTGGCGGTTGTATTCTTACCGAGCATCATGAGTGCTCCGGAAAAAGCTAGAGATGCGGCAAGGATGGCTGATGTTGGGAATATTATTGAAGCGATAGAGTCTGGAAGGTTGGCTGGGGACGAGGTACCTGCAAATGGAACGGGTAGTGATGGTTGTGTTGCAGATGATTTGTCTGCTTTTACTAAGTATTTTGGTGGTGGTGTTATTCCTTCTGACCCTAATGGCGATGGTCCTGCAGTTACGGCTGGTTGTGCAGCAGATTATCAGTATATTAACTGGGCCACTGGTGACTACTCTTACGGTGTTCTTGCAAAAGTTGAAGTTTTCACGAATGCAAACATTAATTGTAGTACTTCTGGAGGAACCTGGACCACTACTGGTTTAGTAGACACTACTAAGAGTACTTGGTGTTATGGTGCAAGATCACAATAGTTTTTTGTAGATAGATTATATGCCGCCTCAGTAATGGGGCGGCTTTTTGTTTTGGGTTTTTTGGGGATGTGATAGAATGTGGGCCATGAAGAAAGGTTTTACTTTAATTGAGCTTCTGATTGTCATTTCCATTATTGGGATTTTGGCCGTCGTGTTTTTGCCAAGGATTCTGGGTGCGCCAGAGAAGGCAAGAGATGCAGCTAGGAAAGCTGATGTAGCTAACATCGTTAAAGCTATTGAAGCTGGGCGTAATGATGGAGTTCAGTTGCCGCCCTATGGGGTTTCCTTCAGAAATTACTGTATTGATGACTCTACTTTGGCTGCTTTTCAGTCATATTTTCCTGGAGGAATAATCCCGAGGGATCCTGATCCTGAATCTGAAATTAGGGGCCAAAGCCGTGACTGCAGAGATTCAAATTCAGGCAAATATATGTTGCATGTCTACAACCCTTCTCATTTGTCAAATCCTTGGGGTCACAAGTATGGGGTGTTTGCTAAACTTGAATTGATTGACTCTGGACCTAATATGTCTTGTGTCTATACTGGAGCTGCCTGGGGCGCTCCTAACTATATAGATAATATAAATAAAGATCATACCGCTGCTTTTGCTAACCCTAATAATAGATGCTACGGCGTCAAGTCTCAGTAGTTATTTTTGGGATTGTTAGTTTGTGTGTTAAAATTTGTCTTATGAAAAAAGGTTTTACTTTAATTGAGCTTTTGATTGTGATTTCCATCATTGGGATTTTGGCTGTCGTGTTTTTGCCAAGTATTATGGGTGCACCTGAAAAGACGAGGGATGCGGCAAGGGTTGCTGACCTAACCAATGTTGTAAAAATGATAGAAGCCGGCAGAACTGAGGGAGTTAGTTTACCTGCGTATGTAGTTTGGCTTTATACTAATTATTGTATAGATGATGTGAATTTAGCTACTTTTGCTCCTTATGCTGCTGGAGGGATTATTCCTATGGACCCTGATCCCAACAATGAATTAGACACTCGGCATTCCAATCCAGTTTATGATTGTAAGGGAAATGATTCTGGTAAATATATGTTGCATGTTTTCAATCCTGATCCCGCCAAACACAAATTCACTGGTGGTTATAAATATGCAATTTTTGTAAAACTAGAAAATGATTATGAAAAAGCAAATATACCATGTTCATACGTAGGGAGGGCTAATGGCTCGAATAATAATCTTTATGATGATATCTCTTATAACTGGTCTGATTCGGCCTATGAAGCTGGTGGCTATTGCTATGGTGTAAAAGTCCTCTAATCTGTCAACAGAAAAACGGGGGTTTACAGGTTAAATTCGTTGTTTTTAGGGGTGGGCGGATGGTATATTTTATGTTTGGATAGTCGTCTCTGAATTTCGAAGAAATATGCCCCTCGTTTCTCTAAAAAAACTGTTGGTTTCTGTCGTCGCTTTTGTGATTCCTTTTGTGCAAATATTTGCGTTTATTCCTTTTGCTGCTGCGGATACTGCTTATGCGGCGAGTGGGGAAACGAAAGAGGTTTTTGATGTTGTGGCGTTGGTAATACACAAAGATTTGTTGGACGACGGTTCTACCTACTCAGGGATTATTGATGCTGAATATATGAATCAGCTGGCAGGGTATGATTCTTTGCCGGATAGAATAGAAAGATATGCGCGAGATATACAAATTCATAGTCCTGGGACGGTTGTTGAGAGGATTGAGTATAATCCTGGGAAGGATACTTTGCTCGATGTTGTGAATGCGTTGGAGAATCTGTACAAGAATGGTGTGGAGCGAGAGGAATCGCGTTTGCGTGGAGTTGTTTTGATTGGGCAGGTACCATTGCCTGTTGTTAATAAGAATGGGAATCGGTTTGTTTCGATGTTCCCGATGACTGATTTTGACGAGAAGGGTTATGTTTTCAATCCTGGCACTGAGTCTTTTGAGCGAGTTGATGAGGTTTCGTCGCCACAGCCTGAGATTTGGCACGGGATTTTGCGAGAACCAAGTCTGAATGACAATCCTGAGGTTACGGATTTCGAGAGGAATAAGTTGGCATACTTTTTCGACAAGAACCATTTGTATTATGAAGGCGAGTCGGAATATGCAGATTTTGCGAAGAAAATGTTTGTGGGAGATTTGGTTCATGAGGAAGAGGGCATAAACGAAGATGTTTTTGCGTCTTATATGAGATCTGTAAGAGATGCGGAAGATTTGGCTTATTTTAGGTACAATAAACATTGGGCGACCGAGCTCTATATGGAAGTTATGGGTGGGTTTCAGGAAGATGGTGTGTTTGATGTTGCGGTTACTGAGGACAATGCGGAGTATCTTGAAACTTTGAATGAGGTTGCTTCTGGTGAGGCTGACCAGTTCAAGGACATGAAAGATATTTTGTTGAAGCCTGTGATCGACAAATATTACAGCTCGTATGTTGCGGCAACGACTAGGTTTATTTCAGTCGTGAATGATTTGGCCATAAATACTGGAAGGTATGACCCTGAGAAAAGTCAGGTTGTTTCGATCCCCGCTTTGATTGCGGTGAAAGATATTTTTGCGAGTAAATATTTGAGAGCGGCGAATGATGCGCTTGAGTTGAAGATGAATGAGATTATAGAAGAGATTGCTGAGCCTGTGCCTTTGATTGATTATACTGAGATCTCTGTTGAGAATGGGAACTTCCAAGCTGACGGCGTTTTCCGGAATCATTTTGAGGAAGACGACAAGATGTATGTGAATGGGGTTTCGAGTGATTTTTTGAATAGTCCGAAGCAATGCTATCCGTATCTTGGGAGTAGCGATGAGAATGGTGTGCTTGCCAGGTCTATAACTACGGACAGTATTTTGACGGGGATGACAAGATATGGATTGGCGGTAAATGGATATGGGTTGTCTGCTGGGAAAGCTTTGGAACTTTCTGATGGTGCTGTTTCTCATGGGATGGTTATCGACGACAGACCGGACTATGGGATTCCGGCTTTCTTTAATGAAAGTCCTCTTGAGCAGTCTGGGCTTGAGAAAGGAGACATCATCGTTAGCGTGCGTCCGACTTATAGATTTATCCTCGACGAAAATGGAAAGATGGTGGAGGGGCTGTGCAAGGACGATGAATTCAATACGTCTTCGACTGATCCGAAAACTTTGATTTATAGCCAAATGGATTTGGATAATGCCGTGGACAAGGCTTGGCAGAAAGTTGCAGCTGATGGGAAGCATGGAGGCACGGACGAAAATCATTCTTATTGTTCTCATAGTTATGTGACGGTTGAGTATTATGATGCCAGCGCGAAAGATGTGGTTGAGTTGGATGTATCTTTTGATTTCGATGTGACGCCTCATATGACGCGAATATATTCTTTGAGCAAGAAGCATGATGTTTATGGGGACAATGACCTGGAAGGTTGTTTCTTTAGCTCTACTGCTCTGAATGATGATCGGTGTTTTTCTAGAATTGCGACTTATCCTGTAGTGGATCCTTCTGGAAGTTATGAGCCTTATTATAGTTCTGGGGTTTTGGTTGAGAATGAAGAAGGGCTGGTGCCTGGAGATGGCAGTGCTGTTGTTGATGTGAAGTTGGAAAATGACACTAATATCTGGATGCCTTTGCCTGGGGAATATCCTGAAGAAGATTTGTTGTATTATCCGGATGTGAGGCGGGAAGATTTTTCTAATTTGGGGATCGATGAGGAAGATGTTTTGTATGAGCATCAGTTCCCGGTTGGTTACCATGCAATCTACGAACAGAAGGGTGATGAGTTGCGTCATTATTGGCACAATGAATTATTCCAGCTACCGAAGGGCCGAACTTTTGAGGAGGTTGATGAGATTTATTTGGATGGATGTTTCAATTTCTTGCCTGACTATAATGTACCTATCAGATACAATGGGCTTACTATCGGAAAGAGCCTTTTTGATTTACTTATTGGGCAGTATGCCGGTTATGGAGGAGGTAACGGTGGCAATAAGAATCATCACACTCCTTATGGTGGCAATGGGACTAATGTTCCTATTTTGGATAGTACTGAAAATTTCTCTTTGCCTGGGCTTTTCGATGAAACGACTTGGGATTATTTGATGGAGCGTTATGGGCTGTTTGATGGAATCGATAATGATGGGGATGGCATTGTTGATTATGAAAATTTGGATGAAGATGGGGATGGTGTTTTTGAAACTTTTAAATTTGATGTGGAAGAAAGTGAGGCCAAGTATGGACTTGAGAAAGATAATGTTTATATGCTTGGGCGGTATTTCTTATCACGGAATTATAATTGGGAGGCGCCTGCTGTTTTTGACGTTCCTGAGGGAGAATATTGGTATCCTTTCGTTGGGGAAGACCAGAGTTGGAGCGAACCTTTTAATTTTGACACCAATGCTACTTTGTTGAATTTCAGCACCAGTGGTGTTTTGAAAATTAAGCCGAATGTTCGTTCGGAGTTTTCGAGTTTGATTCTTCACAATGAGCCTACGAACTACACTATCTCTAGACAGTGGCAATCGAAGATCGCTCACAGTTTGCCGATTGATGATCCGAGGTATGTTGCGTTTATGGATGTGAATGGAAATGTCCAGAGGGTTGATTATTTGAACTTGTTTGCTGCTGAATCGTATTTTGATTTTGTGGCGGATGTTCAGCATAAGGCAGAAGACATATCTTTGTTGCCTGGAGCTTCTGAGGAAATTGAGGCTGAAGTGCGTGACTCTTTGCTTAGGGTTTCGACAGGCTTGGTAGAGGAAGAGGGAACGGATGAATATCTTGAGGAAAATTATATCGAAAAGGATTATGTGAAAGTTTTGACGAAGGCGAATCCGGACATACTGAAAGACTCTTTGGATTGGGCTGGAAAATCGATCGATGATAAACACGAATACATTTTGAAATATTATTTGAATGCTAAGGAACAGGGCTACGTCGCAGACTCCCCTTATGGATACGAGACGGCTTATTTGGTTTTGGATGGAAGTTCATTTGAGGATAGCGATTATTATGATACGAGTTTCAACAAGAAACCTTTGAAGGAAGTCGACCCACACTTCAACCCTTATAGTGCTGCTGCTGTTGAGGAGTATAGTTTGAAAATTGATGATGAAGGGTATCCGATTAAGGAAAAAGATGAAAATGGAATCGACTTACCAACGTTGGATGATGCTTTGGAGTACGTTGGGCTTAAACAATTTTTCAAAGAACTTAAACGTTTTATTGGTGAGCTTGAGGGGTTAGTTGAGAATTTTGACACTAATGTCTCTATGGAAATGGCGTGTGAGTATAATGGGACTTTTGAAGTTGCGGATGACGAAAAGGAGTTGCCTGGGCTGACAAAGCTTGAGCTTGTGGCTTCGAAGGATTTGGTTTTGAGTGGTGAGGATGATTATGTAGATCTCTCTGTTACTGGGTATGGGGCGGACGGAGTTATTTATGATGGGGGGGTGTCCCCTACTTTGGAGATAAGCATAGGGCAAGATTTGGCTCATCCTATTTTTGAGATTAGCCCAGCTGATGAATTGAAAATTTTATCAGGTGGTCATGCAAAATATCGTTTGCGTACAACTGACTATTCTGGGAAAGCGTCTATGAGTGTGAAGGCTATTTTCCCGAAGGGGGGTGGAGAAGACAAGACGAGTAATAATTTGCAAATTTCTACTACAGAAAATTCTATTGACGTTTTGCTTGGGAAAACTGAGCTTGCCGCAGGTTCCGAAGAGGTTTCGTTGATAACAATGCAGTTGCTACGTGATGGCGAATTGGATACTGCTGCTAGCTACGATGTTTCTTTGGAGTTTATGGGCGAACAATATAATGCGAAGGCTGAGAACGGGATTGCTGAAGTTGAGGTGACTCCTGGGACTGAGGCTGGGATTTATGAGGTAAAGGCTTTTGTTTCTTCGGATAATTCTTTTGCGCCTGGGTATGATGATATTTTTGTGACTCCGGGCGAGGTTTCTCGAATTGAGATTTTGTCTGATACAAATGTGCTCGAATCAAATAATCAAGCTACTGCTAATCTCACTTTTAAGCTTTTTGATAAGTATAATAATTTGGTTTCGCATACTTTTGAGAAAATTGCTGTGTTTGCTTTTGGTGAGGCTGTTTTGGATATTACGAAAGATACTGATGCTCTTGTGCCTGGCGTACAGATGCCTGTGCAGGATGGTGTTGCTCACATAGAAGTACAAGCCAAAGATATGGCGGAGGACCCAACAATATATGTTGTACTGCTTGATAACGAAATCGAAGATATGTTGGCGCAGTCTGCTGTTGGGGAGATTGAGTCTTTGGACTTTGGGACCGCTGTGAAGGCGACGAAAAAACTGACTATGTATGAAGAGACTCGTGTGCAAGTTTATGTTAGTGAGTCTGAGCTTTTGGTTGGTGGAGAGGAGTCTGCGCAGATTACTGCGACTTTGACGGATACGAGTGGGCAGGTTTTGTCTGGGTACAATGGACCTGTGGCGTTTACCAATACTGGTGGAGCTCCTGAGGCGATGTCTTCTGGATCGGCAACTACTTATATAAAATCGGGGATAAAGGCTGGGAAAGTGACTGTAGAGGTTTCTGTGCCAGGTTTCTCATCGAATAGTGTTGAAATATATATGAAGCCTGACGAACCAGTTTTGATTGATCTAGCTAGTGATACTGATGTTATTTATACAAGTTCTGTTGATGATACTGTTTTGGTTGCGAACCTCCTCGATCAATACGGAAATCTTTCGGATGCTTCTGTGCCTATTGCTTTCACTTTGTCTTCGGGCACTGAGGAGGCTGGTGTTGTGGAAATCTTGGAAGCTGATCCTTATGCTGTAAATGGTGTGGGCAAGGCCACGGTTGAATCTACTGGTCGTAGTGGAGTTGCCAATTTTGTAGCTGAGGCTGCTGGGCTTGAGCCTGGTTATTTGACCATGGACATCAAGAAACGTGTGTCTAATATCTCTTATGATTCTTTTGCGCCTAAGGCTTTGTACATGAATGTTTTCGGCGGGCCTTTCTTTGATCTTGGTCGGAATGACCTTGCGGCTTCGCTTTTGTATAATGGGCAGTCTCAGGCAATTTTGACCACGACTTCGGACACCGAGGATCGCAAGAAAGTTTTGTTTATGGATGGGTTTGGGAATGTTGATATTTTGGATCCGAATGTCGATTCTTATATTGTGAAGGAAGATGGTTTGATGAAATTGGCTTTTTATGACCGAGTTTTTGAAGAGGAGCTTGGTAATGCTTTTGTTGTTTTGGATGATAATTTGGGGCTTGCTGTTGTTGATGAGTTTGATGAATTTACTGAGGGAGTTTTGGTTAAGAAAATCGGAGAAGACTTTAAGGATTTGAAATTTGAAATGAGTGGAGATGGAGTGAAAGCTTATTTGAGAAATGGGGCTAAGACTTTGTTGCGCATTGATTCTAAGGGAGTTACTGAGGTCTCTGATAATGATATTGATTTGCGTGCACCTGTGGCTGGAGAGGAGGGTGTGGAGATTGGAGGATTTTCTTTTGTTGTTATGTGGAAGGGCGCAACTGTTGGGCAAATTCTGTACAAACAAAAACCGGAAGGTGATGTTCGACTTTTGTCGTCTTCGCAGGCTGTTGAGATTTTGTTGCCGGGGACTTATATGCAATTGGCCGCTAATGCGAGGCATTTTGCAATGAAGCCTGGATTCTCGAAATACTCTACTGAGTTTGCTAAAGGTGCTTACATTGTCGATTTGGACAAAGATATTGCTTCTTCGATGGCGCCTGGATTTGGAAGTATTTCTGCTGAGGATGCGAAAGAGTCTGAAGGGGTTGGATTGGCTTTTGATAATAAAAATTTATTATATTTCACCGCTGGAAATAGTGTGGGAGATTCTAATATTCCTTACGCCTCTGAAGTTGGCGTTCTGCTTGGTGATCCAAATATACGGCTGTGGAATCACAAAAACCCTGTGTTCACGCCAGAGCATGGTTATGCGAAAACTATTGGACAGCCGCTTCTAAATGACGATGCTGTTATAAAAAACATCGAGCCTTTTGATTACAATGGCGATGGATATGACGACTTGTTGTTGATGTATGAAGATGGGACGGTGAAGCTTTTGGAGAATGAAATAAGTAATCAGAAATTCAGGGATCGCGGTGTGCTTTTGAGTTTGGCGAATGGGATTATGAGTATGAGCAAGGTTGATATTGATGATGATGGTTTTGACGATTTGATAATTGGGACTGAGGATAGCTGTATTAAAGGTGACCCTTGTTTGTACTTATATAAAAACAATAATGGTAGTTTTGAGAGAGAGCTTTTGAAGTTTAATAATTTTGACACAAGCGACCGGATTTACGAAATGAAGTCTGCTGATTTGAATGGGGATGGGTTGGCTGAGCTGACTTTGACTGACAGTACTGGGAATTTGTATGTTTATTGGAATGTGGATGGGGATTTCGATCCTGAGGGAGATATCCTTGGGAATTTTGGGATGAAGCTTGATGGGCTTGATCTGAGTGGGGATTTGGCGATTCGTTATCCGGGGATGTCTGGATCTGATGTGGTTTTGACTATACCGACTGAGCATGGAGAAACTGGTGTGCCTGCGGAGGGCGAGGATTATTCTCCAAAACCTTATAACTTTGTTGGAACTGTTTTGGACGATGTTTTTGTTGAATCTTCTAAGAGCGCGAATAATCTGAACGGTGGTGGCGCGATTAGTTTGGGAGATGTTGTGGACTATACTATTACTTTGAAAAATGGGTCTTCTGCCTCTATATACAACGTTATGTTGTCTGATGTCACGCCTCCGTCACAAACTATCATGGAGGATACTTTGGATTGTTTGGACTCTCTTTGTCCTGATGTTTTGAATGGGACTTTGAAGTGGAAGGAGTCTTATTCCCCATTACGTTCTCGCGTTATTTCTGGGATATCTGTTCCTGCGAATGGCATTCGGACTCTTAGTTACAAAGCTGTGATTGGGCAAACCCCGAAAGTTAGTTTTGAGGTTGGCGATTTTGAAATTGGTGAGAGTGGCCACGATGAATACAAAGATTTCTTGGTGAGACCTGATGTGAGCTTGGACAATACAATTACTTATTTTGATTCTTCAAATTATTTGGATCCGGGAGGCCGTGTTCAGTATATCCGACGAGAGGTCGATGCTTCTTCCAGCAATGGAGTCTCTGATGAAGCGGCTGCTCTTGCTGATAGCATGGCTGGTGTTGAGGATTTGTTGCCGCCTGAGGTACCTAATTTGAATGAACTTCTTGGTGGTGAAGAGGATGGTGAGGAATGTACAGAGGAGCAGGAAGAAGCTGGGTTGTGTGACGGAGTTTTGGTTAATGTGAACAATCAACCGCCTGCGGGCCTTGAGGATACTATCGCTCAATTGGATAAAGATTCGAATGGAGATGGGTTGCCTGATTTCTTTGGCGGAGGAAGTGGTGGGGCTGGCGATGGGAAAGAATCTGCGAACGGAGATGAGGATGAAGACGAAGATGAGGATGATTTTGATTGGGATTTCCCTGATTCTATGTCTGAGCTTTCGGATATGGCAGGTGCTGCTTCGGAGATGGCGGATGCTGCTTTGGATAAGGTTGAGGGATTGGTTGACCAGCTGACTTGTGAAGGTGGAAGTTGTCTTCCAAGTCCTTATAACCATGCTTTCTTTGCACCTTCGGAAACTGTGCCCGGCACTGCGTTGGTGGCCGTGATGACCCCGGTTTTTCCTTTCTTCTCGTTTTTCTATCCGGTACCTCCGAAAGGTTCTGCGAATTCTTCATTCAGACTTTACTTGTCCCCTACTCTGAATCTTGGGTTGGGACTGGGTGTTTGTTGGGGGCCAAGTGTAACTGCGGGGTGGTGTGTGCCTGCGGCGATCCCTGTAGACAAATTAATGAATGGAATGTGTGAGTCTGTGATGGAAGCTATCGAAGCTGTGATCAAAACTGCGACTGATTATGTTCAGTCTGGTGTTAATAATATGACAACAGCCATAAGCAATGGATCTAATACTGCGAATAATCCTGAAGAAAACAGTACAACTACTTTTGGTGGTGCAAGCAATCCTCTTTCGTTGCAAGTGACTCACAACATCAAGATTCCTGGATTCCCTGCGGTGTTTACTGATTGGATGGATGCACAAATAGAGGAGGTCTACAACAAGCTGTTGGATCTGCCTAATTTCTATATCATATTTCCGGATGTTCCTTCTCTTGTGAGTGACACTGTCACTTCTCTCGGAGATTTCGCTGACATAAAAAATCCTTTCGATTTCTTGACCCTCATGAATCAGATTCCTCTGATACAGATCAAAGGGGAAGAGGTTCTTTTGAAAGTCCCAGTTATCAATGAAAATGAAATAATTAAATGGTCTAGGCAGGCCACACTTCTTGTTAAAAATCTTGAGGACCAATGGGAGGAGACAAAAAAATATTGGGGTTGTGATGAATATTCTGAAAGAAAAACTGTTTGTGATTCGGTTACTTTGAAAACAACTGTGTTCATCAAGAATGTAGAACAAGTTCTTGCTGCTCTTGAAAAATATAAGGATCTGCCAAAACAAATCATCCAGCTGAAAAGCATTAAACAAAAATATGCTCGGCAGTTGATTTGTTATTTGGATACTGTGATGGATGTGACTGGGGGCTATGTGAAACGTCAGGGAAAGACTGTCGCTTCTTGGATCAAGATGATCAATGACATAATAATGCAGTTCGAGACATGGTCGACGTTGTTTGATTTGGCCATCGATTACAATGAGAGTTGTGATGAATGTAAGAGTGATAGATTCACTGAGATATCTACGATTTTGCAATTGTTTGGTGGGCTGCCTACTCCTTCGGTGATCCCGTTCCCGAAATGGCCTGACTTTGTCTTGGACCTTTCTAAACTGCAGCTTGGTACACAAATCATTTGGCCTGACATCGTTCTCAAGCCACAGCCTATTGTTCTTCCAAATCTGCCTTCCATCACCTTCCCGAAGATTTTCCCTGAGGTTGTACTTGATTTGGATGGGTTGATACCTGATTTCAGTTTGGATTTACCTCCGATGCCTAATCTAGTATTGCCTGACCTTCCTCCTCTGCCTATTCCTAAGCTACCTGACCTTCCTAAGCCACCGAAAATCCCTGCTCTGCCTAGGCCGGCCATGAAGATAGCGACAACTTTGAAAAAAATCTTTAGAGTTCTTTGTTTGATAAAGAAGGGCTTTATGCCGATCCCTGAGTCTGCGTTGAAACATGAGATTGAAGTTTTGACTGAGCCAAATAATAAGATAACTATTCCGTTCCTGATGGATCTTGGATTTAGTGCTCCTAGTATCGAATATGAAGCGCCTGTTGAGTTCAGATTCACTTTGCATTCTAAATTTGGTGTAAGTACAGATGCAATTTATCAGGCTGTGAAAGAAACTACTGATGGAATAAATGAATATGTTGAGAAATATGTTGGAGAAATCAATAATTACACACGATCTTTGAAAGTTCCATATATAGAAAATCTTGATCGAACTTTGCAAGAAAAGCTCGGGATACCTCCAAAAATTGAGATCGATGGTGCCAAGGTTAAAGAAGAGCTTCAAAGTTCGTCTGGATATTTGTATGCGTTTGAGTCTGAGTATTTGGATCCTGATTCCCCTATTCTGAATAAGGATATCGGTGATTTGGATTATGTTGATTTGGATGGGTATGATGCTGGTTATTCAAGGCAGTTGGCTGAGTTTAGAAATTCTTTATTGGGATATGCTCGGGGGTTGGACGATGTCGATTCGCTTGAGAATTTTGTAGCTTTGGAGAATTCGTTTGGTTCGAGAGATGTCGGGGTTTTGGCTTCGGCGTCTTCTTCGCTTCCTGGGTCTTCGTCTGGAAGGTTGGCTGTTTCAAGTTTCCCAATGTTGGATATTGAAGCTCCGTTGGCTGAAGAAGCGCGGACATTGTTGGCGGCTGGGCTTGAGGATTTTGATGTTGGGGATTACGAAGTTGCAACACCTACTCCGGCTGGAATGCATGTGTTTACAGCGGATGGTTTGAAAGAAAATATTTTGTACTATACAGATGATTTGAGTAAGGAAACTCACATCGTTTATTTGGATGCGGATTTGGATGGAGATGATGACATCATTTATTCGACCGGTGGGGATCTTTATTTAAAACAGAATTACCTTGGCGACAATGAAGAGCTGGATACAGTGAATTCTTTGTCAGGAGTTTCTGCTTTGGATAAATATTCTAAGGACGGTATCTTCTCTATTCAGGGATATGAATTGCGTGAAAATAATCACAATGCTTCAACTGTGAAGTTCACTCCTGCAAGTTCTGAAGGGGTTGTGGGGTATGAAGTTTTTGTGGTGCCTTCGCTGATAGAAATGGACAGCAATACTTATGAAAAAGGTTACCGATATGTTTTGTTTGAGGATCCTGAGGATGTTGTTGGAACGGTTGTGGATTTGGATGGAGGGCTTTTGTTTAGCACTCATACGATCGATGGAGAACCTTTGGATGAAGATATGACTGTTGTCCAAGACAACGTGGTTTCTGCGGCGAGTTCTGGGCAGATTGAGCTTGAGTTTAGCAATGGGGCCGAGACTATCATTAAGGCAAATGAGGAGTTCCAAATCCTTAAACTAACTAATGCCAACAATCCTTCTGTGGATGTGAATTTGATTGATGGGAATTATTATTCGGTTGTTTATGCGTTGGATGCGAATGGGATGAGGAGTTATATCTCGACACAAACTCCGATCTCTCCGCAAATTTGTGGAGATGATGATGCTCCTTTGCCAGCTTTATCGAATACTGAATTGTATGTGCCTGTGACAAAGACTTTGGTTATAGATGCTTCGGCTTCTTTTGATCCTTCGGGTGAAATTTCTGAGTATTACATTGATTCCAATATTGGCAAAGACACCGATGGCGATGGCAATCCTGCGAACGACAAAGATCCGGAATTGTGGAGATATTTCGATGATGGGTCTGGGGTTAGCACATCGAAGTTTGAGCTTGGGCCTTTTGAAGAGGTCGCTGATTATCAGGTCGCTTTAAATGTTGTGGATTTGGCCAAGAATATTTCGAGCCAGGTGGTCGACATTCACGTCTATGTTCCGAATATAATTATTGAGCCTGTTCTGATGTCGAATCCGGTTGTGACTGGATTGACTGAGATTCCTTCCGGAGATATGCCTTTTGCGTTGATGAGAGAAAGGTACAGGTATCGAGTTGTTGATGAGGAATTGGTGATGATCCCAAACAAAAGCAAGATCGCGACTGGTGCTGCGAATGAGTACGGCCAATACACTACTTTCTCAGACGGCACCTACAAAATCGGAGATTTCAATCTCAGCAATATGATTTTGATTTTGAATAGTGCTGGTGAAGTTATCGGAGAAGTAAACGAAGACACGGGTAATTTCTGGTTGGTTGATGGATATACTTATATCGTTCATACGGCGCAGCCTCCTCTTCATGGAACTTATGTTGAAATTGCAGATCCTACCGGCGCGAGTATGGGGTATTTGTATTTTGTGGCTGATGGATCTGTTTCTGTGAAAATATTTGAGGGGCTAGAGTTTGATTCTGAAAACACTGGCAGTCTTGTAGGAGTAAATGTAAGTGATGTTAATTTGTCTGATCAATTTGAATTCAGACAATATCCTCCAAACGACCCGAATTATCCTAATGGTGCTTATCTCCATTATTTGGCTGAGGACAAACAGATGGTTGCTATTGATACTTTTGGAAACATTCTGATTATTGATGATCGAATCACTATCAAAAAGAAGGTCAATTATCATTCGACCGATCCTTTTGTTTTCGAACTTTATTTTGGAGATAAGAAAGTTGGAGAGGTTTATGTTTCGACTACTGGCCTTTTCAATGAAGCGCAAATTGTTGGACCTAAGGACGTGCCATATAACTTCCCTAACAGCATCACCCCTCAATATTTGTATAAGGAGCAGGCTTTGGACCCTATTACGGGCAATGGCGGCTCTGGCGGGCCTTTGAACCCATCTGAACCTGTGTTCACTGACCTTACTGGACGATTGTATGAATATGCGATGAGTTTGTATCACCAAGGGTTGATCTCTGCTGATTCAAATTTTAATCCTGGAAAACTACTTACTCGTTCTGAGTTTGTTGTTATGTTGATAAATATACTTTGTATAGTTCCTAGGCCTTCGGCTTATGATAAGCCTGAAGTTTTCTCTGATGTGCCTCATACCGATCCCCTCTCTTATTATTATCCTTATTTGAAAGAGGGTGCGTTGTTGGGATTGATCACTGGTTATGAAGACGACAACCCAAACACTTTGAATCCTTTTGAGCCCAACGAAACAATCAATCTGGCTGAAGCTGTAAAGATCCTTGTTGAGGGACTTGAACTTCAGGGGATTATTGATTTGAGCGATGTGGATTTTGAGATGCCTGGACCTTGGTATAGACCTTATCTTGGGATCGCGATGAATCTCCCTACTTTTGCTAAAGAAGGAATTGATTTGAAGAGCTCTTATATTATTACTGAGGAGGAAGCTTTGGAGCCTGGTAAGGAATTGACTCGTGGTGAGTTGTTGGAATTGGCTTATCGTGTTTTGGAAGCTTATAACTGTTTGGAAATTGATCGGGACGAAGACGGTATGAGTGATTATTGTGAGAATAAATATGGCATTGATGATCCTAATGCAGATCCTGACGAGGATGGTTTGATAAATTCTGATGAATGTTATTACGGAACCGACCCAAATGATTATGATACTGATGATGGTGGTGTTGGTGACGGCGACGAAGTTAAATACGGAACCAATCCTCTTTATGGAGAAGATGACTTATATGATACCGACGGCGATGGGCTTCTAGATGTTGAAGAAATCCAAATCTATCACACCGACCCTCACGATCCGGATACTGACGATGGTGGCGTTTACGATGGAGCTGAAGTGCAAAACCAAACCGACCCATTGGATGGAAGTGATGATTATATAGTTGGTGAAGGTGGAGCTGCTGGTTCAGATGGACAAGGCGGCACCGGACAAATACTAGAATCAGAACCAGGAATTTATGTGGTACCCGCCACATGTTCAACTTGTCCATGTATAAGTACCTTTGATTACAAAGCTGATTTGAGAAAGGGTGACGTTTTATATACCATAATCGTAAACCAAGACGAAACTAAGGTTTACACCAAAAGTAATGAAACAAAAGTTAACTAAAATATTGGTAAGTTTGATGCTTGTTCTAAGCGTTTCTCTCGCGGGAGCACCGTTTGGTGGAAAGACAGCTGTTGCACTCGAATATTCTTATGACAATTGTCCTGAGATTATGGATGTTTACTTGCAATGGAGAACCGTTGAAATTTTGTCTTATTTGGATTTGTATTTTGAAAGTAAGGAAAATACTTCGTCTATGGTCAATGGCGCACTTGAAGCTTATCGCCAATACAAAAGAGCTATCAATGCTGAGTTGAGCAAATTCAAGGTGAGCCCTGCGTTGACTGAGGAACAATTCAAATCTTTCGATATGTGTTTGAGATTAGTTGATCAATATACCGAGCAGGCTCGAGATAAATTAAAAGAAAAAATTGTCACTAATGGCAAAATCAAACAATCGACACTTTTGTTGGAAAAATATCAGGCTATCAATGGTGGACTGAGTAATATGAATCTCAAAATTGCGCGAATTGTTTCTGCATTCCAAACGTTTAAAAATAAATTACCAGGATTCTTACGTGACTGTATTACAAAATAGAAAAATTAGGGTTTTTGTTGTAGCTGTTGTGACTGCTTTGATCTCGTATGGCGGGCATGGCATCATGAGCAGTTCTGCTTATGTGTTTGAGGCCCCTGCACTTGGATTGTTTTATGTGAAGTCGACTTATCACCTTGAGATGAATGAGTATTTCAACGAGAAAATTGCGTTATTGGTTGAAACACCTTTGGAGGATCCCAACCAACTTCCCCCTACTGGAGAAGACGTCTGTGGCGAAAAAAATGTAAGTACTTATTGTGTATCGATGGGTGCGGTAGATCGATACGAAAAATATATGGATGCTTTGGATAATATAGAGGGCTTGCCTATTTTGGAAAGTGACATCCCATTGCTGATACCTGTGATTGCTGGCGGGGAATTGAATCTCGGTGAGATGTTTGGAGTTACGTCCGCGCGGTCTGCAGCCATAGCTCAGGAAAAAATGGAAGCCCCTCGTTTATTGGACATGGTTATCGCCGCTTACAATGAGCTTCGATTAGCTTACCCAATGCACGAAAAATATGACGATTTGATTGTTACTCTTACCAAATATCGTGAAGCCCTTTCTGATGTGCGAGCCAAAACGGAAAGGCTTCGAACTAAATTTGTTGATACAACTAGTGCCTCATGTAAATAACATATGAAATTATTTAAGGACATTACTATAGGAGTGTTAATCGGAATCACAGCTTTTGCTGGAGTGATTTTTAGCCAGCAGGAATATCGTGCTGCTGAAGCGGTTTCGTTGACAACCGGTGGTATTTTCACAGAACTTTTGGCTGATATAGGGGTAGCGCAGTTGGACTATGATGATGTTTTTGGATCGGCAACTTACAAGAATTTGTACGCAATGATGATGGGCCAGGTTTTTGTTGAGCCTGAGAATGAAGCTCTAATATTAATCGCAAAGAAATATGGAATATCTCCTCAAGGAGCTAGTGCTGTTGCTGGTGGATCACCTACTCCACTTTTGAATTCTTCCACTCTTTCTGGCAGCGAAATGACGCAGCAACAATTGTTTGACATGGCCACACAGGCTAAGGAAGATTTTCTTGAAGAGTATGAGATCCTTTCTCTGGAGCAGGACTTGGCGATTGTGAGTTCTTCGTCTGAGATATTCTCGAATGGTGATGTTGCAGATTCTGGATTTGATTTGGTTTATGATTTAGAAGTTATTGAAAAATTGTTGTTTGAGGAAGTTTCAGACACCACTTTGGGTGGACCTATAAATTGGGGGAAGGATGACAAGCCTTCTGATGATGCGGTTGTTTATCCTCCTGCTGGATCTAATTATGAGCCTTCGGCTTCGGCATTGTATGAGGATGAGCTGATCGCTTTGAAGAATGATGCAGGAGATAACGGGATTTCTTCTGGTGATGGCGATGAGAGTGGCCCTGAGTTTTTGAATGACATCTCTGAACCTCAGATTTTGGAAGAGGATGTTTGTCCTACAGACGAGTCTCCTTTGGCTGATGCTATCGATGATTTTGAAGAAGAAGCAGAAGCGTATTACGAGCAAGAAGAATTGGCTGCTGGACAGCCTGGTGCTGATCCGGCAGGACCTGCTGGAGATGATGGTGGCGGAGCTGGGCCTGTAAAAGGGAAATCTATTTTGAGCGACCTGCCTCCTGTTGACCCCGCGCAATGGCTCAAGCCTTTGGAATGCAACGGCATCTTATTTTTGAACGGAGAGGCCGGCGATACTGATGGTGCCGCTGTGAGCAAAGTCACTTACTACATGTGTTTGGAAGGACAAACCATTTGGGAAAGTTACTCTTCTTATATCCCTGCCAAAAAATGTATTTTCTGCGAATTGGAAAAGATACAAACGTATTTGAATGAAACACTTTCTCATTCGTTGACCCCTAATAAAGTCACGGGGAATATTGGTGAAAGTTCAAAGTGTAAGAATACCCTGACAATGCCTTTAATTGATATCCAGTTTATCCAGCTTTGGGCTCCAGCGATAACTCCGCCTAATGACGATGCGATCTATGGCAAAAATTTATTGAAAGAATGGGACAAGTTTATAAAAAGAGGCCATCCGTATGGCATTTCGAATTCTGGAGTTACTCAACTTCTTGAGTATAGTACTGAGCTTGCTGCTGACATAGCTTATAGCAAAGTTACTCCCGATAGCGATTTTACTTCTTTGCTTCAGGATATAAATGAAATCCAAAGCTTTGTCACAAAAGACCAAGTCGATAACATTGAGCAATTTGAAATAATTTCGAAGGGAGAAGATTTTATTGTTTACTCTCAGAGCGTGATGGCAGAGATCAAAACCATGACAATGTATTTCAAAAATTTCATGAATATGTTCAAAGAAATTGGCGAAGAAATCTGCCCTTCAATAGCTGAAAAACCATATAAAGATTAATCACGGTGTTTATGAATATGAAAAAGAAAATTAGCTTGATGATTGCAATCCTTGTGATAATGGGAGGAGCTGGCATTGGCCAGACATCTAACCACAATGCTTATGCGAAAAGTGACGACATGACGCTCGGCCAATGTGTGAAAGGTATTTATGAATTGGACACGTTTTTTGAAACGGTTATTTCTTTTCATGGATTCTTTGAAAACTTTGTTGAATATTGGAAAGATATTGTAGGACGGAATGAATGTCATTCTTTTGATGTTTTAATGCTGGACAAGCAGCAGGACAAAATCAAAACTCGAATCCAAGATGCGTTCCTGAAATGTAACAATGAGAAGATTCCTGCGCTGGAAAAGGCTTATTACAAGCTAGATGCTGAAATATTCTACGTTAGACGGCTTGTGAGTTCTTCTTTGAGCCAAGGTATCAGTTTGGGCTTTTCATCGGCTGACGATGAAGTTGATGAGACCAAATTTACCGATCTAAATGAAATTTATGCAGAAATGAAAACTTTGTATCCGCCGAAGTTTGATGGCGACACTGCTTTCAATTCTTTTTTCAATTCGTTGAATATAAAATATAGCCAACGAAAATATTCTTATTTGAATTGTCCGGATAATTCTTGGACCGAAGTCAGTGAAAAATTCAAAGAATTTATTGAGAATGTTGGCGGATTAAAAACTGGAGTTGAAGGTGCAAAGAAAAATGTTAATAAGGAAATTGAGAGACTTAAAAGAAATGCTACTATGGGGCCTCCGTCTAGTTTTAAAAGCATTTTGGAAAGTAGCTTTAAGATGAAAGTGAATGATTTGAATGCTGAAGATGGGTTTGATGAGATCCTTGATCGAGCTGAAGAGTTAATGCCTGGAAATTCCACACCCAACCTTGGAGCTGTGTTCAATGCGACTTCTCGTGCACGTGAACAACAGGCAGCCCTGGTTGAGAGAGTCAAATTGAGAGAAAAATATACCTTACTTTACAAAAATACTTCCGACGCGACGATTGAAGAGTTTTTGGACAGCATATCTGAACTTGAGTCCGTGGTTGAGGAAACTATCAACTACATCGACGGCACTGATTCGTGTGTTTGGAGCATTTTGAATAAGCAATGCCCTTAAGTATTTTATTGTAGGCTTTATCCATCATTTAACCCCCTTCCCATGGTAAAAAACATCATTCTAGCAATCTCCATTCTACTGAACGTTGCAGTTTTAGTATTCGCTATCTGGGCTTACGTAACATTCAACAACGGTCTTTTTAGTCATGCGATGGTCAGAACAGGTCTGACACAAATGTGTGACCCCAGCTTTCAAAACGACTATTTATTAGATGTAGATGAAAAGGGCCAAGAACTCGTAAGAAATTGGTGTGAAAAAATGATTAAATGTAATGAAGAAGGAACTTAACTAAAAACTCCCCGGGCTTGGGGAGTTTTTGGGCTTTTCTAGGCTTAAGGGCTGAAGATTTTTATATTTAAGTTGTCATTTACGAGCTAATGCGTGCAAGAAACCTATCTTCACTTTCTCTGATATCTTTTCTTTGTACTCGATCCCGTTCGCTCCCAAAGTTAGATCTGTTACTTCTGCTTTGCAGTAAGGACAAGCCAATTGGCGACTTGATATAGATTTCCCGCATGTGAGGCAGTGTATAACCATAGGAGTGAGATGACCGTGAGGGATTGGTCGTTTTTATATGAGGTAGTAGTTGTCTTTTTGAGGAGGTGAAGGATCTTTCTCTTGTTTTTTCTTTGGCTTCGGCTTCGTTCTAGATTTGGCAACAGATTCGGGGGTGCCGTCAGGCTTCGGGGGGTCAGCCTTGATTGCTGCTCCTCCCAGAAACTTTTCTACATCACTTTCTTTGATTCGGTACATTCTTCCTATTTTAACACCAGGAAGTTTACCGCTTTTTAAGTACTTTAGTACTGTGAAGGGATGTATCTGCAGAAGTGTTGCTACTTGTTCGGATGTAAGGAATTTTTCCATCATTCAATTTGACTAAATTCCAGTTGATTTTATCACACCCGAGCCGCTTTTAGCAAACTTTATTAAAGATCATTCAAAGTGATAGCAATTTATCATAATTCAGACAATTTTACAATATTTATGTAAAGTCCATTTAATTTGACGCAAATCGACCGCTTTTTATTAAAGTTCATTAAAGTTTATTAAACTCTATTAAAGCCTAACAAAGGGGCTAACAGGTTTAAAGTACTTTTTTGAGCCATTTGCCTGTGTATGAAGCTTTGTGCTTTGCAACCTGTTCTGGAGTTCCTTCTGCGATGATTTCACCTCCTTTGTCTCCGCCTTCTGGGCCTAGATCTATGACATGGTCCACAGATTTGATTACATCCAGGTTGTGTTCGATTGTTAGGACTGTGTTTCCTTTGTCGACTAGCTTTTGGAGAACTTTGAGGAGTTTTTTTACGTCGTCAAAGTGAAGACCAACTGTAGGTTCGTCCAAAATATAGAGAGTTTTACCTGTAGAACGTTTTGAAAGCTCGGTAGCTAGTTTGATCCTTTGGGCTTCCCCACCTGATAAAGTAGTGGCAGGTTGTCCAAGGTGGATATAGCCGATTCCTACTTCGCCTAAGACCTTTAGTTTGTTTTTTATCGAGGGTATGGCTGCAAAGAACTCTGAAGCTTCGTCTACGGTCATATTTAAGATTTCGGCGATGGTTTTGCTTCTGTATTTCACTTCTAAGGTTTCTGTGTTGTATCTTTGGCCTTTACATGTTTCGCACGGAATATATATGTCTGGTAAGAAGTGCATTTCGATTTTTTTGATACCATCTCCTCGGCAGTCTTCACATCGGCCTCCTTTTACATTGAAGCTGAATCTTCCGGCTTTGTAGCCTCTGAGTCGTGACTCTGGTGTTTGGGCGAAGACATCTCTGATATCGGTGAATACACCCGTATATGTGGCGGGATTTGATCTTGGAGTTCGTCCTATTGGTGATTGGTCGATGTTTATGATTTTGTCGATGTGTTCTAGGTTTTCGATTTTTTCATGGGCGCCTGGAGTTACTTTTGAACCGTGAAGCTCCTTTGAAACGCTTTTTACCAAGATTTCGTTGATCAATGTTGATTTTCCTGAGCCTGAAACACCTGAGATCCCTATGAATACTCCTAAGGGAAGTTCCACTGATACATCTTTTAGATTGTGCTCTGATGCTTTTGTAATTTTGATTGAGTGTCCGTTGTTTTTTCTTCTGGTTTTTGGAATTGCTATTTTTTTCTCTCCGGATAGATATTGGCCTGTTACTGAGTTTTTATTTTTCTTGATTTCTTCGGGGGTGCCTTCTGCGGTGACTTCGCCTCCGTGTTTTCCTGCGCCGGGACCTATGTCCAGGATATGATCTGCGACAAGCATTGTATCTACATCGTGTTCGACAACTATCACCGTATTTCCTATGTCTCTTAGGGAAATCAACGTTTTAATCAGCTTCTCGTTGTCGTTTTGATGCAAGCCGATAGAAGGTTCGTCCAATACGTAGATAACGCCTGAGAGCTTCGATCCGATTTGCGTTGCAAGACGGATTCTTTGGGCCTCTCCTCCTGATAATGTGTTGGCACGTCTGTCCAGAGTTAGGTATGACAATCCAACGTCCTGCAAGAAACCAAGTCTATTTGATATTTCTTGTAGGATTAATTTTGCGATTTTTGCTTCTGTGTCTGTTAATTTCAGGGTTTGAACGTAGTCTACGGCTTCTTTTACTGACATGTTTGTGATATCGATGATTGATCGATCTCCAACTGTTATCGCTAGAATCTCTGGCTTTAGACGGTGGCCTTTGCACGTCGGACATTCCAATATCCTCATGTATTCTTCTATTTTCTTTCTGACGTAGTCAGAATCAGTTTCTCGGTATCGTCTTTCGAGGTTTGGGATTACTCCTTCAAATGAAGTTTCGTACTCCCCTACGAAGTTAGATTCTGGGTTTTCTTGGCCGATATTGACCTTATATTTTTCGTCGTCGCCTGTGCCGTAGAGGACCATATCCATTATTTCTTCTGATAGTTTTTCCACGGCTTTATCCATTGAAAATTCGTGTTTTTTTGCGACAGCTTCTAGGATTCTGTTGTACCAAGTTAGGTGCGATGTTGTGGCTGACCACGGCATTATTGCGCCTTCCGCTAATGTTAATTTTGGATTTGGGATGACGAGGTCTGGATCTATTTCGAGTTTTGTTCCGAGTCCGTGACATGTTGAACATGCTCCATGTGGACTGTTGAATGAGAACATCCTTGGTGATATTTCTGATAATGAGAAATTACATTTTGGACATGCCAGTAGTTCTGAATATACTTTTTCTTTTTTGGTGTCGTTGTCTTGGATGCTTATGATGCCGTCTCCGTATCTAAGGGCCGTTTCGACTGAATCTGCTAATCTTGATCTGTTTGGATTTGGCAGCTCGATTTCCTGGCCTGAAGAGAGCTTTTTGGTTTGGGCTTTGAGGTCTTTTATGACCAATCTGTCCACAACTATTTCTATTGAGTGTTTTTTGTTCTCATCTAGGTCAAAAGCTTCTGTTACTGGATAAACTTCGCCGTCTATTCTGAGACGAACAAATCCTTCTTTTTTTATGTTTTCAATAACTCTTTCGTGGCGTCCTTTTTTTCCTCTTACTAATGGGGCAAGTATCAATATTTTGCCTCCTTCCTTCATGCGCGAGATTTCTTCTGTGATTTGAGTTGCTGATTGTCTTTCTATTACTCCTCCGCATTCTGGACAGTGTGGTGTTCCAACTTTTGCGTAAAGTAGCCTCAAGTAGTCGTATATTTCTGTGACTGTACCTACTGTTGAACGTGGGTTTCTTGGGGCAGTTTTTTGGTCAATTGAAATCGCTGGAGATAGACCATCTATAGAATCTACATCTGGTTTTTCTGTTAATTGAAGAAATTGACGTGCGTATGTTGAAAGGCTTTCTACGTACCTTCTTTGCCCTTCTGCATAGATTGTATCGAAGGCCAATGATGACTTCCCTGAGCCTGATAAACCTGTGATAACAGTCAGTTTATCGCGGGGGATTTCCACATCAATATTTTTCAGATTATGCAAACGTGCACCTCTAATTACTATCTTATCTTTGTTCATAAATTGAATTAAATCACGTGCGGGGTAGTTTACCAGAAGTTTATTAATTCTGCAAGTCCCTGCGATCTATTAATTTTCTTAGACTATGGAAATAGTTTTTGTGTGGATTCGCCGAATGGTTCCGAGATCCTTCCAGAAGTTTTCCGTATTTTTTGTGATTATTTTTCTTTGAAAACAGATAAGTAAGTGTGATGTACCCACCTACTAGGAATGGAACTGTCAAAAAGGTCGCGTTGATCTCCAAGAAGATGTTGAAGATTGCATGAAGGCCTACCGCTAAGAGAAATCCTTCTGCTATTTTTTCTTCGTGGAATAATCGGATTTTTCTGATTGAAAGAGTTTTGTGAAACCAGATTGTCCAATGTCGTCTATTTGCTTTTATTTCTTCTTGTAAGATTGGTTTTGCGAAATGTGCCACCCCATAATAGTAACCGAAGATTCCTGAGAACATTATGTGAGCGAATGTTGAGAAGCCTGAACGGAACAGGAATGGAATGAACAGATGGGCAGCTCCTTCTGCAAGCCATATGTTGTAGAAATACAGGATGTTTTCTGTGAATGAGAATCCCAGTGCCGCTATGATAAAGAATTCGATCGCATCGTCTACTGTTAGGAGTTTGTTGCTATCTACACTTTTGACAGCAAAATACTTCATCACCTCTTCTATAACACCAACAAACATGAAAGTTATGATCACGCTAAGGGGGATGGTCACTATGCTGCCCATTCCCAATAAATCATTTTGATAGTTTTCTGCGAATTTAAATGCATTTAGCCAAGGGATGTAGTCCCAAGATAGTTTGTATAGAAGAATTGGCGCTACAGCCAGTCCTCCTGCGAGAAACGTCAATACGCTGAGCCTTCTATCTTCTGGCCGTTTCAGGTAGAAAAGCAATCCCCATGCCAATGCCGGTATGGTTGCTAAAATGATTGAACCCAATATTTGTATAGTATTACTCATTAGGTAATTATACCATATTTGGCGGGTTTGCGCTAGCCCTGTGACAGGTCTGACGAGCCTTATAGGTGGATTGTTTTGGAGTCTGACTCGGCCGCTTTTATGTGTGATTTTTCGGCCGCAGTGATGATTGTTTGGCAGTTTTTTATCGCTTCGAAGAGGTGTTTTTGGCGATTTTCATCCAACTCTGAGAAAACATCATCGAGGAGTAGGATTGGAGATGATTTTGTTTCTTTTTCTATGAAGGTGATTTCTGAGATTTTTAGGGAGATTATTAGGGTTCTGGCCTCCCCTCTTGATGCACATTCATGGAAAAGATGGTCGTCTAAGTAAAATTCGATATCGTCTCTGTGTGGGCCCAAACTTGTAGTGCCGTAACGGATGTCCTTGTCTCTTTTTAGTTTGAGTTTGCGAAGATAGTTGTCCAGGAGCTCCTCTTCGGTTTCTGTTGAGATTTGGCTTTTGTATTTCACGAAGATTTCTTCTTTTCCTCCTGATATTTTGCGGTAGGTGGGTTTGATTTTTTTGTTTAAGAAATCGACGAATTTTTGTCGTTTTTCTATAATGAATGTTCCTTCTTTTGCTATTTTCTCATCCCAGACGTCCAATTCCGATACCGATTTGGTACCCTCTGATATTTCATCTAGGAGAGCGTTTCTTTGTTTTTTGATTTTGTGGTAATTGCTGAGGGCTTCCAGATAGTATTTGTCTGTTTGGGCGAGAAGCAGGTTGAGGTATTTTCTTCTGAGCGAAGGTTCTAAGTATAGGAGGTTTATGTCTTTTGGGTGGAAAATTACTGTTATGAAATTGCCGAGATATTCGTAATGTTTTTTGCTTACCTCGTTGATTTTGAAGATTTTTTGTTTGCGTGGGTAATTTGAGTACGAGACCTCTATTTCGGTGGTTTCGTCGTCTGGGTTTTCTTGGATTTCGCCTTTTGTTGTAAAGAAATCGAAGCCCCATTTGATCATGCTGTCTTGGTCTACATTCCGAAAAGTCTTTCCTGTGGAAAGCATAAAAATCGATTCGAGGATGTTGGTTTTGCCTTTGCCGTTTTCTCCAAGCAAAATAAAAATGTTGTTCGATTCGTCAAATTCCAGATTATATTTGTCGTAATTCCTGAAGTTTTGAAGTTGAAGTTTAAGGAGTTTCATACTAAGCTTTATCTACTTTATTACTAACCGATTATACAATGGCAGCGAAAGGCAACCAAAAAGTCGATGTAGAAGCGATGAGGCATTCATGTTCTCATGTGCTTGCGCAAGCTGTCCTTCAAATGTTTCCAGAAGCGAAACTGGCGATTGGACCTGCGATCGAAAACGGATTTTATTATGATTTCGACTTGCCGCGAACGTTGATCCCTGAGGATTTGCCATTGATTGAGAAAAAGATGAACCAGATAGTTAAGCAAAATCAGAAGTTTGAGAAAAAGGAGCTGCCCATTGCCAAAGCTTTGAAGTTTTTGGAGGAATTTGGGCAAGATTATAAGATTGAGATGGTTGAGGATTTGAAAAAAGATGGTGAGAAAGAAATCGGGTTTTATGAAAACATTTCGCATAATGACGGAAAGATCCAGTTTGTTGATATGTGTAAAGGGCCTCATGTCGAATCGACAGGAAAGGTCGGAAATTTCAAACTTACATCGATCGCTGGAGCTTACTGGAAAGGTGATGAGGAAAATAAAATGTTGCAGAGGATTTACGGAGTTTGTTTTGCTTCAAAGGAGGAATTGGCTGAACATCTGCATATGTTGAAGGAAGCTAAGAAACGAGACCACCGAAGGCTTGGAAAAGATATGGATTTGTTTAGTTTTCATGAGGAAGGGCCAGGGTTTCCGTTCTTTCATCCGAGAGGGATTAGGCTCAAAAATCAGATGATGGAATATTGGTACAAAATTCACAAAAAATATGAATATGAACGTGTTGAGACACCTATGATTTTGAATGAAGAATTGTGGCATCAAAGTGGGCATTGGGACAACTATGGCGACAATATGTATTTCACTGAGATTGACGATGCGAAATATGCGGTGAAACCTATGAATTGTCCTGGAGGAATTTTGATTTACAAGAACAAAACGCATTCTTACCGTGACCTACCTTATCGTTGGGCAGAGCTCGGGCTTGTGCATCGGCATGAGCTTTCTGGGGTTTTGCACGGGCTTTTCCGAGTTCGAAATTTCGTCCAAGATGATGCACATATTTTCTGTCGAGAGGATCAAGTCAAGGATGAGCTGAAGAAGGTTTTGCGTTTGTTTGCTGAAGTTTATGAGCATTTTGGTTTTGAATACCATATTGAGTTATCGACTCGTCCTTACAAGTCTATTGGTTCTGATAAAATGTGGGATTTCGCTGAAAAAACAATGATGGACGTTTTGAAGGAAGAAAAAATTGAATATGTTTTGAATGAGGCTGACGGGGCTTTTTATGGGCCAAAATTTGATTTCCATTTGGCAGATTGTTTGGGACGGACATGGCAGTGTGGGACTTTGCAGTTGGATTTTTCTATGCCTGAACGGTTTGAGATGGAATACACCGGAGAAGACGGCAAGGCTCATCGGCCTGTGATGTTGCACCGAACTGTTTATGGATCTATTGAGAGATTTTTGGGAATTTTGATTGAGCATTATGCGGGAGCTTTTCCTGCTTGGTTGGCTCCGGATCAGGTTCGTGTTCTTCCTGTGAGCGACAAATTCATGAAATACGCTGACAAGGTTGTTTCTGAGTTGAAAGATGCTGGAGTGCGAGTTGATATTGATACATCAGCTGAATCACTTGGAAAGAAAATCCGAAATGCTGAACTTATGAAAGTTCCTTATATGCTCGTTATTGGAGAAAAGGAAGTTGAAAGTGGAGGTGTTGCAGTTCGTGATTATGCGACTAAAAAGCAGAAGGATTATTCTTTGGATAAATTCGTCAAAAAGATTGTGAAAGAGAGCTTAGTTTAGATCGGTGGCGTAATCGTTGAACGTTGAATCTGAATCTGAATCTGCACCCATCATCTCCTCACGTCGTGATTTTTCCGCGGCCATTTCTTCTTGGGTTTTTACTTCTCCCATACCACTCAAGTCTGCTGATTGAACTACGTTTAGCATTGTCTGCCCTTTGTCTATTTTGGTGACTTCTTCAAATTTTTCTCCGAAGTTTTCTAATGCTTGTTGAACTTCTTTTTGTTTTTCTGCTTGGGCAGAATCTTGCGTAGATTCGGTTTCTATGTGTAATGTCTCTACCATGTCTATGAGTTCAGAATCCCCATATGCATAAGCAATCTTCTTTATGACATTTTGCATTTGAGCTCGATGCCATCCTGTAAATCTGGAATCTACAACCGATGGTCTATCCCAAAAAGCTTTATTTAATCTAGCGTAATCATTATTACCTTTTGCATATCTTTTACTCATGATCCCATCGAATCTTATAAAACCTTTTATTGTGTTTGTTAGTTTTGTAGACTCCCCTCTATCGGCTAGTGTTTTTGTAAACTGATTGTATCCTGGATAAGCATTGGCGTATCCCTCTTTTGTGAAGAACCTTTTCCGTCCGCCGGCGGACATCGTAATATCTTCAATCAAGTCTTCATCCGCAAGCGGGATGATAATATGAGCATCATCATGATCCATTTGATCCGCACTACGTAGACCTTTGTTGTTACGGATTATCGTCTTTTCGTCGGTTAGAACATAATTCCACAGGTGATGCCTTACGGCGTCATTAGGCATACATGGTTTTTTTGGATCTTCAGCTGCATCCCAAGTTTTCACCCAACTTTCGTAATCAGCCATAGTCCATGGAACATGGACGATGTTCCCGTCAGGTCCTTTTCTTGGGACAAAACGGTGAGTGAGGTAATCCATCATCGGAAGTTGATTTGAGAACTCTCCGTTAATTGAACCCAGTCTGTCCAAGCTCAACAAAGTTTCTCCAGTCTTTGGATTTCTTGCAGCGACTCCTTCTATCATAAAGTATAGTTTTCCGTCAGAACTACCTTTTCCGGCTTCGATCAAGAAATGAAGCAATCCTTCATATTGTTGAGCTTCTACATATTCTCCTTCTTTATGTTTTCTTAGTAGTATTGATAATTCACCTTCTATACTTCCGTTGTGCTTTGTGTCCCCTTCGGTTTGCTTACCTTGTTCATAATAATGTTTTAGTTTTTGGTTGTAGACGTTGTTGTTTTCTGAGTACCAATCGTTGTATGTTCCTTCTCCCCACATGTAGTCGATGGCTTCTTTCAAATAATCGAAACCCATCAATCCTGTTTCTTTGTCTTGGAAATTTGGATCGTGACCTGGTGGAATTGGAACTCTTACGCCTTGTGGAACAAATCTGTTCAACATCTCCCACATTTCCACATCATCCCATCGGATAACACCTTTTTTCGATAACACTTGGAAACAGGCTTTGGCCTGATCTTTATTTGATGTTTTTCTAAGTGTGTCTTGTACCTGCCATTCACCCCAGTTCTCCATGGCTTCCATATTTTGGTTCACCTCTTCGTTTTCCGCCTGCTGCTTAATTCTTCCCATTTCAGTTCCCCAGTACGGTAAGCCTTCACCGACCATTGAGTATTTTTCTTTCGATCGTCTCTGCCATCGTCTTTCGTAGTATTCGTACATCGATTTGAATAGTCCCATGAAATCGTCTGAAGCAAGGACCCTTGTTCTCTGCCACAGGCCTATCAAGTAGTTTTGTTCTGGGATATATGTTTGACCTATCATCCCTGTTTTATCGTAATCTAATGCTTCCTCTTTCACAAAGCCTTGTTGTTGGGGTGTTGGGTTCGTATCATCGTCGTCTGGTCTTGGTCTTGGTTTTTGCCTTGGCTGAGGTTGTCCTTGGTCGTCTTGTTGTGATTGTTGTGCTTGTCGAAAGGCAGCTTGCATATCATCACTTGCTGGCCCCTCTACTCCGTCGAACTTTTCGTCTGATGACATTTGTCGGCCCATGGCTGCTTGTTTCGCTATTCGCTCTAAGTTTTCAAAGACTTTGAATCTTCCTTTGTTCGTTCTAGGTCTTGATGCTACATATTTTGTTTCTTTTGGAGTAAGGCCTTTTGTGTTTAGGTCTACCACGTTTGAGGCTTCAGCTTCAGTAGTTTCTGCCGCTGTAGCTGCTGCTGCAGCGCCTGCTCCGGCTGCTGCTGAAGGGACAACTCCCATTGAAAAAACCTGTCCTTGACGTCGCATTAGATAGCTCAAGAATTCTCCGTATGATAATGACTTCCTGTTTCTTGTGTTTTTTATTTGGCTCGCTATGTTGGCTTCTTCACCTCTTAGATATGTTATCGGCTCTGCCAAAGTTATCTTTTTGTTTAATTCATCTACATTCGTAATTTTCATATTTTCGTATGTGTATTCTTTTGGAATTTTTGATTCTATTAAGAATATTTCTCCTTGTTCGATAGTTGCATCTGCACCTGTTTGTTCTTTGATTAATTCAATCAATTCGGCTTTGCTTCCAATCTCCACATGTGCGTTTTCGCTTCGCGCCCATCCCAGGAATTCTTTTTTACCACTTTGATCGACGACATCCGCTTGCTTATGTCGAAGAGTAACAACCATACTTCCTTTGATTGGTATGATTGGTTTCCATTTTTGGGTTCCTCTAATTATTGCGATGTCTTCTTCGTCCGGTTTCACGTATTGAACACTGACTATTTCTGCGTCTTTTGGAATTGGGATTGCTCTGCCGTTTGCATCGAGCCTTTCTTCTGTTTCGGCGTCAACACTTTTGTTAAGGTCAGGTTCGAGATACTTAATATTGACTCCTTCATTTGGGTATATCAAGCCATCTTCGCCTATTTTGAACAGTGGTAACCCTGTAATTCGACTTGTTTGGCCAACGTCTACGAGTCGGGCTACTGTTTCTGCCCCGTGGTTACGGAAATATAATCCTTCTGTTTCTTGGCCTGCGACTGCTTGGTCGAGGGCTGCGTCTATTTGTTTGTTTTCGTTTATTTTCTTTGAAAGTTTCAAGTATAGTTCGCTTTTTTTCTCAGGAAGAAGGATTTCGTATTTTTCGACTACGTTTGTGAGTGATGTTTCGACGTCTTGGTTTGAAATTTCTCTGTTTTCTTCTAGCCCCTCCCTTTGCAATGTTTGAAGAGATCCTTCCATGTCCAAACTGAATGCAGTTTCCATGAATGGGCCTACTTTTGCCTGGATTGTTTGAAGAAGAACACGTCGTGATTCTTGGCCTTCTTTTTGCTGCAAGAAGAGTCCGTACATTGAATCAGATTCTGTTGCAGAAAATGGTTTAACTTGGTTTGAAAAGGCTGTCCATGCTTTTTCAAAATCACCAAGTGCTGCTTTTGATGCTTCGTCGTCGACTCTTGCGATTGTGTTTGAAAGTAAATCGTAGTCTTCTGTCACCATTTTGAGAACTCTTTCCACGTATTGTGGGTCGTTGAGTTTTGTTTTTAGGCTTTCTGCTGGGGCTTTAAGTTCGCCCAAGAATCCTGTGAGTTCTTCGGATGCGCGTGTTGCGTTTTGGAAGGCTTCTGTTGTTCTGTGCATGGCTTCTTTTAGAGCTTGCTCATTTTCTGGATTTGGTGGTTCAAGAAGCGTATTTACGCCCTCTGCCCCTACAATTTCTTGCAATACTCCTTCTGACGAATCCGGCGTGTTTATACCAGCCATCGCCATTGCGCCTTCTACACTTTTTGTAACGTCTGTGTGGTCAATTCCTAGTTTTTTGAGATTTGCTACTTTTTTTAGAAAGGCTTTTTCGGTCGTTCCTTTTCGTGTACCAAAGTATCTTAAGAAAGTTTCCGCTTCGTCTCTTATATCTTCATCTTTGTGGTGTAGGGCGTTGTACACTTCTTCGATATTTGCGCCAAAATTCTCTAGGCCTTGTGTAGATTTACCTTTGTTTATCAAGATATCTACTATATCTATGTTCTTTTTGTTGTCTCTTTCTTCAGCTTTTCTTGCGATGTTTTTGATAATAAAATCGAAAGCTTTCGGATGTATTAATCCGGCTTTGAATCTCCGCACCAACGAATCGAGCTTGCCGCCCATATATCCTTTTTTGAGGTTTTCCTCCGCCCATTTGAGGCTTTGTCTGCCTGATGTGCCGAGTCTTTCTTCCAAGAATTCTTTTCGTTCTCGTGCTTTCAGCTCGTGAGCTTGGTGTAGCGCATCAACGACTGGTTCCCCTTCTCCTGGTTTTACTGGTTTGTTAGTCATTTATGGTTTTAATTTCCTGTTGGTGCTGCTGGATCTGCTGGTGCTGCTGGATCTGGTGAGGCACCTGCTGTGCCTGCTGCTGCTGGCGGTGTGTTGTCTGTGTCACCCTGGTTTTGTGCACCACCTTCGGCCAGAGACTCGTTTACTGATGCTGTGAGGGCGTCGTATTTTGGTTTGTCCTCATCCTTTGTTTTTGAATCTTCTTTTTCGTTCTGAATCTTTAGGTTAACTAATGTTGCTACTTTTTTGTCTGTTATATCTGTATATCCGGCAGTTTCCAGATCTTCTCTGACTTTTGCTACTATTTTTGTAGCTTCTTCCTCTGGCTTGGCTAAGGCTGTCTTTACGTTTAGTTTATCATAAACTTTGTTTGCTTTGTCATCTCCGAATTCTTGTTTTAGAGTTTTGTGTGCTGAATCTGTCACTACTCCTGCAGTTGCTGAGCCGCCTTTCTTGGCATCTATATGTTTCCTCATTTCTTTTAAATACTTAATGACTTTTCCTTTGTCATCTATTGCTGTATTTCCTGCGTCTCGTTGTTCTTTTAAATAAATTGCCAACTTTCTACCTGCCTCGCCTCCGACTCCATTCTCCATAGCATTTTCTATTGCATGAGAAGTCTCATTCACATTGATGAATTTCTTATCTACAATGTCTCCATCTCCAAGTCTCTTCTGATTGTGGAGACCAATATCCACAACCTCTCCGAGATCTTTACTCTGTGAACCAAAGTTGTCGATACTCTTTACGTTGTCGTACATGCCCAAATCTCGAGCGAGGGCTTGTTTTCTTTCAACATGTTTATCACTAAAGTGTCTTTCAGCGGCATGTACAAAGGCTTCTGGTGTGTAGTCTTTCTTTACCATATTCCCCTCATCATCCTTGATTTCGACAGGCACCCAAGGTGTATATTTGAATGGAGCTTTTGCGATCCATCCACCGGCACGTTCTAGGTTTTCTTTTACGACACCTATTAGTTTTTCGGCTACAGTCTTATTTGCTACTGCGAATACTCCTATCCACACAACTGCCACGGTCAATAGTGACACTAGCAAGCCTTGAAGTGTGTCTAACCCCGGAATAGGGATACCAGGCACTACTTGCATACCACTATTAGAGATCGCAACGTCTGCGGCGTAGCCTTGAGTTGAGTCTTTTAGCGCTCCAAGCATTACCCAACCTACTGTCATAACCATTGCTATACCTACTGGAGCTATGGCATGTGCCACAAATTTATTTATTAATTCTCCCGCACCAAGTTGCTCTTTTGCTTGTGGAATCACAAGTGCCAAGGCAAGTACCGGTGACAATGCCAATCCAAGCCACAATACGACCAAACGAGCTAATAGCACGATGAACAACACCAAATATGACACTGTGTAAACTATATACAGTAATAGTGAGAATATGATGTTTATTGTGAGTGATTCAAATTGATTTGAGCCGAGTGGCGATAGTGCGTATGGGTTTTCGTAAAACAAGATGTCCCCCATATTTATCGCTAATGCGACGGCTGCGTTGTTGCTACCGAAAGTTTCGTAATATTTTTCACCAAGCTCTGTTAATTGGCCGCCTTCTTTACAGTGGGCGAAATCTTTTTTGGCTTTTTCAAACTCCGCATTGTAGTCGTCATACAAGTCTGAGTTTATATTTTTTAGTGTTATTAAATGTTTCTGAAAATCTTGGTAACTTCCTACGTTTAGAGCTTTGAACTTTTGAGAAACGTTTATGTAAGCAATTTTTTCGATACCATCTTTTATTGGGGTAGTGCTGCCTGAATCTGCCTGACTTCCGTATATCTCTTGGCAAAACCTCATGGTTCTTTGTGCTGCTATTGGGTCTGTCTGATCATTTGATAGAACTTTTTTGTCTAAAGTTGTTGAAACTTTGTCGGGTATTGCAAAGATTGCGGTCGTCAGTACGTTTATCGAATCTAGGAATACTTTTATTCCCACGAATGAGAAGTTCACAACTATGACTGCGATAATCAATTTTGGCAGCATCGCTTTGATCGACCATTGGCTGTTTTCGCTGTCTACGCCAAGGACGTTATATAGAGCTAGACCTACCAATGCTATTACAAAAAGTATATTTATGATGTTTCTTATTGGCACCCATATTTCTCTTAGACGTTCTTCCATTCCTTTTCCGAAGAGGAGTTTTGTGTCCAAAAGATCGCCGATCATATGAAGTATCGGCCATAACAATCTCCTAAGGGTGTTTTCTACTGCCAGTATGATTGCTGAAAATGACTGGAGTGCTTTTTGCCCAACATCTGAACCTTTGGGTGCGTTTGTTGCGCCAGCTTCAGAACATTTGTTTGTAGTGATAAATCCTGTGTTGCCGCCTGGGCACAGATGATCCGTTTTGGTTGTTTTCACACACATGTTTGTCTGGTCTATTGCTGGCACAAAGCCATCTGGACACTTCCCTTCTTCTGTTTTGTTTGCTGTATCTCCTGCGGCTAATGGACTTAAAGGGGTTGCTGGGGTCGTTGGTTCTCCCGCATATGCTGTTGATTCAGGCTGAGCATCTTGTGACATTCCTACCACAAGACTCATTCCCGGACCTACCATCACAACAGTCCAAAGTAGCAATGCTACAATTATTTTTGTGACCCAATTTTGTTTTGTTTTTCGCATTTTATATCAAGTTTTAGATTATGTTGTTCAAGATTGCCGTGACACCTGCACTTGTTAGCACTGTTCCTATTACACCGCCTGTGAACAATCCTGCCTTTTTCCCTGCGCCCATTTTCTTTTTCTCTTCTTGTTGTTTTTGGGCTTGAATTCTTTTCTTGCCTTGCTCTTGTCGTTTTGCTTGTTGTTCTTCGTGTTGTCTGTGTTCTTCTTGTCGCGCTTTTTCGTATTTTTGATGTCTTAGTTGTTCTTCTGTGACTCTGTTTGGTTTTGTTGTAGTTGTTTGTTCTTGGGTTGTTTGTCCTGTTGGGTCTGGCGCTGATCCGCCTTGCAACCCTGCCTCTAATCTCGAATTTATTTTAGGTAATTTGATTCTTAATTTTTCGGGAATTGGTGATTGATCTCTTCCTTCTGTTTCCTGTGTTACAGATAACTTTGTTGGGATTGAAATTTGTCCTTTTATTGTAGGGGTTGCTGTTTCTGTTGGAATTGGCGAAGAAGGACTTGTTGGACTCGCGAGACTCGCGATACCAGCTCCCATGGCAGCAGCTTCTTTCATGCCTTCCATGCCTTCGGCTTCCTGTGCCTGCTGAAGATTTTCTTCTTTTTTCTTTGGGATTCCTTTGTTTCCTCTGGTGTATCCACCCAAATCCATCATTTGTCCTTTCTCCATTTCGAAAGCCATTTTTAGATTGGCAGGGTTATCTTTTATAACAAACGCTGCTTCGCCTTCTTCGTCTGAAAAGGCCATGTATTCTGGATTTTCTGCGTCTATTTTGACGTTCAATAATTCTCCGTGGGCATTTTTCACTTTGCCTTTTATTAATCCTGAAGCTTCGTCAAATTTTAGTCCTTCTGCACCTCCTTCTATTTTGAAGCCTGCTTTTTGAAGTTTTGATACTATGTTTTGGATTTCTTTTTCTGCTTTTGAGCGAGACATCTCTAGACTTGTTGCTCCTTGGGTATTTGTAAAATATTGTTCGATTTCTGTTTCTTTTGCTGCCTCCTCCAACATCAACTGATCTACCAATCGAGCCAGAATTGTTTCTTGTTCTCCTCTGAAATAATAATCTTCGCCATCTTTTTTAGGCAGATAAAGATGATAATATCCATCGTGAAAATCTTTTGACATTTTTGCAAAAATTGTATGGGTAAGCCCCATCAATTTAACTTCAGCCAAAGGATCATCAGGGTAAACCTGTTCTATTGTTCCAAGATTCTGAGGGATGAAATTGTCTTTGAACATTTTTATATTCCTGAAATCAGGATCGAAATATTCATAAAAAGACTTCTTGTTTCCGTTCTTTCCAGCAACATCCTGAAACATTGCTTTCAGGAACCTTGTGAACCTTTCTTTTGCGTCTTTACCTTGTAACATTATGACATTTCGTTAAGTTGTGCTTTTAGATTTTTGAAATCTTCTAATGTCGAGATTTCTAGTACCTGGAATACGGTGACCATCTCAACCAGTTCTCCGCCTACTTTTATTTCTTGTTCTGAGTCTGAAAGTTTCCCTGTTTTTTGTTTCATTAATGCTTCGAATTGGCCTGCTGTTTCTCCGTCATTTTTGTGAAGCCGTTCTCTAAAATCTTTTAGACTTGGGTATTCATTTTCTCTCAAGTAATTTGAATAGTCTGCAAAGATTTCTACCGCTTTATTGCTTTCGAAGAATTGAGTCCATACGAAACTTTTTTCGAATCTTTTCTTGACACTCTTCAATGCTTCTTCTTTTTTCATTTTCTCCTTTCCTTTTGAGCCTTTAAAGAAATCTGCCACCGTTTCTCCTTTTCGGTTTTGGTTCAACCATAGCAATAATCCACCGGCCGTTAGGAGGTATGGATTTTTGAAAAACTCTACTGGATTGTTGAATAAAATGTCTTTGTTTGCGAATGTATTTGCTGCGATTGTAGCAACTGACGCAAGATATCCGATCGCTTTTCCAAGCCCAGTCATTGTTCCCATCTTTTGTAGACCTCCTTTAGCAGTGTGTGCATTTATGGCTTCTTTTGCTTTTTCTGTTATAGCTTTAGCAGCTTCGTAACGTTTTTCGTAGATTGTTCTTTCTTTTCTTCCGGCTTCGGTGTCTTCAAACATTTTTAATTTTTCGTTTCCAAATGCAACTAGTCTTGGATCGTTTTTTCCCTTACCTGTTTTGACGCAATATTCGAACATTCTTTTCATGTCACTTAGTGAGAAATGTCCGTATTGGCTACCTCTTTCTAGGAAGATTTGTACATCTATCTTCATGTGATCTTTGTTCGCAATGTACGCCTTTATGTATTTTTCTCTGACGTTTGTTCGAGCCAAAGATAGTATGAAGTAAACTAAATCTTGTTTCTTTTGGTTGTAGCTATTGATTGCTTCATCCAATACTTTTTTGTGATCTTGACTAAGACTCGCGCCATTTATAAATTCTCCAAAGATATCTCGCAACCCTTTTCCTTCTGGGCTGTTCATTAATCTTTCGTATTCTGGACCTGACACACTTAGCTCTGCGATACAGTCTGTTGCAAGTCTTGATGCCCCTCCTTTCAATGCATATAGATACTCTTTGGCGTTTTTGTATGCCAGTCGCATTTCTGCTTCAAGCTCGCTGAGTAATTTTGTTGTGGCTTCCTCTTTTTGTGGTTGGCTTGTGTCTGGGTCGTTTTTGATTGCACCCAGTCTGTCTAGATAGTTGTTTATCCTACCTTGAAGAGGGTCTATTAGATAATTATACGTTTTTTCTCTAGTCCAAAATTTGATTTTGCCTTTGTCTAGAGGTTTAACTTTTGGTTTTATTCTCCCTATTAATTTTAGAAATTTCTTTCTTGCATCTTGACCCCTAGAGCCAATTTGACCTCTTGCCCATCCTAAATAACCAGATAATCTGTCTGTTTTTTCTGTGTTTGTAGCAGGAGTTGCTGGGACTTTTCCTGGTTGTTCTGCTCCTAGTTGTCCTGTTACTTCGGCCATTTTTACAATTTAAATATTCTAGAAAATATTGAGATTAAACCTTCTTTTTTACCTTCCAATTCAGGCACCTTCTGAGAGAGAAATTGGTGAACGTGACTTGGATTTTGTTTATCAAGTTGGATTTCGATATCAACCATATACTCGCCATGAACTCTGATATTCAGAGTTCTTACAAATGGTGGAGCATAGTTGATCCAAAAAGCCTGGATCCTGTTGTATTGATAAATTCTTTTTCCGACTTTTATACCCAAATTCGATAAGATCACTTTCACTTTTTTGGGATTTTTTCTGTCTACGACCAGGTATGTGACAACAAATACCGCCAATACCAATGCAAATGACCATGCGTCAAATATGTAGGCCAGAATCGCGCCGCCAATGAATAAAATCACAAAAGCTGCGTACCAGATAGTTCCTTTCTTGTGCTTCATGTATTCTGGAGCTGACCAGGAAAGGATGGCTTCGTCGTAGATCGTATTCGTTTCCTTCTCTAAGTTCCGAGCTTCCTTCTTCAAAGCCTTCTGAAGCTTCTTCTCAGCTTTTTCTATTTTCTTGATTCTTTTTTTGTTTGATTTTTTTATTTTCATCTAATCATTCTATCATATTTTGGGTATTTTATCAAAACAAAAGCCCTGGATATTGGATATCCTGGGCTCCTGTAAATTTTAGCAATTATCTAACAAATGGAATTAAGGCCATTACTCGTGCGTTTTTGACTGCTTTTGAGATCATTTTTTGGTGTTTTATGCAGCTTCCGCTGTAGTACCTTGGAACAATCTTTCCATATCTTGTAAGAAATCTTATAAGAGATGGAACGTTCTTGTAGTCAACGTGGTTAGCGTCTTCTTTGCATAACTTGCATTGTCTGTGTTTGTAAGTTGGCATATTTAGGTGAGTTTATCGATTAAAATACATTTTCTTCTGATGGTGCTGATTCTTCAGCTGGTGCATCTACAACCTCAGCCTCAGCTGGTGCGTCTTCTTTTGATGCATCTTTTGTTGGTGCAGCTCCTGTTGGCGCAAAGTCTCCGTCTCCTGCTGCTTTTTTGTCGAGCATAATCATATCTTGAACTACGATCTCTGTTTTGAATTTCTTCACACCTTCTTCAGTATCCCAACTTCTTGTTTTTAGGTAACCTTCGATGTATACGAGCTTTCCTTTTTTAAGGTATTTTCCGCATATCTCAGCCATTTTTGCCCATGCTACACATTCGTGGAATTCTGCTGATGACTTCTGTTCACCGCTTGAATCAACCCAAACACGGTTTGTTGCTACACCAAATGTTGTGACTTGTTGTCCGTTTTGTGTTTCTTTTGTTTCGGGGTCTCTTGTTAGATTCCCGACTAGCACTACTTTGTTTACTGACCTCATATTTTTGTGGTTAAAGTGATATATCAGGGTCATCAATTATACTTTTGAGCTTCGCGTCTACGTCTTCTAGTGCGCTCTTGTCTAGCTTGATTTCTTCTTTTGGTTCTGGTTTTGCTTCTTCGACAACTGGTTCTTCCTCAACCTCTGGCTCAGCTTCTACATCTGGTTCTGGTTTTGCTTCTTCGACAACTGGTTCTTCCTCAACTTCTGGCTCAGCTTCTACCTCTGGTTCTGGTTTTGCTTCTTCGACAACGGATTCTTCCTCA
The DNA here is from genome assembly GCA_018655275.1 of Candidatus Peregrinibacteria bacterium. Classification (GTDB taxonomy): domain Bacteria; phylum Patescibacteriota; class Gracilibacteria; order UBA1369; family LOWO2-01-FULL-3; genus JABIJZ01. Next base: position 16,530 of record JABIJZ010000009.1, on the reverse strand, counting down.
ACTTTTGGCTCTTCTTTTTTAACTTCTGGTTTTGGTTCCGGTTTTGGTTTAGCCGGAGCTTTCTTTTTCTCTTCTTTTTCTTCTTTCTCTGCTTTTTCGTCGTCTTTAGATTTCTTCATATACTTTGGAGCTTCTGCTTCTATTGACTCTAATGTTGTGAATTCGTAATAATCTGGTTGTTTTATTAGCAAAAATCTTACAAGATTTGGCTCTAATTCAAGTTCTTTCTTAAGTTCTGTGATTTTCAGACCTTCTAATTCTACTTCGAGAACGATGTAATAACCTCGGTCTCTTTTTGCAATTCTATAAGCTAAATCTCTAACACCCCATAAATCCTCCTGGACAACATTTCCGCCAGCAGATTTGATGTACTTTTTGATTGTTTCTAACTGTTTTGCTGTGCCTTCTTCCCCGAGATCAGGGTCGAGAATCAGCATTAATTCGTACTTTAAAAGCGTTGTTTCTTCAGTCATGTTTTCTTTGGATTAGGATCTATAGTTGACCGCTAAGCTCTACTAATCTGTAATAGAGCAGAAATAAGCATCGGGAGATTATCAGAATTACTTTTCTTTGGCAATAGGTTTAGACCGCTTTCCCGCCCAATTGTCAAGCTTTATTGATAAATGGGTGTTTTTGTATTAGAGCCTATTCTCTCACTTGGGGTTGACAATCCTAACCTTATTTGGCAATATTAAGGCTTGTAAGTCAACCAGTCGGCCTTGAGAGGCATCACACTATTTAGAGATAATTAGAAAGTATGACCACAGATACCAATGTGTACCAGATCGATCAGGTAAATAAACTTGCTAAGAGGCAAAGGCACTTCCGTGTCTTCTCGAAAGGAAGCATTGTTAAAAGAGTGTTTTTGAAGCCTTACAACTGGCTGAAAACGTCCTTTAATTCTTTTAAAGCTCTTCCTGTTTTTAATTTCCGTATCCTACCTGTTGTGCCGCAAAAAAGACTGTTCCTACAGTCTATTATTTTGTCTATTTTTCTCTTTTTATTGAGTGCTGTTTCGCCTATCAACAATTTCTCTACAATGTCTATGAGTTATGCTACTGATTATTTGAATGCATATGCTTTGCCAGGAGATATTTTGATAGCTGATAGTGATGGATATTTGATGAAAATTAACCCTCAAACAGGGAACGCAAGTCGAATTGGTATGACAGATTATGCAATCCATACTGTTGAAACTGGAGAAAATCTTTCTTCTATTGCGGTTAGATTTGACTTGAGTGTCGAAACAATCATGTGGGAGAACAATATAGGCAATGCGAATACTATCCGAGAGGGGCAGAAATTGGTAATCCCTCCTGTTGATGGTATTAGTTATACTATTGCGAAAGGAGATACTTTAGAAAAGTTAGCAAAGAAATTCGAAATAGAAATCGACGCGATTGTGGCTCAAAATAATTTGGCTTCTAATGAATTGTCGATCGACCAAGCTTTGTTTTTGCCTGGAGCTAAACCTATTATCAAGCCTACTTATATTGCTACTGGAACTTCACGTTCTGTTCCTTTGGCTAATTCTTCTTCGGCCCCTGTCGGGAATAAACCTTTCCTTTATCCGACAAGAGGTTCTATAACTCAGGGATATCGTGCTGGTCACTACGCAATAGATATAGCTGACACTAGTAAGCCTCCTATTTGGGCTGCTGGAGGAGGAACTGTTATTGAGGCATTCACAAATGGTTGGGGTGGTGGTTACGGAAATCATGTAATTATCGATCATGGAGGTGGGCTACAAACTCTTTATGCTCATCTGGATCATTTGACTGTTAGTGAAGGACAATGGGTTGAACAAGGAGAAGTGATTGGGCAAATGGGGAATACTGGACGTGTTTATGGTGCAACTGGAATACATCTTCATTGGGAAGTAATTAAGAATGGGGTTAAGCAATATCCTGGCAACTACTATTAAAGTCGTTGTTGAAATTTGAAAAAGTTATGAAATTTTGGCTTTGGCCACAAAAAGCAGTTTTATTTTTTATTCGCTGGTATCAGGTGAATTTTTCGCCGGACCATAGTGAGCGTGGGAAACAGCGTTATCCGCTTGGATATTGCCGATTTCAGCCAAGTTGCAGTGAATATGGGCATAATGCCATAAAGAAATATGGAGTGATTTGGGGTGGTTTAAAAGCTTTCTGGAGGGTCCTCAGGTGTAACAGGTTCAGCAAAGGTGGATGGGATCCAGTGGAGTAGGGTTGTAGATTGACTTGGCTCGAAAAATCCTTAGAATGCTTTCGGGCTTGAAGCCTTTTCGATGGGGGTAGAAAAACATTAAACCTTCTCAAAAATGCCAATTAAACGTGCTTTAATCAGCGTCTCAGATAAGACCGGTATCGAAGATGTTGCCAAAAAACTTTCTGAACTGGGGGTGGAGATTATTTCAACTGGGGGAACTTCGCGAGCAATCAAAGAGGCTGGCGTTGAAGTGAAAGACGTAAGTGAGATCACCGGATTTCCGGAAATCATGAATGGCCGAGTAAAAACGTTGCATCCGAAAGTCCATGGTGGCTTGTTGGCTGTACGTGATGACGAGGGACACATGAAAGAAGCTGCGGACAATGAGATAGGAATGATCGATTTGGTGATTGTTAATCTTTACCCTTTTAAAGAAACAATCGAAAAAGAGGGTGTGAGTGAGGAAGAGGCAATTGAAAATATTGATATTGGAGGGCCATCGATGCTACGAAGTGCTGCGAAGAATTTTAGAGATGTGACTGTAGTGATAGACCCTGAGGACTATGACGTGGTGTTGGCTGAGATTGAGGCAGATGGCGAAACAAAACTTGAGACACGAAAGAAATTGGCGCGAAAAGTTTTTACAATGACTCATTCGTATGATGATGCGATTGAAGGATATTTCCGAAAAATTTTGGGCGAACCAGAGATGATGGATCTTCATTATGAAAAAGTGAAGAGCTTGAGATACGGAGAAAATCCAACACAAAAAGCGGCGTTCTTCCGTAACCCAAATAATCAGGATTGTAATGTTACAAATTCTGAATTCCTTCACGGAAAAGACCTTTCGTTCAACAATATCGTTGATGGCGACAGCGCTTTGGAATTGGTCAAAGAATTCAAGGAGCCGTGTGCGATTTTTGTTAAGCACAATAACCCCTGTGGTGCGGCTATTCGTGAAACCATGGAGTCTGCTTTTGAGGAGGCACACAAGGTTGACCCTATGTCAGCTTTTGGTTGTGTGATTGCGGTTAATCGTGAGTTCAGCGAGGAGATGGTTGACTATATGAAGGAAGAAAAGATGTTTGTGGAAATGGTTATTGCCCCGAGCTACTCAGAGGGTGCTTTGAAACGTTTAAGAACTCGTAAAAATCTGAGGATTTTGCGTGTTGGTGATTTGAAATTGGACATGTCAAAAACTGATATCAAAAAAGTTGCTGGAGGAATCCTGATCCAGACTAAAGATATGTATAATTTGGTACCGGATGATTTGAAGACTGTAACGAAGCGTGTGCCGACTGACGGGCAGATCTCTGACATGCTGTTCGCGACAAATATCGTGAAGCATGTTGTGTCGAATTCGGTTGTGATCGCGAAGAATATGACTGCGGTTGGGATCGGTGCTGGGCAGATGAGTCGTGTTGATAGCGTATTCATCGCTGGGAAAAAAGCTGGGGATCGAGCGAAGGGAGCTGTGTTATCTTCTGATGCATATTTCCCCTTTGCGGACGGATTGGAGCAAGCTGTTGAAGCTGGTGTTGAAGCCATTATTCAGCCTGGCGGATCAATTCGTGATGATGAAGTTATTGCTAAAGCTGATGAACTTGGAATCGCAATGGTGTTTAGTGGGAGGCGGTATTTTAAGCATTAAAAATGGGCTGGTTTGACGCTATAATTTTGGGAATCGTGCAAGGCATAACCGAGTTTTTGCCTATTTCGTCGAGTGGTCATTTGATTTTGGGAGAAGAGGCTTTGGGTTTGAATGTTGCTGCGTTGAAGAGTTTTGATGTGGCATTGCATCTCGGGACTTTGGTCGCGATTTTGATTTATTTTTGGAAGGATATTTGGGGAATGATTAAGGCTTTTGGCGGTTTGTTTATTGGGCGGTGGAATTTGCGCGATGAATATACTGGGTTGATTGGGTATATTTTGATTGGGACTGTTCCTGCGGTTATTGTTGGAGTTTTGTGGGGAGATATGATTGATGAATATTTTCGGAGTCCTTTGAGTGTTGCTTGGATGTTGATTGGAACTGGAGTTTTGTTTTTTGTAGCGGAGGAAGTGAATAAACGTGTGAAAGCTAGTGGGTTGAATTCTTGGCGTGCTGTTGCGATTGGTTTGTTTCAAGCAATGGCTTTGATTCCTGGGGTTTCTCGATCTGGGTCGACGATTTCTGCTGGATTGCTTGGAGGAATGAGTCGTGAGAAAGCTGCGCGATTTTCGTTTTTGTTGGGAGCGCCTGCGATGTTTGGGGCTGGGCTTTGGACTTATTTGGGAGAGGTTAGGGCAACTGCTAATGTGTATGTTGAAGCTGGTGGTGATCCTATATCCATTAGCTACTTCCCTTTTGATGTTTTGACTTTTGTGGTGGGATTTGTTGTTTCGGCTGTGGTTGGGCTGGTCACTGTTTGGGGGCTAATGAAGTTTTTGAAAAAATATTCTTTGAAGGTGTTTGCCCTTTATTTATTTTTGATAGGAGTTGTTACTGTTTTGGGGATTGAGGTTTTTTAAAAAGACTTTGATTTGACAAAAGACGCGTATCTTTGTACATTTGTTAAAAGATCTACTTTTCTTTATATACAGCTAACAAACAATAAACATGGGGGACATCAAAGATTACAAAATAGCGACACTAGGTAGCCACACGGCCTTGCAGATTCTAAAAGGAGCGAAGGATGAGGGATTTGAGACTATTTGTATTTGCAAAAAAGGGCGAAGCAAACCATATGAAAGCTATAAAGTTGCCGATGAGATCATAGAAGTTGACGATTTTTCAGAATACTTCGAGTTGGAAAAAAAGTTGATGGATCAGAATGCCGTGATCATTCCTCATGGATCTTTTGTTAGTTATCTTGGGTTTGAAAATATTGGCAAAATCAAAGCAATGCATTATGGGACAAAAGGTATTATCGAATGGGAATCTGATCGAGATATGGAAAGACATTGGCTGCTTGACGCTGGCCTTAAATTGCCTAAAATATTTGAAAAACCAGAAGATATTGATTGTACAGTAATTGTTAAATTTCATGGAGCTGATGGCGGACAAGGATACTTTCTTGCGAATTCACCAGAGGAGTTTTATGAGAGGATGAAAGATGCAGATAGCGACAGAAAATATGTTCTTCAGGAATATATCGTTGGGGTTCCTATTTATTCTCATTTCTTTTATTCTCGATTGACTGGAGAACTTGAGGTTATGGGCTTTGATAAAAGATATGAGTCTAATGCGGACTCGATCGGTAGAGTTGCTGCTAAGGACCAAGTTGATGTTGGAATACAAACTTCTTATACAGTTACCGGGAACATACCTATTGTTCTCCGTGAGTCTTTATTACCTCAGGTTTTTGAGATGGGAGAAAATGTTGTAAAAGCTTCCCAGAAATTGTCAAAAGGAGGATTGTTTGGTCCTTTCTGTTTGGAGGGAATTTTGGATCCAAATTTGAACTTTTATACTTTTGAAATATCTGCACGAATCGTTGCGGGGACAAATCCTTATGTGAATGGATCACCTTATACTTGGCTTCGTTATAATGAGCCAATGAGTACTGGACGTCGAATTGCACGCGATATTAAGGAGGCGATTGAGCAAGATAAGCTGAAGACTGTGTTGGGGTAGATGAGGGTTTGAGATTCTGGTAGAGTGGGGGTGATTTTTTACTAATACATTATGAAAAATATTCTTCAAAAAATTGGGTGGTTTATTCCGTTATTTTTGCTGACCGGACAGACTGCGTTTGCCAATGATATAGTGAGCTCTAAATCTATGGAGGGACTCCTTCGGATTGGAATTTTGTTGTTATTTGTGATTATCTTTATCGCGTCTATGTTGTCGAAGAATGTTTTTAGACCTGAAACAAAAAAATGGATACTTGTTGTTATTTTTTCTATTATTATTGCAGCTATTGCTTTTAACTTTTTAAAGACTTTCATATGATCACACAAAAAGAAATTTCGGAAATTTTGGCATCGTACGATGCTTCGGATATAACTATTGGCGTTCTTGGGGGACATTCGGCTCTCGATGTTTGTGAAGGCGCAAAAAAGCTTGGATTCAAGACTTTGGCGGTTTGTAAAAATGGTCGGGACAAGACATATTCGAAGTACTATAAAACGCAAGAGGATGGGACTGGGTGTGTTGATGAAGTTGTGCTGGTTGATGAATTTGCTGACGTTTTGAAGGAGGAGGTTCAAGAGGATCTTCGGGCTAGGAATACGATTTTTATCCACAATCGATACTTTTGGGTTTATTTTGATTTCAAAGATATTGAGGAAAAGTTCCAGGTGCCGATTTATGGAGCACGTGAGCTTGTGAAGTTGGAGGAACGTGATCAGCCGAATAACCAGTACGTGTTGTTGGAGAAGGCTGGGATCAGGATTCCGAAGATTGTGAGGACTGGGGAGGAGAATTTGTCGGCGGATGAGACTAAGGCAAGGCTGGATGAGCATTTCGGAGAAGGAGGAGGGCCGTTGTTGGTAAAAGTAAATGAAGCGATTCGTGGATATGAGAGAGCATTCTTTATTTTGGTTGATACTGATGATTATTCGACAAAAGGTAAGGCGATGATTGAGAAAGGGTTGGTAAACGAGGATGATTTGGCGAAAGCTGTGATTGAAGAGTTTATTATTGGGGCGCAGATTAATTTTAATTACTTCTATTCGAACCTGACTGGAGAGCTTGAATTGATGGGGACAGATACTCGTCGACAAACAAGCCTAGATGGATTCCTGAGACTGGATGCTCAGGTGCAGACATCGTTGCTACAATCAGGCTACAAGCCATCTATGATCGAAACTGGACACATTGCCTGTACTACGAAAGAATCGATCTTAGAGAAGGCATTTACAGCTGGCGAGAAGTTTATCGAAATGCTTGAGAAAGAGGCTTCTGAAGGACGGATTGCAGCTGGGATGATTGGACCGTTTGCTCTGCAAGGAGCTATTGCTTCATATGAAGGCCGAGAGGAGTTTGTGGTGTTCGATGTAAGCATGAGAATTCCTGGATCACCTGGGACTCGGTTCACTCCAGCAACTACATACAAATACGGACGAGGTGTCAGCTATGGAGAAAGAATTGCGATGGAGATCAAAAAAGCTGTGGAGGATGGAAAGTTGGCTGAGGTTTGTAGTTAATCGTCTTGAAGATGTTGCTTGAAGAATCCACTTTTGGTCTTTTTTGTTGTGTCGTAGACGCCAATTAGTATCAAAATCCAAGCTACTGTAAACATGATCCATGTGATTATGTCGACTGTGGTCTTTTCAAAATTTTCCACCAATGTAGGAAGGAAAACTGCATATACCATCAACCCTGCCCCAGTGACTTTCATATACATCGGTTTGTATATTGTATTGAAGCGGTTCAGCACATAGAAATACAATCGCGTGCGAACAAGACGTTGAATCCCGAGATATAAAATCATCCATTCATTCACATACCCCAGGAAAACCACTGTAAACACCAATGCAATTGAAAAAAACATGTCCCCTGCTGTATCCAAGATACTTCCCAACCTAGACCGCTGATTGAATTTCACAGCGATGTAACCATCAAGAAAATCGCTCAATAACGCCACAACACCAACCGCGAATGCGAGATTTCCTTCTCCTTTGAAGGCGAAATAAACAAAAAGTGGTGAAAGGACCACTAGTCTTATTATCGACAGTAAATTTGGAATTGTGAGGAGTTTTCGCTTCATGTTTGTGGTTATGCGATTTATTCTAGCGATTTTGAGGGAAAATGCTATAATTTGCCCGTTATTTTCAATGAAATTTAATTGACGAAATTATGAAAGTTTTAATGCTTGCAGCCGGGAGAAGCAAACGGATGAAACCGGTTGAGGACAAAAATTTTTTACAGTTTATGGGGAGGCCTCTCATTGAGTGGCAGCTCACCCAACTTTGGCAGGCTGGATTCCAAAAGATCGTGCTTGTCGGGGGCAAACACAATCTTGAACAGCTTCGTGAGTTGGATGACAGAATGCCGATGGAGATCGATGTTATTGAGCAGGAGAATCTTGAGGAAGGGATGAGTGGCGCTGTTTTAGCGGCAGCTGATTTGATTGGCGATGAGCCGTGTTTGGTGGTGAGCAGTAATGATGTTGTCGATGAAAAAGCTTTTGAATTGATGAAGAAATCTATCGACGAAAATGACTCAGCTGAGGATCCTGACGATGTTTATTTGTTAGCGAAAAAAGTTGAGGAATATTTTCCGGGCGGATATTTGAAATTGGATAATGAAGGATTTGTTTCGGGTGTGGTTGAGAAGCCTGAACCTGGAACTGAGCCTTCTGATTTAGTGAATTTGGTTGTGCATTATTTTCGGAAGCCTGCGGATTTTGTGGCAAAGCTTCGTGAAGTTAAAAGCAAAAAAGATGACCTGTATGAGGTTGCGGTGGATGCGATGATCGATGATAGTGCGAAGATTCGGGCTATTGAGTATGCCGGTTATTGGCAGCCTGTGAAATTCCCGTGGCATGTTCATCAAATTTTCTTACATTTCTTTGACACTGAAAAAACTCAGCAGCAAATTCATGCAGACGCTGACGTCTCTGATAAAGCTATTATTGATGGGCCTGTAATTATCGATGAAGGAGCGCGAGTTATGGCTGGTGCGACTGTGAAGGGGCCTTGTTATATTGGTCGAAAATCGATTGTTGCGACGAATGCTTTGGTTCGAGATTCGAATGTTGGAGCTAATTGTGTGATTGGATTCTCTACTGAAGTTGCTCGTAGTCATCTTGGAGACAATGTTTGGACTCACTCGAATTATATTGGAGATAGTGTGATTGGGAACGACGTCTCTTTTGGGGCTGGGACTGTGACTGGGAACTTGAGATTGGACGAAGGGTTGATCGGTATGAATATTGGCGACCAGAAAGTTTCTACTGGAACTAATAAATGGGGGCTTGTGACTGGTGATCATATCCGTGTTGGAATTAATAATAGTTTTATGCCGGGACGCAAAATTGGTAGCGGATCGTACGTTGGAGCTGGGCTTGTGATTGCGGAGGACATTCCTGAGAAAAGTTTTGTAAGAGGAGAGATTAAATTAAAAATTTCTGAGAACAAAGGAACTTTTAGCGAAGAAATGCGTGAATTGATGCGTAAAAAACTTTAATTTTTTGAGAAAGCTATGGACGAAAATTCTTCACAAATCGGCGAGGTTGCGGATGAAGCTTTAAATAGGCCAATGATTTCGGCTGTGATGATAAATACAAACGACAAATATTTTCCGCGAATGTGCATCGAGGCTTTTGCCAGATCCAAGGTTGAGTTCCCGATGGAATTTATAGTGGTTGATCATGCGTCGACTGACCCTATTAGTACTGGATATGTTGATAAAGCTGAGAAGGAAGGTCGCATACGAGTTGCTCGTGCGGGAGCGAATTTGGGTTTTGCTAAAGGGAATAATTTGGGCGCAAAATTGGCTCGTGGGAAATATATTTTGATCATCAATCCTGATGTTGCTTTGCAGGAAGATACTTTGCAAAAAATGGTTGATTATATGGAGGCTCATTCTGAGGTGGGTGTGCTTGGGCCGAAACTGGTTTATCCGAATGATGAGGTTCAAGATTCTTGCAGGCGTGAAATGACTTTTACTGATCTTGTTATTAAGAGAACTTTTTTGAAGAGGATTCCGTCTTTGCGAAAGAGAGTTGAGAAATACACTATGAATGATTTTGACCACAGTGTTACACAGGAGGTTGAGCTGCTTGTTGGGGCGTTGCTTCTGATTCCTCGGTCTTTGTATGAGCAAATTGGCGGGTTTGATGAGAGGTATTTCTTGTTTATGGAGGATTTCGATTTGTCTAGAACGATCCGTGGTTTGGGCAAAAAAGCTGTGTATTTCCATGAGACTTTTGCGGTTCATAATCACAAACGTTTGAGCGGAGGTTTGTTTTTCAAGATCCTATTCAAAAAGACTTTTTGGATTCATGTGATGAGTGCATTCAAATATTTTTGGAAGTGGAGGAAGGCTTAATTTAAATTTAAGTTTTATTTAAGGGTTTTGTAAGCTTTTGTTCAGCTTTTTGTAAGGTGGCTTTTTTATAATAGGGCTCACAAAATCGTTTTAATTCACCACTTGATTTTGTAACCACATTTTGTTAATATGTAGCTACAATTAAATGACCCGAAAAGAGAAGCTTTTAATCAAAATTATCGAAAATCCGCAAAGCTTGAAATATCCACAAATCAGAAAGTTGTTGAATAAATTGGGTTTTGTTCAGAAAAACATTAGAGGCAGTCACCATAAATTTCGCCACCCACAACTGGAACAAATACTAAGTATTCCCGTTCACAACAATGACTGTAAAGAATTTTATAAGGTTAAAATCTCTGTAATTATTAAAAATAATTTCTTATGAAACATTTTATTACAATAAAAAACAAAAAATATCCGTATATTATAGAGCCAACCACTAAAAAGGCTGTAAGATTCACGTGTGAAGAGGCTAATATTAAACAAGAATTTTTAAGGGAAGATATACCGGCATTGTTGATTGATTTACCCGCGTTTATTATTGATGAGCAAAATTATCGCAAAAAGAAAGAAAAGGATGTAATTCGATTCCGGGTAAGTTCTGAGGACAAAAATAAGATTGAAAAAAGGGCAATTAAAAATGGGTACAGTACAGTTTCGGCATATTTAAGAGACCTTGCTTTGGGATGATAGCTGCCTGATCACCTCCGGGTAGTATTGTTTTTCGAGGGCTTGGACTTTTGTTTTCAGAGTGTCTGGGGTATCGTCTGGTGAGACTAGGCAGGTTTTTTGGAGAATGATTTCTCCTGTGTCACAACCTTCATCTACGTAGTGGATTGTCATGCCTGTTTCTTTTTCGCCTGCCGCTAGGACGGCTTCGTGGACTGATGTTCCGAAGAAATCTGCCCCGCAGAATTTTGGAATTAGTGCTGGGTGTACGTTGATGATTTTTTGAGGGAATTTCTTTACGAATTGTTCGGATAGGATTCTCATGTATCCTACTAGAACTACTAGATCTACTTCATATTTCCTGAGGATTTCTGCGACTTTTTCGTCGAATTCTTCCCGAGTTCGGTCGCGTGGGTTTACGAAAATTGCTTTGTAGCCTTGATTGCGAGCACGCTCGAGAGCATAGCAAGATTTTTTATTGGAAATTATGCATGTTAATTCAATTCCTGGCATTTTTCCGGCTTTCATTTCATCGATGATTGCTTGAAGATCCGTTCCGTTTGTCGAAGCAAGAACTGCTATTCGGAAAGGAGTGTCGGCGTTAGTAGAGGTCTGCGTTTCCATTTAGAGTGTCTTTAAATCCAAGTCTTTTTTTGATTTTTTGTCCGGTTTTTGTGACGGCTAATCCGCCCAAAGCTGTCTCTCGAAGTTTTGGTGAGAGCATTCGTCCTATGTGGTTTAGTGATTCTACTACTTCGTCAAATGGCACGTAGCTTTCAACTCCCATGATTGCCATGTCTGAAGCTGACAGAGCTAAAACCGATAAGATTCCTCCCCTCTTTACACATGGGACTTCTACCATCCCCCCTAGTGGATCACATGTAAGCCCAAGTAGGTTTTTGAGTCCCAATGATGCGGCATGCATACATTGGTCTGGAGTTCCGCCTCTCATTTCGGTAAGGGCTGCTGCTGCCATTGCGACTGCTGCACCTATTTCTGCCTGACATCCACCTTCTGCTCCGGCGAGTGTTGCATTTTCTCCTATAATCATTCCCATTCCAGATGCTGTGAATAAACCTTCTGTGAGTTTTTTATCTGAGAATTTGTATTTCTTTTGTGCTGCTAGAAAAACACCAGGTATTACTCCTGCTGCTCCTGCTGTTGGAAAAGCGACGATTCGTCCCATCCTTGCGTTCATTTCACTAGTTGAAATTGCATATGTTATAGAAAGAAGGGCTTCTTTTGACATCATCATGTCTTTTTGTTTTTTTTGAATACCTTTGCTTAACTTTATTGCGTTTGTTCCAACCATCCCTCCTACTGATTTTGTTGAAAGTTTCAGGCCTTTGTTCACAGCTTCTTTCATCACAGTAATCCTTTCTGACATTTTGTTAACTATTTGTTTGCGTGTTTTGTCGCTGGAAGACATTTCGTTTAGAAGAACAATTTCCCAGATCGGTTTTTTGTGCTTTTTTGCTAGTTTTACAAGTTCTGATGAACTGTGGAAAGAGTACATAATTATTTGGCCAATTTAGTAAGAGATCTAACGTATAAAACTCCAGGGATTTTTTCGATTTCTAATACTTCTTGGAGTGTTGGACGATAGTTGTCGAGATTTAAAAATGTGAGGGATTTCTCTGCTATACGTGAGCTTTGGATATCCACAATGTTCGCTCCAAATCCAGCGATTACTGCTGTTATTTCGGCTATGATACCTGTTCTTTTTTTGTGAGAAATCACTATTGAAAGGTATTTTCCTGCAACTCCTCTTAAATCAACGTCAAATTCGTCTATTTTTTTGATTTCAATTTTTCCACCGCCTATTGAAGAACCAACTATCGACATTTTTTTTCTACCTTTTGCTTCGAGTGTAATTCTGACGGTATTTGGATGAAACTGCATACCAAGATCTCCTATTTCGAATTCGTATTTAAGACCTTTTTGGTCTGCTAACTTGAAAGATTCTTTTATTTTCGAGTCAGCGGTTTTCATCTTCATGACTCCTGCTAACAAAGCCCTGTCTGTTGCGTGACCTTTGTATACTGTTGCGAATGATCCGTGCAGAGTGAAGGTTACCTTTGTAGGAGTTTTGTCAAAAAGTGCGCGCGCAATCTGCCCTATTTTCACTGCACCGGCAGTGTGAGAGCTAGAAGGCCCTACCATTATTGGTCCTGCGATATCGAATACCGAATAGGTTGGCATTGATAATTAGATGAGAAAATGTTCGTGTATTTCTGATCGGGGTTTATTTTAACATAAGATTCTCTCTCTTTGCCAGGTGAAAAAGAGAAATAGTAAATTTTAAAAGTTATTCAGCGAGACCACCTCGGCTACATGTATGCCTCGGTGGTTTTCGAACCTCATGAGGTTCGAAAAGCTGAATTAAACTTTGAGAAATTTATATATTCCCTTTTTTAAGATTGCCAAGTAGCCTGAGTAGTTCGTTGGAAGACAGGCTTCTACTTTGAATTATGTCTATGTCTAAAATTTGCCAATTTCGGGAAGTTTGATATTATGTTTTGAAAATCAAAAATAAAAAAGATTATTAGGGTTTAGATTAAGATTACGGGACCGCCGAGCCGATTATCAGAATTATTGACAATTAGAAACAAAAACAAAAAAATTTCTTGCTTTACGATGGCTCATCTTGACTACTTGGGCCGACCTACGATTCTCCTTGTGAGAATGTCTGGTTCCGTCCTCAACGCCTATATTGTTGGGTAGACGGGGCATCCACAGACAGTCGGTGGTGTGACCGAAAATAACACCGAAGTAAGGCCAGAACTTTGCTGGGGACAGTCTCCCGGTCAAAAACAAAAAAATAAACCAAAACAAATAGGTTTGTCCCTCGCTCCGGCGGGGGTTTTTTCTTATTTCCGCTCTTTGTGTTATAGTTTTGATTGTTATTTACTAATCCAAATATTATGGAATTTCTTCTAGGTTATCCTGTTGTTGCTGTTGTTATCTTGATTATTGCGAGTATCCGAGAGGTGAAGCAGTACGAAAGAGGTGTGAAGTTTACTCTTGGTAAGTTTACAAGTCTTGCCGCACCTGGTTGGCGGCTTGTGATTCCAGTTTTTCAAAGAATGCATAAGGTCGACATCCGTGTGAAAGCTGTGGACGTGGCTGATCAGGAAGCAATTACTGAGGACAATATTTCAATCACCATTAATGCAGTAATTTATTACAAAGTTTCTGATGCTGCAAAGGCTGTGATCGAGGTTGAAAATTTTTACTATGCGATTTCTCAGCTTGCTCAAACAACAATGCGTAATGCGGTTGGTGAAGTTTCTTTGGATACTTTATTAAAGAGCAGAGAAGACATCTCTGCTGGTATCCAGAAAACTGTAGATCAAGCGACTGATCCATGGGGAATCAAAGTTGAATCTGTTGAGCTCAAAGACATCGTGTTGCCTCCGGAACTAAAGAGGACAATGGCGAAAGTTGCTGAAGCTGAACGTGAAAAGAAAGCTGTTATTGTAAAGGCTCAGGGTGAAGTGGAGGCTTCTGATAACCTTGCGAAAGCTGCTAACACTCTTGCAGGATCGCCAGGGGCTTTGCATTTGAGAACTTTGCAGTCTGTAAATGACCTTTCTTCTGATCAATCAAACACAACTATTTGGATGATGCCTGTCGAGATTTTGAGGGCGTTTGAAACTATTGCTGACAAATTTGGAGGGGGAAAAGATAAATCTTAAACTAATTTCTTATGAGTTCGAAATACGGAATTTTGGCGTATCCTGCGGGACATTCGTTGTCTCCTGCTGTACATAATGCGGCTTTCAAGGCTGCTGGAGTCGATGCAGAATATGAGGTTTGTGATGTTAAGCCTGAAGACTTGGAGGTTTTTATGAATGAGATGAAAGGTGGAGCTTATGATGGATTGTCGGTTTCGTCTCCGCACAAGGAAGCGGTAATTGATTTTATGGACAATATCTCCCCTGATGCATATGACATACGAGCTGTAAATACTGTTGTTTTGAAGAAAGGCAAGTTGATTGGGTCGAATACTGATTGGGTCGGTGCTCTTGAAGCCTTGAAAAGAAGTGGGGTCGAGAGTTTGGTTGGCAAAAAGGTTGTCATCCTTGGAGCTGGAGGTGCTGCTAGGGCTATTGCTTATGGGCTATTGAAAGAGAGGGCGCATGTTGTTGTTTTGAATAGGACTATGGATAAGGCTCAGAAATTGGCGAATGATCTTTCTGGGTTATTTAAGGGAAATGCTAGTGGGAGTTTGCGTTTTGGGGCTATTGAAGGAATTGGGAATTTTGAACCTGATATTTTGATCCAAGCTACTTCTATTTGGACAACTTCTGGTACGGAGGCACAGATTTTGCCGAGTGGTTATTTGACTGGGTTGGCTCGTGAAGGAGTCCGACCTTTGGTGATGGATATTGTTTATAAACCTCGAATTACTCCTCTGCTTTTTGCAGCTGAGGATGCTGATTGTGATGTGATTACTGGAGATAAAATGCTTCTTTATCAGGCAGTTGCTCAATTTGAAACTTGGACTGGAAAGAAGGCTACGAAAAAAGTGGTCGAGGCGATGGAAGTAGCGCTTAAGGAGGGGCTAAAGTAAGTAATCACTTCTTCACAACTCTTTTGTAGAAGATCACTACCATGAGGACGCCTGTGACGATGAATAAGTCTGCCAAGTTGAAGGCGGGCCAGAATTTGAATGATATGAAATCAATTACGTGGCCGTAGTGAATTCTATCGATTAGGTTGCCAATTGCGCCACCGAGTATTAGGCCTACTGATAGTATCCCTAGAGTTTTTCTGAGATTGATTTCTTTGTAAGCGATGTGGATGAGAACTGCAATCAGAAGAATCGTTATCACGAGAAGAGCAATTTGGTTCACGTGTATTCCGAAAGCTATTCCTGGATTGTGAGATTTTTCTAATGTGAGGAAGTTTTCGATGAGGGGGATTTTTTCGCTTATATATGTCTCGGCGAGATATTTTGTTGCTTGATCTAGTGCGACAAAAATAAGAATAAGAAGGTCTGTGACAAGAAATCCTGTTAGTTTTTTCATTAGGTGAGGTTTAGAGGCGCGGAATCCCGCGAAGTTGGCCCTATTGTACAAGATAGTTAAAATAGTGTAAATTTTTGGTCATGAAAAGTATCCTCAAAGCAGATAACGTGTTGGCTTTAGTTGTGTTCCTTTTGTTGGTTTTTGGACTGATAATGATCACGAGTATTGGCGTACCGAAGTCAATCCAGCTATCTGCACCGGATGTTTTGTATCCGAATTGCGCGGACGATGGCGTGGACTGCTATCTTCTTTTCAAAAATCATATTATTAGGTTGGGATTGGCGTTGATTGCGTTCTTTGTAGCGTTTCAGTTGCCCGTCAAATTTTGGAAGAGGATTTCGATTATTGCGTTTTTTGCGACGATTGTTTTGTTGGTGTTTGTGTTGATTGGGGGAGATGGATATGGGACGATTGCAAAGAGTTGGATCGTGATATCGGGGATTGGGGTTCAGCCGACTGAGTTTGCTAAGTTGGCTTTGATTTTGTATTTGGCATACTTTTTTGAGAAAAAACGAAAATCGGTTGGGGATCTGGTGGACGGTTTTATTCCTTTTGTAATTGTTGCGGCGATGATACTTGTGCCTGTACTTTTGCAACCTGATTTGGGATCTACTTTGGTGATTGCGGTGATTGCGGTGAGTATGTATTTTGTGGCTGGTGCTC
>JABIJZ010000008.1 GCA_018655275.1 Candidatus Peregrinibacteria bacterium | reverse complement strand
TGGGTAGTTTGACTGGGGCGGTCGCCTCCTAAAGAGTAACGGAGGCGCGCAAAGGTTCTCTAGGCCTGGATGGAAATCAGGCTGATAGTGTAATCGCATAAGAGAGCTTAACTGCAAGACCTACAAGTCGAGCAGATGCGAAAGCAGGTGATAGTGATCCGATATTTCCACGTGGGTGGGATATCGCTCAACGGATAAAAGTTACGCCGGGGATAACAGGCTTATAGCTTCCAAGAGTTCATATCGACGAAGCTGTTTGGCACCTCGATGTCGGCTCGTCCTATCCTGGGGCTGGAGAAGGTCCCAAGGGTTTGGCTGTTCGCCAATTAAAAGGGTACGCGAGCTGGGTTCAGAACGTCGTGAGACAGTTCGGTCTCTATCTTCTGTGGTCGTTGGAAAATTGAAGGAAGCTGCTCCTAGTACGAGAGGACCGGAGTGGACGAACCTCTAGTGCACCAGTTGTCGTGTCAGCGGCATAGCTGGGTAGCTATGTTCGGAAGGGATAACCGCTGAAAGCATCTAAGTGGGAAGCCCCTCCTAAGATTAATTTTTCCTATGAATCCCCCTGTAGACTACAGGGTTGATAGGTTGCAGATGTACGCACAGCGATGTGTTCAGTCGAGCAATACTAATGGATCAAAGAACTTATTTTTCTTTCTTACCTTCGGGTAAGAGCCTTATAGAGAACCTTTATTTTGACTGGTAATTAGTGATAATAAAGACGTCACACACACACTTACACAAAAAGTCGGTTTCGCAAGAAACCGCATGATACTTAAAAGCCATTGTCTTGGTAATTATTGAGGAAGGGGTACACCTGTTTCCATCTCGAACACAGTAGTTAAGCCTTCTCTCGCCGATGATATTGCGGAGTTGATCCGTGAGAAAGTAGGTAATTGCCAAGATAATGGTTTTTATTTATGCGCGCGTAGCGCGCACATGCCGTTATGCGGCTTTTTCCGCGGCAATGGCTTGTTCATCTGTGTTGATGTTCAAGCTTGAAAGGTCTTTCAGCTTTTCTGTTCTGGAGATTTGTGGATTGTAAGTGTTGTAATAAAGTTCGATAATTTCCTCTGTTGAAAGTTGTTCCGTGTTGATTCCACAGTTTGATAGACCTGATTGAACCACGTTTATTCTTTGAGCGATGGCTTTTTTGAGGTTTTCAAATTCTTTGTGTCTGCGTTTGATGTCGCCGTATGTGTCTTTTGGTCTTAGTCGTTGTAGGAATTTTTGGATTAATGGGACGCCTCTTGATCGTACTGGGTTGTATGGAACTATCACGTAGAATTCTTTTTGCATAATATCTGTGTATTCTACGAGTTTCTTTACGAAATCTGCGTATTCCATTGTTTGATCTTTGAGAAGTGAGTTCTCTTGTTTTTCGCCTATTGTTCGAATTTGGTCGATGTAATTATCGATGTCGAGTTTTTTTGATCTGACTAGGATTTGTACTGGAAATTCCAATGAATTCAGGAATCCTTGGTACGAATATGTTATAGCGTTTTGTTCGTTTTCTGATTTTAAGTTGAAATTGATCGAGCTTGCTTTGAAAATTGCTCGTAGACCTCCGTCTTTTAATACAAGGAAATTGTCTCTAATTTCACCTATTTTCAGGTGTACTTGAGTTGCGTTTGTGCTATCTGTCTGTGGTTTTCTTGGAGGTTGGCTCGGTGTTCCTTGAGCTGATGCACCTGAGGTGCTTGCTTTGGTGTTTTTCTTTCCGAATCCTAAGAAATCTAGTACTCCCATTTTATTGTTTTTATTTTATTGTTTTTTGTGACTAATCAATTTTGATAATTCTTTTTTCTTTTCGATTTTTGCTTGTGCTGCTTCTTGTATTGCTGGGTCTTCTGCTCCGTCATGTGTGTCTAGAATTTGTGCGAGTTCTTTGAATGATTTTTTTGTCTTTGTTCTTGTTTTTACTGGAGCTTTTGTTTCTTTAACTTTTCTTTGTGCGAATGATATAAATGGTTCGGCTTGGCCTTTTTTCCATACTCGTTTCTTCGGTAACATGTGGTATTCGATGAGTGCTAACAGGTATATTTCGAATTTTAGGCCGTGAACTTTTATGAATGCTAGCGCAGCTGTCAATATTCCGATGATTGCTACTGGAGGTAGCCATACCTCTATATGATATGTTTTTGCTAACGATACATATATTGCGTAACAAGCTCCTCCTCCGGCACCCAGAATTAGTAATTGGCGCCATGTTAAGGGTCCTACTATTTGATCTGCTCTTTGTACGTTTTGTGGCACTTTGAATCTCATTTGTTTTCTGTTTTTGGGTTCTAAGTGATCTGATTATTATAGCAGAAAACGGGTTTGGATGCAATGGGGGAGTGATGACGTGGGTGGGGGTGGTTTGTCTTAAAGATTGGTTTTTCCGGAAGTGGGGTGTTTTAGGGGACTTTCGGGAGGGAATCCCAGAAGTGAGGTGTTTTAGGGGACTTCCGGGAAGTGATGTGGCAAAATCCCGGAGATTTTTGAGGAAGTGTACCGGTAGGCCTGTTTTTTATAGTATTGTCCGGTACATTATCCCGGACAATAGTTAAGATAGCCTCTTGTCCGGGACAACAGGTTTTGGTTTTTGTGATCAACTGTGAGTTTTAATCTTGATTGTGTTCTAGTTTCTCCTGTAGAATTCCCGCGATGGATCTCAAGAAAATAAGAAATTTTGGTATTATTGCTCACATTGATCATGGTAAATCGACTTTGGCCGATAGATTGATCGAGATGACGGGGACGATTGAAAAAAGGGACATGAAGCATGGGCAGATTTTGGATACGATGGAGCTTGAACAGGAGCGTGGAATCACTATCAAGTTGCAGCCTATTAGAATGGCGCATACCCATGATGGCGAGGAGTATGAATTGAACCTGATAGATACTCCTGGACATGTCGATTTCTCATACGAAGTTTCGAGAAGTTTGGCGGCTGTCGAGGGTGTTCTTTTGATAGTTGATTCGACTCAAGGAATTGAGGCTCAAACTTTGTCGAATACGTATATGGCTTTGGATCATGAGCTTGAAATTATACCTGTGCTTAATAAAATTGATTTGCCTCAGGCTGAGGTGGAGAAAAGGGCTCAGGAAATCGAGGATGCTATTGGAATTCCGAAGGAGGATATTATTGCTGTTTCTGCGAAGAGTGGGGAGAATGTTGAAAAAGTCCTTGAAGCGATTGTGGAAAAGATTCCACCTCCGGCTCCTAAAGTAAAGGACTCTTTGGGTGAAGAGGTTGTGGTTGGGGATGATGGTGAAACGAAATGTCTTATTTTTGATTCGGTATACGATGCTTACAAAGGAGTTGTGGCTTATGTTAGGGTGATGAATGGTTCTTTGAAGAGGGGCGACAAATTGAAGATGTTGAGTAATTTTGAGGAAGTTGAGGTTTTGGAGGTTGGTCATTTTAAACCAAAATATGTTGCTGCGGACAAACTTCATGCTGGTGGAATTGGATATGTTGTTACTGGTTTGAGAGATGTCTCGAGTGCGAGGGTTGGGGACACTTTTTGGCAAAAAGGTGAAACTAGGATTACTGCTGAAGAAGCGAAGGCTTTGGATGGGTATAAAGTCGTGAAGCCTTACGTGTTTGCTTCGATTTTTTGTTCGGAGGGAGATGATTATGCTGATCTTCGTGATGCTATTGAGAAATTAAAATTGAATGATTCAAGTTTGTCATATGAGCCTGAGAGAAGTAATGCTTTGGGGAATGGGTTTAGATGTGGTTTTCTCGGTTTGTTGCATCTAGATATCGTTCAGGAGCGTTTGGAGAGGGAGTATGGCCTGGACTTGGTTGTGACGGCGCCTTCGGTCTCTTACATCATTGTGAAAAAGGGTGGTGAAGAGTTGTTGATTTCGACGCCTTCGAAGTATCCGGATCCGTCGACTGTTGATTCTATTAAGGAGCCTTGGGTGAAGGTAGAGGTTTTGGTCCCGAAAGATTATGTTGGGTCGGTGATGCAGATGTGTCAGGAAAAAAGAGGTGTAAGTACGGATGTGCAGTATCTTGATAAAAACCGTGTGATTTTGACTTTTGAATTGCCGTTGGCGTCTATTGTTGTGGATTTTTACGATACTTTAAAATCAATATCTAGTGGGTACGCGTCGATGAACTACGACTATCTTGGGTATAGGGTTTCTAATTTGGTAAAATTGGATATGTGGATTGCTGGGAAGGTTGTTGATGCTTTTTCAAGTATTGTGCATCGATCGAATGCTGGGTATGTCGGGCGTGATATGGCTAAAAAATTGAAAAAACTTATTCCTCGTGCGAATTTTGAGATTGCTGTGCAGGCTGCTATTGGTGGCAAAATCGTTGCTCGTGAAACTATTTCTGCTTTTCGAAAGGATGTTACGGCGAAGTTGTATGGTGGTGATCGAACGCGAAAAGATAAACTTTTGAACAAGCAGAAGGCTGGTAAAAAACGTATGAAAATGGTGGGTAATGTTAATATTCCTCAAGAGGCGTTTTTGGCGGTTTTGAAGAAAGATGAAGATTAGGGATTTTCAGGTGTGTAGGGGCTTTCGTTGAGGGTGTTTTTATGGTATAATTACTGGATATAATTGCGTGAATTGAACCTACAATTACACTATGAAAAAGATCGTAAAATATGGAGGATATGTGCTGATAGCAGGACTTTTTGCCTGGTTGGCTGCTAACCTGTTTTTTGAAGAAGAATATGCTCAATTTTTGGATACTTTCTCTCGGGAAGATAAGGTTGAGGTTCATGGTGATCTTGTGATTGCGGAGCCTGTGCCTATGCGTGGGTTTGAGCCGACGATTTTTGAGACTTTTACGCGACAGCGGTTGAATAATGTATATGAAACTTTGGTTCGACCAGATAGGGATCTTAATATGAAGCCGAGTTTGGCTTTGTCGTGGGGGATGCTTGATGATGTGAGATGGGAGTTCAATTTGCGGCCGGATGTTTTGTTCCATGATGGTTCTGAGCTGGATGCTGGGGATGTGAGGGATAGCATTTTTAGAGCGAGGAATTATGAGGGGTCTGAGCTCAAGGATCTTCTTTCTACTGTGGAGGATGTGAGTTTGGTTGACGACTTGACTTTGGTTGTTGAGACTCATAGGCCGGATCCGCTGTTGTTGCAGAAATTAGCGACAGTTTATGTTTTGCCGTCTTGGGTTATTGAAAAATATGGGGATGAGGATGTTTTGGAGCCTATTGGGACTTCTACTTATAAGGTTGTGAAATTGGATACGAGTGGAGTTTTGGAGATGGATGGATTCGCTCGATATTGGGGGGATGCACCGATTTACAAAAATGTGACGATTGTTACTATATTGAATACTGAAGGCAGAGTGCGTGCTGTGCAGGATGGGACTGTGGATGTTTTGGATTATGTGCCTCATGATTTTGCGAGTGAGCTTGGAGATGGATATGAGGTTCGATCGATTCCGAGTTTGGAAGTTCAATTTTTGATTTTTAATCCTAATAGAAGTTTGTTTGGAAATGTTGGTACTCGTAAGGCTATTTCTAAAGTTTTTGATAGGGAAGGTTTTGCTTCTTATTTGGGGGAGTTTGTGAGGCCTAGTTATCAGTTTGTTTCGAATGGAGTGTTTGGATTTGATCCTGATATTGTGGCCGGAAAGGTGAGAGATGATGTGTCGGGGATGGGGATTGAAGGTCGTCGAATTGTAGTTTATTTACCTGTTGGTTTAGAAAATTTGGGAGAATATATTGAAAATTCTTTGGAGGGGGTTGGGATGCGGTCGGTTGTTAAATATTTTGATGGTGAAGAGTATCTTGAAGCAATTGAGTCTGGGAAGGCTGATATGTATTTCATGGGGTACCGAAGTGAGCTTGGAGATGCCAGTGATTTCTTGGTGTCTGTGGTTCACACTTCAGCGGAAGTGGATGGCAAAGTTTATGGCCAATATAATTTTGTTGGAGAGGTTAATGCTTCTTTGGATTTGGCTGTTGAATCTCAGCAATACGAACTTGATGAAGAAAAAAGACTTTTTAAATTGCAAAATATTATGAAGACTGTTGTGGAAAGTGATGTGATTGGAGTGCCTTTGTTTGAATATGAGACGGTGTTTGCGGTGAAGGATGGTTTGGATTTTGAACCCAGAATTGATGGATTTATTTATATAAATGATATTAAGCCAAATGAAGATTAGATTCTCAATAAAATCAAAGTTGATACTCGCGATTTCAGGTCTTATGGCTGTGATATTCTTGATCGTTGGTTTCTTGTTTGTGAATGAGAAAAAGATCGAATTGGCGGATGATATATATGTTGGCGTGAGGAGTTTTGCGGAATTGTCTGCGCCTGAGGTTGCTCGTTTGAGTGATCTGTATTTGGAACAGGAGGGATTTGTGTATTTCAACCGAGGTGTGCGTCAATTGATGCAACAAAATAGAGATGTTTCGTCTTTGAAAATTACCTCATATAGTGGGGAGGTTCTTTATGATTCTTTTGTCGATATTGATAAGAAATATGAGGGCGATGTTCGTGGTGTTGAGGATAGACTTCTTGGGCAAATTAAATCTGAGAACTCGTCTATATTTGTTGAGGATGGAACTATTGGTGGTGGTGATATTTATTATTTGAAAAAGGATTTGGAGGGAGGATATGAATATGTGAATGTTAACGAAGGTAGTATTTTGGAGCCTGAAACGGGCTTCCGATTTTTGTATTTTGTGCAGCCTGCGAGTGACAAATATTCTGTTGTTTACGGTGTGACTTATGAGCATATGAATGCGCGTGTTGCTGATATGCTTATGAGGATTATTTATACTGCGGTGTTTGGATTTTTGCTTGGGATTGTGTTGTCTGTGATCATGAGTATGCAGGTGACGAAGCCTGTGCGGAAATTGGTTGCGGGTGCGGAGGAGGTTGCGAAAGGAAATCTGAAAACTCGTGTGAATGTGGGAACTTCTGACGAGATTGGGTATCTTGGTGAATCGTTTAATAAAATGACGGAGGATTTGGAGAAGAGTTTTGCTGCTCGATTATACAAAGAAAGAGTAGGGAAGGAACTTGAATTGGCGCGTAAGATTCAGGATGAAATAATCCCGAAGGTTGTGCCTGAACTTGATGGTTTGGATGTGGCTGCGGGGATTTTGCCTGCGACTGAAGTTGGAGGTGATATGTATGATTTTATACCTGTTGCGGGTGGAGCGACTGTGATGTATTTGGGTGATGTGACTGGGCATGGAGTGCCTGCTTCTATGATTGGGGCGGTCGCGAATTCATTGTTTTATAGTTACTCTGGCGTGGGGAATTTGAAGGAGATTGTTGTGAATGCGAACAGGATTTTGAAAAAGAAAACTACGGCTACAATGTTCATGACTTTGGCTATGTTGAAGTGGGATCCTTCGAAAGGATTGAGTTATGTGAATGCGGGGCATGATCCTGTTTTGCATTATTCGAAAGCTTCTGGGCAGATTGTTGAAGGTACTAAAGGAGGTTTGGCTGTTGGAATGGTTGCTGATATCTCAGCGCAGGTGCAGGAAGTTTCGTTGGCTCTTGAAAGCGGAGATTTTGTTGTGGTTTATAGCGATGGGGTTCCTGAGGCTTGGAAATCTGAAAAGGAACAATATGGTATGGAGAGATTTAAGGAAAGTTTGAAGAAGTTTGGTCCGTTGGGTACGGCCGAAGAGATCAAAAATGCGATCTTTGCAGATCTAAAATCTTTCTGCGGAGATTTTGAGCAGAAGGACGACATTACAGTTATGGTTTTGAGGAAGTCTTAGACTTTGATTCCTGGGACTGGGAATTTGAGGCACATTTCTTCGATTTCTTTTTGGACGCGTGGGAACATTTCTTCGTCTTTGATGTTTGTAATTACTTCGTTGATCCAGTCTCCGATACGTTCCATTTCTTCCTCTTTCATCCCACGTGTTGTGACAGCTGGGGTGCCCATTCGGATTCCAGATGGATCGAAAGGTGAGCGTTGGTCAAAAGGGACGGTGTTCTTGTTCAAAGTGATTCCAACTCGGTCTAAAGCGACTTGAGCTTCTTTTCCTGGGACTTCTTTGTTTGTGAGGTCTACGAGGATTAGATGTGTGTCTGTTCCTCCTGAAACGAGCTCAAATCCGTGTTCAATTAGCCTTGCTGCCAGAGCTTTTGCATTTTTCTTTACTTGTTGAGCGTATTCTTTGAATTCTGGTTTTAGAGCTTCTCCGAAAGCTACCGCTTTTGCAGCGATGATGTGTTCGTGCGGTCCGCCTTGAAGGCCTGGGAAGACTGCTCTATCTATAGCTTTTGCTAATTTTTGTTTACACATGATCATTGCTCCACGAGGACCTCTGAGAGTTTTGTGGGTTGTGGTCATTACTACATCGAAATACGGTACTGGATTCTCAAGAGCTCCGCCTGCGATCAAGCCTGCTGTGTGAGAGATATCGGCCATTGAGATTGCGCCGCATTTTTCGCAGATTTCTGCGAATCTTTTCCAGTCGATGTCTTGTGGATATGCTGTGAAGCCTGCCACGATCATTTTTGGTTTGTGTTCCATTGCTTGGCGTTCGATTTCGTCGTAGTTTAGTTGGCCGGTTTCTTTGTCTACTTCGTATGGTATGAAGTTGTATGCCTTTCCTGAGAATGCGATAGGGAGGCCGTGAGTGATGTGTCCTCCGTGATCAAGCTTGAGTCCCATCACTGTATCTCCGAACTCAAGTAGTGCGAAGTATATAGCTGTGTTTCCTGGACTTCCTGAGTATGGTTGGACGTTTGCGTGTTCTGCTCCAAAAAGTTCTTTTGCTCGGTCGATTGCGAGTTGTTCTACTTTGTCTGTGTATTCTTGGCCGCCGTAGTATCGTTTTCCTGGATATCCTTCTGAGTATTTGTTTGTGAATATGCATCCATTTGCTTCAAGTACAGCTTCTGAAACATAGTTCTCAGATGGAATTAGCTCGAGACCTATGGCTTGTCTTTTCATCTCACTTTCAATAATCCCAGCTACATCTGGGTCCTGTTGTGCGATAGTGCTCATGGAATATGAGGTTAAAGTTTGTGTGGCGGAATGATTTTTCGTTTCTCAGTCAAAATCAGATCGACCTTTTGGTCGTGTCTTTCCGCAGGAATATTCTCGACGATTTGGAAGTCGTATGCAAGTGCAATTTTGATGCAATCTGTGGACAAGTTGGGAAATAGTCTGTCGAAATATCCTTTGCCATATCCTATGCGGTTGCCGTTTGTGTCGAATGCAATTCCGGGAGTCACGATGAGGTCGTAGTTTGGTTGGGGGTCGGTTGGGGATTGGGTTGGGAAATGAATGTTTTTTTGCAGGTTGAATAGAGGCGTTGTGTCTGGTTCGTTGTCCATTGGGTCGTAGAGGAGGAGTGTTCTTGCTTCTTTGAACTCTGGGAGGTTGGTTAGGCGATCGAGGATTCGTTTGCTGAATTGAGCGACTTTTGTTTGGTCGAGATTTTTTCTTTGGGTGAGGGTTGTTTTTCGGATTTGAGATTTTGTTTGTGTCATCATGTTCATTAAAGCATATTTTGGTTGTGATTTTGAGATCTTTTGGTAGAATCTTTGCGTCGCAAGACGGTTTTGCGAAATTTGCCCAGGTGGCGGAATTGGTAGACGCGCTACCTTGAGGGGGTAGTCCGCGCAAGCGGGTGGAGGTTCAAGTCCTCTCCTGGGCACCATAGAATTTTCTTGCGTATTTCGGAAGATTATGATAAAAATTCCCCTGTTATAAGTAAAATTAGGGTGCTTAGCTCAGTTGGTTAGAGCGTCTGGTTTACACCCAGAAGGTCGGGGGTTCGACTCCCTCAGCACCCACCAGTTAGTTTTTGTGCTTTAACCCAAATTTCCATGAAGAAAGTCTCTATCTTGTTGTCAGTGTTTTTGTTGGTTGGTTGTGGGGCTACTGAGCTCTCAACTGCTGAGTTTGGTGATTTATGTGAGCAGAGTGGGGGAACGGTGGAGATAGCTGGCGATGAAGTTTATTGTTTTGTTGATGATGAAAAGGTCGAGTATTGTACTTACTCTGAGTATCTTGCTGAGGAATGTGTTTTGGATTAAACCTATTTCTTCAACGAATGTTTGATTGATGCGATCTCTTTTGCAATAGGGGCTAAATCTATTTTGAATGCTGCTTTTTTGCGTTTGAATGGTCGGTCGAGATCGTGTACGAGGTCTGCAAAGAAGAACAGTATTGTCGAGAGTGAGAAAATGAATATAAGTTGAAGCATGACGCTTTCTGTGTGTGTGAACATTTGCAATACGATCAAAGTAAGGATAAAGAAGTACAAGAAAACGTATCCCACTCGAGGAAAGTAAAGTGATTTTGCGTATTCGAGGTAGCTGATTTCGGTTCTTAGGTCTCCTAGGAATTGTAGGAATCTTGCTCCTTTGTTTGCTGGGATGACTTTGTCGAGTTTTAGGAATTCTTTGTGGGTTCCGTTTAAATCGTCGAGGAGTTTTACGAAATGTATTTTGCCTTCTAGGTATTTTTTCAATTCTTGGAGAAGTTTGATAAGGTGTTCGCTCATCTTTTTTGGATTGTACTTGCTGCTTTTTTCTGGGTTTAGGTGGCCGTTGATGTTTACGTCGTGCATTGAAGATATTTTTGCTGCTGCTGTGCAGACTCTTTTGTCAGCTTCTTTGTAGTCGATTAAGGCTGATCGATAGACCATTGTTAGGATGAATAGTATCCCTGCGATTAGACCTGTCAAACTGACCCAATTCACGTCCCAAAGGGTGACGTTGTAGTGGAGGATTAGGTAGTTCAAGAATGTTATCAGCGTAGAGCTGACAATAGCTTTGTAAAAGAGTTTCATAGATATATGAGGTTAATATTTATCTATCGATCATTTGTTCTCGTTTCATTCCCACTCCGATGAATCCGATTGGCGTTTCGATGAGTTCTTCGATTCTTTTGACATATTTTTGGGCGTTTTCTGGAAGGTCGTCGAAATCTTTGATTTCTGAGATGTCTTCCGTCCAACCTTCATGGTCTTCGTATTCGACTTCTATGTTGTCGAGTATGTCTAGATTTGCTGGGAAGTTCTCGAGTTTTTCGCCGTTGTGAGAGTAGCTTGTTGCTATCTTTAGGGTTGGGACTCCGGTGAGGACGTCGAGTTTTGTGAGGTTTACGGTTGAGTAGCCGCTGATTCTGCAAGAATATTGAGCAACGACTGCGTCAAACCATCCGCATCTGCGTGGTCGGCCTGTTGTTGCACCGTATTCGCCTCCTTGTTCGCGGATTTGTTCGCCGAGGGCGTCGTGAAGTTCAGAAGGGAATGGGCCTGCGCCGACACGAGTTGTGTAGGCTTTCATGATTCCGATACAGCTGTTGAGTTTGAGTGCTGGGATTCCGCATCCGGCTAGTGCTCCTCCGACTGTTGCGTTGGAAGATGTGACGAATGGATATGTTCCGTGATCGATGTCGAGCATCATTCCGTTTGCTCCTTCTATTAGGATTGTTTTTCCTTCTGCGAGTTGGTTGTGTAGGTAAGTCGAAGTGTCTGCGATCATTGGGCGTAGACGTTCTGCATATTCTTTGTATTGTGCGAGTTCTGCGTCTAGGTCGTATTCGAAATCTCCGTAGAATGATTTGAATAGTGCTAGGTTTTCTCGGACTTTTGCTTCGAATTTGTCGAATTCTAGAAGTTCATGCATTCGAACACCGTTTCTTCTGACTTTGTCTGTGTATGCGGGTCCGATACCTCGTTTTGTTGTTCCGACTTTTTTGCCGCCTTTTGAGTCTTCTTGTAGTTCGTCGACTTTTTTGTGGTAGTCGAGGACGATGTGTGCGCGATCAGAGATTTTGAGACGTCTTTCGGTTGAAATTCCGCTATTTTCCAATGTGTCGAGTTCTTCTAGTAGAGTAGGGATGTGGACTACGACGCCGTTTCCGATTACACAGAGTTTTCCTTCATGCATCATGCCTGATGGAATCAAGTGGAAGACGTGTTTTTCTGGGATATAAATAGTGTGGCCGGCGTTTGCGCCTCCTGTTGAACGTGCGATTATGTCGAATTTCATTGATAAAATATCGACCAATTTACCTTTACCTTCATCACCCCATTGGCTTCCTAAGATCATAGAAATTTTGCCAAGGTTTTCGTAGACTTGAGACATATTGAAAAAGTTAAAAATTTAAATAAGTTTTTGAGTGTTGCAGCTAGATTGTAATTTGGTTAATATGTGATTGCAAGAAACAAGGGCTTTTTTATCTTTTAATTTTACTACTATGTTAACTGATGACCAGATCCTTCAACAAATTCCTCACACTTTGAATGGAACTAATTTTGATTTAGGGGAAAGGTATGAAGGGAAAGTTCGTGATAATTATACCTTTGACCACGAAGGAATGAAGAAAAGATTGATTGTGGTGACTGATCGTTTGTCTGCTTTTGATCGTATTATTACTACGATTCCTTTCAAGGGGCAGGTTCTGAATCAGATTGCTGCTTTTTGGTTCGAAGAAACCAAAGACATAATGGCAAATCATTTGATTGAATTTCCGGATCCGAATGTTGTGGTTGGGAAAGAATGTAATGCGTTGCCGGTTGAAATGGTAATGCGTGGATATTTGACTGGAGTTACAAATACTTCTGTTTGGCATCATTATAAGAATGGTGGCCGGGATTTCTGTGGAAATGTGCTTCCTGATGATATGAAGAAAGATCAGAAATTTGATCATCCCATTTTGACTCCGTCTACGAAGGCTGAGCATGGTGGTCATGATGAGTCTGTTGCTCGTGAGAATATTTTGGAACGTGGTGTTATCTCTGCTGAGGATTTTGATATTATGGCTGAAGCTTCTCGTAAATTGTATGAGAGGGGAGTTGAGGTTGCGGCTCGCCAAGGAGTTATCTTGGTAGATACAAAATATGAATTTGGAAAAGATGAAAATGGGAATATTGTACTGATCGATGAAATCCACACTCCGGATTCTTCTCGTTTCTGGTTTGCTGACGAATATCAGGCGCGTTTTGATGCTGGTGAAGAGCAGAAAAAAATTGACAAAGAGTATTTGAGGAAATGGTTGGCTGACAAAGGATTTGTGGGAGAAGGCGAAGTGCCGGAAGTTCCTGAAGATATCAAAATGGAAACTGCCAAAAGATATATCCAGGCTTTTGAGCTTATTACTGGAAAGACGTTTGAGGCTGAAGTTGGAGATGTTGCTGGGAGGCTTGAGGGGAATTTATCTAAATATCTTAACTCTTAAAATATGAAAGTTGTATTTATTCTTGGCTCTGAATCTGACAAAGATTTTGCGCGAAAAATTCAAAATGAACTAGATAAGTGGGGTGTTTTGTATGATCTATATGTGGCTTCTGCTCATAAGGTTCCTGAAAGAGTTTTTGACCTTGTGTCGAAGATGAATGAGGAAGAGGAAGCTATTGTTTATATTACGATAGCTGGAAGGTCTAATGGGCTTTCTGGTGTGACTGCTGCGAATTCGATTCATCCTGTGATTGCTTGTCCTCCTTTTGCTGACAAGGATGATATGGCTGTGAATATCAATTCTACACTTCAAATGCCTTCTGACACCCCGGTTCTTACTGTGGTTGATCCAAAGAATGCTGCGGCTGCGGCTGTGAGAATTCTTGGACTGACTGACAAGGGCGCGAAGCAGAAAGTAGTGGATAGAATCAAAGCAATTAAAGAATCATTTAAATAATTTTTTACCCTTAAACATGGACGATACACCTTCACTTTTGAATATTTCACCTTTGGATGGGCGTTATGCTCCCAAAGTTAATTTTTTGTCTCAATATTTTGCTGAGGCTGCTTTGATGCGGTATCGAGCTTTGATTGAAATTGAATGGTTTATTTTCTTGTTTAATGATTTGAAATTGCCTGGGACTAAACGACTTGTGGCGACTGAGCTTCGTCGTTTGAGATCTATTTATGAAGATTTTGACGTAGTGGCTGCGCGTCGCGTGAAAGAAATAGAAAATACGACTAACCATGATGTAAAAGCTGTGGAATATTATATAAAAGAAAACCTGAAAGATTCGTCTCTGGAGAAATATCTTGAGTTTATTCATTTTGCTTGTACCTCTGAAGATATCAACAATCTTTCCCATGCTGCAATTGTGAGGGATTTCATGGAACGAGAGTATTTCCCTTTGATGTATGGGTTGGTGCAGGAATTGTACCTAATGGGTTTTCAAAATAAAGGTGTGTCGATGATGTCTCGGACTCATGGACAGACTGCGACACCGACGACTTTGGGCAAGGAGCTGATAAATGTTGTTGCTCGTCTTGAAAGACAACTTCATAATCTTGAAGATGGCAACTTTATTATGGGGAAAATCAATGGTGCTGTAGGAAATTACAACGCGCATCTTGTTGCGTATCCTAAGGTTGATTGGAAGAAAGCTTCTGTGGATTTTGTTAGCAATCTTGGGTTGGTGCCGAATCTTTATACTACACAGATTGAGCCACATGATTGTTTGGCGGACACTTTCCATAGTGTTATGAGGATAAATACTATTTTGCTTGATTTGAGTAGAGATGTTTGGACTTATGTTAGTCTTGGATATTTCAAACAAAAAGTGAAGAAAGGGGAGGTTGGGTCTTCGACTATGCCTCACAAAGTGAATCCTATCGATTTTGAAAATGCTGAAGGAAATTTGGGGCTAGCGAATGCTCTTCTTGGGCACATGTCTGATAAATTGCCGATTTCTAGGATGCAACGAGACTTGTCTGATTCGACTGTTGAGCGAAATATTGGAAGTGCGTTTTCTTATTCTTATTTAGCTTACAAAAGTTTACTTAAAGGTATTTCGAAATTGGAAGTGAATAAAACTGCGATCAAGGCTGATTTGAAAGATAGATGGGAGCTTCTGGCTGAGCCTATCCAAGTCGTGATGAGACGTCATGGTATAGAGGGTGCTTATGAAAAACTGAAGGCTCTTACCCGAGGAAAGACTGTGACCAAGGTTGCTGTACAGAAACTCGTTAGAAGTTTGAAAATTCCTGCTGCTGATAAAAATCGTTTGTTAAAATTGACTCCCGAAAATTACGTGGGATTGGCTGAGAAATTGGTTGATGAATACGAGATGAATGTGCTTGGAGTGTGCAGAAGTGGATTTGAAGGATGTGGGTCTAGCGGTTGTGATGGTTGCGATGGATGTGGTTAGAAACTTGGAATGAAATTTTCTAGAAATTCGATGTTAAAATTTATGAAGATTGAGGCTATGAACAATGCGTATCTTAGTAGCCATTTTTTGGTGGGGTAGGTGAGGGTTGTTGAGGCTCTTATGACGAAATAGAAGAGGAAGTAGCAAATTGGTCCTGCTATCAATGTTATGACCAAAATTGTTACGAGTAGGTTGTCGGTAAATGAATTGTTGTAAAGTAGGCTGAGCGTTGTTCTACTCCCTTCTAGCGCTAGGATTATTAGTGGCATTGCCAAGATTTCTTTTAGGATTGAGATTTTTTTGAGTAAAGAAGGTGTCCAGATTTTCAAAAACACTCTTGAAATTGCGAATGTCCCTCCTATCAATATGAATGTGTTCAAAATTGTTATTGCGGCGATTACTTTGTAGTTTAGGTCAAATTGAAATAGAACTGATGATGCAAGTATTATTGTGAGAAATCCGTTAAGTAGAGTTAGGAAAACTTGAATGATTTGGGGTTGGCCACTTTCTTTATATCTGTGGTGGACTATTGAGGCTAATAGAAAAACGTTTATGAAATTGAGTATAGCTATGGTCAGTAGGACCCATGTGTTGAACAGGATTTCTTGTTTGTAGAGGAGGTAGATTGCTGGTTGTAGGAAGATTAGCCAGATGTATGAGGAGATGTCTTTGTTGTCTAGTCCTAGATATTTTGTGAGGTTTCTCATTGTGGTTGATTTTATATTGCTTTGAGGATATTTCAAGAATTTTCTTTAATTCTTGATGTTTTTATGGTTAAATGTAGCCAGTTTTGTCGAATTTTTTAACCTCTGACATTATGTTCAAACCAGTCGATCCGAAGCAGTCGTTCCCTAAGGTTGAACATAAAATTCAAAAGTACTGGGAGAAGAATCAGATTTTTGAGAAGTCTGTTAAAGCGCGAAAGGATCAGAAGAAATATGTGTTTTTTGATGGGCCTCCATTTGCAAATGGGCTTCCTCATTATGGGCATATTTTGGCGAATGCTTTGAAAGATGCGGTTACGAGATATTGGACTATGAAGGGGTATTATGTGCCGCGGACGAATGGTTGGGATTGTCATGGGCTTCCTGTTGAATATGAAGTTGAGAAGCAGTTGGAGCTTGAGGGTGGTCGGAAATCGATTGTTGATTATGGGGTAAATAAATTTAATACAGCTTGTCGCAATAGTGTTTTTACTTATACAAAAGAGTGGGAGCAGATGTTCGGAAGAATTGGGCGTTGGTTGGATTCTGATGATACTTATGCGACGCTTGATAGTGAGTATATGGAATCTATATGGTGGGTTTTTAAGCAGATTTGGGACAAAGACTTGGTTTATAGTGGATACAAAAGTATGCACATATGTCCGAGATGTGAGACACCGTTGTCGAATTTTGAGGTTACACAGGGCTATAAGGATGTGACTGATCTTTCTGCAACTTCTAAGTTTAAATTGAAAAAAGATGCGTTGGAAGCTTTGGGTTACCCTACGGATGAAGATGTTTATGTTTTGGCTTGGACAACTACTCCTTGGACTCTTCCTGGGAATGTGGCTTTGGCTTTTGGTCCAAAAATTAAATACGTTAAATTTGCGATCAAAAACTTCTCTGAATACCCGGATGGTACTTATATTGCTTCTGAGAATTTCTACAAAGAGACTTTTGAGCATTATGACAATGTGGGGGAGGGCAAAGTTCCTCAGTATACTATTTTGGAAAAGGTTCCGGCTCAGAAATTGGATGGGACTTCTTATGAACCTTTGTTTGATTTTTATGAGAAAGAAATGGATAAAGATGGCAAGATTGATGGTAAGAATGCTTATAAGATTCATCTTGCAGATTTTGTTACAACGGAAGATGGTACAGGTGTTGTGCATATAGCGCCGATGTTTGGTGAGGATGATTATAATTTTGGTTTGAAGAACGATTTGTCTTTGATCCAGCATGTTGGGATGGATGGTGAGTTTAAACCTGAAATCACTCCTTGGGCTGGAAAGTTTGTGAAAGGGCAGGATTTGAATGTTGCGGTTTGGCTTTTTGATAAAGATCTTCTTTTTGAGAAGAAAAATTATCGACATTCGTATCCACATTGTTGGAGATGTGACACGCCTCTTCTGAATTATTCAACTAGATCTTTCTTTGTTGAGGTGACAAAAATAAAGGACAAACTGATTAAAAATAATAAAAAAATTCATTGGCAGCCTGATCATATCCAGGAAGGTAGGTTTGGTAAATGGCTTGAAGGTGCTCGTGATTGGGCTATCTCGCGTAATAGATTTTGGGGGTCTCCGATCCCTGTTTGGGAATGTGAATGTGGGGGGCAAGTTTGTATTGGATCTGTGAAGGAACTTGAAAAATTGTCTGGCAAATTACCGAAAAATGGGAAGAAGTTGGATCTTCATAAACCATATATCGACAAAATTAAAATCCCGTGTAAGAAATGTAAAAAACAGATGTCTCGTGTGCCTGATGTGCTTGATTGTTGGTTTGAAAGTGGATCGATGCCTTATGCTCAGCTTCATTATCCGTTTGAAAACAAAAAATATTTTGAAGAGAATTTCCCTGCGAATTTTATTGCGGAGGGATTGGATCAGACTCGTGGATGGTTTTATACATTGCATGTTTTGTCTACGATTCTTTTTGATAAACCAGCGTTCAAAAACGTAATAGTAAATGGGATTTTGTTGGCTGCGGATGGTGAGAAATTGTCGAAGCGTAAGAAAAATTATCCTGATCCTTCACATTTGTTTGAAGCGAAGGGTGTGGATAGTCTTCGATATTTCTTGTATAGCTCGAATTCACCGCTTGGCGAAGATGTGAGATTTTCTGAAAATCATGTCGAGGAGGTTGTGAAAAAATTCACGCTAACTCTTTGGAATACTTATAGTTTCTTTGTGACTTATGCGAATATTGATAAATGGAAGCCTATGGATGAGGCGAAAGCTGCTAAATTCAAGCCGTCTCACAAGTTGGATCAATGGATTTTGTCTGAGCTTAATGTTTTGGTTGGGGAAGTCACTGGGAAGATGGATGAGTATGATTTGACTTGGGCGACTCGTCCTATGCAGGACTTTTTGGAAAACCTTTCGAATTGGTATGTGCGTCGGTCTAGACGACGTTTCTGGAAAAGTGAAAATGATGGTGACAAGGATCAGGCGTATCAAACTTTGTATACTGTTTTGACGACGTTCTGTAAGATTTTGGCGCCGTTTATGCCTTATATATCTGATGAGATTTATATGAATTTGACTGGCAAGGCTTCTGTTCATATGGAAGATTGGCCTAAACCAAAAGTAGGTAGGATTAATCAGGATTTGAATAAAGAAATGGCTGCTGTGAGAAAAATTGTGAATCTTGGGCATGGCGTCAGGGGAAAAGCGAAAATCAAAGTAAGACAGCCTTTGCAAAAAGTAATGATTGCTCTTCCTAGAGGAATCCAGAAAAAATGGATAAAAGACCAAACTGCTGTAATCCTTGAAGAGCTAAACGTGAAAGAACTCCAAATTATCGATGAAATTGGTGATCTTGTTGAGCAATACGTTGCTCCAGATGCTCGCAAACTCGGACCAAAGTATGGGAAAGATGTTCAAAAAATCATACAAGATACAAAGGCTGGAAAATTTGATCTCCAAAAAAATGGCACGGTGAAAGTAGGCGAATATATTCTTGAGGCTGATGAAGTGGAGGTTGGATTCAAGGGAGCTGAAGGTGTTGATGTGGAAAGCGAAGATGGAGTTGTTGTGATGTTGGATACAAATGTCTCAAAGGGATTGGTGTACGAGGGATATGCTCGTGAAATCGTTCGATACATCCAAGATCTTAGAAAGGAAGCTGGGTATGAAGTGAATGATCGAATATATATTGTTGTGCGAAGTGATGGGGAAGTTGAAGAGGCTGTATTGAGGTTTGCTGACTATATACGAAAGGAAACCCTATCTGTTGAATTATCCCAGACTGGAGAATTGGAATATGACATCTTCAAAGATGTTGAAGTCGCGGGACAACCTGTTAAGATTGAGCTCAGAAAAGCTTAAATTACAAATAAACCATAAGACATGATCTCATATTTTACAAAGAAAATTTTTCTGGGGACGATGCTGAACATAGCGTCGTTGTATGCTTTGACTCGGCTTGTTGATGGTGTTGAATATACGGGAGGCTACCTGTTTTTTATTGTTGGCGGATTGATTATTGGGATGGTGAATTCTATGATCAAGCCTTTGCTCAAATTGATTTCTGCGCCTGTAATTGTTATTACTCTTGGTTTGTTCTCTATCGTGATTAACGCTTTGTCTCTGTGGCTTTTGAGCTATTTCTTGAGTATTATTCAATTCAGAGATGTGGCTTTAACCTTTCCAAATTTTGGCACTTATGCTATAGGTGCTCTTGTCTTTGCTTTGATTAATTGGGCATCGCACATAGTTTTTAGAAAATAATTTAAAAAATAATTTAAACATGAAAACAACTTTATTTGTATTCCAGATCATCATTTCACTTTTGTTGGTGATTTCTGTATTGACTCAGCAAAGAGGTACAGGTTTGTCTGCTACTTTTGGTGGGGGTGGAGGAGGTTTTTACAGTAGTAAAAGAGGTGCTGAAAAGGTTTTGTCTGTAGCAACTGTTGTACTGTCTGTATTGTTTGTTTTGAATTCTCTGGCATTTCTATTTGTAGACTAAAAAATGTTTATTTTTCGTAAATTAGGCAAAGTTTTCAGAGCTTATTCTGATTTGGATAAAGCTTTTTCGTTCGTGTTTTTGGGTGCGATTTTGCTGATGGTCTTCAAGATGATCATCTTTCCTTATGGACTTTTTAATTATGGTGAGGTTGATATATATACTGAGGCGCTAGTGGGGGAAAATGGTTTTCAAAATCTGAATCCTTTGTTTGTTGATTACAACGACTTGGATCGTGAAGTTTCTAGTTTGGCGTTTTCTGGGTTGATGAAATATGATGCTGATGCTCAGGCGGTAGTTGTGGATATGGCGGATTTAGCTATAAATGAAGAGAAAACAGAGTATGTTTTTACTATGAAAGAGGGAATAAGGTGGTCTGATGGGGAGATGCTTACTATTGATGATGTTTATTTTACTTTTGCTGAAATTGTTCAAGACCCGACGTTTCCAAATGAAATTTTGAGAGCTAATTTCGAGGGGGTGGTTATAGAAAAAATTGATGAGAGTGTTATTAAATTTATTTTGGAAAAACCGAATGTGTTTTTTATTACGAGTTTGACTACTGGTATTTTGCCAAAACATATTTTGGGCGAGGTGCCTGCGATGGATTTGCTTAGACATGAGTTCAATAAAATGCCGATTGGAAGTGGCCCCTATGCTGTGCAGAAGCCGATAGAGGTCTTTAAAGATGGTAGGATGCAGGTTAGTCTTGAGGTTAATAGACATTATTATGGTACTCATCCGCGATTAGAGAATTTCCGATTTACTTCTTATCCGTCTATTGAACAGTTGATCGCTGAGTTGAAGGCTGTGAACGGGATTGTGAAGATTTCTGGAGACTATGCGACGCATGTGAAAAATACTGGAGACTTTGTGCTTTTCCCTTATGAATTGCCTCAATACATGGCGATCTTCATGAATATGGACAGCCCTGAGCTGGAAAACAGATTGGTAAGGGTTGCGCTTCAAAAATCGATTGATAAGGAGGAATTGGTGGCTCAACTTTCTGATAAGATTCTTGTTGATACTCCGCTTTTGGAGTTGAAGGAGGGTGAGAAGATTTATGAGCCGAGTCTTGAGCAAGCGAATGCATCTGTTCGTGAAGCTGGTTATGGTTATGCTGATTTGACCAGTCCTTATAGAACCAATGGTTCTGGTGAGGTTTTGGAACTGAGTTTGTTGGCTAGGGAATTTCCAGAAGGAAGTCCTCAGGCCAAAGAAACTGAGCTGGTTGTTAATTATTTGAAGGAGAAATGGGAAAGTGTTGGTGTGAAGATTGCTTTGGAAATTTTGCCGGTTGCTGTGTTGAATGAACGGATAATGGATCGGAATTATGATTTGTTGTTTATAGGCCAAACTTTGGGGTATAACCTCGATACTTATAGTTATTGGCATTCTACTCAGGTTGGGGCTAACGGATTGAATTTATCGAATTACAAGAGTTTTCATGTGGATAGTTTGATCGAAGATATTCGTGTGGTTTTTGATCCTGCTAAACGTTTGGATAAATTGAAATTGATTGAAGATAGATTGGCGAAAGATGTTCCTGCTGTGTTCTTGTACAAGCCTACCTACTACTATGCTTCAGATGGGAAAGTTAATGGTATTGTTATGAAGGGCGTGTCTTTTACTTCGGATAGGTTTTCTAGGATTGGGGAGTGGGAGTTTGCGAGGTGATGAATATGGTGATTTTCTCTTTACTTTAGGAGTGAATTTCGCTATTTATTAATGGCACTTTTTAACAAAATTAACAAAAATAGTATGAAAGTTATATTAAATTCTGATGTTTCTAAGCTTGGATATAGGGGGGAAATTGTAAACGTAAAAGACGGATACTTTAGGAATTTTCTTTTTCCAAATAAATTGGCATCTATTGCTACGAAGAAAGTTATCGAATTAGCAGAGGGTAGAAAGGATAAAGTTGTAATGGAGAAGAAAAGGCTTCTTGAGAATGTTCAGGAGGTTATGGACAAATTGAAAGGTTTGGCTGTCGAAATTTCTGCGAAAGTTACAGATAAGGATACTTTGTATGCGGCTGTTTCTGCGAAGGACGTTGTGGACGCTGTGATGGCGACTGCGAACGTTGGTTTGGAGGAAAGTTACGTGAAGTTTGATGATCAAATCAAGACTCTTGGTGAGCATAAGGTTGCTGTTGATTTTGGAGAAGGGCATGTTGTTAAGATCACAATGAATGTTGTCAAAGAAGCTTAACTTTGTTTGATGAAAGTTTTGGCTGTTGATTATGGTTTGAAGAATGTCGGCTTGGCGTCGGGGGATTCTCAGAACCAGATTGCTTTTCCGAAAGGAGTTGTTGTTTGGCGTAGTGAGGAGCAGGTTGTCTCGGAGTTGTTGGGGATTTGTGAAGAGGATGGATATGGATTGGTTGTTTTTGGTTTGCCTCTTGATATGGATGGGGGTAAAGGGAAACAATATCAGCTTACTTTTGATTTTGTTGAAAAATTTAAGGAGGTTGCGGTGGATATTGAGGTGGAAGTGGTTGATGAAAGATTGTCTACTTTTGAGGCTAAGGAGGTTTTGAGTGAAATGAAAGGTGTTCGAAAAAGGGAGGGGGATAAGGATGTTATGGCTGCCAAGGTTATTTTGGAGAGGTGGTTTGACAAAACATAGGTTTTCATACATAGTTCGGTTGCTTTTGAAGTTACTTCCTATAGGGAGTAGGCTATATGTTTGCTTTCATAGGACCTGGGGTTTTTACCAGTAGTTTTAAAGAGCAGTTCTTTAAAAACTCGCATTAAGTTTAAAATATGATCTAGGATCGTCTTTTTTGTGAACAATTTTTTGGTTGTTTGCAGGATGGACGATCTTAGAAACAGTCATCTTTAAAAATTCGATTTGGCCCAAAAGGGGGGAAGCCAAAATTGAATTTGCTGTCTATTTGTGGTGGACCAAAAAGGTGACAAGAAATTGGTGTTTGTGCTTTGCTTTGTATTTTCGCGTTTTGAAACTCTTGATCCCTCAAGAAGAGGGGAAGGTAAGGTGTGTGATGAGCCGTGCTGTTATGTTCGTTGGTGGAGTTTTCTTTGCGTTGCTTGTTGTGGGGCTCTTTGTCCCGAACGAGAAGATTAGGGGGATGTGTGATGTTCTAGGCTTTAAGGCTGTTGACGAGACGGCCGAGGAGCCCGAGCAGCCTGAACGTCCCTGGATTGAGCCCGATGTGCTCGATGAATCGGACGTGGTTGATGAGCGGGATGTTCTCTCCGGCGCTGATTTCTCTGAGGAGTATCGTTTCTTCAGGCGTGCGGCTATGACGAGGGCAGAAATGCTGGAGCAGATGCGCGAAGTCGATTCGCGTGGTTGGCTTCCGTCGGTTTCGGCTGGACTGGTGTTCACGTTGGGAAATATCAAGGCCGAGGCTGGGTTGTCTCACGACTATCCCTGCCCGAAGGGCTGGAATGCCACCACCTTAGGAGGGTGCGTGCCTCCTGCCGGAGTGCCTTGGGCGAACGAAGTGATTCCCAACGAAGACCCGCGTTTCTAGCGGAGCTCTCCATCAATAACAATTTCATTTGGCCCGATCAGATTGCACTTCAGGTATGGTTACCTGGAGGGGACTTCTGATTAGGGCGCCAATGTCTTGTAGAAAACTTAATGCGAGTTCTTTCTTGCTTTTTCGAGGAAAGTTTGTATAATATCCTCTCAGTAATGTCTTTAGAATTTATGGGAAATATTTGGACTATTGCAGGTTTAATTTTAGGGGGTTTTGCCCTCATTTCGGTGATTTTGATGTTTTTTGTGATGTTCCAGAGAGGGAAGAGAAGTTTGAAGCAAAAACAGGTTGTTTTGCAGATAAGCGTACCGAAGGAGCTTGAATCAGGTCCAATAGTTGCTGAACAGATGTTTTCGGCGTTGCATGGTGTGTATCGCAAGATTGGGTTTTGGAAATTTTTGCGTGGGCATACTCAAGATTCAATCAGTTTTGAGATAGCGAATATTGGTAGAACTATCCGATTTTTTGTGTCTTTTCCGAGTAAATTGAGGAATTTGGTAGAAGGACAGGTTTATGCGCAGTACCCTGATGCGGAAATCGTTGAGGTGGAAGATTATGCGGTAAAAGGGAAGGGGAAGGATTTTTCTTATGCGATTGGGGCTGAGTTGACTTTGACGGATGCGGATATCTATCCTATCAAGCGTTACACCCAATTTGAGGACAAATTGACGCGTATAGCTGTTGATCCCTTGGCTGGTATTACATCGACTTTAACGAAGTTTAATGATCCTGTGGAGGAGGCGTGGATCCAAGTTGTGGTAAAGCCTTTGCCGGACAAATGGAGGATCGTTTTGGTGAAATGTGTGAAGATTATTACGAAGGGTGTTTTGATGGAGGTTGAGTCTTTTCAGAAGGCGTATGCGAGAGCTTTTATTACTCGAAAGCTTTGGCCAAGAGTAGTGTTTTTTCCAGTTTATATGTTGTTTTGGGTTAGAGGATTTTTTGTGAAAGCTGGTTGGAATGATAAACGAGCTATGGAAAATAGTCGTGCGATGAATGATGAAGATATCGATCAGCAAACTACAATGAGATCTCATGAACGTGAAACTGATATGGATGCGGCGATGGATAAGGTTGTGAGATTGCTTTTTGATGTAAATGTTAGAGTTGTTTATTTGCCTAAAGATAAGGACAAAGAAGCTTCTTTGGTCAAAATTAGTGAGATTGCGGGTAGTTTTAAACAGTTTAACCAACCGCATCTTAATGGTTTCAAAGCTGATAATGTGAAGTTTGGGGCTGATGTTGTGAGAAAATACAGACAACGACAGGTTGATGGTGGATTTATTTTGAATAATGAGGAATTGGCAACGATTTTTCATCTGCCTAGTCTTACTGTGAAAACTCCTAATATTACTTGGGTAAAAAGTAGAAAATTGGAACCTCCTGTGGATCTTCCGGTTGAGGAGGAGACTTCTAAGGAGGATGGGTTCACTTTGGTGGGAAGGACGAATTTCCGAGGGCATACTGCGAAGTTTGGGTTGAAGGATGTTGATAGGCGTAGGCATGTTTATATTATTGGTAAAACTGGTATGGGTAAGTCGACTTTGCTCGAGAACATGATTCATTCTGATATCGTTTCTGGTAAGGGTGTTGGGGTTGTTGATCCGCATGGTGATCTAGCTGATCGTGTGTTGGATTTTGTACCTGCTCACAGGACAAACGATGTCATTTTGATCGATCCTTCTGATCGTGATTTCCCGGTTGCTTTCAATATGCTTGAGAATGTTGATCCTGCTTATAATTCGATAGTTTGTAGTGGGATTGTGGGGATTTTCAAGAAGCTTTATGTAGATAGTTGGGGACCGAGGTTGGAGCATATTTTGCGAAATACTATTTTGTCTCTTCTTGAGTATCCTGGTACTACTATGCTTGGAATTACTCGTGTGCTTCAGGATGCTGATTTCCGTAGAAAAGTTATTGCGAAAGTTGATGATCCTATAGTGAAAGCGTTTTGGCTAAGTGAATTTGAAAAGATGCAGGATCGAATGAGGATAGAGGCTATTTCGCCGATATTGAATAAAGTCGGTCAATTTTTGTCGAGTTCCATTATTAGAAATATTGTTGGGCAGCCGAAGAGTGCTGTTGATTTGAGGTTTGCGATGGATAAAGGGAAAATCGTGATTGTGAACCTGTCGAAGGGTAAAATTGGTGAGGATAACTCTGCGCTTCTTGGTTCAATGATTATTACTAAATTTCAGTTGGATGCGATGAGCAGGGCGGATATTCCCGAGAAGGATCGTAAGGATTTTTATCTTTATGTGGATGAGTTCCAGAATTTTGCGACGGAGGCTTTTTCTACGATTTTGTCGGAAGCTAGAAAATATAAGCTCAATTTGACGATGGCAAATCAATATGTGGCACAGATGTCTGATGAAGTTAAGGATGCGGTTTTTGGGAATGTTGGTAGTTTGCTTTCGATGCAAGTTGGGTTTGATGATGCTGAATATATT
Source organism: Candidatus Peregrinibacteria bacterium (assembly GCA_018655275.1). Lineage (GTDB taxonomy): Bacteria > Patescibacteriota > Gracilibacteria > UBA1369 > LOWO2-01-FULL-3 > JABIJZ01. The sequence goes on along the minus strand of JABIJZ010000008.1, from coordinate 106,957 downwards.
TCTCAACAATTTGGAGAAGAAGTTTTGCCAGCTGATCTTGTTGGCATGAGTAAATTTACGGCTTATGGAAGGCTTTTGATTGACAACATGCCTACAAATACTTTCTCTTTTGATACACTTCCTCCTGCTGATATTGAGGAGAGTGAAAGTAGAAGGGATAAGGTTCGAAAAACTTCGAGAGAGCGTTACGCTACGAAGCGTGAGATTGTTGAGGACAAGATTATGAGGTGGAGTAAGGTTGACTAAGTCTCTGAAAATCTATAAAACAGGGGCTATGAGTAAGTTTTTTCGAAAAATTATTGATTATAGAAATACCCAGAATGATAAGATGGTCGCTCTTTTCAAAGACAGGAGCTATTTTGTTTCGTTTATTGTTGGGTTTATTTTGTTGTTTGCTGGGCAAATTGTTACTTTCAAAGTTGCGAGTTACAACGACGAGATGTTCGACACTGTGACGGTGGGGGATTTGCTTTTGGAAATCTTGCCTACTGTTGATTTGACGTTTTTTTATACGTGGGGGAGTTTGATTTTTTTGATCTCGGTTGCGGTTTATACTCTTTTTGTGAGGATTGAATTGGCTCCGTGGGCGATGAAGACTTTTGGTGTCCTTTTTATGGTTAGGGCTCTTTTTATGGTGCTGACACACTTGGGCCCGCCAGAAGGAATGTTTTATCTTCTTTATCCCCCGACTATGGAGGATAAATTTTTATTTTCGCATTTTTTCTTTTTGAATGATTTGTTTTTCTCTGGTCATGTGGCGAATGCATTTCTTGGTGCTTTGATATTCAGAAACTATAAATTCAAATGGTATTGTTTGATAGTTTCGATTGTTATGGCAGCTACGGTTTTACTTATGAAAATGCACTACACTATAGATGTGTTGGCTGCATATTTTGTGACTTATGGAATTTATGCGCTTTCTGATAGGTTGTTTCACAAATACAATGAGAGGTTCAAAAAGATTATCGAGAAAAAGACTAAATTCAGATTCAAAGAACCTTATCATCCGGAAGTACCGGCTTTGGGTTAAGCTTTTATTAGTGGGGCGATGCCGGGGAGGGTTTTTCCTTCTAGGAATTCTAGTGACGCTCCGCCGCCTGTAGAAATGTGAGTGAATGATTCTACGGGGATGTTGAACATTTTTATTGCGTTGATTGTGTCTCCGCCGCCTAATATTGAGGTGCATTCGTGTTTTGCCAGGCACTTTGCGATTGCTCTTGATCCTTCTTGGAATGGCTTTTTCTCGAACATGCCGACTGGACCGTTCCATATCACTGTGCTTGATTCGGTGATGATGTTACAGAATTTTTCTGCGGACCATTTTCCGAGGTCGAAGGCTTTCATATCGCCTACGAAATCTTCAACTGGGGTGTCTGCTGTCTCTGCGTCATCAGAGGCTTCTGAGGCGGCTACCAGGTCGTGTGGCAGGATGATTTTGGTGTGATGTTCTTGGCATTCCATCATGATCTCTTGTGCGAGCTCTATCTTGTCGTGTTGGCACAATGATTCTCCGAGATTGTGACCTGCTGCAGCGAGGAATGTGTTTCCGAGTCCTCCTGCTACTAATATGTAGTCTGCTTTGCCGATGAAGTTTTTGATGATTCCGATTTTTGTGTCAATTTTTGCTCCGCCTAGGACTAAGGTCAGTGGTTTTTTAGGATTTTCCAGCAGGGGAGAGAGTGCTTCGATTTCTTTTTCCATTAAATATCCTGCGTATGCTGGTAGATAGTCTGCCAATCCTGCTGTTGAAGAATGTCGTCTGTGAGCTGTTCCGAATGCATCGTTGACGTAAATGTCTCCGAGAGATGCGAGTTCTTTTGTGTATTGATCTCCGCATTCTTCTTCTTCGGCACGGAACCTGACGTTTTCTAGGAGAAGGACTTCTCCGTTTTGGAGTTGTTCTACTTCTTCGTGTGCGTGGTCGCTTGTGATCGAGTCTGATTTTGTGACTTTTGCGTCTAGAAGTTTTTTGAGCTCTCTTGCTATTGGGTCTAGCCTTAGTTTGTCTACGATTTGGCCTTTTGGTCGTCCGAGGTGACTTAGGAGAATGATGCGTCCTCCTTTTTCTAAGAGATGTTTTATGGTTGGGAGTGCTTCCACTATCCTTGTGTTGTCTTGGACTTCTCTGTGGCCGTTCTCGTCTGAATCTGTTAGTGGCACGTTGAAGTCTACGCGTATCAAAATACGCTTACCTTCTATTTCGGGGATGTCGTTGATTGTTTGGAGTTCCATACTTCTATTTTCAAGAAATAATGAGGAGCGTGATAATACCTAGAATTGAAATAACTGAAAATGCTGCTTTTAGACCTTGTGCGTGTGTTTCCATAATTTATTTGTGTAAGTTGTTATCTTTTTTACTCTTAAAAATATATTTTACAAGAGTTCCAACAGATTAGAAGTTGACTTGTGCTTGAATTATGGCAGCCTCTGCGCAGGATCTTCCTTTGTTTAAGCCGTTTTTTGAACAACGCTCTTTGGCCTGTTCGATGGTTTTGCAAGTGAGTACTCCGAAGATGATAGGGGTTTCTGTTTTGAGTTGGACGTTCATCAGTCCTGAATATGTTTCGCCACAAACGTGTTTGTAGTGAGAGGTTTCGCCTTTTATTATGATTCCTAGGGCTATTACCACATCTGGGGAATCTTTTTTTATGATTTGTTGGGCTGTGAATGGAAGTTCGAGTGCGCCTGGTGTTCGTGTGAGGGTGATGTTTTCTGGTTTTATTTTGAATTGGTGTAGAGCGTCTACTGTATTTTGATGCAATTCTGTTCCAAGTTCATCGTTGAAGTAGGGAAGAAGTATCGATACTTTTATGTTGTTTTCTTCTGGGACTTGGGTGTCTTGTGTTTTTTCTGGGTTGATTTCCATTTTTGTGGATTATTGGTTGAGTAATGATTTTATGTGTTTTGCTAGCATGTCGTATTCGAGATTAACTTTGTCTCTTGTTTTTAACGAAGAGAGGTTTGTGTTTCCTAATGTGTGTTTGATCAGTGATACTTCCAGGTGCTCTTTGTCTAAATGTGAGATTGTTAAACTTACCCCGTTTATGCTGATAGATCCTTTTGGTGTTAGGTATTTCTGGCCTGCTTTGTTGTATTTTATTTTGATAACTTTTTGAGAATCTTCTTCTCTTATTTCTACTATTTCACCTGTTGTGTCTACGTGTCCTTGTACGAAATGTCCTTCGAGTTTTCCGCCTATGCTTAGGGCTTCTTCTAGGTTTACTTTGTCTCCTTCGGCGATGTTTTGGAAAGTGCTTTTGTCTGTGGTCTCCCTCATTATGTCGAAATTTGCTTCGCTGTCAGTTTTTTTTGTGATAGTTAGGCATACTCCGTTTATTGCGATGGAGCTTCCAATTTTGCTGTCTTTGAAAAAGTTTTCTGCATAAACGGCTATTTCTAGACCTTTGTCAGTGCTTTTGTTGGTTTTCGTGATTTCTCCTATTTGTTGGATTATTCCTGTGAACATTTGTTTTTGAGTTAACGCCAGCCAAGTCTAGCGGAAATTTAAGAAAAACTTAAGGAAAAATTAAGGAAAATTTAAGAAGTTTGTAAGGCTGGAGTGTTAGCGTGCTTTTACATATTTTTTAACTCAACAATTATATGAGGAGTTTAAATCGGATGATGCTTATAGGGCATCTCGCTGCGGATCCAGATGTCCGCAAGTCAGAGAGTGATGTTTCGGTTACTACGTTTCCTGTAGCGACAAATCGTGATTGGAAAACCAGTGATGGTACAAAGAAAGAAGCGGTTGATTACCACAAGGTGGTTGCTTTCCGAGGGTTGGCTGATGTTTGTTCCAACCATTTGGTGAAGGGGACGCCTGTTTTTCTTGAGGGCAGGCTGCAAAACAACAATTATGAAGGCAAGGATGGAAAAAAGTATTTCTACACCGAGATAGTGTTGGATAATTTGAACATTCTTTCTTACAGGAAAAAAGGTGGTTCTGTCGAGGTCGATGTGAAAGAGGTGAAGGAATCTCCAAAAAAATAATACGATTTTTTCTTTTGGCATTAGGAAAGCAGCTTTGACTTTGAGAAGCTGTTTTTCTATAATTTACCAAGATTTAAAAACCTACCTAACTTCCTCCCTCTTATGAAATCTTTTTTGAAATTTTTGATACCTATGATAATTATCGCTTGGATAGGTACGAGTCTTGTTATGTGCAGGACAAAAGAAGGGCCTCCTCCTGTCGATAAGACGGAACGGAATGTCGTTATTTACAATATGGATGATGATGAAGATACTTTCAAAAAGGTGTTAAGGGGCTATTTGGACAAGCATCCCTATGTGGATGTTACTTACAAGAAATTTGATGATTTTGCAGATTACGAAAAGTTGATATTGGACGAGTTGGCTGAAGGGGAGGGGCCTGATATTTTTGCGATGCCGAATTCTTGGTTTGTGAAAAATAAAGGGAAAGTTTCGCCGATGCCTGATTCGATGGGAAGTCCTGACGATTTCAGATCAATCTATGTTGGAGTTGTGGCAAATGATTTGTTGACGCAAAATACTGATGGGATTGAGAAAGTTTATGGTGTTCCAATGTTTGTTGATTCTTTGGCTCTTTACTACAATCAAGATCATTTTGAAGACAGATTGCCTGGCAAAGGAAAACCTTCTGGCACTTGGGATGGAATCAAAGGTAATGTGATTTCTCTGATGAAAACTGCTGAAGGAGAGGTTGAAGTTGCTGGTGTTGCAATGGGTACGGTTGGCAATGTCAGTTATCCTGCGGATATTCTTTACAATCTTATGATTCAGCACGGAGTTGTGTTTTATGACGATATTATGAAGGAGGCTTTGTTCTCTGAGTCGAATGATTATGCTGCGGTTGATGCTATGAATTTGTATGTTAGTTTTGCGGATCCTTCTCAGAGACATTTCAGTTGGGATGAAGATTTAGCTTTGGATTATTTTGCTGGAGATGTTACTGCTTTCTTGAAGGGCGAAGTATCTATGATTTTTGGTTATTCTTCGATGTATGACTACATTATGTCTCAGAGGAAAATAGCTTCTTCGAAGGGGCTTTCTGTGATTGATGCTGATGTTGTGAAGACGGCGCCTATGCCTCAGCTCTTGGATCCTACTGACTCGACTGAGAAAAGAGATGTTTATGGAAGATACTATGCTTTTGGTGTCTCTCGAAATTCTGAGCATTCTGATGTTGCTTGGGATATATTGACTTATCTTGGTTCTCCAGAGGCTATGAATGTTTATTTTGAGGAAACTAACAGGCCTACGAGTCGACGAGATATGCTTGCGAAGCAGAGGTTACATCCGATTTTTGGAGTTTTTGTTGATCAGGCTGGATTTGCTGAAAGTTTTGCTGTTGTGGATTATTTGAAATTTGATGAGATGATTGCTCAGGCAATTTCTTATGTGCTTGAAGGAGCGACTCCTCGTGATGCTTTGAAGAATGTTCAAGAAAAGGTACAGGTCGAAATTCCTAAAAATGGATATGTCACACCTTTGGATGAGGAGTATTACGAAGAAACTTTAGGTGAGTAGGTTTTTGTATCCGTTTAGGAATTCCTGGGTTGCACAGGGTTGTTTTCCTTCTATTTGGAGTTTTGTTGGGATGATGAGGTCTGTTTTTGTGTGAAAGCCGAAGGTTCTTTTGTCTATGAATTCTGGAGTTCCAGGTGCTGCGGGCCCTTCTGGTTGTGTGATTTTTGCTGCTAGGATTTTAATTGTTTTGTCTTTGAGTTTGAAGTATGTGCCTGGCCATGGGTTTAGTGCTCTGATTTGGTTGAGGATCTCTTGTGCGGGTTTGTTGAAATCGATTTGGCCCTCTTCTTTTGCGATTTTTCTGCAAAAAGTTGCTTTGTAGTGTTCTTGGGGAAGGGGCTCGAAAGTTTCGTTTTCTATGTCTTTTAATACTGCTGGAAGCATAATTGCTGAAATGTTTGAAAGTTTTTCTGATAGTGCTTCGAGGTTTTCGTTTTCTTCTATTGGAATGCGTTTTATTACGAAAATGTCGCCGTGGTCGAGTTCTTCATCGAGTTTCATGAACCCTATGCCTGTTTCTGTGTCTCCGTTGAGCAGGGCTTCTTGTATAGGTGATGCTCCTCTGTATTTTGGGAGGAGCGAAGGGTGAATGTTTATACATCCGTGTTTTGGGATGTCGAGAAGCTGTTTTGGGATCAATCCTCCGTATGCGATGACTATTATTGCGTCTGGATTTTGAGATGAAATTTCTTCTATCAGTTCTTTGTTGATTTTCTCTGGTTGGAGTGTCGGAAGATTTAGTTCGTCTGCTGCTGTTTTGACAGGGGGAGGGGTGATTTTGTTTCGATCTCCTGGTTTGTCAGGTTGGGTTACTACTCCAAGTATGTTGAAATAGGGGTCTTGTGATAGAAGTTTCAGGGAAGGTACTGCGAATTCAGGCGTTCCGAAAAAATAAATATTCATGGCGTAAATATACAACAATATTGTTTTTAAATGAAATTTATTCTCTAGGGCTTGATTTATTCAAGAAGTGAGGTATAATACTTTACCAAAAAAATAATAAGATATGGAAAAAGAATTAATCAATAATTTGTGGGAAGAAATCACTAAAGCCAAAAACATCACCTTGGTAGGGCATAGAAAGCCAGATGGGGATGCACTTGGGTCGATGTGTGCTATGAAAATGTGGCTAGCTTCTCTTGGGAAAGAGGTGAGAATGGCTTGTATTGATAAGCCTAGCGCTCGATACAAATTCCTTCCTTGTATGGATAAGATTGAGAATGACCTGCATTTGGAAGATTGCGATTTGTTGATTGTTTTGGATTGTGGTGCTCATTATATGACGGACTTTCACCAGAAATATCCAGAAATCATAGCTTCGAATCAGGGAGAGGATGTTGTGTTGCCTATTGTGAATATTGATCATCACGCTTCGAATGATAATTTTGGGCATTTGAATCTTGTGGATATGAGTGCTGCTTCGGTTACGATGATTCTTTATAATATTTTTACTTATCTTGATGTTGAGATTGGGCCTGAGATGGCGACTTGTTTGTTGACTGGATTGTACAACGACACGGGAAGTTTCATGCATTCCAATACGAGTAGAGATGTTTATATGATTGCTGCTGATTTGTTGGCGCAAGGTGCGCAAATTTCACCTATCTCTAGAAATTTATTTAAATCGAATTCTGTTTCGACTTTGAAATTGTGGGGGAAAGCGTTGATGAATGCGGAAGTTACGGATGAGAATTTTGTGGTTTCTGTTGTAAGGGAATCGGAATTAATTGAAGGTGAGGATCCTGATCAGTTGGGAGGTGTTATTGATTATTTGAACATGGTTCCGGATGTGGATTTTGCGATGTTGATAAAGGAAGATCGTGGACATATAAAGGGGTCTTTCAGAACGAGAAAGGACGATGTTGATCTTTCGAAAATGGCTGCGTTGTATGGAGGCGGTGGTCATCCAAAAGCTTCAGGTTTCTCAATTCCAGGTCATCTTGCGGATTAAAGAAGTGTTGTGTTAAAGTTAGTCCTGCATTTTTGGGATCTTAACCTCTTTCTTCATGCTTAGGTCATTTTTTGCGGGCTTGCTCACTATTTTCTTCAATTTTGTTTTTGTTTTATCTTTCATTTTTTACGTACTTTTGAACACTTTCTTGTCGGAAGATTTTTATGAAGGTGAGTTTGTTTCTTATGTGAAAACGGCTGCGGTTGATTTGGTTATTGAAAAAATAGAGGAGGATGGGGGAGGGATGTTCGATGTTGACCCTGCTGATGCGAGAAATATTTTGTTGGATACGGTTGAAGACAAAGATGTGTCTGAAATTTTTGTTTCTGTTTTGAATCAGATTACTTCCGATAGAGTTTATGAAGGGGGTTCTAGGGAGATTGTTTTGGATATTACTCCTATAACGAAGAGAGTACCTGAGTTTGCAGAGAAATTTTCTGTAGAGATATGTGAGAAATCTCCAGAATGTACTGGTGAAATTGCCCAGATTGCTAGTAAGTTTACAACTATTACTGAAAAGGAACTTTTCAAAGAGGTTCCTTCTCGTTTCAGATTTTCTTTGCCTGAAGTGAGTGCTCCTTTGTTTAATGAGTCTGTGTATTCACAGTCTTTTTTGTGGAAATTTTGGTGGGCTACTTTTGTTATTCAGTTGTTGTTGCTTGGGTTGATAGGGATCATAATTTTTGAGCCGTGGCACAAGATAGCGAAATGGATTGGTTCTGCGTTGTTGAGTTCTTCTATATCTGTGACTGTGTTGTTTTTGTTGTCTACGAGGATTCCTGGAATGGTTGGAGGGTCTTCTGTTGTAGTGGACGTTTCGAGCGATATTTTTGGTCTTATGGCTGCAAAAGCTTTTTATTTTGTTAGTGCGATTTTTGTTGTAAGTATTGCTTTGTTAGTTGTTGGATTTCTTGGAAAACATAATGAATAAAAAATGGATGAATTAAGAAAAATTGAGCAGGAGGTTCGGCAATGTACGGGATGTCCGTTGTCTTCTGATAGAACAAATGCTGTTCCTGGAAAAGGGAATTCTAAAGCTAAGGTTTTGTTCATAGGTGAAGGTCCTGGCAAAGATGAGGATGCGAAGGGGGAGCCTTTTGTTGGAGCGGCTGGGAAGTTCCTGACTCAGTTGATTGAGAGTATTGGCCTCACAAGGGATGATGTGTTTATTGCGAATGTTGTGAAATGTCGGCCGCCGAACAATAGAGATCCTTTTCCTGAGGAGATTGAGGCTTGCTGGCCTTATTTGTTGAAACAAGTGAAGGCTCTTCGGCCTCAATTGGTAGTGACTTTAGGAAGGCATTCTATGGATAGATTTTTACCTGGTTTGAAAATTTCTGAAGCTCACGGTCAGGCGAAAACTTACAAGGGGTTGTGGCAGCCGAAACAAGTATATTTGCCTTTGTATCATCCTGCTGCGGCTTTGTACGATCCTAAGAAAAGAGATGTTTTGTTCGAGGATTTCAAGGAAATTCCAAAGATTTTGAAAAAAATGGCTAACACAAAAGAAGATGACTCATAAAAGATATTTGACCGTAATTGGAGCTGCTGGGCTGTTTGCTTGGATTGCTTTTGTGACTGTTATTTTCAAATTTAACCCTTACGAATCTGCTTCATTGGCTTTGGCATTTTTTTATGTGAGTTTGTTTATTGCTTTGAGTTGTACTTTTACGGTTCTTGGGTATTTTTTTAGGTTGTGGCTGTATCGGAATGAGGTTTTTTATATGCACATAAATATTTCATTGAGGCAGGGGATTTTGTTGAGTGTTATTGCTGTTAGTTGTCTGATTTTACTTATGTTAAATGTGCTGAACTGGTGGTCAGGAATGCTGCTTGTGATTGCTGCTACTTTATTGGAATTCTATTTCACTTCTCAGGAGGCTTATTAATTCTCGAGTTCTTCGTATTCTGGGTCGTCTAGTGTACGGATGCTTCCTATTGGCCAGAAAACTAGCCAAGATTTTCCTTCCATGTTGCTTTTTGGAACGAAGGCATTGTTTGTTTTGTCTTTGCATCCACCTTCGAATGGATTGTGGAAGCAGCTTCTAGAGTCTGTGCTTGCTCTTCGGTTGTCACCTAGCATGAAATATTCTCCTTCTGGAACTTTGAATACTGAAGGGCTGTTTGTGAAGCTGCGAGTTTGGCCTTTGTTTGCGTCGCTTAGGTAAGGTTCTTCTAATTTTATTCCACCGAGATTTTCGTGATTTGTGACGTACACTTCTCCGTTTAGAATTTCTACTGTTTCTCCTGGTAGACCAATTACTCTTTTGATGTAGTATTTTTCGTCTGAGAATCTTGGGGTAAATACGACGATATCTCCTCGTGCTGGGTCTGCGATGTAATACAGAGCTTTGTTTAAAAATAATTTTTCTCCGTATTCTTTTTCGCACTCTCCGTCTAGGAAATTCAAGTTGTTGCACATAGAAGGCCCGTAGATATCAAATGGTGCTACGAGGAATGTTTTGATCAAAAATACCGTTCCCAAAACGATGGCTATATTCAGTGATATATCTATAGCCCACACTAGTTTCTTGTTTGATTTGATGTTTTTGAGGAAGTTCATTTTCTAGATACTACTATTCTGTTTTGAAAAGTAAAGATTAATGTACTATAATTTGAGCATGAGTATGAGATCGTATCTATACAGGAGACATTTGGACGAAGGGGAGGAGATTCATGATATTGCTTATCGTCATTGGCTGATTTTGAAGAAGAAAGTTTGGCAGCCTTTTACTTTTGCGCTTATTCCTCCTGTGGTGATTATGTTTTTTTTGCCGTATTTGTGGCCGCTTTTATTGATTTGGTTTTTGGTTGGAGTGACTTGGTATATTTTGAAATTTTTCGAATGGTATTATGATTGTTTGTTGATCACTAATGTTGGAATTATTGATATAGAGCGACGAGGAGTTTTTGATAATACTTCGAAGAGAATTGAATATCACATGATAGATGGTGTTTCTTATACCATTCAGGGTTTTGTGCCTACTTTGTTGAATTATGGTGATTTGGTTATTGATAAATTGGGTGCTGGCATGCAGATAAATTTGCAAGATGCTGGGAATCCTAGAAGAGTTGACAGGTCTATTATGAAATATCAGGAGAAATTTCTGAAAAGCAAAAGCTATACTGACCATGAAGCTCTGAAGGGTATGCTTGCTGAAATGATTGCGAATCATGCGCAGAAAGGTGGAGGAAAAAGTAAACAATAAACTCTGACGTGAATAAAAATAGGCCTTTTATTTTGGGTGTGGCTGGAAAGCCTGCGTCTGGGAAGACGGAGGTCTTGAATATTTTGGCCAAGGAAGGTTGGTGTACTGTGAATTGTGATGAGGTGGTTCATGCTCTTTACGAGGCTGGTGGTGATGGGCAGAGAAAGATTGTGGATTTTTTTGGAGAGGAATTTTTGCGAAAGGATGGGAGTGTTAACAGGAAAAAATTGCGCAAAATTGTGTTTAAAGATGTGAAAAAGTTGAAGATTTTGAATGCTTTGATTCATCCTCTGGTTTTGAGCGAAGTTGGGAAAAGAATTGATAAGTGTGATGGTGAAAAGATGGCGGTTGAGGCTATTTATTTTGATGATAAGTTTTTGGGAAATTTGGTGGATGGAATTTTGTCAGTTGAGAGGGGGACTGCTGATATTGAAAAGGTTCTGATTGGAAGAGGACTTACGATGGACATGGCGCAGGGGGTGCTTGATGCGTATGTTGAACCTGTAAAAAAAGATTTTTTGTTGAAAAATAATTCAACTTTGAAGGAATTGGCGAAAAAAGTTATAATGACTCTCGATAAATTTAAATTTTAAGTATGGCTGAATTAGAAGTAGTAGTTGGTTTGGAAATTCATGCGCAGATATCTACAAAAACCAAGATGTTTTGCAGGTGTGATAACGATTCTTGGGACAAAGTGGCGAACGTCAATGTTTGTCCTGTTTGTATGGGGTTTCCTGGGCAACTGCCTGTTTTGAATGAGGAAGCTTTGAGGAAGGGGATTGTGGCTGCTTTGGCTTTGAATTGTGAGATTCGTGAGTTTTCTAAATTTGATAGAAAAAACTATTTTTATCCTGATTCGCCAAAAGGTTTTCAGATTTCTCAGTTTGATGAGCCTTTGAGTGAGAATGGAGAGCTTGAAATTGGAGGCAAGAAAATTCGTATTACTCGATTGCATTTGGAAGATGATGCTGGGAAATTGACTCATGTTCGTGATGGTTCTTTGGTTGATTTTAATAGAGCTGGAACTCCTTTGATGGAGATCGTTTCAGAGCCTGACATTAGGTCGGCTGATGAGGCTGAGGAGTACGCTCGAGTTGTTCAGCAGATTTTGCGTTATGTGGGTGCGAGTGAAGCGGATATGGAGAAAGGGATGATGCGTTTTGATGCATCTGTCTCGATTCGTGAAAAAGGTTCTAAGACTTTGAATGCGCGTGGTGAAATCAAAAATCTAAATTCTTTCCGAGCTCTGAACAAAGCGATTGAAGCTGAGGTTGAGAGGCAAACTGTTTTGTGGGACGCTGGAAATCCTCAGGAAGAGGATTTCACTATTGGTTGGAATGATGAGAAGCAAGAGGTTTATGTGATGAGAAGCAAGGAAGGCAGTAGCGATTATCGTTATTTCCCTGAACCTGATATTCCGCCTGTTGTTTTGACGAAAAAGGAGATAGAGAAGTTGCGAAGCGAGATTCCTGAGCTGCCTGCAGTTCGTAGAGAGCGGTTTGTTTCTGAATATAAATTGAGTGATGGTGATGCTCGACTTTTGACTGTTGATCGTGCTTTGGCGGATTATTACGAGAAAGTTGTTCGTATTTGTGGTGATGCTCGGTTGGCGAATTCTTTTGTTACAACTATTTTGATGAAACATCTGAAAGAGGAACTTATTGATGTTGGTGAGCAGAAAGTTACTGCTGAGATGATGGGGGAGTTGTTAAAATTGGTTGTTTCGGGTGAGATTTCGAATAATGTGGCGAAAGGTGAAGTTTTTGAAGAAATGTATGAGAGTGGGAAATCGGCTGGTGAAATTGTTAAGAAAAAAGGTCTAAAACAGATTTCTGATACTTCTGAATTGGAGGCCGTGTGCAAGAAGGCTATTGAAGCTAATCCTCAGGCTGTGGAAGATTTTAAGAATGGGAAAGATCGTGCGATTGGTTCGATTGTTGGGATGGTTATGAAGGAAACGAAGGGGCAGGCTAATCCTGCGAAGGCTTCCGAAATAGTGCGGAAAATGTTATAATATTAGTGTTGTTTAGATAAAATTAACCTTATTCTTATGTTTGCAACTTCTACAGATGTGATGCACATGGCGTTTGCTCTTGGATTTGTTGTTATCGCAATCTTCTTGTCACTTGCGTTGATGTATCTTGTGTTTGTTCTTCGTGACGTGGCGAAAATCCTTGGAAATGTTCGTGATGTTGTTGATGGTGTGAAAAGCTCAATAGCAAGTCCTCTGAAAGCCTTCATGGCTATGGGTGACAAACTAGGACCTTTCTTAGAAGAACATATCAAAAAAGCTAAAAAGAAAATGAAGAAGTAGAGTTTTATTTGAACAATACTTTTATCGGAAACTTTATTGTTGCGTTGAAGATTCTTTTTATTCGCCTTGGTTCTTTGTATAGGCGATAAGCCCATTCGAGTCCGTATTTTCTGAAGTTTTTTGGAGCGCGAGGAATATTTCCTGATAGGAAATCGAAAGTTCCACCGATTCCTGCAGCTATTTTTACTGTTGGAATTTTTTTGATATTTCGGTCAATCCAGAGCTCTTGTGATGGAGCACCGTATGCCACAAATAATATATCTGCTTTTGATTTTCGGATTTTTTGGATGATTTTGTCCTCATCTCTTTTGTCTGGGGTTCCTGCGTGTGTTCCGGCTATTTTTAGTTTTGGATAGAGTTTCTTTAATTTTTTTGCGGTGAGTTTTGCGATGCCTTCTTGTGCTCCCAACAGGTATACTTTTTTGTTTTTTTGAGCGGCCAGGGCGCAGATTCTTTTGGTTAGATCTGAGCCGGTGAGTCTTTCTGGGATTTCTGTTCTGATGTATTTAGGGTCGAAAGGTATGATTGCTAGGCTGACAAACCATTGGCCAATTTTTTTTGGTATGGATTGTTTTTTGCTGATGCGATTGAATTTTGATGCCCACAATACTCCTATCCCGTCTGGGATGCTGAGGTCGGCTTTGTTTAGGATTTTCCTGTATCGATTATTGTTTTCTGCTTTGAGGATGATCTCTGGGTTTGGTGTGACTATCACTCTTTTGCGTTTGTTTTTTTCATTGAGCCAGCCTTCGACTTTTTCCAAAGCCTCTTTTTCGGTTATTGTGTCGAATTCGACTCCTAGGATTTTTATTTTTTTTCGCATATGTAGATTAGATTTTTGCCTTTTCTTTTATGAATGATTTTGAAATGTGTTTCAAGTAGTTTTTCTACTTCTCTTGGTTTGAATGCGTAATAATAACGGGGGAGTTTTTTCAATCCCCATGGGATGAGTAGGCCTCTTTTTTCGTATTTTCCTAGAGTGGTGAGCCATCTTATGAAGGCTTTTCGGACGTAGGTTTTGTATTTCTTTTGTTCGCGTAGGTTCCAGACTGTGAGAAGGAGTTTGCCTCCTTTTTTTGTGACTCTTGCTAGTTCTTTGATTGCTTTTTGCCTGAGTTGTTTAGAAGGGATGTGGTGAAGAACTGCGATTGATAAGGTTACGTTTTTTGAATTGTCTTTTAGTGGGATTTTGAGGAGGTCTCCGGTTTTGAAAAGGCGTGTGCTGATTTTTTTTGCTTCTGCTATGAGTTTTTGGGAATTGTCTATTCCTATGTATTTGATTTCTTTTGTTTTGGAGATGAATTTGTAGAATCTTCCGTTGCCGCAGCCTATGTCTGCGATCTTGTCACCGTCTTTTATGTATTTGTTGAAAATCTTGAATTCTTCCCAAATGTTCTGACGTGTTTTCGAAAAATCGTCAGCAATGTGGTTGTATGTTTTTTTTACGTTTTTGAGGAGAGCTTTTGCCGTTTTTGATCTCATGGTAGTATCTGTCCGTGAAAAAATTACAAATACATGATATAGCGCGTGACTTCGTGAAACAAGCCTTAAAAAAAGGTGTGTCAACTCGAAGGGATTTACAGCTTTTGAAGAACAAATTTTCTGTGAAATATGGCATTTCGCACCTGTCGAGTATTGAGCTTCTAAAGGCTTATGAGGATCTTGATCTAGTGGACTCAGTTTTTGAGAAATTGATTCGTAAGAGGGGAGTGAGGAGTCTTTCGGGGATAGCTTCGGTTACGGTTATGACGAAAGATTACCCTTGCCCTGGGAAATGTATTTTTTGTCCGACGGAAAAAGATATGCCAAAAAGCTACCTGAGCAATGAGCCTGCGGTGATGCGTGCGATTTTGAATGATTTTGATCCTTATCGTCAGACGGTTTCTCGTTTGAAAGGTCTGATGAAGACTGGGCACCCTACAGATAAGATTGAATTGATTATTTCCGGGGGGACGTTTAATTTTTATCCTCCTAGGTACCAGACAGATTTTGTGAGAGGGGTGTTTAACGGGTTAAATTTTGATGCCGGGGGAGTAGACAAGAGGGGGCGGGGGAGTAGACAACGTAGTTTGGTTGAGGCTCAGCATGTGAATGAATCTGCGAAGCATCGTTGTGTTGGTTTGTCTCTTGAGACGAGGCCTGATTATGTTAATGAAAGCGAGCTTGTGCGGTTTCGAAAGCTTGGATGCACGAAGGTTGAGATAGGAGTGCAGTGTTTGGATGATGAGATTTATAAAATGAACAAGCGTGGACACACGGTTTCGGATGTTCGCAAGGCGATGGGGCTTCTGAAAGATGCTGGATTTAAGATAAATGTGCATTTTATGCCGAATATGTATGGTTCGTCTTTGAAGAAGGATTTGTCGATGTTCAAGGAGTTGTTTGATGATTCTGATTTTCGGCCGGATTGGTTGAAAATTTATCCTTGTGTTGTTGTGCCTGGTTCGAAATTGGTCAAGATTTTCGAGGAAGGTGGGCATGTGCCTTATACCGATAGTGAGTTGATTGATTTGTTGGTTAAATTTAAGGAAATTGTTCCGGAATATTGCAGGATTACCAGGTTGTACCGGGATATTCCTGCGGAATCTATTGTTGGTGGGTCGAAGATTTCGAATTTGCGGCAATATGTACAGGAGGAGATGGGAGTTCGAAAGAAAAAATGTCGATGTATCAGGTGTAGAGAGATAAAAGATGATGAGTATCGGGATGAGGATGTGAAGTTGGTTGTGCGGGAATATGATTCTTCTGGTGGTCGGGAATTTTTTGTTGCTTATGAGGATGTTGCTAACGATCGATTGATTGGGTATTTGCGTTTGAGAATTCCTTCGCAGTATTTTACAGGAGAGAAACATTGGATAGGGGAGCTTTCGGGCTCTTCTATTATTCGTGAAATTCATGTTTTTGGTCAGCAAATTGGGCTTGGTGGGCGTGATGGCGCTGCTGGTCAACATAAGGGGTATGGGAAAAAATTGATTGAAGAAGCCGCGAGGTTGACAAAAAGTGTTGGTGTGCCTAAACTTGCAGTGATAAGTGGAGTTGGTGTTCGGGAATATTACCGAAAACTCGGCTTTGAAGATGGGGGACTGTATCAGTTTAAAAAAATGTGAGATGACAGATGGTGATCCAAAAATAGGGAAGCATGATGTGGATTCTTTTGATTGGGAAGTTGTTGGTGGAAAAAATTGGTGGACTGTTGCAGGTAGAATTAGTGATGTTGGTAATGCCCTTCTTGATAGATATTACGGAAAAATCACCGCTTGTCTTGGTGTTACAGTTCTGGGACTTTTTGCTATTAATTTTTCTTTGAGAGCTGATTTTAGAAATCAAGCGATGGCTTGTATTGATGCTAGAGCTGTAGAGTTTCCTGATTCTGGGCCTGATGTTCCTGATGAAACTTCATTTAGAGAATTTGTGGCGAACTGTATTCGCCCTGAACTGATTTTGGAAGATCAAGAAGATATTTTAGATAATAAAAATTGATTGAGGTAGCTGAATTTAAAATACAATATGCCTAATGGCCCAGACAAACATGTAGGAGATGGGGGAGATTCATCTGTGGATATAAAGAATGCGAAGAGGTTAAATTTGTTGTCTGTTTTGCGAGATAATCCCATGTTTAGTGTGGCTTGTCTTCTTGCATCATCATCATTTGCTTATTGGACTGTTTTTTCTGATCGGGGGGCATCTTCAATAGCTATTGCAACAGAATGTCTCAGCAGTAGGGCTAAAGTTTTAGGAATTTCTCCTGTTAAATTATTAAAAGATCCTTTTATAGATCCAGATGGAAGGGCTATTTTTTGCATTCCTTCTGATGGTTCTACTCCATGGTTTCAAACTGCTGTTGAATGGGATTTAAATCAGGAGGCCCGTCGTGAGACTGAACCTGAACCAAGTTCTATTGTTGATTTGATAGATAGAGTTGAGGATGAGGCTAGTAGGGTTTTACATTTTGATTCGGCTGCTTTTGTAGATGGTAATAAATAGTTTTGATGAAGGTGGGGGGTGGTGATGATGATCTTCGTATAGATGATGCTGGGGAAATTTTTAATGTTGAGGATTGCGGTGGTGAAGATAGTTATTTGTCAAAAGAAGATGGAGTTTGGGAAAAATACCCTAAATTATCTGGATTGGCTATTTTCCTAGTAATGGCTGGAATCGTTGCGGGATATGGTCATGCATGTTCAACTATAATACCGAATAGTCGAGTTAAAGCTAAATTAAAGGCTTTGGGGTATTCTGCTCAAAATTTATCTGAAACTGAACTTAATAACCTTCAATCGAAAGTGGGAATGGGTAAAGAAGATGTGAGAAGGATAGTGGAAGAGTTGAAAAGAGGGGCAGAGGGTGGTGAGAGTGATTGAGTTGGTGGAGAGACTGAGTAAGGAGGTTGGAGTTTGAGAATTCGACATATGGTTGACAAAACCTTCTCTTTCAAGTAGGATTCGTTCCTAAATTTACTTAAGAATAAAGACTATGACAGAAAGTCTTAGAAAACACTCTAGACATGTGGATGGTTCAAACTTGGATCAAAGCAGAATTCGTATAATTGATATAGAAAACTTGGTTGAATTGCATGAAAAACGTCTCGGATTGAGAACTAATCTCTCAATAATTGGTGCATTGCTTAGTCGCGAACAGGGGGAGGTCAGAAATGAATTGGCTCAACAGGTACTAGAAGGGGTCATGAGGAAAGGGGGAATCAATTCGCCAGAGATGCGTACTTTCACAGGTTTAGACATACAAGAAGCAATTAGTTTAATAATAGATAGATCCAGAGAAAGAAGGATTTGTTCAATAGAAGATTGGAATGAGGTCAAACAGGCTTTAGCAAGGTCACCAAGGGTATATAATGCTATAACGGGGATGGAAACATATGGCCATAATCCAGTTATATACTTTGCAGATTTAGAAGGGTTTAAAGTTGGAACAGACTTGTCCGTGAAGGTTCCAAAAGCAGAACAGAATTGTGCGTTTAACGCAGAATCCGAAGCCCGGATTAATGGTGTCCACTTGCTAGATGAAGGTCCTGTCAATGGAAATGCAACGGATAAGGCAGCAGCCATGGGTGTTAGTCTCATGACATGGGGTGAAGCTAAAAAGTTCCGACATTGTGAAAATCACTCTTCTAGGTGGCTTCATACACCAAAAGGTGAAGTCGAAAAGTTGCTTGCCTACACTGCTTCTATGTGGAAACATGACGAGGGGACTTTATCTTTTATTGATGCCTTTTTAGGTGATGATTACCCTCATGGGAAAGGTTGGGCAGGCTCAATAAGCGTTCCTTTTATTAAAAGATGATTTGATCCTATCACGAAGAAATGGAGGGGAAACAGTGAGTGGTTGGTTTATTAGACAGACGGGTTTGCACAATGTATCTTGTGCAAAGTGAGATCAGGGTGGTGAGAGGGGTTGGGGTGTTTTTGGTTGTTGTTTTGTTTTTGTTTGTGCGGGTGCCTTTGTGTTTTTGTTAATTCCCTCTTTTTTTGATTACAAATTGAGTTTTTCGCTTACACTGGCCAAGAACTCAAAATCTTTGATTTAAGCGTTTTTAATAAAAAAGACGATGTTTAGGTCGTCTTGATTTTTGTTTTGATGGGTCTTTTTTGTATTTTGTCACAGAATCACTTTGCTTTCTGTGATTGCTAATCATTTACAAAAACTTCTGTGATTTCCTGTAATTTTTCTATTAATTTCTCAGAGTTTTGAAATTTTGGATCTTTTTCTAAAATCTTTTCTGCTTGTCGTCGTGCTTTGGCAATAGTTTCTGTGTCTGTCAAGCTAGCCATGCGAAGGTCGGGGAGGCCGCTTTGGCGTACACCGTATATTTCGCCGGGACCGCGTACTTCTAAGTCTATTTCTGCTAATTTGAAGCCGCTTGAGTATTTTTCCATTCCTTTGAGGCGTTTGAGTCCGTCTTGTGTGAGTTTGTTGGTGAAGAGGAAGCAATATGATTGGTACTCTCCCCTGCCCACACGTCCACGGAATTGATGTAATTGAGATAAGCCGAAACGTTCTGCACCTTCTATTATCATTATTGTTGCGTTGGGAACGTCGATGCCGACTTCGATTACTGATGTTGAAACAAGAATGCTTATTTTGTTGTCATTAAAATCGTTCATTATTTGGTCTTTTTCTTCTTGTTTGAGGCGGCCGTGGAGGAGGCCGACGTTCATTTCTTTGAATATGTGGTTAGAAAGAAGTTCGTATTCGTTTGTTACTGATTTTACTTCGAGGACGTCGGATTCATCGATGAGTGGGCATATTACGAAAGCTTGGCGTCCTTTTTGGACTTGAGCTTCTATCCAACGGTATGCATCTTGGCGTTTTTCTTCCGGGACTGTTCGGGTTATTATTTCCTGGCGGCCTGCTGGCATTTCGTCGATGATTGAGAGGTCCTGATCTCCATATACTGTTATTGCAAGGGTTCTAGGAATTGGAGTGGCTGAGAGGCTGAGAAGATGTGGGCTGTCGCCTATCTCTTTTAATTTTGCACGTTGTTGGACGCCGAATCTGTGTTGTTCGTCTATGATTGCTAGTCCTAGTTTTTTGAATCCGATTTTGTCTTGGATTAGGGCGTGGGTTCCTATGACTATGTCACAGGTGCCGGTTTTCATCTGTGTTATTATTTCTCTTTTTTGTTTGTCGGTTGTGCTGCCAGCTATGAATTGGATGTTGACGTTGTGTTCTCTTAGGAATGCTAAAAATGATTGATAATGTTGTTTTGCGAGGATTTCTGTTGGGGCCATTATTACTACTTGGTATCCGTTTTTTATTACGTTAAGGGCTGCGATTGCTGCGACTATTGTTTTTCCTGAACCCACATCTCCTTGGAGCAATCTGTGCATTGGGAATGTTCTTTCAAAGTCGGCTAGGATTTCTGCGGTGGATTTGTCTTGAGCTTTGGTAAGTTTGAAGGGGAGGTTGTCTATGAAATATTTTATGACGTCTTTTTGGGTGGTCATTTGTTTTTTGCCATCTCCTGCTATTTTCTGCCATTTTTTCTTTTTTAGGAGAACTTTTAATTGAAGTAGGAACAACTCGTCGAAGGCGAGACGTTGTCTGGCTCGTTTGAGACTGGCGTCTGATTCTGGGAAATGGATGTTTTTTATTGCGGTTCTTAGGCTAACTAAGCCTTCTTCTTTTATAATTTCTTTTGGCATGTATTCTTCGTAGGATCTTATCCATTCGTTTATGAGAGGTTTTATTTTTTCGCGGAGCCATTTTGAGCTTATGCCTTCGGTTTCTGGATATACTGGGACGATTCTGCCGGTGTGAACTTGTTCTTTGTATTTGTCCAAGATCTCGTGTGATGGAGATTGAAATAGAAGTTTGCCGGCGGAAAGTTTCAGTTTCCCGGACAAAACTATTTCGCAATTGCGGGGTAACATTCGTTGAAGATGTGGTTGGTTGAACCACATTACTTCGATTGAGCCTGTTTCGTCTTCGAAGATGCCTTTTGTAAGTTTCTTACCTGTTCTTGTGCGGATTGTAACGAGGGATTTGATTTTTCCGAGAACGGTATTTGTCTCATCGATTTTCATATCGATGATGTTCACGTAGTTTGAGTTGTCTGTGTATGCGCGTGGAAAATACTTAAGCAAGTCGTCGACTGTTTTGACCCCTATACTTTCCAGTCGTGAAAGGTGTTTCGATGTTGTGCTTAGGACTGCTCCTAGTCTTGTGTCGAGCATTTTAGAAATTTTCTTTTGCCTACTTGTATAAGTTTTTCTTCTGAAAGGTCAATTTTATCGCCTATGTCTGCTATTTTCACTCCGTCTACTTTTACTCCGCCTTGTTCTACCATTCGTCTTGCTTCGCTTTTTGATGAGGTTAGGCCTGTTTCTGTGATTAGATCTATTACTGACCAGTTTGATTCTTTTAATTTCTTTTCTGGGATATCGTCAGGAACTTCTTTCTTTTGGAATTGGTTTATGAAATCTTGTTCTGCTTTTTCGGCTGCTGCTTCGTCGTGGTATAGAGCGACGAGTTTTTTTGCTAGTTTTACTTTGAAATTGCGAGGGTTCTCTCCGTTTGCCATGAGTTCTTTGTCTGCTTCTATTTCTCCTGCTGGGATGTCGGTTGCTAGTTCGAAGTATTTAATGATTAGTTCGTCGGGGGTCGACATTGTTTTTCCAAATATTTCTGTTGCTGATTCTGTGAGTCCGATGTAGTTGTTTAATGATTTGCTCATTTTTTCTACACCATCAAGTCCTTCCAGGATAGGAACTGTCATCACGTCTTGGATTGTTTTCGATTCGTATGCTTTTTGTAGGTCTCGACCTACGAGCATGTTGAATAATTGGTCTGTTCCTCCGAGCTCGACATCTGCCTCGAGCATTACTGAGTCGTAGCCTTGCATGATTGGGTATAGGATTTCTGCGGTGGAAATGTCTTGTTCGTTTTTGAATCTATTTTTGAAATCTTCTCGTTGTAGGATTTGGCTTATTGTTTTTTTTGCAACTAGGTTGAGGACGTCTGCCATGGTCATTTTTTCGAACCATTCTGAGTTGTATCTGATCTCAAGTTTGTCGGCATCTAGGATTTTTGAAGCTTGGTCTATGTAGTCTTTCATGTTCTTTTTAATCTCTTCTTCTGTGAGCATGACTCTGGTTTCTGACTTTCCAGTAGGATCTCCGATTCGTGCTGTGTAGTCACCGATTAGCAGAATGGCTTGGTGGCCTGCATCTTGGAATTGTCTCATTTTTTTGAGAACTACTCCGTGTCCAATATGCAAGTCTGAACCTGTTGGGTCTATCCCCAATTTGATTCTTAGCTTCTTGCCGCTTTCGAGTTTTTTTTCTAGTTCTTTGCGGACGATTATATCGGCCACTCCCCTTTCTAATAAAGTTTTGTTGTCCATAGGTTTGTTGGTTTTTACTGGTCTACTATACGGCAAAACCTGTCTATTTCAAAAAAAAAGCCTTAAAAAACTTGACAAAATGTAAAAACCGACTATATTCTTAGTTTCCTTTCAGGATTCTTGCTAGATAAGATAAAATATGTTGAAAGAAACGTTGATACAGATTGGGTTCACTAGGAATGAGGCAAAAATTTACCTCGCCCTGGTAGAACTGGGGCCCCAACCGGCAAATATTATTGCTCGGAAGGTGGTCCTGAATAGAACGACTATCTATCCTGTATTAAAGAATTTACAAAAGAAGAGCTTGATAAGCTCTTTTATTAAAAATGGCATACAGTTTTTTGCTGTGAACGATATTAATAATCTTTTGGAGTACGTGGATAGGAAGAGAAGGTTTGTTGAGCATCAGAGAGGCTTTGTTGTAGATATCTTGCCGAAAATGGAGCAATTAAAAAGTTCTTTGGTTTCTGAGCCAAAAGTTCATTATTTTGAGGGAGTTAATGGTGTTGAAACTGTTATGAGCGATTGGGTGAAAGATTTGTCTGCTGGGAGGATTGGTTTTAAGGATCCGATATTGTCGATTACTTCCCCTGAGAAGTGGTTACAATCGGATATGCTGCCCTTTATTAAGGGGCAAATTAAACTGAGAGTCGTGGGCAAAAAAGTCCCAATAAGAACACTAAGTAAAGACACCGCGGAAGCACGGTGTTTTTTTGACGAATATGCGAGCATATGTGGGGGCGATCTTGATCGTCTTGCTTTGAGTGAAGTGAGGTATGTTCGTGATGGGGAGGATATTTTTGATAATATTGTTCGGATTTATGGAAACAAAGTGGCAATGGTTGCTCCGGACAGGGGTTTTGAGTTTGGGATTTTGATAGAGAGTGAGGAATTTGCGAGGACGCAGAGAAGCTTGTTTGAATTGGCTTGGAAGGGCGCTCAAGTTGTGAATGAGGATTATGATAAAAAGAATGGTAAAAATCACTGATTTTAAGGTATACTCCGCTCACATGGATATAACTATTAAAGAACAATTTATTGGTATGCGTTTGGATGCTTATCTCGTTGAGAAGTATCCTGATCGAACAAGAGCTTATTTGCAGAAGTTGATTCGAGCTGGGGATATTTTGGTTTCTGGCGAGAGTGTTAAAACTGGGTGCAAATTGAAGAAGGGCGATGTGATTTCTATTGAATTTCCTGAGCCAAAAACTGTTGATATTCAGGCTGAGGATATTCCTCTGGATATCTTGCATGAAGATGAGGATATTGTTGTTATAAATAAGCCTGCAGGGCTTGTGGTGCATCCTTCTGATACTGGGGGGCATAGTACTGGGAGTCTTGTGAATGCTCTTTTGTTTCATTGTGGGGATTCTTTGAAAGGTATCTCTGGCGAACTTCGTCCTGGGATAGTTCATCGTTTGGACAAGGATACTTCTGGAGTTTTGGTTGTGGCCAAGACAGATGACGCTCATCAGTTTTTATCTGCACAGTTCAAAGATAGGAAGGTTGAAAAAGAGTACCTTACTTTGGTTTATGGAGATATTGATCCTGTCGAGGCTGTGATTGATTCCCCTATTGGTAGAAGCATATACAATCGTAAAAAAATGGCTATTTCTTCCGAGTCGAAAGGGCGGAAAGCTGTCACTAAGTATCGTGCAGATCAGGTTTATAGTGATGATGAGGGGTCATACTCTTTGTTGAAAGTTGGAATTGAGACGGGTCGAACTCATCAAATCAGAGTGCATATGAATGCTATTGGATATCCTGTTGTTGGAGACATCACTTATGGTGATGATAAGGTCAATAAACATTTCGCAAAGAAATATGATTTAAAAAGGCAGTTCTTGCATGCTTGGAAGTTGAGTTTTGTGCATCCAAAAACTGGTAAAAGGGTTCATTATGAAAGTAATTTGCCTGAAGGTCTTGAAAAAGTCTTGGACCAGCTAGTTAAGCTTTGATGTCTGTGATCTCTAGCAATGTGTAGTTTTGTCTGTGTCCTTGAGTTCTTTCGTATCTTTTCTTAGGTTTCTTTTTGAAAACTATGATTTTTTCTCCTCTTTTTTGTTCGATTACTTTTGCCATGACTTTTGCTCCTGATACGTAAGGTGTTCCAACTTTTGTTGATTTTCCGTCTGATGTTAGGAGAACTTCTTCAAAAGTTATTGTTTTGCCGTCTTCTTCGGTCAATTTTTCTACTTCAAGTAGTGTTCCTTTTTCAACTTTATATTGTTTCCCTCCTGTTTCTAGTACTGCTAACATAGTGGTTTGATTAAAATTGCTACTGTACTTTATGGAAAAGAGGTCCTGGAGTCAAGGTTAAATCGAGGTGCCTTTCAGATTGGCTATGACTTCTGCTATCGACTTGTCTATTTTTTCTTTCTCTTCGGGTCCAAAATTGGATAATACGTATGAAGATGTGTCTTGTTGTTTTGGTGCGGAATCTCCTCTGGATTCGATTCCTATCCTGATTCTGTTGATTTCTTCGGTGCCTAGGTGTTGTAGGATTGATTTCATTCCGTTGTGTGTGCCTGCTGATCCGGATGTGCGAATCCGTATGTCTCCGGTTGGTAGGTCGAGGTCGTCGTATATTATGGTTATATCTTCTTTTGGAAGTTTGAAATAGCTTGCTATTTGTACGGCTGCTTCTCCAGAAAGGTTCATCATTGTCTGAGGTTTTGCGAGAAGGTAGTCTTCTTCGTTTATTTTGATTTTGGCTACTTCGGATTTGAGTTTTGAGTCTTTTTTCCAGGTTTCGCCTTGTTCTTCTACTAATTGGTCAAGAACCATGAATCCGACGTTGTGACGTGTCTTGGCGTATTCTATTCCTGGGTTTCCGAGGCCTATGAGGACTTTCATGTTCAGAGGGTTAGTCTCTGTAAGGGAATTTTTTGTCTGCGATTTCAATTATATCACCATCGACGGCTTTTTCACGTTTTAGTGCTTTTTGGATCCCCATTTTGTTGAGGAAATAGTAGATACGTTCTAATCCTTGGTCATTTTTGAGGTCGGTCATGTTTATTAATTGTTCGGCACGCTCCCCTGTTATTACGAAGATTTTGAAACCTTTTCGCTTTTTCACTTTTACTATTTCGAATTTCACGAGTTGTTTGTGTGGGGTCAGGATTGGAATGTCTTTCGATATTTCTTTGGATTTTTTGGCTTTTGTCTCGGCTGTTTTTTGTGCTTTTTTGAGAACTTTCACTGTGTCAAAAAGGAGCTCTTTTAATCCGACACCTGTTACTGCTGATATCCTGTGAATACGTTTTATTTTTGGGATTTTTTCTTTTAATTTTTTCTCGATTTTTTCTATGTCTTTTTCTGGGATTGCGTCTGTTTTATTTATTGCTACCAAAAGAGGTTTTTTGATCAATGATTTGTCGAAAAGTTCGAGTTCTCGTTGGATTTTCTTGAAGTTTTCTATTGGTTTTGGGCGAAGTGGGTCGATTATGTGGATTAGGACTTTGTTCCTTGCGATGTGTCTGAGGAATTGATGTCCGAGGCCTTTTCCCTGAGAGGCGCCTTCTATCAAACCTGGGAGGTCGGCAACGACAAAGGAGTCTTGTAGTGAGCCTCCGTGGCGAACCATGTCTACTACTCCTAGATTTGGGATAATTGTTGTGAACTCGTAGCTGGCGATTTTTGGTCTTGCGTTCGAGATGTGGGAGATGAGTGTAGACTTGCCTACTGATGGAAGTCCTACCAATCCTACGTCTGCGACAAGTTTTAATTCTAGTTGAACTGTTGTTTCCTCTCCTGGCTCTCCGCTTTCTGCGAATTTTGGAGCTTTGTTTATTGAGGTGGCAAAATGTTGGTTTCCTAAACCGCCTTTTCCTCCTTTTGCTGCTAGGTATTCCTGGTCTTTTGTGCTGAGGTCGGCTAGGATTTTTGTTTTGTCTGGATTGTAGATTATTGTTCCTATTGGGACTGGAAGTATCATGTCTTCTGCGTTTCCGCCTGTCATGTTTTTGCTTCTACCTCGAGCTCCGTCTTGTGCTTTGTATTGTTTTCGTGTGTTTAGGTCTGAGAGGGTATTGATGTTTTCGTTTGCTTTCAGGATCATGTTTCCTCCTTTTCCTCCATCTCCTCCACTGGGTCCGCCTTTTGCTACAAATTTTTCACGACGAAACGAGACGCATCCATCGCCTCCTCTGCCACCTGTAAGTTTTATTTGGGTTTCGTCACAAAACATGAGGCTATTGTATAGGTGTGGGAGATGCTTTTCAATAGGTTTGCCTTCCTCTTGTAATTTATTATTTTCTCTATTAAACTCTCCTTGTAATTTGCCCAGGTGGCGGAATTGGTAGACGCGCGGGATTCAAAATCCCGTTCTGGCAACAGAGTGAGGGTTCGATTCCCTCCCTGGGCACCACAGTCACAGGAAGCCGAAGGCGGTCCAGTGACCAAAGCGAAGCAAAGCGAGCGCTAAAAAATAAACATGGATCGCTATTTAATAATTCATTATTCAGAAATTGGGCTGAAAGGTGGGAACAAGAAGTTCTTTGTTGAGGCTTTGAATAAACATGTTTCAAGGGTGCTTTCTGAGTTGGGTTTGAAGGGGCGACCGAAGTATGTTTTGAACAGGTTGATGGTGAAGTTGCCTGATGATGTGGTTGAGGATGATTTGGTTGTGGCTATGAGGCGTGTGCCTGGGATTAGGAATTTTGGAATTTATTATAAGTCTTCGAGTGATCTCGAGAAATTGGGGCGTGATATGGTTAAGAAGATCCCTTTTGAACGTATTTCTGGTGAGGGATTGCAGACTTTTTGTGTGAGGGTGAAAAAATCTGAGGGAAAATTTGATTTTACAAGTGTTGAGGCAGAACGTGAACTTGGGGCTGTGCTTTTGAGGGGCGATATTGGTTTGAAAGTGAAAATGAAGGGTAGTGACTTGGAGGTTTTTGTGGAGCTTATTCAAGACAAAGCTTATTTTTGTCTTGGGAAGTGGGATGGGATTTCTGGTCTGCCTGTTGGGACTGGGGGCAAAGTGTTGTCTTTGATTTCGAGTGGTTTTGACTCCCCTGTTGCTAGTTTTATGATGATGAGACGGGGTGCGAAAGTGAGTTTTGTTCATTTTTCTGGGCAGCCTTATAGTGGAAAGGATGAGCTTGAGCATGTGAAAGAAATTGTCGAGATTTTGAGTGGATATCAGGGGGAAGCGAAATTGATTATTATTCCTTTTGGTGAGATTCAAAAGAAGATTTCTATGAATACTAAGGTGCTTGCGAAGCTGAGGGTTGTGTTGTACAGGAGGTTGATGTTCAAGATTGCGGAGAAGGTTGCGTCTAGGGAACGAGCTAGGGCGTTGGTGACTGGAGAAAGTTTTGGGCAGGTTGCGAGTCAGACTTTGGTGAACATGAATGTGATTGATCGGGCAGTTGACCTTCCGGTTTTTCGGCCTTTGATTGGGCTGAATAAGGAGGAAATTATTGATATGTCTCGTGAAATTGGGACTCATGATATATCGAAGGAGCCTTGCAGTGACACTTGTGGGCTTTTTATGCCAAAGAGTCCTGAGCTGGCCGCGAAAATGAGGGAAGTTCTTGAATGTGAAGAGTCGATTGGATTTGATGAATTAGTGAAGGAGGTTCTTGTGAAGAGGGAGGTTTTTAAGGTTTAAGCTGCTTTTTTGTATTCATCTGGTGTGTGGACTTTTACTTCGCCAGGTTGTTCTTCATCGTACTCTGGGATGTAGAAGCCGTCTTTCATTTGGGCTTTTAGGTCTTTAAATCTTCTGCTTAGGTAGTGGAGTGTTTTGCTCAACCTTCCGAATGGACCGTATTCTCTTCTTTTGGCTATATCCCTAATTACTTGTTTTCTAGGGCTTCCCAATGGGCCTGCTAGTGATTGGAGTCCTCTTCTTGAAGGTATTTGGCCATTGTTCATCCATGTTTGGAAAATCTGAGCGATATGGTGTGGATTATGAAGTGCGTGATGAATGTTTAGGCAATCTGTGTGTTGCTCAAGCATTCTCATTATTAGTGTGTGGTTTCTTTGAGTATCTTGTTTGTTTGTCGCTGCTGGGTTTACTCTGTTTTGGTTGTGCCAGTCTTCTCTTTCTTTGCCGAACCATCTTGTTTTGAGGTTTTTATGTAGTCCTTTGATTGCGTACATAGGATCTTTGGTTGCATATGCTCCTTTGACTAATCGTATGTCAACTTTTTTACCCGTTTCTTCGTGAAATTTTGTGGCGAATTTGATCATTTCTTGTGCGTCTTCGTAACTTTCTTTTTGGTTTGTTTGCATGACTATCCCGAGATAGTTTGCTCGTACTGGATCTTCGTGAAGTAGGTCTGTGAATATCTTGTATGTGACGTCCTTGTAGAAGAATTGTTCCATGTCTATCCTTATGAAAACGTTTTTCTCTATAGCTTTATCTGTTAGTTTTCTTAGGTGATTCTTAATGGCTTCTATTCTTTCTGGTGTTATCGTTGGTGGTTTTTCGAGATTTTCGAAATCGCCTTCGTATTCTGCTATACAGAGGGCTGATGGTTTTACGGACATGAATTTTCTTTTTCCTGTTGGGTCTGAAATTTTTTCGAGAGTATCGTCGAACTCCTTGTAATGTTGTTCTGCTGAGGATGGGTCACCTGTGGATTCTATTTCTGGTGCGAATGTCATTTCTGATTCTTCGTTCTCTATTTCGATTGCTTGTGGGCTGGTCATTGCCTGGTATGGGTCTTCTCCGAGCATGAAGTCTCTTGCGAAAAAATCGAAGATTTTTTTTATAAATTTATTGTCCAAGGTCTCGGCTGGAATGTCTCCCCTATCTTTTGCGTCTGCTTCCATTTTTAGTTTTTCTAGTAGCTTTTCTCCTCCGTACTTACTCCAGAATCTGGAGATAGAAGAACTTGTGAATGGTAATATGCTGAGAGGTCTTAGCCTTTCTTCTTCGGGTATTTCTTTTTCTTTTCTTTCTATCATCGCTATGTTCATCAATATCCCTTTTACTGACTGTCCTATTCTCTGCCATATGTATTTTGGAGTTCTTGTTATTCTTTTTTCTCTTTCTTTTAGCTCTTCTTCTATTAGTCTGACCATCTTGTTTGTTGCTTCGGCTTTCTCCGAAGTTGTTGGCATTCCTTCTGGGACTACTCTTGGGGCTGCTGGGTCCTCTATCTCTACTACAGGTCTTTCTTTTACGGTAGTCATTTTGCACTCCTCTAGTCTAACAACGATACCCATGCTTTGTCGTTTTATCATTGCTGCTGTAAGTTCGGCGCTTTTTTCTAGGACTCTTTCCGCAAAATCATTTCTTGCTGGGTCCAAATCTTTGTCTCCCTCTCTCATGCCATTTTTTTCTGTAGCTAATTCTCTCCATTCTCCTAGAACAAGTTCTTTGAATTCTTGATATGGATTTTCTGATGTGAAAGCGTCTTCTACCTGAGCTTCTTGGTACCTTCGATGTATTTTGTCGGAGATTCTTGTTGCAATTTCAATAACCCTCAAGTCTTCTCCGGCTTCCACAACTTTGTGGCTAAAACTTTTGTAGACTATGGATTCTCCTCCGTTGTCGCTTCGACGACGAATGTGTTCGTCAGCTGCTGCTTCTAAAGCCATAAAATATCTTTACAGGAGGTGAAGTCTACTCATGGCTTGGTTGGAAATCAAGTGATCTTTTTGTTTCGGAGTTTCCTGTTGTATGTGATCGCAAATCTGTGTGCTTCGTCGCGTGCTCTTTGGATGAGTTTGAGGGTTGGCGAGTTGCGGTCGAGCTTGATTGAGGGTTTTTGGGTTGGGAGGAATATTTCTTCTTCTTGTTTGGCTATTGAGATTACTGGCAGGTCTATTTTTAGTTTTTTTAGGACTTTTGTTGCAGATGAAAGTTGCCCCTTTCCCCCATCGATGACTATGAGATCTGGAATTTTAGAGAAGGATGCGTCTGGTTTTAGTCTCTTCTTTTCGATGGCGTACCAGATAGTTTGGCCTGTTATGTCGCGGCATTTCAGACAAGCATTTTTGAGTTCTTTTGGGATTGTTTTTATGGGTTCGAAGCCGAGGCGTGCATAGTATTCGGCAAGTTCTTTTTTGCAGGCGATGTAGATTCGTTTGGCTTTTGATTTGAGGCAAACCTCTGTGATTAATTTGTGGCCGAGTTTTTTGCCACGATGTTTTGGGTTGATGTAGAGGCCTTGGAGTTCTGCGATGTTTTCGTTGATTTCGAGTAAGTTGAGTGTGCCGGCGATTTTCTTTTTTGGGTCTTCTAAGTGGTAATGGGTTTGTTTGTCGAAGTCTTTCGTTAGGAGTTTTTCTTTTTTGAGAATTTCTTGGATTTCTGGGGTTGTTTTTTTTGTGGCTTTTTTGAGTTTGTAGTCTTTTGCGGCTATTTTGACGGTGAGCCTTGAAAGGCGACGTGTGAGGACTTCTTCGAGGGATTTGTAGTCGTCTGGTTTGTCTTGGACGGATTGGACGCGGAATTTGCGATACATGTTTTTGTCTGGGGTGCCTTTTGTGAAGACGATCATTGACCCGACGGTGTCTGTGCCTGCCAGGTGTGAAATGTCGTAGCATTCGATTCTTTTCGGTTCGTCTTTGAGTTTGAGGAGTTTCTTGAGTTCTTTTACTGAGTTCTCATTTTCCTTACTGTTTTCTTGCCAGCTTGTGCGGTTTCGGTCTGCGTAGATTTTTGCGTTTTTGTGGCTGAGAGAAAGGAGTTTGTTTTTTGTACCTTTTTGAGGGATTAGAAGTTTTACTGAACTCTCTTTCTCATTTTTGATGAATGTTCGGACTTCTTCTTGGTTTGCGGGTTCGTGTGGGATGAGGATTTCTTTTGGGATGTTGTGGGTTTTTTCGTAGTATTGGAGGAGAAATGCTTCGAGAACTTCTGGATCTTGTTCGTTGTCTTCTAGGGATTGAGCTTGGAGGATGAAGTTTTCTTGGTTGATTAGTTTGCCGTCACGGATTTGGAATAAATTGAAGAATGCACGGTTATTTTCGATAACGTAGTTGATGATGTCTTTGTCTTTTTGGTTCGGATCTGAGATTTTTTGTTTTTCTGCGATTTCTTCTATGTTTAGGATTCGGTCTCGGATTTTGCCCGCTTTTTCGAATTCTTTGTTTGAGACGAATTCTTGCATTTGTTTTTTGAGATCTTTGAGGAGTTCTTCGTGGTGGCCTTCGAAGAATTTTTTGATTTGGTTTATGATTCTGGCGTAGTCTTCCTTGGTTATTTCACCGATGCATGGGCCTGGGCATCTTTTGATGTAGTAGTCGAGGCAGGGGTATTTGATTGTTTTTTTTGTGACTTTGATTGAACCGTCTTTTTCGGTCGTCATCTCGAGGCCGCAATGTCTGAATGGTGAGACTTTCTTGAGGATTTTGAAGGTTTTTTCGACTTTGTGTTTTGCTGTTTTTGGACCGTAGTAGGTTGCTTTTTTGTCGGTTATTTTGCGAACGATTTGGATTCGTGGGAATTCTTCATTTGAAATCATTATGTAAACGAAATTTTTGTCGTCTTTGAGGAGGATGTTGTATTTTGGGCGAAGTTCTTTGATGAGGTTGAGCTCGAGGATAAGGGCTTCGAGCTCGGAGTCTACTATTGTATAGTCGAGGTCTTCTGTGTTTTCGAGCATCTTTTTTGTTTTGACGCCTTGTTCTTTGTTTTGGAAATATTGTTTGACGCGTTTTTTGAGATCTTTTGCTTTTCCTACGTAAATAACTCTCCCCTCTTTGTCTATAAATTTATAAACTCCTGGTTTGTTTGGGAGTTTTGGTAGTAGGTTGCTGATTTTTTCTTTTTTTTCTTTCATCAAGACGTAGTATATTGGATTTGATGGATAAAATCGAAAAGAAATTATGGCGGAAAGTTGAGAGGTGGCGCTTTCTGTTTGAGAAGATGCCTTTTGTCAGGTTGGTTTGTGTTGGAAATAGCTTAGCTTTTGAGACTTCTGACAAAGACAGTGACATTGATCTTTTTATTGTTACTGCGAAGGGGCGGCTTTACACTGCGAGGTTTTTTGTGAATTTAATTTTGAAGATTTTTGGGCTGAGGGTTAATGGGAAGAAGTTGGCTGGGCGTTTTTGTTTGAGTTTCATGATCGATGAGTCGGATCTTGATGTGTGGAGGTTCGCTATTGAGGACGATATTTATTTGTATTTTTGGCTGAATAAGCTTGTGCCTGTTATGGCCAAAGGTGTTCTGGGTAAATTTGAAAAGGCTAATGGTGTCGATTTAGATAAATCTAGGCTGAAAGTCTGCAAGAAGGCTGAGGATTCTGTTGGCGGAGGGAGGATCGAGGATTATTTACGTTCTAGGCAAATAAAGCATTTGAAAGCGAAGGTTGGGGCTAATGAGGACGGTGTGGGTACTGTGATAGAGAAGGACGTCTTCAAGCTGCATTCTTATGACAAAAGGGCGTTTGTGCGGGATAGATACCGAAGATTGTTCCCTGAAGGGATGGATGCGGATAAGTTTACTTCTCTTTTGTTGTCGTTGAAGTCTCACGGAAAGTAAGTGAGATTGGGGTGCCTTCGAATCCGAATTCTTTTCTCATTTCGTTTTCGATGTATCTTCTGTATGAGAAGTGGAGTTTGCCTGCGTTTTTGAAGAACAACATGAATCTTGGTGGGTTGGTTCCGGCTTGGTTTCCGTAGAAGTATTTTGCGATTGATTTGCCTGCTGCTGGCAGGTGCTTGAGTGTTGTTTTTTTGAGGAAGCTGTTGATTTTTGAGGTTGAGATTTCTGTCTCTCTTGATGCTTTGATCTCAAGGGCTAGGTCCAGGATTTTGAATATATTCTTTTTGTTTTTTGCTGAGATAAAGACTAGTGGTGCCCATGGGATGAAGTCGCACTTTCTTCTCAATTTTCTTAGGATATATTCTTTTTCGTTTTCATTTGATAGGTCGACTTTGTTTACTGCTATTATTAGGCCTTTTTTTTCTTTTAGGATGAGTTCTATTATGTGTAGGTCTTGTGCTGTGACTGGCTCTGTTGCGTCTAGCAGGATTACCGATACGTCTGATCTTTCGATTGAGTCTTTGCATCTGAGGCTTGAGAATTTTTCTATACCTTTTTCGATTTTGCCTCTGCGTCTTAGTCCGGCTGTGTCTGTGAGGGTGATCTCTTCGTTTTCATATTCTATAACTGTGTCTGTGCTGTCTCTGGTTGTGCCTGGAATGTCTGAAACTATCACTCTTTCTTCTCCGAGGAATCCGTTTAGAAGTGATGATTTTCCTGCGTTTGGTCGTCCGACTATTGAAATTTTGAGATTGTCTGATTCTTCTTCGGCTTTTATTTTGGCTTTGGTCTTCTTTTTGATTTTTAGCTTTTTTAGGTTTGCGACCATGGTGTCTTCAAGAATGTCTATCCCGACCTTGTGTATTGCTGAAACCAGGACGGGTTCTCCGAATCCGAGTTCATAGATGTTGAACATGTTTTCTTCTATGTTTTGGTTGTCGCATTTGTTTGCTACTAGTA
This sequence comes from Candidatus Peregrinibacteria bacterium, assembly GCA_018655275.1. Taxonomy (GTDB): domain Bacteria; phylum Patescibacteriota; class Gracilibacteria; order UBA1369; family LOWO2-01-FULL-3; genus JABIJZ01. The sequence continues at coordinate 73,702 of JABIJZ010000008.1, read as the reverse complement.
TCACAGGTTTTTTTGATCTTCTCAGTAGGTTTGCTACTTCGAAGTCTTCGGCCGTGAGGGATTGGATTGTGTCTACGACAAAAACGATAAGGTCTGATTGTTCTATACCTATCTTGGCTTGTTTTTCCATGTCGTGTTCGAGATCGTCTTTTTTTCCGCTTGCTAAACCTCCTGTGTCTGTTAATTCTACTTCGTATCCTTCTAAATTATAAATATGCTGAACTCTGTCGCGAGTTGTTCCAGCTTCTTTTGCTGTGACTGCTTGTCTACTTCCAATTAACCTGTTAAACAGTGTAGATTTTCCTACATTTGGTCTGCCGACTATAGCTATTGCGGCCGAGGAGGGTGTCATGTTTACTTAAAATTTATTTTTCAGATATGCGCAAGGTCCATTAATAGTCTAAAAAATATTTTTTTGCAAGGTGTTGTGTGGTATGATTTTGGGCGATTTAATTGTTTTCTATGAAAAAGATTCTTTCAGTTTTGTTGGTTGGAGTGTTCCTTGGCGGATTTTTTGGTGGGATGGGGGTTGGGTTTGCGGCGGGAGATTGTCCGGATGGGCAATATTTTTCTGATGCTACTGGTAAGTGCAGGAGCCTTGAAGCTTGTACGTCTGAACAGGTTCTTCGTGATGGTGTGTGTGGGCCTAAATGTGGAGATGGGGAAATTTATAAAGATGGGGCGTGTAAAACTACTGAGCATGGCTGTGAGGATGGAGAAGTTTATAAAGACGGTCAATGTACGTCTTTAGCTGATGTGGTGGAGACTGGGGGAGATGAGGCGGCTAAAATATTGTGTGAGAGTGAAGAAGGTTATATATATGATGTTCAAACTAATATCTGTTACGAATCAAAGGTTCAGTCTGGAACTATAATTCCTTCTACACAGTTTAGTTATTCCGACTGTGAGGCTCTTTTCCTTTATGATGGATATACTGCTGTTGATACAGACTCTGGTGGTTTGAGCTTGAGGAGTGTAGTGAAGTACGGAGATGCGGAATCTTTGGTTTTGCCACCGCCTGCTGGGGAGAAGCCGGTGTCCCCTCTTGATGTTCTTGCGTGTGCTATCAAGACTGGGAATGTGAGGTTTTGGATGGTGCCGTTTTATATTAAATATTTGATACAATTTGCTTTAAGTATTGCTGGGCTCATCGCTGTTTTGTCTGTAATTATTGGTGGATACTTCTATATCTTTGGAGGTATTAGCGATGACAAGGACAAAGGTAAAAGGGCCATCTTGTATGGAATCCTTGGATTCGTATTGGCAATGACGTCTTGGGCGATTGTGAATGTGGTGATGTCTCTTTTGACTAGGTAGTCCAGACTTCCCATTTTGCTTGAAGATATTTCGAGAGCTTTCTTTCGAATTCTTCTTCGTCGAATTGTGAGGCGTGTTCTTTTATTTCCTCTGAGTCGAATGAGTTCTTTGTTTTTATGAATTTTTCTACTGCTCCTTTTAGGTGGACGGCATCTTGTTTGTCGAAGAATATGCCAGTTTTGTTTTCTGCGACTGATTCGAGGGCTCCTCCTTCTCTGTATGCGATCACTGGTCTGCCGCTTGCCATGGCTTCAAGTGCGATTATTCCAAAGTCTTCTAGTTGTGGGAATATCAAGGCTTCGCATTCGCTATATAGTTTCTTGAGTTCGTCTTCGGGCGTGTAGCCTAGGAATTCGATGTTTGGTTCGGCCTTGTCCTTCAATTCTTCTTCCATGAGCCCTGTGCCTACAATTTTTAATGGGAGGCCTAGTTCATTGAATGCTTCAACTATTAGGTCGAATTTTTTGTATGGGATTAGTCGGCCAACTGCGAGGAAGTATCCTTTTGTGTTTTTGGCAGTTTTGTAGTCTTTTGTGTTGGCCATTGGGTGAATTACTGTGGATGGTCTTCGGTAATATTTTTCGATTCTTCGTTGAGTTGTTTTTGAATTTGCTACGTAGTAGTCGACCCTATCGCTTGATAGTTGGTCCCACATTCTGAGTTTGTGCATTTTCTTCTTGGCAATTTTTTTCACCAATGGGTTCATTTTGTACGACTTTATGTACTCTTGCCAATTGTCCCAGGCGTATCTCATTGGTGAGTGGCAATAGCAAACGTGCAGTGTCTCTGGTTTAGTTATGATGCCTTTTGAGCATGAATGTGAGCTTGAGATGACGATGTCGTATTCGCTAAGGTCAAAAAGCTCGTATGCGTATGGCATGAAGTTTAAATACCATTGGTGATGATTTTTTGCTTTTGGAAGTTTCTGTATGAAAGAAGTTCTCACATCTGCGTGGGCGAACTCTTTCATTTTGTGTTTATTGAATACGGATGTGAAAATTGGGGCTTTTGGAAACATCTGGTGCAGTTTTAGGTTTACCTTTTCTGCTCCACCCATATTGGTCATCCAATCAAAAACGAGGGCTACTTTTGCATCTTTAAGTCGCATAACCTCAATATATTTGTTTTTGAGGCGCTAAGCAAGCTTTCGCTGAGCTTTGTCCTCTAGGTGTTTGCTTATGATGCTTCTTTGGTCTATAGACAGTTCTTTTTTTGATTTAAACAGTGATCGGAGGATTTTCCTGTAGGTGCTGTTTACATCCATTTTGTCCAAGGCTTTTGCCTGAAAAAGTTTAACTACGTTGTTGTCTGGATCTCTTTCCAAGAGTCTTTCGCATATGTGGATTACGTCGACATACTTTTTTTCACTGAACCACATTGCTAGCAATTCTATGACAACTTCTTCGTCTTTTTTGGCCATTGTTGCTTTCTTTTTCTCAGATAAATCTGTGAGCAAGACCAGGTGTCCCACTTTTCTTTTCAAAAGATGTCTCAAGAAGAGGTAGCCTATTGTGATCAAAACTACGACTGGGATGATTATGTTGAATTGAAGTAAAAGATTGAAGACTGCGTGGAGGCCCATTGCGATGAAGAGACCTTTTAGGATTGTTTTTTCTCTGAAGCCTTCGGCTTTTGGTTTTGAAAATAGTTTCGAGATGAATTTTGTTGACCAGCTTGTTTCGCCTGTTAATTCTTCTTGTTTTGTTATTGATATCGCGAATTTAGATATTCCGAAATAATAACCGTATATTCCTGAGAAGACCATGTGGGCGCACATTGTAATGATAGATCTGAAGATGTACACTCCTATGAATTGGCCGATTGCTAGGCTTGGCCATAGCATATACATATAGAAGATGTTTTCTGCAAATGAGAAGCCTAATGCGGAAAGTATACTTAGTCTAAGGGCTGAGTTTACTGTTTTGATTGCGACGGTTTTCTTGTCTATTGCTCTTATTGCGAAGTTTTTTAGTACTTCCTCCATCATTCCGAATAGAATGAATATCAGTATATGTATTAGGTTTGTGTTTTCGAATGAGCTTCTTATTAGCATTTCCAGATTTAGTTTTGGGAAAATGTCCCAAACGTACTGGATTCCCAGCATTGCTGGCGCGGCTAAAATCCCTAGCATGAATATTGTTGCAAGGACTTTTTTTGACTGTTTTGACTCTTTTAAAAATAAAAATCCCCAGATTACGACCGGTATTGCGGCGAATAAGGTGGATAATGAAACGATGATGATTGCATTGTTTGACATTCGTTGAGAGTCATCTTATTTCTTTATATCGTATGTCTCACTGCCTTCAGCTGGTGTAGCAGGTGTTGCTGGAGGAGTAGGCTCGGTTGTTGGTGCTGGTGTCTCTACAGGTGTAGGTGCAGCTGGCGCTTCAACAGGAGCTGTTGGAGCGGGCGCTGGTGTCTCTGGAGCAGCAACTGGAGTAACTGGAGTTTCAACTGGAGCAGCTGGGGTTTCTGTCGCTGGAGCGGTTGTGCCTGCTGCGTTACTAGCAGCTTGCTTTGCTTCATCTAATGAATCATGGATCTCTATTAGTTGAGTTAAGCCTACTACTTGTAAAATATCTTTGATATTGTCCTTGGCCCTTGCTATGTGAGTTTTGCCTCCTTTCTCGGCAACTTTACCGTACCAATCAGTTAGATATCCTATCGATTTACTGTTCATGTATTCCAATCCTTCTAGATCAAATACAAGTTGTAGTTTTTCAGGATTTTCTTCTAGAACTTTGTAAATCTCTTTGGACTTTTCGTCGACGTTGGTTTCGTCTAATTGTCCTGAGATAGAGATTACTTTACCTTTGCTGTCTGCTGAGTTCAAAGGTAGATCTTCAATTGTTATAGTTGCTTCTGCCATAATTAAGTTGGTTATTTATACTTTTAACACCATATGTGTTGGTGTGGATTCCGGTAGTCCGGACTTGAATCTTGGGTCTTTCAAATACTTTCTTACTCTTACGATTAGTCCTCCTCCCTCTTTGTCTATAAATTCAAGTTCGTCTGTCCATGCGGAAATGATTTTTGGCAAACCTCTGCCTCTTATTCCTGTGAATTTATATTCTGGCTTCATTCTTTTTTCGAGCATTTTTTTCATTTCTGCTGCTGTTGTTTTTGAGCTAGCAGTACCGGTGTCTTCTACTGTTACTTCAAGGTATTGTTCTTTTATGTGGTTAAATGTAACTCTGATCTCTGCGTCTTTTGATGATCCAAATTCGATAGCGTTGTTGCAAAGTTCGTCTACAACTGATTGAAATCGAAAGGCCCATTTTTCAGCGAAGTTTGTTGTGTTTTTTATTAGCGTTAGCGTGAAGTCGCGTACTCCTGAAATGAAGTATGCGTCACCTGGCATAGTTAAAGTTATTTTTGTTGGTTTCATGTTTTGATTTTTGTTTTTTATTTCCTTACTCATTGTTATATTATATCAGGAAACGTCTTGTCAGTCAAAGCACTTTTGGTTGTAGTTTTACTTTTGTAGCTCTTTTGATAGCCTTATTATTTCCTCAAAGACTTTCTTGACGTATTTGTTGTCCATTTTGCTCAAAATTTCTTGTTCTCTCTCTTTGTCTTCGATTGGTAATGAGTATTTTTTCTTTATTTGGCTTATCTCTTCGACGATTTTGCTGCGTTTTTTGAGATGTTTTTGAATTTTCAGGTCTAGCTTTGATATTTTTTTTCTTAGTTTTTTGAGTTCTTTTGTCATTTATGCTTGATATTTAAGGGGTTTTCTACTAGATTATCCTAGCAAATTTAGAAATATCAAGTCTGTTTTTGAGATTGTCCTATCCTCCCTTGTAAAAGGGCTAAGGGGCGAGATGATCAGGAGCGGGCGCTAACCCTAAGGATTATGTCTAAACTTTTGGATGAAATGTTAGCTAGTGCGGTGCACTTCGGTCACAGAACTCACAAATGGGATCCCCGAATGAAAAAGTATATTTATGGGGAGAAAGACGGAGTTCACGTGTTTAATTTAGAAAAAACAGCTTCTATGCTTGAGGATGCTGTCAATTTTCTTTCAAAGCTTGTCTCTGAAGGAAAGATTGTTTTGTTTGTGAGCACAAAGCCTCAGGCTTTGAGTTTGATTGAGAACACAGCGAAGGATTGCAAGATGCCTTATGTCATCTCTCGATGGATACCTGGTTTTCTTACAAACTTTGCTACTATCAGTAAAAGGATCAAATATCTTAATGACCTTAAAGAGCAAGAAGAAGCTGGTGATTTTGATAAATACACTAAGAAAGAAGCTTCTCGATTGAAAAAGAAAATTGTGAAATTGGAGGAGTCTTTGGGTGGTGTGCAAGAGATAACTAGAAAACCTGATGCTGTTTTCTTGGTAGATTGTGTTAGAGACAACATTGTTGTTAAGGAATGTAATAAAATAGGTATTCCTGTGGTTGGTATCGTTGATTCGAATGCTAATCCAGATGAAGTTACTTATCCTATTCCTGGGAATGATGATGCCTTGAAATCTATCACTTATGTTGTTGGGAAGGTTTCTGAGTCTATTCAGAAATCTAAAAAAACTAAAAAATAACCTTAATTCACATGGCAGTTACATTGGATCAAATAAAAAAACTTCGTGAGATGACTGGAGTTTCTATGATGGCTTGTAAGAAAGCTTTGGAAGACTCTGATGGAGATATGGATAAAGCTATCGATCTTTTGAGAAAAAAGGGAGAGGCTAAAGCTGTTGATAGAGCTGAAAGGTCTACCGACCAAGGAGTTGTGGCTATAAAATCTGAGGGAGCAAAGGCTTCAATGGTTAAGTTGCAATCTGAAACTGATTTTGTGTCTAGAGGCGAAGATTTTGTTAATTTGGCTGAATCGTTGGCTGGAAAATTGTTCAATGGTGAAATGAGCACTGAGGATACTGACGTTTCTGAGGTTAAAGATGCTGTACTCAAGATGGGTGAAAATATCCAAATTGGTGGTATGGAACTAATCGAAGGTGAAGTTTTGGGTTCTTATGTTCACTCTAATAAAAAGATTGGTGTTGTTGTCTCTTTGAAAGGTGGCAATGAGGAGCTTGCGAAAGATCTAGCTATGCATGTTGCGGCTACAAATCCTACTTGTACTTCTCCTGATGAGGTTTCTCAAGAATCAGTTGATAAAGAAAAAGAAATTTGGAAGGATCAATTGGCTCAAGAAGGAAAGCCTGAAGAAATCATGGAGAAAATTATGATGGGAAAAGAGAAAAAATTCAGAGAGGAACACGCTTTGATTAAGCAAACTTTTGTTAAAGATCCTGAAAAAACTATCGAACAGCTTCTTGAAGAAGGTGGTGCAACAATCGAAAGTTTTGTAAGGATGACTATATAAGACAGTCCCATCTTGATATGCAAAAATTTAGCACAATAGAGTCTGCCGTTTCCGATCTTAAAGAAGGGGAAATGGTTGTAGTTGTCGATGATGAAGATCGCGAGAACGAAGGGGATTTGGTTATGTTGGCGGAAAAAGTGACTGCGAAAGATATTAATTTTATGATGACTGAGGGGCGAGGACTAGTGTGTTCCCCTATTACTGCTAGCAGAGCTGCTGAGTTGGGTTTGCCGTTGATGGTTGATGACAATGAAGAGCAACATAAATGTAACTTTACGGTTTCTGTTGATTATAAAAAAGAAACTACCACTGGAATTTCAGCTTCTGATAGAGCGAAGACTGTGAAGGCTTTGGCGGGGGGTAAGGCCAAGCCATCTGATTTTGCTCGACCTGGGCATGTTTTTCCTTTGATCGCGCGTAAGGGGGGTGTTTTGGTTCGAGCTGGGCATACAGAGGCTTCTGTAGACCTAGCTAAGTTAGCTGGAGCGAAAGAAGCTGGTGTTATTTGTGAAGTAGCAAGAAGTGATGGTGAGATGGCGAAAGGAGCCGAGTTGTTTGAGTTTGCCAAGAAACATGGTTTAAAAATTATGACTATAAAAGATTTGATTGAATATCGAAGGGAAAAAGAGAGTTTGGTTAAAAGAGTCGCTGAGGCTAATTTGCCGACTGACTTTGGGATGTTTAAGATTTTTGTTTATAAAAGTGATGTTGATAGTGATGAGCATGTTGCTTTGGTTGCTGGGGATGTTTATGGGAAAAAGGATGTATTGGTCCGTGTTCATAGTGAATGTTTAACCGGTGATCTTTTTAGTTCACTGCGTTGTGATTGTGGGAATCAGCTGCATCATGCTTTGGAATTGGTTGCGAAGAAAGGTTCTGGAGTAGTTTTGTATATGAGACAGGAGGGGCGCGGAATTGGATTGGTTAATAAATTAAAAGCTTATAATCTGCAGGATGATGGATATGATACTGTTGATGCGAACAGGAAACTTGGGTTTGAGGATGATTTGAGAGATTACGGGGTTGGTGCTCAGATCTTGGTTGATCTTGGAGTTTCTACTATCCATTTATTGACTAATAACCCTAAGAAGGTTGTGGGGCTTGAAGGATATGGATTGAAAATAACAAAAAGACTTCCTATAGAAGTTTCGCCAAATAATAGAAACCGGAAATATTTGAAGACTAAGAAGGACAAAATGGGTCATATACTTAAGGACGTGTAATCCCCTCTTTTATGAACGATGATCATTTCATGAAGCAAGCTGTAGCTTTGGCTTTGAAGGCCAGAGGTTTCACTTCTCCAAATCCTTTGGTTGGGGCTGTTGTTGTTAGGAATGGCAAAATCATAGGACGTGGTTATCATAAAAAAGCTGGTGAGGATCATGCTGAGGTTGCGGCTTTCAAGGATGCGTTGAAGAAGAAAAATGCCGTGAAGGGATCTACTTTGTATGTGAATTTGGAGCCTTGTAGTCATTTTGGTGCAACGCCGCCTTGTGTTGAGGAAATTGTCGAAATGGGTGTGAAGAAAGTTTGTTTTTCTCATATTGATCCTTCTAAAAAAGTAAATGGTAAGGGGGCGAGGTTTCTGAGGAAGAATGGCGTGGAAGTGAAAAATGGTGTGTTGGAGAATGAAGCTAGGCTTGTGAATCAGCCGTTTTTGAAGATGGCGAAGAGTGGAATGCCTTATGTGACTTTGAAGGCTGGGATGAGTTTGGATGGAAAGATTGCAACGAAAAAAGGTTCTTCGAAATGGATTACAAGTGGGGCTTCTCGTGAGCATGCTCGTTCTCTTCGGGTTAGTTACGATGCGATTGTTGTTGGTGCTGGAACTGTGATTGCTGATAATCCAAGGTTGAACATGGGTGGTGGTAAATCTTTGAGAGTGATTGTGGATGGGAAGTTGAGGTCATCTTTGAAGTCTAGAGTTTTTTGTGATGAGAATGTGTTTGTTGCTTATTCTGGTCTTGCGTCTGCGGGAAATGTTGAGGCTTTTGAGGGGGCTAATGTCAAAATGAAAAGTTTTGGGAAGAATAAGGTTGATGTGAAGAAGATGCTGGCTTATCTGGCCAAAGAGTTTGGAATCCAATCTGTGTTTGTTGAAGGTGGTGGCGAAGTGCATGGGTCTTTTGTGGATGCTTCTTTGGTGGATGATATTTATTTCTATATTGCTCCTAAAATAATTGGCGGTGAAGATGCTGTTGATGTTGTTAAAGGAGGAGGTGTGTCTAATCTTAAGGATGTTTTGAAGTTCAAAAAAACTGATGTATCTAAGTTGAAAGATGATATACTGATTCACGGTATAGTTAACGAATATTAGAAATGACTTTTGGACAATGGGTAAAATATGTTTTATTGATGCTTTTTCGGCCAAACTCTATTACTCGTAAAGAGTGGCAGATGCTTATTTATTTGAATCGGGATAGGGCGGATTTTGAATTGTCGAAATTGGGGATGCAGGAGGACTTGAGAGATGTTGCTCGGAAACACAGCAAGGACATGGCGAAAAAAGATTACTTTGATCATCAGAATTTTCGTGGAGAATCTCCGGCGGATAGGCTGAAGGTCTCTAGGGTTACTGACTCTGTTTCTGGGGAGAATCTAGCGAAGATTGGTGGATATCCTCATGTTGTGAAAGAGGCTGAAGAAGGGCTGATGAGGAGTCCTGGGCATAGGGCTAATATCTTGAATAAAAGTTACAATACTGTGGGGATAGGGATAGTTCAGTCGAAGGAAAAGGTTTATTATTTTACTCAGAATTTTGCCAAGAGGATTATTAAATTTACGAAAAAAGTTCACAAAACTATTAGTTTGAAAAAGGGGCTGCCTCTGAAGGGATTTACTTTTGAGGAAATGGAGCATTTTTATTACCAAGTCAAGGAGTTTGGGCACCAGAAAGTTTTGAAGGAAGGCTTGGTGAAAGTTTCAGGCAAGAGATTTAAGACTCGAATTGTTTTTGATTCTGTTGGGAAATTTGAAGTCTATATTTATGTGCATGGAAGTGGGAAGAAGTTGAATCTTGCGAATCACTTCGATGTTGGAGTGAGAGGTTGGTGGTTTTGGAGATAGATGATGTTCCCTCCTGCGTCGTTCATAGCTTCCATGAATACTTGGTGGTCGTATTCAAAGTTCTCGCCTTTTCTTGTTCCGTTGTCGTTTGTTATGACTGTTGTTTCGGTGATGCCTTTGATTAGGAGCATGTGGTATCCGGGATATGGATAGTTAGGGTTCTGGAGAATTTCACCTGTTATTGGGGCTATTATTGGGGCTCCTTTTGCTAGGATTCTTTCGATGTCTTCTATTGTTGCGTTGTTGACTATTACTATTTTGCTGAGTGGTAGTCCATAGTATCCGTGGATGAATTCTTTTACTTCTTCTGCGTAGATGTCTCTGTGTTCTCCGAAGTTTTCAATTTGCCAGTCTATCATTTTGAGGATTTCTTCGTGGGCTTCTTGTTTTGAGACGGAGCGGTTGTTGTCGTAAAGGTATGCCATCAAGACTGCTGCTTCTTCACAACTCTCTTCGTGGTATTCCCAATTTGCTTCTGTTTGTAGTGGGGCTTGGCATATGAATGGAACTTCTAGAAATGTGTTGTTTGGGTTTTCTGTGAAGATCTCTTCTGGTTGGCGGACTAGTTTTGAGTATAGGAAAGTGCGTGCTCCCAGGAGAGAAGATATTGCGAGTATTACCATGATGAGTTTTGTTTTCTTATTCATTATTTTTTGAGAAGTCTTTTTATGACCATATTTACGCTATTCAGTTCTGGAGTTTTTATTAGGTAAGATGTGAGTAAGTATATTGCGCCTCCGATGGTTATTCCTGAGATTGCTTCGTGGATTGGGAGGTTGATTGATTTGGCTAAATAGATTGCTAGTCCCATTATTCCTGATGAGATGCAGATTTTGAAGAAGCTGTTGAAGAATTTTTTGAAATCGAAGCCTTTTAGGTGTTTTGATAAAAGGGCTATGAATAATATGTTGTATATTAAGAATCCTGCTGTGAAGCCGACAGAGAACCATTCTATTCCGAATTTTGGAGCTATGAATACGGTTATTGAAGCTATGAATGCTAGTGAAAACAGGTTTATTATCATTGGAGTGATCGTATTTTGGAGTGCATAGAAGGATCTTGCGAATATTGTCGTGAGGGCTTCTAAGGGGATTGAAAGTGCGAAAAATGTGAGAATTAGCGCTGTCATTTCTATTGATTTTTCATCGAATGCTCCTCCTCCTAGGATGAGACGTGTTATTGGTTCGGCGAGTAGAAGCACTCCTACTGCTGCGGGGATTGTGAAGAATAATATTCTTTGGATTGTTGTTTGGATACTTGATGTGTACAGGTCTTTTCTACCATTGTTTATTGCTGAGTTTAGGGTTGGAAAAATTGCGACTGTAAATGCTATCCCGAATATGCTTACGGGGAAGCTTTGGATATTTCTAGCGAAGTTGAATGCTGCTATCCCCCCCTCTGTTAATCTCATTCCTACGATCGTGAATGCATATAGGTTTAGTTGCCAGGCTATTAGGCTGATGGACTTGGGTATCATTAGTTTGATGATTTTTTTGAACCCTGGGTGTTTTACTTTTAATTCTGGGCGATACTTGAATCCTGTGGAGAAAATATCTACCAATCTTATGAGTAGGTGCAGTGTGGCCCCTATGAGTACACCTGTTGCAGCACTGTATATTCCGAGTTGTTCGTTTAAGAAAACTACTCCAACGATGATTCCCAGGTTATAAAGCACGGGAGAGATCGCGAATGATAGGAAATGGCGGTAGGTCATCAAAATGTTCCCTATTGCGTTACTTATGGCGAAAATTAGTGCAGATGGAAGCATTAGCCTTGTCATGATGATTATGCTTCTCTGGGCCTCTGCGTCTACTGACGGGAATAGTAAAGGGACAATGCTGTCCATAAATATGAAGGCTATTATGGCCAGTACCGATATAACTAGGCTGGCTGATGACAACATTGTGTTTGCTAGACTGAAGGCTTCTTTTTTGTCCTTGTTCAGATATTCCGAGAAGACTGGCATGAATGCGGCTACCAATGCTCCGGCTATAAACATATTGAAGAGCATGTCTGGAATCAAAAATGAAGCGCTATAAGTGTCTGTAGCTGTTGAAGTTCCGAAATGATAGGCAATTGTTTTGTCTCTCAATAGGCCTACGACATAGCTCAAAAAGGAGGTGAACGCGACTATCGCGCTTGCTCCTCCGCTTCCGATTGGTTTGAAAAATTTCTTTAAATGCATCGGATGGTATTTTATAAAACTTATCCTTAAAAAACCCCTTTATGAGGTTGCCAGGAGGGCCTTTTTCTTGTATAATATAACCATGATTACTCCTAAAGCTGGGATCGAAAAACTGATGAATGTTAATAAGGAGGAGTGGCCGAGGATTTTTCTTTCGTGGTTTATTAGCTTTTTTTATAGAACGAGTTTTGTTATTGCGTGGACTGTTATTGTGGGTATGTTCGTGGGACGATATGGAATTTCGATGTTGCCTGTTTTGTTTATTGTTAATGGGGTTTTCACTATGATTGGAAGTTTTGTTTTCTCTTCTTTTATAGGCAAGATGTCGAAAGAGAATAGTATATTGTTTGCTGTATTCCTTTCTTTGATCTTTTTGGGAGTGGCAGCTTTGATTGGACATAGTTATGATACTTTGTTCTTTGGGTTATTGATTGCTTCTGAGGCGGTGTTCCTTGTTCAGCTTCAGATCAATAAAAGTGGGTTTGTAGAGACTTTGTTTACTCCTTTGGAGAGTGAAAGGACCTTCCCTGTTATAGAATCGGCTGAGACCATAGGTGGTATCGTTGCTGGTTTGTTGGTTCTGTCTTTTTCTAGTCTGATTGACCCTGTTCATTTTGTTTATATTTGGGGGTTTTTGTTGTTGATGATTGTGCCTTGTATGATGATTTATAAAAAGTTTACTAAGGGAGTTTATAGGTTTCAATTGGATGAGGAGCATGAGCATGTTCATTCTGGTTTGCTTGATCGGGCCAAGGAGGTCTTGTCTCAAGCTAGACATACTGCTTTCATAAAAGGTTTGATTTTTGTTGTTATTTTGCAATGGATATTCTCTAATTTGATAGAGTTTCAATATACGAAGGCTGTTACTCAAAACATATCTGCAGCTGTGTTAACTTCCGGAAGTGGGTTTGAACATGCGTTGGTGCATGATTTGGGGCAATTGTTTGTATTATTTAGTATTGCTGCGCTTTTGGTTCAGTTGTTTGTTGGAAGTAGACTTATAACTTCGCTTGGAGTTATAGGTAGTATGATGGTTTATCCGCTTGTTATGCTTTTGAGTGTGTTTGGAATGACTGTGCGTTTTGGCTATCCTACTGCTGTGTTGGCACGGACAAATAGTCAGATAGCACATGCTATTTATTTGAATTCTTATCATTCCACGTATTACTCGATAAAGGAGCATTTTCGTGAGCATGTGAGGGAATTTATTGAAGGGATTGTTCGTCCGATTGGGGCTGTGGTGGGAACGGGGATATTGCTATCTTTGCAGTATTTCTTCCGAGGGCCTGATCTGACTTTGTCTATTAATTTGGCGATGATTGCTGTTGCGATTATTTTGTTTGGAGTTTTGTATAAGCTTCAGTCTCACTACACCAATCTTGCGTCCCACAACCTTACTCGCTCTGAAAATAAATTGGATCGTATTGATGCCATAGGCATTCTTTCGCAGAAAGGACATAGGAATTCTGTTGCTGTTCTTAGTAAGGTTTTGCATGACCCTAAGGAATCTGACTTTATTAAGATTAAAGTTCTTGAGGCTCTTGGTGAGTTGAAGGATTTTGATGCTATTGATGACATTGTTGAGATGTTTGGTTCTAAAAAGTTGGATATTCGTTTGGCTGCGGTGAATGCATTATTGGATTATCGTTTCTCTCATGGTTTCTTTGATAAGAATGTTTTCCATGAGTACAAGGTTATTGAGGCTTTGAAGGCTTTGTATCGTAAGGAAAAAAATTCTGAGATTAGGTCTTTGGTTGTGCATATATTGTCTAAGCTTAATCCCGTGGGAACGTTTGGGTTTTTGGTGAATGCGTTGGGAGATTCTAGTGGGGATTTGAAGGCCGATGTTGTTATAGCTCTTGGTTCTTATAAAGATGAGCACATTGTTCCTTACATCAAACCTTTCTTGTCTTCTAGGAAGCCTATGGAAAAGGCGTCTGCGCTGATTGCTTTGTGGAACCTTCATGATTACAGGGATGACACTGACCATGAATTAGGGCAAATGCTTAAAAGCTCTCGGAATAATGTAAAATGTGCTGCTGTTTATGCGGTTGGAGAATTGAAACTAAAAAAATATTACAAGTACTGTCACAAACTACTTCATTCAGATGATGATAAGGTTAAGGCTGGTGCTGCGTTGGCCTTGGCAAAGATGGGGTATAGTGAGTCGGTTGAGGTTTTGGTGGAGTTTTTGTTTGATACTACCTCCCCTATTGCGGCTGAGATTAAGCATTCACTGAAGAAGCTTCCTCATAAAACTGAGAAGACCATACAGGATGAAGTGAGGCAAATTGTTTCGGCTCGTATCAATAAAATGCTAAAAAGTCTTCAGACTAAATCTTTGAATAGTCTTGAAATAAAATCTTTGAAAAATCTGAAAATGCTGTATAGTTTGGTGGATGAGCATGAAGAAGTTGAATTGATTAATGGACTTCTTTATTCCAGAAGTTATTCCTAAGTCGATTCTATGAAGCCTACATTAACTATTACCCCTGGGGAACCTGACGCGGAGAAAGGTGTCCAGGTTGTTAAGTTTGCTGGTGAGTTTGATAAAGCTGGGCACATGGAGATACGTGGTGTCCTTGATGACGTTGTTAAGGTTTTCAAATTGGAGAATCTGATTTTTGATTTTACTGGTTTGAAATTCATCAATAGCGAAAGTATTGGATATCTTATGGAGATCCATAATATTTTGGATAAAAAGAAGAAGAACTTGGTTTTGGTTGGGCCGGACACTCATGTGAAAGATGTTTTGAAAACGATTGGTATTGCGGATGTTATCCCTGTGCATGCCACTCTTTCTGCGTATCTTAATGCAAAATAGCAATGAATTTTGGAGTCAAAAGTTTGGTTACTAAGTTGTTTGTTAGTTTTTTTGTTTTTGCTGTTTTGTTGAGCGGGGTTTTGGCTTTGCTTTGGTATCAAGGGTTTTTGGAGCAATTTCCTGTTTGGTATGTGCTTTGGGGTGTTACTGGGATCATCTTGGCTTATATGGCTATATTTATTTTGGTTTTTATTGTAAGGCCTTTGCGCAAAGTTCTATCTCAGATGCAGTTGGTTCTTACCGGGAAACCTTCTAAGAAAATTTATACTACAAGAGTTGATGAGATTGGATTGTTGGCTCATTTTTATAATCAGGTGAATGAGGGGTTTTCTCAAGTTGCTTCTGACATTAAAGATAGGAGAAGGATTTTGGACGAATTGGCTGTGGCTGTTGAGCTGCAACAACAATTGTTTCCGAAAGCGGCTCCTGAAGTTTCTGGACTCAAGATTGACATCAAGAACAGACCTGCAACTGAATTGGGTGGTGATAGTTTTGATGCGATTGACGGAGAAAAAAAGACGTATATTTATGTTGGGGATGTGACCGGACATGGTGTGACTGCAGGACTTATAATGGCGATGGTTAACTCTATGGTTCGATCTTTTATTGATGTTTCTTCGACTGCTTTGGAGGTGATTATAAATACCAACAAATATATTAAGAAGTACACAAAGCCTTCTATGTATATGACTATGGTTATGCTTTGTTGGGATAAAGCGTCTTCGAAAATGTCTTATATTGGTGCTGGGCACGAAAGGATTTTGGTTTATAGAGCTGAGAAGGAGCAGGTGGAAGAGATTGTTTCTGGCGGAACTGCTCTTGGTTTAGTTGAAGATGTGTCTGGAAGTGCAAAGGAACAGGACATTCCTCTTGCGAAGGGTGATAAGGTTGTTTTGTATAGTGATGGGATTACTGAGGCAAAAAATAGCAAGGATGAGTTGTTTGGATTGGAACGTTTGAAAAAGGCTGTGGTTGAGTATTCAAAAGAATATTCTGCTGCTGGTGTTAATAATCATATCGCGAGGGATTTGGCTCAATTCGTTGGCAATGAATCTCAGCTTGATGATATGACTTTGATTGTAATCGATAAGACCTGATGAAATTAAGTGATTTTGATTACGATCTTCCAAAAAGTTACATAGCCCAATCCCCTGTCGTTCCGAGGGATTCTTCGCAGATGTTGGTTTATGATTCTTCCGAGGATGTTGTGGAGCATCGAGCTTTCCGGGATGTCTTGGACTATTTGAACTCTGGAGATGTTTTGGTAGTTAATCGTTCCAAAGTTATTCCTGCTAGAATTTTGTTTTCTATTGAAGGAAAGGATGTTGAAATTTTCCGAGCAAAAAAGGTTGGTGATTCTGTTCATGAATGTCTTGTAAAACCTGGGAAGATTTTTCAAGAGGGTTTTGAGTTTGAGGTGAGTAATGGTTTGATGGGTAAGGTTGTTGCTATCAATCCTGATGGGACCAGAAATATTGAATTTTCTAAAAGTGGCGGTGATGTGAACGAAGCTCTTGATGATGCGGGTGAGGCTCCTTTTCCGCCTTATATTACTGAGAGGACTGCGTCTTTTGACCAATACCAGACGGTTTATTCTAGGGAAAAAGGTAGTACTGCTGCACCTACTGCTGGATTGCATTTCACTGAGGAATTGTTGAGAAAAGTTAAAGAGAAGGGGCTTGATGTTGAGACTGTGCTTTTGCATGTGGGTTTGGGGACCTTTCAGCCTGTGAAAGTTGAACATCTTCAGGACCACCAGATGCATTCTGAAGGTTTTGAGTTCACTGAGGAGCTTGCTGCGAAATTAAACAAAGCTAAGAGCGAAGGTAGAAGAATTATTGCTGTGGGGACTACGACTGTTAGGGTTTTGGAGTCATGTTTTGTTGATGGACGTTTTGTGTCGAAAAATGGTGAGACAGATATCTTTATCTATCCTGGATACAAATGGAATGCTGTGGATTCGTTGATCACAAATTTCCATCTCCCCAAAAGCACTTTGATAATGCTTGTCGCGTCTTTCCTTGAGCACAAAGGCTCTTCGGATGGAGTTTCGAAGATTATGGAGCTTTATGAAACTGCCAAAGAAAACAACTATAGATTTTATAGCTTTGGTGATGCGATGTTTATTCTATAGCCATTTTGGGAGGTATTTTGGTTCAACTAGGCCGTTTATTTTTCGTGCTGTTTCGACGTCGTTGTGGTTTAGTTTGCCGATGTAAAGGTCTTTGATTCTTCCTCCATTTTCTACGTACTCTACTATTTCTTTGTAGCCTTTGTAGTAGATCAAATCTTTTGTAAATGCACCTGGCTTGCTTGTGTCGCCGAGGCCTCTTTTTACTTTTAGTGCTACCCTGAACGCATCGTCTATAGGTATCCCGTACGAAAGTACTTTTTCGAAGACTTCTACGAATGAGCTGTACATTGCGGTCTCGATTGCAATGATTAGGGCTATTGTTTTGTAGCTGTCGTTGATAGTGTCATTCACTTGTTTTGTGACGTTGTAAATGGCTAGGCCCTCTTGCGTTATCAGGTAGTCTGCAAGTCCTCTGTTGAATAGTTCGAATGGTTGGTTTTTACCGTTTTCAGCGGTGAGGATGTGGGTTTCTATTTCGTGGACTATGAGGTTTTTTAGTCTTGGCTCAGAGAATGTTGCTTCTTTTCTTATGAACAGCCTGTTGTTTTTTCCGGCCACACAGTCTGCAACCATCTCATCTTTGATTCTTACTTTCCAGTTGTCGAGTTTGTATTTTTTGAACACTTTTTCGAACTCTTCCTTAGCTTTTTCTGCTTTTATATCTTCTTTTTCTGGCTTTTGGAATTTCTTTGTTTCAAGGAGTAATCTTTCGCATTCTGCTACGAGTTCTGGGGTTGTTTCTCCAAATAATCTTTTTGATTTTTCTGTGAATTTGTCTGTGTCTACGCTTTCTATCAATTCGATTTTTCTTCTTAGTTCGTCTTTTTTTGCTTCGAAGATTCTTCCTATTGGTGTGCTTGTAACTTCGATGTTTGCTAATTGGTTTTTGAGCCTAGTTGCGTCGAATTGAATTTCCGGGTATGTGAATTGAGGGTTGTAGGTAAAATCTTTGTGGAATTTCTCTTTTTCTTCGGTTAGGTTCGTTGGTCTTAGGTGGAATAATAATTTTAATTTGTTGTCTACGTTGACGATTTCTTGGTCTATCTCGAAATTGTTTTTGATTTTCTTTTTAATTATTGGTTTTTGGATAGTTTTCTTTTTCTCTTTAGTTTCTTCTGTGACAACAGATGGATCGATTAGGAAGTCTTTTAGATCTCTAGAGCCTATTACCATTTTGGTTTCGCCTTTTGCTAATTTCTCGACATCTACTACTGTTTGGATTCTTTTGCCTTTTATTGTGAATTTTGTTTTGAGGGTTGATTTTTCGTCGTCAAAATCTTCACTGTCTATTAGTTTTGTTTTTTTGACTAATTCTAAGTCTATAATTGTTCGTTCTTGTGCTGGGTCTACGATTGCTTTTACTTTCTTTATTCCTTTTTTTAGGATTATTTCGACTATTTCTTCTTTACCGATGATGTGTTTGCCTGAGATTTGTTCTACTTCTTTTTCAATTGTTTTTCCGAACATGTCTTTTGCGATTCTTACTCCTTTTTCTGGGGAAGTTACTTTGATTCCTTTTATACGCTCTAATCTTTGTCTTAAAGGAGCTAAGTTTGCTATTTGTACTCCGAGTCCTGCTCTTGCGTTTATTTCGAGCAATACTGGGCCCGAAGTTTTGTCTATAGCTATGTCGACGGCCAAATATCCTAGGTTTGTTACGAGTTGTATGTTTGAAGCTATTTCTAGGATTTCGTCCCAATATGGAATTTGAAGGTTTTCTAGTTTACCTACTTCGGGGATTTCATCGATGATTTTATTATTCTTGGCTATGTGGGTTGTTTTCCCTGTGGCGATGTCTATGCCGACACCTATTGCTCCTTGGTGAAGGTTCCCTTTACCGTTTGATTCCCTGGTGGGGAGTCTTAGCATTGCCATTACTGGGACTAGGTTGTATACGATGATTCTTATGTCTGGAAGCCCTTCGTATGCGTAACTACCTATTGTGTCGTCTGGAATCAATAACTGTTCGAAGAATGCCATGTCTGAGACGTTTGAGACGGAGAACCGTCCGTCTAGGATGTCTATGATGTGGTTGTAGAGTTCTTCTTTGTTTATCCGTCTTCCGCTTGATGTTATCCAGTCTTTGCCACGCTTGTTAACTATTGGGATAATCCCCTCTCCGCCGAATCCGTAGTTTGGTTTTAGTACGAATGCGTTTGGCAAAGAATCGAAATTGAATTTTTCTGCTTCTTCGTGGGTAGGGATTGTGTTTATGAGTTTTGGAACTGGGATTCCTCTGGTTGATAGGAACTTTTTGCTTTTGACCTTGTTGTCGGCCAGTTTTATCGCTTTTTTGGGGTTATAAGCCTTTATATACAAAAGGTTTCTGGCATTAATCCCTAATATTCCTTTTAAACTTTGTAGCTTCATAAATAGGTATTATTCCTCTATGTGTCTTAGTATCTCTCTGAACCTGATAATCTCCAGTAATCTGAGCCCGCTCCATCGACCTAGCAAGATGTTTATTCCCAAAAGAAGGAAGATGATTTCTGGATAACTTAGCATTAAGTTGCTTACGAAATTAACTTTTATAATTGCAAATCCCAGGTCAACTTCGCCTCCAGCTACGATATATGCGATTATTGCTACTATCAGGGTTTCTGACATTAATGTCACCGCTGAGATAAATCCTTTTTCTGTTTTGATGCTTACGAATTTTTCAACCAATGTGCTCAATATAACCATAGGGAATATTGCCAAAGAGAAGAATGTCGCATTGAAAATGTCGAGATAAACTGTTGTGATGAGTATCAATATCAACCCTAGTGAGACCAAGGTCATCACTATTGCCATTTTTGGAATGAAGAGGAGTCTGACGTTCCTGAGTAGGTGTCTGGTTAGACCTCCTATTACCAATACACTTATTAGTGTCAAAAGTCCGAAGTACAAGCCTATGGTCAAGAATGAAAGAGTCATTATTATTGGTGTGTAAATACCCATAGTTGTTAGTCCTACTATCTGTTTCATGAATGCCACTACTGTTGCAATGATTGGGAGTAGTAGGAGTAATGCTATTACGCTGTCTGGGATGCCTCTGTCTATTAGTGTTGTAAGGAAGTAAGACATGAAATTCCATGGACGTAGTTTGTAGCTGCTATTTGTTATAATTTCGTGTTCATAACCTTTTGATTCGAGTGTTGTTATGAAGTCTGTTGATGTAAAATTGTCTATCAACAGGTGGATAGCTGGGTCGTTTGTTAAGATTATGCTCTTTGGAGATATTGTCTGGAATTGTCTTTTTATTCGGTTTGAGAACCCTGAGATGTCGCTTGTTAGTACTGTTATTGATTTTTGAGAGAAATTTATTGGGAAAGTTTCTTTTGTTTCTTGAAGGAACCTGGTTAACGCATTTATCCCTGTATTTCCTTTTGTCCAAACCACTATTTGTAGAGCTTTTTGCACATCGTGTCTTGCTTCTATTAGTTTTTTTGACAAGATTTCTTCTGATATAAGCTCTGATGCACTACCGAAACTATCGAG
The DNA here is from genome assembly GCA_018655275.1 of Candidatus Peregrinibacteria bacterium. Lineage (GTDB taxonomy): Bacteria > Patescibacteriota > Gracilibacteria > UBA1369 > LOWO2-01-FULL-3 > JABIJZ01. The sequence continues at coordinate 53,368 of JABIJZ010000008.1, read as the reverse complement.
TATGCTCAGGAACACTCCTTCTTGCTGTGCGTAGCTTTTGGCATTTTCTATGAATATTTGGTCTTGTTCTGCGTCTGTTAGTAGAAGGATCATCTTCTTATATACATATAGCTCTTTTTCTACGGATGCTTCTTCTGTGTCGTTTGAGACTTTTAGGCTGACTGTGTATTGGCCGGGGTCTTTATATACATGAAGTACTTCGACTCCTTCGTCTTTATTCCCGTCACCGAAATCCCATTCATATGTATAGTCTGCCTCTGGGTTTGGGAGGAAACTTTGTGAAGCGTCGAGGATCGAACTTTTTTGTACAGCGACAGTATCTTCTGATGAGATTACGGCTTCAAGGAGAGTAGGGTTTGTTTCTGCGTCCAGAAGAATGTCTGCAAATATGGGAGTTCCCATACTTAAAAATAGCCATAACACTCCTAACATCCTAGTTGTATTTTTGAGTAAATTCATTGTCGGGACTATAGCAGAAACAGTTTATTTTTTCAATTCGTTGTGACCTTTTGTATAAGGCTTGACACATCCCGTGGTTGCTCCCTGGAGCATTGATAAATCAGGGGTTTTTATGTATAATTGTTTGATTAATTAAAAACAAAAATGAAAAAGGTAACCAGGTTAGTATTAGGTCTAATGGCGTTGAGCAGCATTTGTTTTTCTACACTTGCGGCTTCTGCTGATTCTACAGGTGTCTCTGTTTATACAGATGATACTATTGCAGGATACTCTACCCTATTGAGAACGAGTCCTGTTATTCCTGGGGGATCTGTTCTTTTCAAGGTAGTTAAGCCTGATGGGACTAATTTTGAAACTGCTGTGACTTCTGGTCATGATGGAACGGCTTCTTACACTCTTCCTGAGTTTCATACTAGGATTTCGGGTGAATATGAAGTTTATGCGAAAATTCCTAATTCTGATTATGGAGAATCTACTTCGTTTTCTGTTTTAGCGAGTGATGTTTCTGGAGCTGCTTCTACTGTCAGTCCTGATGAACAAGTTGTTGGGTCTGGGAAGGATGTTGGAGAGGTTTCTATTACTCTGACTGATCTTTACGGAAATTCTATTCAAGGGCATATAGTTGAGTTGATTTCGAGTAGAGGTGAGGATGAAGTGGTTGCGAAAAACAGGTTGTCGGATGCTGATGGAGAGGTTTCTTTCTCTGTAACTTCTGATGAAGCTGGTGTTTCTACTTATACTGCTTATGATTTGACGGCGAACAAGACTTTGTCGAAGAGAGTTAAAGTTGTTTATTTTGATTCTAATGATTATTTGTTTGGTGACACTGGGATGGCTGTGACTGCGAGAGCTGTTGGAAGTTCATCTGGAGATGTTGCTTATCTTGGGTTTGAGGATGTTCCGGAATCTGCGGAAACTGGTCAAAGTCTTTCTTTCACTTTGGAAGCTTATGATGCTTCTGGTGAGGTGGTGACTGGGTACTTGGGAACTGCTGGCTTCTCTGTTGTAGAAGGACCTGCGAGTTCTGCGTCTCTCCCTTCTGACTATGAATTTGTTGCTGAAGACTTGGGATCGCATACTTTTGCTTTGAGTGCTGTTTTCACTGAAGCTGGAAGTTACGTCATCAAGGCTGAGGATCTTTCGGAGTCTGCGATTTATGGAACTTTTGATTTGGAAGTGACTGCTTCTAATACATCTATATCTGATGCTATTGATTTGAGTAATCCTGTTCCTGGTTCTTATAGTAATAATACACATATAATCTCTGGGGATACGGCTGCTGGAACTTCTTTGGTCATTTATGATAATGGGACTGAGCTTGGTTCAGCCATTGCTTCTGCTCAAGGAGAATTTGTTTTTACTACTACTCCTTTGGTGGATGGTGAACATGAGTTTTATGTTTCGATTGTGGATGAATTTGGGACTGTGACTGCTTCTTCTGAATCAGTTGTTGTAAATATAGATACTACTGCTCCTGAAGTTACAAATGTAGATTTTGATCCTTCTAGTTCGGTGACTCCAAAATCTGACGTAATTGTCATGGTTTATTCGGAGGCGAATTTGGCTCAAGCTTCTTTGCAAGTGAATGGAGCTTCTTATGTATTGGTTGATTCTGGCTCTGGATACTATTCGGCTGCTTTGGTTGCTCCAGATACTGCTGGTGAATATCCTTTTACTATAAAGCTGGTTGATCAGCTTGGTAATGAAGGCATCAATACTGATGGCTACAAATTGAATGTAGGTGCTACTACTGGAGATGCTTCTGGACAAGTTGGAGCTGTTTCTAATTTGGTAGCGACACCTGGCGATCACAAAATTACTTTGAGTTGGGCTGCTCCTGTTTCTGGAGAAGCTGTTAAGTTTTATAGATTGTATTATGGTGTTTCGATGGATCAATTGAATTATGCGATTGACACCTGGAATGCTGAAACAAAATGGTTCATTCCTAATCTAAAGAATGACAAGGAATACTTCTTTGCGGTGGTTGCTATCGATAATAACGGTAATACAAGCGCTGTAATGAGTAATATCTCTTCGGCTATTCCTGGAACTGTTTCTTTGGGAGCTGTGGCTTCGGTTGACGTTGCTGCTGGAACTGCGGGTGTTGCCGATATTGAAACTATGAAGAGTGATGTGAGTGATACCGGACCCGAGGTTTTGTGGTTGATAATTGCTGCGATTCTTGGAGGGTTTGGATATTCTTATTTCGCTTCTACTCCGGCTACGGAACGTGACGAGATTTAAGTAGATTTTGGTTTTGAAAGCTGATACTATTTGGCTCATGGAGATCAAATTGTTTTTAATAAATTTTATTAATGTCCTGGGAAAGTTAATCTTTTACGCTGTTTTTGTAAGAGTTATTTTGTCTTGGGTTCAGGTGGCTGGAGGAAAGAGACCTGGGAGATTTGCTAAGTTTATACAAGAGGTTACGGACCCTGTAATAGGTCTTGCGCGTAAATTGCCGCATACTATTGGGATGATGGATTTGTCACCTTTTATTGCGTTGATAGGAGTAGATATCCTGACTTATTTGTTGGTTGAATTTGTTAAATACTTGCCTATATGAGTTTGAGCGGTCTGAAAATCAAGGAGACTAGACTGAAGAAAAAAGTTGATTTTGAGCCTTTGGAAGAGGGTAAGGTTTCGATGTATGTATGTGGGCCGACTGTTTATGACCGAGGGCATCTTGGGCATGGGCGAAGTGCTGTTTGTTTTGACGTTATTAGGAGGTATTTGATTTACAAGGGTTTCAACGTTCGATTTGTTTCAAACTATACAGATATTGATGATAAGATGATTAACCGAGCTCGTGAGGAAGGGATCACTGTGCCTGAATTGGCTGCGAGGGTTATTCCTCAGTATGAGGAGGATTATGCGGCTCTTGGTGTGATGGAGGCTGATGAGAAGCCTAGGGCTACTGAGTATATTGATCAAATGATTGAGTTTGTGGGTCGAATGGATGAGGCTGGCGTTACTTATACTATTGAGGGGGATGGGGTTTATTTTGATGTTAAAAAAGCTCACGAATATGGAAAATTGTCTGGGCAGAAGTTGGAAGAGTTAAAGATTGGAGCGCGTGTTGCTGAGAATGAGGCCAAAAGAAATCCTTATGATTTTGTTGTTTGGAAATTTGCTAAAGAGGGTGAGCCTAGCTGGAAGGCGGAGTTTGGAGATGGGCGGCCTGGTTGGCATCTGGAATGTAGTGCGATGAGTTGGAAGCTTTTGGGTGAACAGTTTGATATTCACGGAGGTGGGGCTGACCTGTCGTTCCCCCATCATGAATGTGAAATTGCACAGACTGAGGCGGTTTTTGGAGAAGGTTCTTTTGCTAAGTATTGGATCCACAATGGATTTATCACTATTAATAAGGAGAAGATGAGTAAGAGTTTGGGGAATTTTTCCACATTACGTGATTTGTTGGGGAAATATGACGGAAAGGTTTTGAGGTTGATGTTTTTGCAGACGCATTATTCTAATCCTATTGAGTTTAGCGAGGACTTGTTGGAGCAGGCGAAGGCTGGGTTGGAAAGGATTCATGATTTTGTGAGGAATTTGAAGTTTGATTACGAAGAGTTGGATGATGGGAAAATTGGAGAACCTTACGAAGCTGTTTATGGAAAGGAAATTGAAATTTTAAAAAAAGAATTTGTTAGACGTATGGATGATGATTTTAATACTTCTGGGGCTTTGGGTGTGTTGGCAAAGGTGGTTGATCTGGGGTATGAGGCTGGAAACAGGGATGTGAAGACAAAAAGGTTTGTTGATAAAATGTTGGAGTTTTTGAAAGAGATGGATGAAGTTCTTGGAGTCATTTTTGCTGATGAAGTTGAATTGGATGGTAAAATTGAGGCTTTGATCAAGGCTCGTGAAGAAGCTCGTGCGTCAAAAGACTTTGAGGCTTCTGACAAGATTCGGGATGACTTGCTGAAAAAGGGCATTGAGTTAGAAGATACTCCGAATGGGACTATCTGGAAGAAGGTTTAGTTTTCTTCTTGAGTTTTCTGGTTGTGGGTGGTAGATTCTACCTCCTATTTTGCAATTTAATAAAATATTTATGACTACTGATAGAATTGATACCCCGTCTGGGAAAGATATGCTGAAGGCTGATGCTGGCCCTTTGGCTCTCTATGTTCAAGATAAATTTCCTGAGCAAGTCAGTACTGCTTTGAATTTGATACAAGATGTTAGATCGATGATTGAGGAAGTTGCTAGTGATTTGTTGGCCAATGTTCTTAATCATGTTGAGGATCCTTTTGGGTCAGAATTGCTTCTTGCTTTAAATGCAAAGGTTTCTGGAACTGAAGGTTTAGACCAAACTGTCAAAGATAGGCTTATGGCTATGATAATGCATGTTCTTGTTAAAGTTGTTGGTTCGGGTATTGCCTCTGCTTTGGCTGTGGAAGTGCCTGCGAAGAAAGCTGCTGCCACTGAACCCAAAGTAAATGAAAGACCTAGCAGGGCTCCTCGCTCTAGTGCGAAAGCGCCTGACGAGAATGAGTTGGGCCTAGAGTTGATTGAAACTTGTGAACAAGCTATAAGAGCTGCTGTGGAGACATACAATGCTGGTTTACCGGATGATGAAGAGCTTGATCTTGCGCACTACGGAGCTTCACAAAATCTTCCTGATGATTTAAAAACCTATCTTAGGTATGCCCCTTGTATAAGTGTTGCTGCGTCTGGACATAAAACTGATGTTAAAATTCCTTTATCTGGAATTGAAGAGGTAATGGCTCTTAAGAAAAATAGGAAAGCTGCTGCTGTGGCTCTTACGAGAGTGTTTACAGGTATCAGTTATGGATCGGCAATGCCGTTCTATGCGTGGAGTGCTGGAGGTTTTACAAAAAGTGACATTGGTACTGGGGCTTCGGATCTTTCTCGGCTTGAAATGGATTTTGAGGGGTTGAAAGAGGAATTCCTGCCTGGGACTCAACGTAAAATTGGAGAGGTTTTTGGTAACTAATTTTGAGTTTAGACTTTTAGTCCGTGAAGGTTCAAGGTGATTTGTGTTGTACTGACTCGTCCTGTTGGGCTAAGTAGGTTGCCTGTGTATCCGAATGATTTCAAATACAATCTTATGTTGAAAATCGCATCGCAAAACTCATTCAGTTCTTCTGTTGTTTTTGGGGAATGTGTGAATTCTGTTTTACCTTCTAGGAGTGTTTCGAAAATCATTTTGAGGATTTTTTTGTCATGTTCCTCTAGTTTGAAATGATGGCGCTGTATAGTGCCTGACACTTGAATCTCTTGTTTTTGGTCTTTTGCTAGTTTTGCTTTTTTTGGTGCTTCTGGGCTCAAAGAGCCTTCTACGCGGCTTATTGCTACGGCATCTGAATGACCATTTTTTAATACCTGTATGTCCGCGATATTTTCGTCACTTTTGCTTGGATAAATTTCACTTTCGATATTGTAGAGCTTTAATATTGCGATTACTATTGTTGCATCTTCTATTGAAAATTTGACGGTTCTTTCTTTGCTATCTGGGTCAATTTTTGTTGTTTTTACTGCTTTACTTAGTATTTTCAGGACAGCTCTGGTACTTGGTTTACCTGATACTTCGCTAATTTTTCTTGCTAGTTCTCGGAATCTTCTTTTTTCTGTAGAGTTTATTCTAGCCTCATCTCCTTTTTTGTTGGTATTTGTGAAGCCGTTCATTCTTCTTCCTGGCTTGCCTCTTATAACTACATGTTTTATTGGAACTTTCCATGTTCCGTCTGGAAGTTGTGTTATGTGTATAAATGGACTGTCCATTATAAACTTTTGATTTTCTTTGTATGTTCCTGAGAGAGTTGCGATTGTTTTTTTTGTATGTATTCCCATTAAGGCAAATACATCTTTAATTGCTGGGGGGTCTATCAATATATACTCTCTGTCAGCTGCGATGACTTCTTTTACAAGTCTCATTGTGGTTTGACTTAATTCTGGCTCTTCGCATCCACTTGTACCCAGGTCTAAATGTTCAGTCACTGATTCATCGAAAATAACACCGTTGACTTCAGGTTCTAATGCCAGAAGTGTTACTGGGTAAAAGATAGTTTTTCCTTGTTTAGACACTTCGTATATGGCAATTGCGCTTCTTTGGTAATTAAAATTACTTACCCATTGGTTTCTAGCCCACTTTGTACTGACTGATAATCCTGTCTGGCTGCACCTTACTTCTATGTTATTCATCAAACCTATTTCTTCTATATTACGTATGGTGTCTATTGAGCCAGGGCTTACTGCGCTTTCTACAATGTCACCTATTATCACTGATGACACTTGGTTTCTTAATGTCTCCCAATCTAAGGTTAGTTCTTCTTGGTTGTCGCTTTTGTTAATTTCGGCAAAAATGATTCTCCAAAGTTCCATCATTTCTTTATCAGGACATACGAATGTATCCAAACGTGATTCATCAAATGGATCGTCCGGTATGACCCTGCCAATCTCGTTGATGAACTCTTCGTCCTCTGGATTTTTTTCTGGGTTTAGCCACGGAGCATTTCCTGCTAGGTCTGACAAGAGCCATGCTTCATTGCGTAATATTTGTAGTTTTTTCATATGTGTTATGTTTGGGTCTCGTAACTGAGCGCGTGTCTCTGCTTTTACTACTTGTCGACGTATGTCTTCGCTTATGGCTTCTATGCTTTTCATTACTCGTCTCATCACTATGTCTTTTACGTTGAAAAATTCCAAGACTTCCATGAACTCGCGGAATGAAATTCTGTGTGTCGCTCCCCCATCAATGCTTCTTACGATTAGCTCCTCTTGTCTAGCTAGAAATAAGTCTGGGGACATTCCTAAATTGAAAATGTTTGTACCTAGGAGTTCCGCAAACATTTCCATTACTTGCAATGAACACTCTTTGTCTTGAAGGAAATTCAAGTCGACTTCTCTTTCGGTGAAGTGTATCGATTCCATCATCACTCTCGGGATCACCAAAGGTCCTTTGTTTCCATCTTCGTCCCTGTCGTCCCACACAAGCCCTTTCTTTTTACCTATCAAAACGACGCCATTTGCGTAATGTTTGATTCCCATTATCCCGGCTACGGTCAAAGGCTTTTTACCTCCTGTAACATATTTTTTATTTACTCTGTTTATTGTAGAAACAACGTCGTGAATATGTAAACAATCTTTGTCTTTAGCAGGACGGGCGCCTCGGCCTATCCTTTGAATAAATACACGTCTTGAGCAGCAAGGGTCGGCTAATATGACATGTTTTATGTCAGGTACGTCTAGACTTTCAGTCCAGATGTCGTTGCCACAAACTGCGAGTATGGCGTTTGGGTGATCTGGAGGTAGTTTGAATCTTTCCTCTATTTCTAAAATCTCATCAGTACTCATGGTTCCGTCGACGTGGACTATCTTGTCTGCGTATTCTTGTAGTATTGGATCTTTTTTTGCAAATTCGTTTACGAAATTTTTTGATGTTGGGACTGATGGCATAAACGCTATGGTCTTTTCGCCTGCCACGACTGTTTTCCTTAAGATGTCTAAGCATATAGCATATCTTTTTGGCATATCTAGGTGCCTATCTTCTTTGCCATTTTCTATGGCGTATCGTCCTCCTATTGCCGTAACTTCGTTTAACTTTTCATTATCTACTTCGTATCTATGATAAATCCATGGTGGGTACCCATCGTTGTCTATTAATTTTTCCGCGCCATACCTGGAAAAGACTGTTCGATCTTCGTTCCCGACTTTTGTTGCTGTCATATGTAGTTGGTATGACTTGAACCATTCTTCTAATTGCCTTACCAGTACTCCATTGAAACGATGTGATTCATCAAAAACGCATAGATCGAAATAATCTTGGGGAATTTTTTTAAACTTTGCTTGGCTTATGAGCATCTGCCAGGTTGTGATGACTATTTCAGCAGATGGATCTATTGACCTTGAGTCTCCTTTTCCTCCTAATTTTTGTACTTTTTTGTCTACTTGAAGTCGTTCTAGTTCTTCTTGGATTCTTCTTATTGCAACTGTCGTTGGTGCAAGCCACAGAGTTTTCCCTTTGGCTTGGGCCATTATGTTTACCGCAATTGCCGTTTTGCCTCCGCCCGCTCCTACTATAAGATCTCCGGATTTTGTTCCTGTGATCATCTGGTCGAGAATTTTGTCTGTTGCTTCGACTTGATATGGACGATCTTCCAAACCTTCCATCAACTCACCCCTTTTGACATTTACTAAAGATAACTCAAAAGCAGTTTTTGGTGATTCTGGCTGATCTGTTGATTGGTCAAGATCATCCGTAGTTTCGTCATACCTAATTTCTTCTGCACCTACTGCCATGGTTTCTTAATTTATATTTCTGGTTTTTCTAACATACTCATTGCGTAATACATTGGGGTGGTTCCATCACCTCTATAGGCATTGTTGTGTATCAACCTTGCTTTATGATCCTTATCTTTTTTAAACCGCCAGCTTCTATCTATTACATGCTCGAGGGCATGTTTTACTGCAGTTGTGCGTAATTCATGCAATGAAGTTTCTAGCCATTGTTGATATGTGCGCCCTTTTTTGTTTTGCACCATCATTGCCAGATCTTCACGATTGTCTCTTCTTCCTCCTGAAAAACATAGAGATACGAAGCACCTATCGTTTAATTGTACTCTTCCTATAAAATCCATAACTGCGTAACGGAATGTTTTTGATAAGTGATTGTTTGGGTCTATGCTTAGGACTGAAAGTCTTCCTTCTGGCCCTAAATGTTCGTTTATTTCTTTTGCTGTGGTACTGGCTCTTGCCTCAAATTTTCTTGCTATTATTTTTGCTCCAGGATATTTATCTGCTAATTCTTCTGCAAGACTTTTGTCTCTCTCTACAAAAATCATTTGATCTTCCCTGAATCCTTTACTTTTCCATAGTTCTACTTCCTGTCCTAAACCTGGGAATAGAAGGATGTGTTTGTCATTTGGATCTATTTGTTCTACACCGCCGAATTGATCATCAAAAGTGTCTCCCAATAGTTTTCTCCAATCACATTTTTCCTTACTGTCGAAAAGTGCTGCCATTGCTAGTTGTGAAGGGCTGAATGTAGGTGGAGCTTGGAATATCAAGTCTTTTCCGGCGGACTCTTTTGGGCCTGGAATCACTCCTAATTTGGTTATTTTTCTTTCTGTTCCTCTTCTGGTTACAATTACTGTGCCTTCTACAACTTCTAGGGTTTTGTCTCTAGTTAGGGCTGTAATTGCCTTTGCTACCTTCTCGTCGTCGCTTCTTGGAGATCTTGGAAGGAATAGTCTTTGGCCTTCCTCGGTTATCACAAAAGCTCCTAGAAGAGTTTCTCCCCTGATAACCAGTTCAATTTTGTTTCTTGGAGGGGGCTCTGTGTTAATTGCGTATGACTTTCCTACAGGGAATATACCTGTCATTTCTCCTATTGAGTCTTTCAATCTTTCTACAACCATTGTTTTGAATTATGAGAGAGGATTCTAACATAAAATAGAATGAAAGCAAGCGACTTAACAGGTCTCAGAGGTGTTTATAGAGCTTTTTGATATTTCCCGATCCCATTGCAATTATGATGTCGTATTCTTTTTCATGAGTTTTTATCCATTTTGCTGTGTCAGGGATGTCGGTGGTGTGGTTTACATTGTCGTGATTTTTGCGGATTTCGTCTAAAAGTTCTGGAGTTCCTATCATTGCCATTTGTTCTTTTGTATCGCGATTGCGAAGGATGTCTGGGATGAGAACTCCGTCTACGTGCGAGAATGCTGCACCAAATTCTTTGAGAAGGAGTTTTATTCGGACAAATTGGTGTGGTTGGAATACGGCGAGGATTTTTTTGTCTGGGTATTCGTCGCGGATTGCTTCTAGTGTTAGGTCTATTTCTGCTGGAAGGTGGGCGTAGTCATCGTAGAATTTGATTTCGTTTAGGCTTGTGGTTTTCAGTTCCATTCTGCGCCATGAACCTTTGTATTTTGTTATGCCTTTTTCGATTTGTTCGTCTGTGAGTCCGAGGTATTGACCTATTACTGCTGTGAAGGCTGAGTTTCGGATGTTGAATTTGCCTGGGACTGAAGGTTTGATTTTGAGTTTTGGCGAGACGGTTTTTTCTTTTTCGTATTTGTGTGTCTCGACTTTGATTCTGGTTTTGTTTGGGGTGAGGGTGCGGCCCTCGAGGAGGTATGATTTGTTACAAGTTGCGTATTTGTTTGGTTTGCTTGTTATTTTGAGAAATGGGGCGTCGGCTTTTGTCCAGATCCCTCGCGACCATTTGTCGTCTGAATCTACGATTATGAGTCCGTCTTTTGGGACTTGGTTGCAAGCTTTCTTGAAGGCTTCTATGTAGTTCTCTTGAGTCTTGAAAAAGTCGAGATGATCTGAGTCTACGTTGATTACCGCGAGTACGTCTGTTTTGTAGTAAAGAAATGCATTTCGGAATTCACAGGCTTCTACTATCAAGAGTTTCTTTCCATTGATTGATGGTTTTGTTCCAATTCGGTAGTTTTTGTCGCCCATCTCTTTGAGTTTTGTTCCGAGTATTATCGTTGGGTCCAGTCCTGCATCCATGGCTAGGATTGCCATCATTGAGGTTGTGGTGGATTTGCCGTGCGTCCCTGTGATTGAAACAGTGTAGTAGTCTTGGCTGAACTCCCCTACTGCCTCTGGATAAGTAATTGTTGGGATTCCAAGTTCGCGGGCACGAGTAAGTTCTGGATTTTCTTTTTCGATTGCGTATGAATAAACGATTAGGTCGTGATCTTTGTCGATGTTTTCTGCTTTGTGGCCTATTGAAACTTTTATGCCTTCTTTTTGGAGCTGATGAATGTGGTCCGAATCTTCTATGTCGGAACCTGTTGCTGTTTTGCCTTGGTCGTTGGAGATTTGGGCGAGGGTTGAGACACCGATTCCGCCTATTCCTATAAAATGTATTTTGTTTGCTTCTTTTAACATTGGTTCACATTTTACAGATTTTATGGTAAAAATCTAGGTATGAGTCCCGATTTCTCCCACACTTCAAGTCTTACAAAAGTTATCATAATTGTTGAGTTTGTTTTGGTTGCGTACCTGATTTATTCGTTGACCAAAAATGTGTATAACAGCTATTTGGTTGATAGTTACATTGAGGGGTTTGAAGAGGAAAACTCCCTGTTGATGGCAGAAAATAGAAAAAAAACTGAGGACTACCTTTATTTCACTTCCGAAGAATATATAGACAAGATTGCGAAACAAAACCTTGGTTTGATAAATCCTGGTGAAGAAGTGATCATCGTGTCTCCTGATAGTCTGACCTATGATGGAGTTGCTGGAAGCGAAGAGTATTCTGGTGATTCTGATATTGTGCGGATTGAGACTAGAACTAATCCTCAGCTTTGGTGGGATTTCTTTGTTAGGTAGATTATCGAGGGATTCTTTGCACTTTATCTTTTAATCTTTGCTCTATCCATTCTTCTAGCATTACTATTTTTAAATCACGTAGGGCTACATTTCTTAACGATGGCATCCAGAGCAAGCTTCGTAATGCTTCGTTGTTACCAGTGATTATCTGTGCAAAATCTTCTTTCGTTCCAGCTGGGAGCCTACCACGGATGCCCTTTCGGGGGTTTATTTCTTGAAGAATTGTTCTCGCTTTTTTTATTATTTTTTTATTAAATATTATTTCTCCAAATGTGAATGCGTCCAATGTTCTTTTTTCCACGTACCATAGATCTTGAAATTCTTTGTAAAATTTTATTACTTTTCCCAAAGCTCCTATCTCAGGGGTATTTAGGGCTTCCATTTGAAACTCTTCGTCTTCTGAGTTAAACAAAGCCTCGAGATTTTCTTGAGGCATTAATGTTCCTAGCAACCTCTTTTTTTTCTCTAATTCCAGGTCGTCGTCAAGGAATATCAGAGGTCTCATTATCTTTACAAATGCTTTTACAGCTTCTTCATCTGCAAAGATTTTCATAAAACCTTTTTCAAATTTATCGTCTGGTGGTGGAGTTACGGTTCCCTGTTTCGTGACGTGAGCTGCATACCCTAGGTCCCACTCTGCTGCGTCGGCAGGAGCTTTATAGACCCTTTCATTTGCTCTGTTGTCAGATAGTAATGAAGTTATGACCCCTTGTCTTCTTGCGTAGTGATAGAGTTCTTTGTATGTTGTAAGATTTTGTTCTTTCACTTGTTCTCTATCTTCAGGGTCTTTGTCTAGATCTTGAATTCCTTGAAATATTGCCCTCAAGCTCTTTTTTTTCTGTACATCTGGGGATCTGAGGTATTTCAAGAGGTTTTTCACACTACCATCCGTGCTTATATTAGCCATAAGTGCTCTTCTCCATTCTATTTTTTTGGAATCTTGTTTTATTCGTTCGAGCAACCATTCTCCCTGTATGCACACTCTCAGAATGGCTATGTATTGTTCCACGGGCACCCTGCGTGCTAAATGATTTTTCAAATGTTTGCGCATTAGTTCAAAACCTTTTTTCATTTGAGAGCTTCTTATTAAGGCTACAGTCAAGTTTGATCGTTCTCCAGGTGTTATTCTTGGGGCTTTTGCTGCTTCTAGCACAGCCTTCCCTGCTCCTGCTAAAATACTTTCTTGTCTCTCTGGATTGTCGGTTTTGCTAAGTTTCCTATTTGTTTCTTCTCCGGCAGCTTTCAATCTTTTGATAAAATTCTTTATTTCTGTTGTGTTTCTTGGGAGTTTTCTAATTCCATCCTCATAGTGATTTTTTAGACTCATCTCTCCAATATGTTGAAAAAGCTCTTTGGCTATGGCTCTAATAGTTTGGTTGTTTAATATTATTTCTGTAAATTCCTCTATGGTTGATATTGTATATTTTCCGTATTTATCTACTACCATGCAAAATCCACTTAAAAAACTTGAAAGTGCAAGGATTTCTTCGACATACGCCTTCATCTCATCAGGGCTTGAGCCTTCTTTTATTGTGGCTTTGTCTATTATAGAGTCCTTCATCCATGATCCTGAGGGTATTTTGTCCTCGAGTTCTTTTGTTACTTCGTATTGTTCTGTAGAGTGGGGTTTTCCGTCTTCTATTCTCCCGGCTTGCCATTTTAGGAATTTTGCTTGTTCTGCAAACTGTTTTTTTGTTTCTGCGACTTGAGTTTCTCTTCTTTGAGCTTCGTCGGCTTTTTCTTCAGCTATTTTCTTTGCTGATGGTGTTTCTAGGTATGATTGTAAGGCGTCTCGAACATGGATTGACCCTTCTTGCACTTTTGTGAGTGCAGGATTTGGTGTTGTTGGGCGTTCTTTGCTTTTAAAGATGAGATAGTCTCCAAAGAATAGTTTACGTGCTTCGTTTTGGGCTTCTCTGACCTCAGCTATTCTCTCTTCGAATTTTTTTTCAAATGGTTTTTTCAGATCTTTTAATCCTTCTGCTACGTAATCGGATTTCGAGCCTGTGTGTAGAACATGGTTCCCGAAATTTGCCATTAGTTGGCGGAGACCGTTCCTTGTTTCGCTTATAAACAGAAATCGTTCACTTCCGATGTATATCAAGAAGTCTGCAATAAATTCAGCCATATCCTGAACAGAAGATCTTTTTGATCTTGGGACTTCGTTATATAAATCTATTAATATTGAATATAAATCCTCGTTTTCAAGTGCGTCCCTGCCGATTGCAAACAAAACTTTGCTGTTAAATGGGGTCTCTTCCTCAAAAATCAGTTTAAATGCATGGGTGCCCATTTTGGAGAGAGCTTTTGCTCCAATTATTGCTATTTTTTCAACATTTTCTTCAGCTTTCTCTGATGCTCCTTCGGGGAAGAGTACCAGTTTTTTATGGCTGCTGAGGGCATCGAGATCATCTACAACTTCTATGGGTAATATGCGATTTAGCGTGAATTCAATATCTCTCAATCTCAAGCTTTCAAATCTACCAAGGCCAATCGCTTTCAGGTATCCTACTTCACTTTGGCTCTTTACTACCAGGTTTCTTTTGTCTTCATCTGTGATTTTCATGCAGAATTTTAAAACTTCGCTGCCGATAGGTCCTGCGCCTAGAGGAGCTTTTTCCAACAACCATTTGATGTCTTCATCGTTAGCTGTTTTTAACATTTCTAAATCCCCTCTGCTCATTGATGCGGCTCTGTACATGATTGATGTTGTTCGAAGGCTTCTGTCTTTAGCTGCAACTCTTCTTGCAATAAATTCGACTATTATTTTCCGAAATTCAAAAGGTATGTTGTCTATAAGACGTACATCATTGTTGTAGAAAAATTCGAAGATAATTCCTCCAAAATCACTTCGGGAGACTTCTTTTGAAAATAAAAAATCTCCTATGGATTCGAGTATCCAGTCTAATCTTTGATAGATACTCCATGAAATTGCCTGTTTCTGTAATGGAGATTTGCCTTCACCTTTTTCCATCATGTTCCAAAGAAAGTCTATTTTACCTATTGCTCCTCTGTTTTTCGCTATGTTTGTTACTCCACATCGTAGTAATGTTCGCATTCTTGTTAGTTTTCCACTCTCCCAGGTCTCGAAGGCCTTGTCTACCCTTTCTACTTGATTGTCACTTATTTCCTCAAATTGTTGTCCTTCAACATTTCTACTGAAGGCCGTGATTGTGGCCTTGTCTCTTGTAGCTTGGAGCTGGTGGAACAATGCTAACTTTTCATCTGGTGATAAATCGTTAGCCGAAGAATCTCTTTCAAAATCTTCCAAAAGAGAATGATCGTCGAGTGAAATGTCTAAGGCTGCTTCTCCCATTTGTTTCTTGAATAAATATGGAAAGGTATTCTACATTTTTAGTCTATTTTGTCAACCTGTAACCCTTCTGTTTGACTTCTGGGAACTTTTCTATTACTCTCCTGACGCGGGGTGGAGCAGTGGCAGCTCGCAAGGCTCATAACCTTGAGGTCGGCGGTTCGAATCCGTCCCCCGCAACCAAATTTCAAGCCTATTTTATAGTTGGAGGGCTTCTTCTAGTTCCTTAGGGTCAGCTGTTGATGGTGCTATGCTTCTGAGTACACAGCTTTTTATATCCATGGTTCCTTTTGAAACGCATGTTGCTGCTTCTTTTCTAAGTTGATTTATTCTTTCTATTCGCTCCATCTCTTGGTGGTCTCTTTGGCAATATATTGCTAATAGAATTGCAAGAACGACCCCTCCTGCTATGCGGTGTATCTTTAGACTTCTTGTTTTGGCTTCTTTTGCTTCTTTTTCTAAAAGATCTTTTCCTTTTTTTGCTCTTTGGAACAGGCTAATAACTGTATCTAAATCTTTGGTTGAGTCTGGTTTTGTTTTAGGCATTATATTGTTTTAAAAAGGCTATCTACTTCTTTTGTAATATCTTTTATCATTTTTTTATAGGCCAATTCTTCTTTCTTGATTTCTGCTTTTGCGAGGCCTTCCTGTCTAAATATATCATATATGATCTCTCGAATTGAGCCAGATGGCTTCCAAATACAGCCTTTGTCTAATAGTTTTAGAGAGGCTATCTCTATCATCTGTCTAGTAACTGGTCTTTTGAAAAAAGCTATCAATCTTTCTTCTACTAGAGCTATCAATTGTTCTCTTATTTGAGAGTATTTAGAGTCTCGTTCTAAAAAATTTTCTATTTTGGATAGGTCAGTTCTTGTGTCAGCTCTACGTTCATCTTTTGTGAGTGGACTTGATATGCAGCCTTTAAGGGCCACTGATGCTGTTTCTCCAGCCAAGAGGTAGGCTATTTCTTGTATTTTGTCGATGTCTTTCATTTCTTCGAATCTTTTCCTTGTGGCGTTTGGTCCCCGGATTGTTTTGAATAAGCCGTATCCTAATTTTGATGTGGCTAACACCCAAGAAGGTTTAAATCCATCGCTTCGTGCACATATTCCTTCTGGTAGTCTTAGTGTCTTTTTTACTGCAGGGCTGTAATTATTTATGTAAACGCCTGCTACGTCTTCTCTAACCAAAATAGAAACCAGCATGTGCCCTATTTCGTGAATGGCAATGCCTTCCTTTCTTTCCTCGTCTATTGCTCTTTCCATTCTCTGATAATTTGAAGGGCTTATGCTTCTTGCGAGTGCTACTGGGTATAAGGCAAATCCGCATGCACCTTCAAGCATTTCGTAAACACCTTTTAGTCTTGTTGTTATTTGACTCGATATTTTCCCACATGAGCCAATTTCTTCAACTTCTGGGGGTGCTAATTTTTGTTCTGCAAATGCCCTCATTTTGGGTGATTATAAGAGAGTTTTATATCATATCAGAGGGATTTTGTCTAGTACTTGAGAGTGGGTAGATGTAGAATGTGCGCATATGCAAAAAGGATGCAAAAAATGTGATGTAAAATTTGAAGTCACGGATCGTGACCAGGAGTATTATGCGAAAATTGAAGTTCCCCACCCGACTTTGTGTCCTGACTGTAGGACGCAGCGTCGAATGAGCTTTCGAAACGAAAGAAATTTGTATAAGGGAAAGTGTGGTTTGTGTGGGGATACGATGATTTCGGCATATAAACCTGGGCATAAATTCCCTGTTTATTGTAATGATTGTTGGTGGAGTGACGATTGGGATCCTTTGTCTTATGGTGTTGAGGTTGATGTAGCGAAACCTTTCTTTCCACAATTCAAGGTATTGATGGATGATGTTCCGAGGTTAAATTTAGCTATTATTCCAGCGAATTGTACAAATTCGGATTTTAACAATTATCTTGCATACGCGAAGAATGCTTATATGTGTTCTGGAAGCGTACATGTTGAGGACTGTATGTACGGGAATCCTTATGAGTCTAAGGACTGTGTGGATTCTTTCCTGGTGCGTTTGTCTGAGCTTTGTTATCAATGTGTGGATGTTGTTAACTGTTATAACTGTAACTACTGTCAGAATTGTGAGAATTGCAACGATTGTTGGTTTTGTTATGAATGTTATAGCTGTAAGGATTGTATCGGATGTACGGGTTTGCAACACAAGCAGTACTACATTGCGAACAAGGAATATTCTAAAGAGGATTATTTTGAGGTCAAAAATGGTCTAAAGCTTGAGACTTCTGAAGGTGTAGCGAAAGCTCGTGATTATCTGGCTCGAGAAAAGGATAAATTTCCACGTCGTGGATTACGAGTTTTGAAATCTGAGGATTGTACTGGGAACTACGTGGTGAATTCCAAGAATTCTCGTCATTGCTTTGATATCAAGGATTGTTGGGATTGCGGGTACTGTGCGCAGGTTATAGATATGAAGGATTGTTATGATACGAATTATTGTGAGCATTCTGAGCTTTTGTATGAGCATATTGGGTATTGTGATAATTATAATCTTAAGTTTTCTTTGATCCCGGGAAATTGTAAAAATGGAGCTTATTTGGATTTTTGTGCTCACTGCAATGATTGTTTTGGGAGCATTTCTTTGAAAAAGCAGGAGTTTTGTATTTTGAATAAGAAATATTCGGAAGATGAGTATCGTCGGGTGGTTGGTGAATTGATTGAGACGATGACTGAGCATGGTGAATATGGGGAGTTTTTGCCTACGAAGTATAGTCCTTTTGATTACGAGGAGACTGTGGCTAGTGATTATTTCCCAGAGAGCTGCGGGGACACAAGGGGTTGACATTTTCACTGTTTTGTTTTAATATCGTCACACTGTAAGCAATAGTTTTATGAGTGAATCTGTTGATGCTCAGTCGGATAAAAGAACCCTTCAGCTACAATCTCTTTATGATTTTATTGATGAAGGTCGTGACGAAGTCGATTTGTATGAACTTTTAGCCTATTATTTAAAGTTGTATCATGATCTTTGCTTGACTTTGATCTCTCGTAGAGGTGATCCTGAGCTTGTAGAGGCTAGGGCTAGTATGACTCCTCGCAATGGCTATATAGATGAAATCACACAATATGTAAAAATAATGACTGGGAAAGAATATGAATATGGTCATCTTTTTGACCATATTACTGATTCTGTTCTTTCTCGTACTTTGTCTGGGAGGCAATTTTCTCAGTTAATAACGGAATTTGCTGGAAGATTGGACTCTTTCCCTCTTGAAGGCTACCAAGATATTGTTCTGGATATGATTAGGATAGAGATGATATTGAAAGTTCTTGATGTCTCTGAAGTTAGTGGTGACCTTATTCCATTCCCGAATGGGTAAATCCCCACTTGATTTTAGAGGCGATTCCTGGTAAAAATTGTCTGTTCGCTTTTGACATGTGGCAGGATAGCTCAGGTGGTTAGAGCGCGGGACTCATAAGCCCGAGGTCGGCGGTTCAAGTCCGCCTCCTGCTACCATTTCTATAGAGGTTTTACTTCTTCTCGCTTTTCTCAAATGCTTTCCACATTCGCTGGAAGGTTTTGTTTTCTTTTTTGAGATTTTTGAAGGATCCTTTTCCTATAAGTTTTCCGCCGCTAAAGACGTAGATCACGTCAAACATATGAAGAAGATTCAGTCTGTGGACTGAAGATATAATGCATCTATCCGAGAATTTTCCGAATATGTTTTTGCAGATTTTGGTTTCGTTTTGAGAATCAACGCTTGATGTTGGTTCGTCCATCAGGATGATGTCGCTGTTTTTTGCGGCGAAGATCCCTCTTGCGAGAGCAAGTCTTTGTTTCTCTCCTCCTGATAGGTTTACGCCTTTTTCCTTCATGCTGGTTTTCATTCCTTTCGGAAGTCTCTTTATTACGTTGTCGACACAAGCTAGTCTGCAGGCTTCTTCTGCCTCTTCTTTCGTGTGGTGTATGCCTGCTGTGACGTTGTATTCGATTGTGTTTTCGAAGATCTCAGGATCCTGTGGCATTAATGTCACTGAGTCATAAAGTATGTGTAGTTTGTCGTATTTTTTGTCGTCGATTTTGACCGTAACTTTGTTTGCTGGATATAGCCCTCTGAGTAAGGACATCATTGTGCTTTTTCCACCGCCACTTTCCCCTACCAATGCTATTTTGAGACCTTTCTCGAGTTCTAAGTTTATGTTGCTGAGGTTGTGGGCGTTTCTCTTTTCGTCTTCGTATCGGAAGTACAGGTTTTTTATCTCGATTTTCTTCCAGTCACCAAGGTCTACTTCTTCTTGGTATCGTTTGGGAAGGTTCTCGTATGCGTGTCTGATTGGGTTTGTAGACTTCACGTCTGTGTAGAAGTGGATGATTTGCTCATACTGCCATGCAAGGTTGTAGAACACGGCTGTGAACCTGTGTGCGTACTGTTGTAGAGCTATCAAGCTACCGACTAATATTGTGCCTTCTGTGGCTGATTTTTCGAATATGTATGCGAAAAGTACGATTATGTTCATCGATGCTAACGCCATTGTAATTGTGAACCATTTCACTTCGTTGAATATTGCGTTTTTCTTCCAAATCGGCAGGTACTTTTGGACCTTTTTTACGACTTCTTTTCTGGCCAATTTGCTGAGTCTCAAGGTTATTACTGTCATCATGTTTGAGATGTAGTCGTTGAATGTGGCGCTTGCTATGTGTTTTTTCTCATTAATTGTGTGGAAATTTTTCACTAAGACTTTGTCGAATTTACTCATTATGAATATGATTCCTATCCCAAGTCCTAGGGCTATCAGTCCGTATTTTGGGAGAAGGTATATTATTGCTCCGATTGATGTCACGAATTTTACGATTGTTCCGATGTACATGAATCCGTTGTCTGTGAATTCTTCTAGTCCATCGTGGGCTTTTCTTACCCTGCTCATTATGTCTCCTGAGTGATGGTCTTTGTGCCATTTGATAGGAAGTCTAGAGAGCATCTTGAACATTCTTTCCTGAAAATTCTTTACTGTGTGGAATGAAAATATTCTTTCTATTACTCTCGCGTTTCCGTGGAACACCCAGAACAAAAATGACAATCCAGCTAGTAACAACAGGTACATTAACGATTTCTCAAGCAAATCTGGTGGGTTTTCCTGAACTGTGTTTATGAGAAGTGCCAATACTATCGGTTCAGCCATTTCTACTAAATTTGCCATTATGAACATTAGGTAGCTGACTACCATTTTTCCGCGGTTACCTCTTCCGTAGTACCATGAGGTTTTGAGCATTTCTTTGTAATGACTTCCGAACATACGATTTTTTACTAAGTATTGGACGTATTTTATAACATATTTATTTTATATTGTAAAATTCGGATTTTTGTAGTAGGATCTCCTCCATTTGTCATTATATTTTATGATTTTAACCACCCCAACTAGGAGAAAGCTCGACCGTATATCAAGATCTGTTTTGGACAATCCGGATAGTTCTACCGAGGATCGGGAAGCTTCTATGTTGGCATATGGCGATTTATGCCATAAAGCTGCTAAAATCTGTGATGACTCTTTTCGTTATAATGATCCTGAAAAAACAGATTTCGGTCGTCCAATTAGCCCGGAGGGCGCTGTGGAATGCCTTAGAGATCCCGAGCGAGCTGTAAAATTTATAAGAGCGGCTTACAACGGGCTTTTGCATTTAAAGAAGGTTTTTCCTGGCGAGAAGTTGGATGTTTTGTATGGAGGCTCTGGTCCATATGCTACCTTGTTCTATCCAGTGCTTAGGAGGTTTCCCAAAGATGAGGTTGATGTCGAAATTGTGGACTACCATCCTTCTTCTTTAGTTATCGCTGAGTCTCTTGCTGTAAAATTTGGAGTTCGTAAGTATCTAAGTGGGTTAAATCAGAAGGATTTGACTAAATACAATCCAGGTAAGCAATTTCACATGATTGTTTCTGAGGTGATGGATGCTGGTCTTTTTCATGAACCTCAGGTCGCGGTTGAGTATAATTTGCGGCAATTTTTGAAAGAAGGAGGTCTTTTTGTTCCGGATACTGTTGATATAAGTCTTGCTGCGCGTGGTATTACTGATAACGAAGGTTCCGATATTGAATTATTGGGAAAGATTTTTTCTCTGGGAAGTGATGTCAGAGGTAGGATCGCGAATATTTCTGATTTTAGGATTTCTGGTGGAGCTAGAATTCCCCAACATCTTGCCTCTCATGAGATGATTCGTCTTTTGCTTGCTACTCACGTTAAGGTTTTTGATTCTTTGGAACTTGCTCCTGGTGAATCTGGCATAACTCATTATGTAAAACTACCTAAATTCAAAGCGTCCGATGTCGCTGGTAAAGAGGTGTTTGCTTCTTATAAACCTGGAAGGAGTTGGTCTGATGTGGATTGTGCTATAATCTGACTATGATCGACCTCCTCCTACAAGTCATTTGGTTTATGCTTCCTGCTTATGTTGCGAATCTGCTTCCGCCGCTTTTCTCTCACGTAAAGATGGGGCGTGTTTTGGATGGGCCTGTTGATTTGGGGCATAAAGCTTTTGGCAAAAGGATCTTTGGTGATCACAAAACGGTAAAAGGATTTATGGTTGGGACTACGGGTGGAATTTTGACTGCCATTGTGCAGCATAGTTTGATTGGAGATTATTCTTTTTATTTCTCTTTTACTTTGGGATTTTTGCTTGGATTTGGAGCTTTGTTTGGGGACAGTATTGAGAGTTTTTTAAAGAGGCAGTTGGGTGTTCGTTCTGGGGGGGCTTTGCCTGTTTTTGATCAAATAGATTTCCCTGTTGGAGCTTTGTTGTTGTCTTCTATTGTTGTGGACTTGGACCTTGGGTTTATGGCTGTGATCGTGGTTGTTTCAGGTTTACTAAGCACTCTTGCGAATTTGATCGCTTATGCCTTGAAGATCAAAAAGGTTTGGTGGTAAGAGAGCTTTTATGCTTTGCCTCCACCTCCTTTGAGGATTTTTGCCATTGGGTTGTCTGTTTTGGCTTGGTCTGGCATTCCTGGAAGTTTGCTTGAATCTATCGGGTCTGAATCTAGGTCTATGCCTACTCTTCCTGAGATTTCTTGGTCTACGAATTCTTTCTTTCGACCGTGTTTCATTCTCGAGTATTCTTTTACTATCTTGGCCACTTTTGGACTTGCGCCTTCTGTTGAGTAAATTGTGTTCATTGAGAAAGGTCTTGAAGTTGCGTTCTTGATGTTCAATTTCATGTACTGTTTGTAGTTTGCGATTCCGATGATGTCTTGTTCGGTTAATACTGGGGCGAATTCCTTTGCCAGGTATTCTGCGTCGTCTGCACCTACTTTAAATGCGCTCAACGATCCGACGTTACCAAATACAGCATCTCTGATTTGAGTAGAACTGTTTCCGTATTTTGATGTCACCAGCTGGTTTATGTATTGGTGGGCCATTATTAAGGCCAAATGATACTTACGAGCCTCAGACAATATTGAACAAAAGCTCTCTGTAGCAAAGTTTTGAAACTCATCCACATACAAGTAGAAGTCTCTACGATCTTTCTCGGGGATGTCGGCACGACTCATCGCTGCCATTTGGATACGAGCAACCATTACCAATCCAAGTAGCTGGGTGTTTAGATCTCCGATCTTACCTTTTGATAATTTAACCAATAGGATCTTTCCCTCATCCATTATTTCTCTGAAGTTGAAGGCTGATTTTGGTTGGCCAATAGTATTACGCATAATCATGTTCGTAATAAATGGTCCGAATTTTGAACTAAAATATGGGATCATTTCTTCTCTTTCGCGAGCACCTGTGTTTGCGTATTCGTGCATCCAGAATGATTTTACGACTGGATTTGTAACCTTCTTCACCTTGTATTTCATGAAGTTTTCATCCACGAACATTCGAGGCACATCGATCAATGTTGCTCCCTCCTCCTTGTCTTCCATCAATGTCAGACATGCGTTTCTGAAATAATGCTGAATTCGCGGTCCGAAGATTTCGTCCCCAAACAGTTTGATGAATATTTCTGTGGCCTGACTGGACACGAGGTCCATTTCGTCTGAAGTGTCTGCTTCAAGTATATTCAAAGCCATAGGCCTCTCTGTGTCAGACGGATCGAATATGATTACGTCCTTGGCTCTTTCTTTCGGCACGTATTGAAGAATATCTTCTACCAAATCGCCATGTGGATCGATCACACACACACCTTTCCCATCCTGGATGTCTTGGCGTGCCATGAATGATATAAAGTTCGATTTACCTGTACCTGATTTACCAATTATGTAGTGATGACGTGTTCTGTCTTTGTCCAAGAAATGAACAGGAGTCTCTTTCCCTCTGTATGCGTTGTTTCCCAACAATATCCCTTCTGTGGGGACGTTGTTTGGAGCTGGCAAGATTTTGTAAAGTAGCCAGTTGATTGTTGGAGTTTTGTTATATTTACTGTTTGGGAAATGGAATAGCGATGCTAGTTCCTCTTCAGCCATTGTTGATTTCTTTTCGTTAAAAAACGGCAGAAAACCCGGACTCAAGAATCTATATTCGAAATTCTTTTTAAACAGTTTGTCGTTCAAGACATCTGGCACAATGATTCTTCTTGTCTGAAAATAGTTCATTGAGGGGTCTTTGAATAGATTCAAGCCAACGATCATGTGGTTTGCAATTTCTTCCGCACGTTTTTCTTCTTTTGCCGTGGCAAGGACTCGGATGACTGTGTCGAACCCTGCTTGCTGTGATTTCTCACCTATTGATTTTGCGACCTCTTCTTTTGTTTGAAGCATTCTAACGTAGCCTTCTCCTGCACCTTCTTTCGGGGTGTTTTTTTTGTAACTTTCATACCCCCAAATTATTCCTGAAAGAAATGCGTATATACTTCCTATTACTGGAATTGAAGATATTCCTCCCGACTTTCCTCCTTTGAAATATAGTGACCCTTGTTTTTCACCTTTTTTTCTCCACGCATCTCCTTTTGGAGAAATTACTATTTGGAAGGCTGCTGTCTCCTCATCTTTCATGTTTGAGAAAATGTTTGTAAGGTCGTTCAATGGATCGTTCTCGATCTTTTTGAATGTTTTTATAGGGAACCAGAACGGTTTTGCCAAGAAAGCGTAATACCCTTTCATTTTGTTGCCCTCAGGGAATGCTACGTATTTATCTACAGGTGTTACCTCAGCGTCTGGGTAGTATGAGGTGACCTGTTTTTCCAGAATTTCTGCGTAATATTTTGGGGAACTTATATAAAAATTCACCAGTTTGTTTTCCAAAACCAACTCAAAACTGAATGTATTGCTTTTTAGAAGCCTTGTTTTAATTATGTTCCAAAGGTTCATTTCTCTGGTTTCTTCGAGGTTTCTGTAGAATTGAGCCATTATTGCTATTTTTTCTCGGAAATCTTTTTCGACAGCTTTATCCTTGTCTTTTGGCGAATCTTCTCGAGGCATTGTTACTTTCATGAATGTTCTGTGTCTTGCTTCACTAATCTTGTAGAGTCTTCTCAGGATTCTTACGGTATATGGAGGTAGAAAAATAACTCCAAGTACGATCAAGCTGAACCAGATCGGGTGTGTTGTTATGAAATTGCCTATTTCGCTGAGCATTTGTCTCTGTTTTTATTCAAATCTATCCTGTTATTATACCAAAAAAGCGCCCGGAAAGCAATCCTGGGCGCTTATTAATATACTAAGAATTAACCAATCAATTCTTCCAGTTTCTCGATTTTCACTCTTTCCTGCTCCATCGAATCTCTATGCCTGATTGTGACTGTGCCATCCTCGAGACCGTCGAAATCAACTGTTACACAGTAAGGAGTACCTATTTCGTCCTGACGACGGTATCTTTTTCCAATGGTTCCTGATTCGTCGTATTCAACATTGTGGTTTTCTTGGAGTGTTTCGAATATTTTGTCGGCTACTTTTTGAAGTTCTGGTTTCTTGACCAATGGTAGTATTGCAACTTTTACTGGAGCTATGCTTGGAGCAAATCTCATCACTACTCTCTCTTCGTCACCTATTTTTTCTTCATCGTATGCGTCGAGAAGTATTGTGAGCATAGATCTTTCTACACCAAATGATGGTTCTATTACTGCTGGCAGATATTTCTCGTTTGTTTGTGGATCTTGGTATTCGAGTTTTTCTCCTGAAAATTTCTCGTGTTGTGTGAGGTCGAACTGTCCTCTGTCTGCCAATCCCATCAACTCTCCCCAACCGAATGGGAATTTGTACTCGATGTCCATTGTTAATGATGAGTAGTGGCTGAGCTCGTCTTTGTCATGTTCTCGGAATCTTAGGTTGTCCTTTTTCACACCTAGAGTTTCTGTGTACCAGTTGAAAGCGTCCTTTTTGAAATCTTCGAAGATTTTTTTAGATGCTTTTTTGTCGTCTGGGTTTACGAAGTATTCGATTTCCATTTGTTCGAATTCTCGAGTTCGGTATGTAAAATTTCCTGGAGTGATTTCGTTTCGGAATGCTTTACCTATTTGTCCTATTCCGAATGGGACTTTTTGACGACATGTTTGTACTACGTTCTTGAAGTTTATGAAGATTCCTTGTGCTGTTTCTGGACGTAGGTAGACCGGAGTGCTTTCTTCTTCGATCACGCCTTGGTGTGTTTTGAACATTAGGTTGAATGATCGTGCTTCTGTGAAGTTGCATTTGCCACATTTTGGACATTTCAAGTTTTCTTTCTTTATGATTTCTGCAATTTCTTTCAAAGATTTTCCTGCGGCAGCTTCTACGCCTAGGGCTTCTTCGATGATCTTGTCACCACGTACTCTTTCTTTACAGTCTTTGCAGTCCATTAGTGGATCTGAGAAAGACTCCAAGTGTCCTGATGCTTCCCAAACAGTTGGGTTGAGTAAGATTCCTGAGTCGAGGCCAACCATGTCGCGTCTACTTTGAACGAAGGTTTTCCACCAAGATTTTTTTAGATTGTTTTTCAGAAGAGTTCCGTATGGCGCGTAATCCCATGTGTTTGCAAGTCCGCCGTATATTTCTGAGCCTGGATATATGAATCCTCTGCGCTTACATAGTGCTACTACTTTTTCCATTAGGTTTTGTTCAGCCATATTTTTTTGATTAAAGTGAATTTGTGTCTATGATTATAGTGACTGGGCCAGAATTTACCAGTTCTATATTCATCATTGCACCGAAAACCCCTTCTTGCGTCTTGACGCCTTGGTTTCGGAGTTCTTCTATAAATTTTTCATAAAGCGGTTTTGCTACTTCTGGTTTTGCAGCTTTGTTGAAATCAGGACGACGTCCTTTTTTTGTCTCTGCGTATAAAGTGAATTGAGATATGACAAGCGCTTCACCTTTTGTTTCTAGTAACGATTGTTCAAAATGCTTATCTTCGTTTGCGAAGATTCTTAAGTTGAGAATCTTTTCTGAGAGTTTTTTGACTTCAGCTTCTGTGTCATTTTGAGTTATACCAAGTAAGATGACTAAGCCTGTGGCAATTTTGCCTGTGACTTTGTCTTCTACTGTGCATGAACCTTTATTTACTCTTTGTATTACTGCTTTCATTGTTTTTGCTCTTTTTTATTTTTAAAATCCAAGATTGCGTTTGATAAGACTTTCAGAAGTGATTCTGCTGTTGGGTGTGTCATGTGAACCCTGCTTGTAATTTTGATTGTAGGCTTCTCTGTGTTTGGAAGTGTGTAGCCAAAATCGATCGTACATTCGTTGCCTGTCATGTTGACTGATACAGCGTTAGAAAAGACTCCGTTTTCCGTAGCCTCTGCGATTTTCATTAAATATTCTTTCTTTTTATTGTCTTTGTTGTCGTCTGCCATGGTTTGGGTGTTAGATATTAAATTGGTTATAGTTTATATGGCTGTTGTTTTTTATTCAACAACACTTTTTTTCTCGTTTCTGCCCTGTTAACAAAGCACTCTTAGGCAAGGTGATTGTTTTTTGATTTTTTTCGGTCAGTATTTGGGGCATGTTATCCGCGATTATTGCCTCAGATTATGTGTCTGCTTTGTCGGTCCAAAGGGGTTTGCACAATTCCCATTTGAAAACATTGATATACAAAGCTGATTTCGCTAATGACTCTGTTAACAACTTTTTGTACAACGATGGTTTTTTGATTTATCTCAATGATCCAGAGGACTATCACATAGATTTTTGTAAACGATTCAAGGACCTGAGCCCAGACAAGAATGTGTTTATTCTTGTTAACACGGAGAATCTAAAGATTGTGAATGAGTTGAAGGAGTATGTAGATACTCCTATTTTTTTATCTCCTTTTAATTATCGTCAGATTGTTTTTTTGTATAAGAGAGGCCTGAGTGTTGTGAGTCCTCCGACTTTGACCTGTCAGGTGAATCGCAAGACTTTGAAACTAGATCATTCTTCTAGGCAACTTTATATCGATGGTGATCCTCAGATGGATTTGGTGAATAAAGAATTTTTACTTTTGGAATTTTTACTTTCAAATCAGGGGAAGGTTGTGTCAAAAGTTGATATTTTGGAATCAGTTTGGGATAGAAATTTGCTTGGCTCGACAGCGACTATAGAGGTTCACGTGAGCAGACTTCGTAAAAAACTGAGAAACCGTTTGTTTTTCGATCCAATAAAAACAATTCCGTGCGTTGGGTATATTTTCGAGTAACCATATGAGCGATAGAATTTAGAAACAACAAGCCAATTTGTAAATTCTAACAAGACGTTTTTTTTGCCAAATAGGCAAAACTTTCTTATAATTCGGTCGTTGATATCCCTTATCTCCTTTCCTATGAATACCACAACTCCCTCTTCGCCACCTGAGTTGGCGTCTACATTGATGGACCTCGATTCTGTAGTTCAGAATTTACTTTTGCTTCTTTCTGAGAAGGAAAAAACTGTAATTGTTAAAAGATTTAACCTGGACAGCACGCGTAAACATACCCTTGAGGAGATTGGTAAAGATTTTTCTGTGACTAGAGAAAGGATACGTCAGATTGAAAAAAATGCTTTGGCAAAGATGAAAAGAAACGTTTTCAATACAGCTCTTACTCATGTACATGCGTTCTCTGACGTTATTCTTGATGAGTGTGGTGGAGTTAGCAAAGAGGACTTGTTAGTTGAGAAATTATTGGAAGCTTCTGCGGTTGCGGACAATTCAAATGTCGATGTTAATGCGGTTAGACTTGCCCTTTCTTTGCATGACGATTTGGAAAGAGTTGGCAACACAATAGATTTCTACCCTTACATCAAAAGCAAAGGCATCTCTGATTATTCTTTGAGAAATGCTGCTTCAAAAACTGTGAATCAATTACACAAATATGGTGACATCAAACCTATATCTAGATTGGAAAGAGATCTTTCGGCTACTTTGAAAGAATTCAAATTGAACGGAAAGCTTTTCAAATCCCTAATGGGAATCGACAAGAGACTGAAGGTTGTAGATATGGACAAAGTAGGTTTGTACGAATGGAGACACATCCATCCTAGAACTCTAAGGGACAAGATTTTCTTCATCCTTCGAACTGAGAAAAAACCTATGCACTTTGTTGAGATTGCTGAGAGAATTTCTTCACGCAATTTCGATAATAGAAAGGTTAATGTTCAGGCAGTTCACAACGAATTAATTCGTCATAAACAGTTTGTATTGATCGGACGTGGTATTTATGCGCTTGGAGAATGGGGTTACGAGAAAGGAACTGTTGCCGATGTTGTCATCAAAATACTGCAAGAGAAGAAAGAATTGAGCCAAGACCAAATCATCAGCGAAGTTTTGAAGCAAAGAAAAGTGAAAGAAATCACTATTGTTCTTGCTCTCAAAAATAACGCTAGGTTTGAGCGTGTTGGTCGAAAGCAGTATAAATTGAAGAAATAGGAGCTATATCCTCACGTAGTTTTCTGGATGAGCTTTGAGATCTGTTTTTAGTGCTGGGAATTTAGAGGCAACTGTTTTTACAGCTGCTTTTCTGTGTTTGAAGAAAGATTGTTTGTTCGCTTTCTTTAGGATCTTTTTAGCCTCTTTGTTGCCTGGATGAGCTTGTAGGATCTCTGTTGCTGCTTGGGCAGCTTCATCGTATTTCTTGAGCTTCATCAATGTGTTGATGTTGTAGTTTCCGCTGTAGATGTAGTCCTCGATGTTTTCCATCTGGCTTCCTATTTTTCTTTTACTTATGATTGCTTCGATTTTGCAGATTGTTGGCGATTCTTTTTTTATGTTTTTCAAATGATCGAGGAATTCTTTTATCTCTTCGAATTTGGTTGATTTCAACAGGTCATGTTTGTTGAAGATCTGTTTTTGTATGTATTCTTCTTTTGTTTTCTCCGCCAATGCTCTGATTTTTTTGTTTTTGCCGTAATTCATCTCGAGCTTATCTATTTCTGTCAGAAGTTCGTCTTCTGTTCCTTTTTCTATTAGTTTACTTAAAGTCTTTTTCTCTTTCCCCAGGAATTCTGATTCTAGTTTTGAGAATTTTTGCTTGTATTGTTCTTGGGTTTTTAGGTAAAGCTTTTTTAACTTTATGTTGTTTGGTGCCATCTCTAGAAGTTCTTTCATCCGCCTTAGGGCTTTTTCCTCTTCTTTGCTTTTTATAAGCTTTTTTACTTCTTTAAATCCTTGTTTGACCTTGTCTTTATTTTCCTCGTAAAGCTTTGCGGAAATGGCGTCCTTCAGATTTCTGAAGTCTTTGTTGTTTGGATATTTTTGCAAAATTTCATTGCATTTCAAATACGCCTCATTCAGCCTATTTTCAACCAATAGGTTTTGAATGTTTCGTTTGAGCTGATCAAAAAATGCTGTGTTATCCATCACATTATTATACCTTAAAACGGGATGTTTTTAAAGGTCCTTAACCTCTTTTTGGAGTTTTGTGAGCTTTGTCTCGGCCTCTTCCAGTTTCATTTTTTCTTGGTCAATGAGTGCTGGAGGGGCATTGTTTACAAAACCTTTGTTGGAAAGCTTGGTCTTGAGGCCTTTTGTGTAAGTTTTTAGATTGTCTATTTCTTTTTTGATACGGTCTTTTTCTTTGTCAGCGTCGATCATGTCTTCTAGTGGCAAATAAATTTCTATTCCTGGAAGGATGATGTGTTTTGCTTTTTTGATTTTTTGACCGTCCTTTTCTACCGTGAGTTCGTCTAGGCGAGCCATTCTAGAGATCGGTTCTGCTTGTTCTAGTATGAATGATGGTTCTTTTGAATAAATTATAGCTTTGATTTTTTTCGCTGGTTCTACGCCTACTTCTGCTCTTGCTTTCCTTATTTCAGAAATAATCATGGTTACTCTTTCCATCCATCTTTCGTGCTTGGTGTATTTCAGTTTTTCGTCGTATTCTGGGAAAGTTTCTGCAAGTAGCATTGTCTTGTTCCCAAGCTCTTTCCATATGACCTCTGTTACAAACGGGATGAATGGGTGCATGAGCTTCAAAAATATTTCTAGAGAATATTTCAGTACTACTGGATTTTTGAAGTCCCCTTTTGATAGTTCCAGGTACCAATCACAGAAATGTGTCCAGAAAACATCGTAGATATCAGATCCTGCGTCTGAGAATCTGTATTTTTCTATGTTTTCTGTGGTTCTTTTTACTAACATGTTTAGTCTGTGAATCATCCATTTGTCCATGGTTGTCTTGATATCTGTTTTAGGATCAAATTTGTGAGCCAAATCTTCCTCTGAGAGATTCATCACTGCAAATCTTGATGAGTTCCAGATTTTGTTTATGAAGTTTCTGTATCCGGCTATTTTTTCTTCATATAGACGGATGTCGTTTCCTGGGGTTCCTCCTATTATCATGCTTAGTCTCAAGGCGTCTGTGCCGTATTTCTTTATCATGTCGAGAGGGTCGATACATGTCTCCGGTTTTGATTTACTCATTTTTTCTCCATTCTTGTCGCGGATAAGTCCGTGAAGATAAACCGTTTCGAAAGGGACTTCGTCTGTAGCGTATGTTGTCATAAGGATCATTCTTGCTACCCAGAAAAATAAGATGTCGTACCCTGTCTCCATCACGCTTGTTGGATGGAAGTATTTAAAGTCTTCTGTTTTGTCAGGCCATCCGAGAGTTGAGAAAGTCCATAGTCCTGAAGAGAACCATGTGTCCAATGTATCTGGATCTTGTTTGAATTCGTTGTGTTTGCATTTGTTGCATTTGCCTGGTTTTTCTTCGCCTACGTGTTCTTCTCCGCAATCTTTGCAGTACCAAACTGGTATTCTATGTCCCCACCAAATTTGTCTTGAGATGCACCAATCTCTTAGGTTTTCCATCCAATGGAAGTATGTTTTGTTGAATCTTTCTGGAACTATCTTGATAGATCCGTCTTTGACTACTTCTAAGGATTTCTCTTTTAGGGATTTGCCTTTGAGTCTTTTGCATTTTTTATTAACGTCTACAAACCATTGTTTTGAGGTGAGTGGTTCTATTGTTGTGCCACATCTGTAGCAAACTGAGAGTTTGTGGTCGTAATCTTCTATTTTTTCCATCAGGCCCATCTTGTCCATGTCGTTGGCTATGGCTTTTCGGCATTCTTCTGTTGTTAAGCCTGCGTATTTCCCACAGTTTTCCATCATGCGTCCTTCTTCGTTTATAATCTTTTTTCCTTTTATGTTGTTTCTTTGTGCTATTTCGAAATCTGCGAAACTATGCGATGGAGTTACTTTTACTGCACCTGAACCAAATTCTGGGTCTACTTCTCTGTCTGCGACCACTGTTACTTCAAAATCACCTAGCACTCCAGGGATCATGTATTTCTTGCCGATCATATCTTTGTATCTTTTGTCTTTTGGATGAACGGCTACAGCTGTATCTCCGAGTTTTGTCTCTGGTCTGGTTGTGGCTAAGACAAAAGGTCCGTATTTGATCCAGTATAATTTTCCTTTTGTATCTTTGTAGTCGACTTCGTCGTCTGCGAGTGTTGAGTTGCATCGTGGGCACCAATTTACAATTCTGTCCCCTTTGTAGATCAGGCCGTCTTTGTACATCATTTCGAATACTGTATTCACTGCTTTTGAAAGTCCTGGGTCTAGAGTGTATCGTTCTCTGTTCCAGTCGCATGAGCTTCCCATTTTACGGATTTGGTTTCGGATTGTGCCTCTTGAATCTTCCACGAAGTCTTTTACTTCTTGCAGGAATTTTGTGCGCCCTAGGTCGTGGCGTGAAACGCCTTTTTTTGCGAGGAGTTGTTCAACTTTGTTTTGTGTTGCGATAGCTGCGTGATCTGTGCCAGGAAGCCACAATGAGGGGTCGCCTTTCATTCTGTGGTACCGGGTCATGATGTCCTGTAGTGCCAACATGCTTGCATGACCGAGATGTAACTGGCCTGTTGCATTGGGTGGCGGCATTGATATTACGAAAGGTTTTTTGCCCTTCTTCATCTCCGGTGAAAATAAGCCCGAATCTTCCCATTTTTTATAAATAGAGTCTTCGTATTTTTGCGCGTTATATGTTTTGGGGAGTTGCTTTTTCATGGTTGAAAGTTTATATTAAGTCGGACCGTTTTTCAATCCAAAGGTTGATTGACAGTTGCCCGTTTTTTCTTTATAATTAAGGTATGAGTGGAGATAATACTAAAGCATCGGTGGCGCCTGATTCTCCTCGTGAAAAGGAGCCAATTCGTAAAGAAACACAAAGATATCCTGACCAAATAAATCAGGAAACTCTTGATGTTCCAGTTTCTAAAGCTAATGAATATGTTGGAGCTGCAGAATCTGCTGAAGTTGCTGGAGAAGTTTCTGAGATCATGCAATCAAAAAAGGAAGGTTACTCTGGAGGATCTCGGAGTAGCTCAAATAAAAAAGCGATGACTCCTGCTCAAATCAAAGCTGAGCTTCTTCAAAAAGCTCCATCAGAGAAAGCGATGAAATCCCAAATTAAGAGAGAGATAAATAAAGAGATTCGATATTTGCATAGAAGGGCTCGTCGTATTGTTACACGTCCTGGTTCTGTGAATGCATTTGAATTAAACAATATTGTTAAAAAAATACGTGATCTTAAAGATATAATTATTTCTCTTGCTAAGGCTGTTTTGAATACGACGCGGACTTTTTGGCTCAGGTTTGTGCACGGTGTTATGTAATCAAATCCCTATGGACAGAGTGGCTCTCAGGCACTTCACACATAATGCGAAAGATTTTTTGACTGTTACAAAGAACGACTATAAACAGTGGGTTTTTCGATATACTTTCCTGGAGCTGGATAAGGATCTTGGGGAAAGTGGTGATATAACTACTGATTCTGTTGTTGATGGTGGAATGAAAACTGCTCGTGTTGTTGTGGAAGAGGATGGTGTTGTGGCTGGACTTGAAGAAGTTAAGTATTTCTTGGTCGATAGTGATCCGAGGTTTCGACCTAGGGTTGGTAATTTTGAATTAAAATTTTTGAAAGAAGATGGAGACAAGGTTTCTAGTGGTGATATTGTTTGTGAAATTACTGCTGATGTTCGAGATATTTTGAAAGTTGAACGTGTTGTGTTGAATTTGTTGATGAGAATGAGTGGCGTTGCTACTTTGACTCGTCGATATGTTGATATGGTTGGTGATGATGTTTTGCTCACTCCCACTAGAAAGACTTTGTGGGGATGGTTGGATAAGAAAGCCTGTGTTCTTGGCGGTGGCGGAACCCATAGATTGAATTTAAGTGATGCGGTGATGGTGAAAGATAATCACCTCGATGTTCTTGGCGGCAGCGCTTCTAACGCTATGAAGAAGATCTCTGAGGCTAATGTTGATGCACGTTTCGTAGAGATTGAAGTTGAAAGCAAAGAAGGTGCTGTGAAAGCAGCGGAAGCTTTGGTTAATTTTGCTTCAGATACGCCTCTTTGTGTTTTGTTGGACAATATGAAGCCTGATGAAGCCAAAAGTGCGATCGATGCTGTTCGTGAGGCTGGATATCTTGACCAGGTTTTGGTTGAGGCATCTGGAGGTATCACTGAGAAGAATTTGGTGGAATACGCCAAAACTGGTGTTGATATCATCTCTATGGGAAGCCTAACAATGCCTGGCGACGCACTGAGCTTGAAAATGGAATTCTAACCTTGGGTTGAAGTCAGATGAAGGTGGATGTGGAATATTTCCTGTCCCCCATCTTTTCCTACATTGAATTGAAGTTTGTAGCCTGTGAGGCCCTTTTCTTTTGCGATGTCTTTTGCTTTTTTGACCATGTGTCCTACTATTTTTTCGTCACCTTCTTCTAGGTCAGCTATTGTTGGGATGTGTTTTTTTGGAACAACTAAAAGATGCGTCTTTGCAGCGGGATTGATGTCTGGAAAGATCACGCAAGTTTCGTCTTCGTAAAGAAACTCTGTTGGGATTTCTTTGTCTACGATTTTGCAAAATATGCAATCGGACATAGGTAGAATGAGATATTTATTTTTTCGCTTTCTGCAATTTGTACACAGCACGACCTACACGTACAAATTGAGGATTTTTCTGAAGATTCAATGAGATTGTACCTTTCTTAACTTGTCTTTGTTTCAAAACTCCTTGGATAATCTCTTGCTTGCTCATTGGGCTTTTCTTTGCCAATAGAGCTTCGATAACGTCAGCGACAGTTCCTTTGCTATAACCCCATTCTTTTAGGGCATAAAGACCACGTCCAACAAGTACAAACTGATCGTATCGGATCAATTCGTTGTGAACGGCTTGAACTGTAACAACTTTTTTATCGAATCCAGCTTCTGTGATTTGGTTAGCTATATCCACGAAGTGAAGTGGTTTGTCTGCTTTCTTTAGAACGATATATGCTTTATCTCTGATACTCTTTGGGTTGATGTGCCTCCATTCCATTAGACCGAATCCTTCTGGTACTCTTTTAACCCTGTTGTCTACTGCTAGAGTTGATATCACCATTACGTCTGGGTGATCAAGCTTTCCTTTTAGTTCTTGTTTAATTGAAGCTGCTAGTTTTTGGTCTTCTATAACTTCTTTTGATTTCTTCAGTAGTTTTACTCCTTGTTTTAGAACTGCGTTTACATCTGACATATCGACCTCTTTGAATTTCCAAAATGGTCTTAGTTCGTTGTTTTTCTCTACTTTTTCAACGTCTGTGTTTATGTTTAGAGCTAATCTAATGATGTGTTTATCTACGTCTTCAGCTGAAGCAATCTTATTAATGATTGCTGCTACAAGTTTTTCCTCAAGCATTACTCCTCCGTTTTCTTTTAATATTTCTGTTGAAAGTTCTCTTATTACATTCAGTCTTGTGTTTCGTACTGTTCTTCTTAGTTTTCCGATAGCGATTTTTTCGATTTGTCTGATTCGTTCTCTAGTTACAGAAAACTGCTGACCGATTTGTTCTAAGGTCTGCTTAGGTTTGTTCTCCAGACTAAACCGTTTAGTTATCACGTCTTTCTCTTTCTCTGTGAGAACTAAAAATATTTCACTTAGGATTTCTTTGAGGTTTATTTTACTGCTTGTAGACATGCTTATTGGTTTATATTGCTGAATGCTGTAGTAGCATATTCATAATTAAATATAGTGTCAAGCAAGAAAATTGATTTTTGTGCAATAATGTTATTGCACGTTATTTCCTTAAATGGGGGTGGAGTCTACACGCTTCTTGAAGGCTTGTCAAATACTTTTTTTGTGTTTTATGTAAAAGAGGGTGAGGGAGTTGATTTTTTAACTCTATTCAGGGGGTACACCACCTCGGCTACATGTACGCCTCGGTGGTTTTAGAGCATCATGATGCTCTAAAAGCTGAATAAAAGTGTTAAAGAAATCTCCTCTCCCCTCTTTTAATTGACTCTTTAAGGAGTATTTGGTAGATTTCTTCCGGTTTGAAAATTTGTGCCCGGGTGGCGGAACTGGTAGACGCGCTGGTCTTAGGAACCAGTGGGGTTAAACCCGTGAGAGTTCGAGTCTCTCCTCGGGCACCACTTATCCTCTTGAGTGTCCCTTCCCTCTTAGGATCCATTTATAGGTTGTGAGTGCATCTAGTGCGAATGGGCCGCGGGCATGGAGTTTTTGAGTAGAAATGCCTATCTCTGCGCCGAGTCCGAATACTGAGCCGTCTGTGAACCTGGTTGATGCATTTGTATACACAGTAGAGGCATCAACTTCATTGATGAATCTTTCTTGGTTTTTGAGAGAATTTGAAAGGATTGCTTCTGAATGTCTAGATGAGTAGGTGTTTATATGTTCGACTGCTTCGTCTAAGTTGCGGACGGTTTTTATCGCCATTTTCAGGGAAAGGAATTCTTTTCCGAAGTGTGATTTTGTTGCTTTCTTGAGAAGGTTCTTTGGGTACTTGTTTGTGAGTTTTGCGTAGGCTTTTGGGTCTGCGTAAATTGTTACGTTTTTTTCTGTGAGTTTTTGGGTTAACTTTGGGAGTTTTGGGAGGGATTTTTCGTGAATAACCAGGCAATCCAATGCGTTGCAGACACTTGGCCTGTGGGTTTTTGCGTTGAAGATTACCTCTGGTGCGGTTTTGAGGTCGAATTGGTTGTCTACATATGTGTGAACAATCCCCGCTCCTGTTTCTATTATAGGTACTAATGAATTTTCTTTTACAAACCTGATTAGGTTTTGGCTTCCGCGTGGAATAATCAAGTCTATGTATTTCTCTGATTTAAGAAGGACTTCTACGTATTTTCGATCTGATGGCATCAAATACAGATAATCTTTGCTTACGCCTGCTTCGCTGAGAGATTTCTTGATTACTTTCACTATGGCTTTGTTGGAATTTTCGGCATCACTGCCTCCCTTTAATACCGCTGCGTTGCCAGATTTGAAGCATAACGAGAAAACATCGACTGTGACGTTTGGGCGCGCTTCGTATATAACTCCGACCACTCCTAGTGGGACGGACCTTCTCTCCATTTTTAGCCCGTTTTTTAGAGCTCGTTTTTCTATGGTTTTACCTGTTGGGTCTGGGAGTGAGATTACTGTTC
Source organism: Candidatus Peregrinibacteria bacterium (assembly GCA_018655275.1). GTDB lineage: Bacteria > Patescibacteriota > Gracilibacteria > UBA1369 > LOWO2-01-FULL-3 > JABIJZ01. The sequence goes on along the minus strand of JABIJZ010000008.1, from coordinate 16,517 downwards.
TTATGTCTGCGCAGATTGCATCGATTCTTTCTGGCGTGAGCAAGAGTCTGTCGTATAGTGAGTTGGTTGGCGACATTTTTGCCAGATCTTTTGCGTTTGCTTTGACTATCTCTTTTGATGATTTCTTGAGGTTCTTCATCAAGTTCTTTAAAACTTGGTTTCTTTTGGTCAAAGATAGCGATTTTCTAGAGGCTGTTTGTGCTTTTTTGAAATTTGGGATCATCGCTTTTGTGGTTTTATAGTTTTGAAAGTTCTTTGGCTCTTTTGAATGCCGCCTTCATTCCTTTTTTAATTGATTGCGGAAGTTTTTCTTTTTTGAATGTTTTGATTGCGGCGTCTGTTGTTCCTTTTTTTGAGGTTACTTGTTTCTCGAGTTCTCCTGTTGAGTCGTCTGATTTTTGCCATGTGTCGACGGCCCCTTTGAAGGTTTGCTTTACGATCTTTTCTGCTTGAGCTTGGGTGAAACCGAGTTCTTTTGCTGCCTTCTGCATGTTTGTTGCTATGTGATAAATGTACCCTGGACCTGAGCCTGCCACTGCGGTTGCGGCATCTACCAGGGTCTCTGATTTCACCTCGAGCTCCTCCCCTATCGCTTTGAATATTTTTATTATTGATGATTTTTCTTTTGGACTGAGTTTTCCTTTCGATTTCCAAATGGTCATGCTTGCTGCAGACTTTGCTCCTAAGTTTGGCATGCTTCTAATTATTTTGTTTCCAGGACATGCTTTTTGAATCCTTGCTATTGGAACTCCAGCCATTATAGAGATGATGATTTTTCCTTTTGTGTCCTCGAGTCGTTTTGCTGCTTTTGGAAAATCCTGAGGTTTTATTGCCATTATATATATGTCGGCTTCTGGGGTCTTGTCGTTGCGGTCTACCACTTTTGCAGTGAGGTTTTTTGCGAAAATGCTTCCCATCACTCCTCCGCCGATAATTGCTATTTTCATACTAAGTCGTTAAAAACTTTGAGATTGTCACAGTGAATGATTTCTTTGTGATTTTGTAGTTCAGTTTTAGATTTTTTTAGAGCTTCTTTCAAGGCTTTGGAACTAAAATTTACTATGCCTACTCCAATTTTGTTCCCTTCTTCGTCCAAGACTTTGACTCCGTCTCCGTTTTCGAAAGCACCTTCTATTGAGGTTATACCTACTATGAGAAGGCTTTTTCGATTGGCGATGGCTTTTGCGGCTCCGCTATCGACTGTGATTTGGCCGTTGATGTCTACGCCGGCCATAAGCCAATAGTAGACGCTCTTTTTTTCTTTTATTCTTGGGCGGAATGTTGTTCCTTTGAACTCGCCTTTGATTATGTTTGGGACTTTTTGTGTTTTGCCATTGGCTATTATTGTTTCTATTCCTAGCTCGGTTGCGATTTTTGCAGCTTCGATTTTCGATTGCATGCCTCCCATACCTAGTGAGGATTTGGATTTACTGCAGAGCGCTAGGATTCTGTCGTCGACTCTTTCTACTTTTTCTATTAATTTAGCGTCTTTTTCCGAAGGATCTTTGTCGCACAATCCGTCGACAGTTGTGAGGACCACGTATTTGTCGGCTTTTATTAATGCTGATGTGTATGCTCCAAGGATATCGTTGTCGCCGAAGCTTAGCTCCTCTGTCGAAACTACGTCATTTTCGTTTATGATTGGAACTATGTTTGAATCCAGTAAGTTTGTTAGGACGTGTTTGATGTTTAGGTATTTTTCTCTGTTCGAGAAATCAGATCTTGAGAGAAGTGCTTGGGCTACTGTTATTCCGTGTTTCTTGAAATACTTTGTGTAGAGTTCTATTAGTCTGCTTTGACCGATGGCAGCTAGCATCTGACGTCTTATTAGTTTGTCTTTTATGGACTCGAATTTGTTGAGTTGAAGGCCTGCTCCCATGGCGCCGGAAGTTACTAAAACGACATGTTTTTGTTGCTTTTTCAATTCGGAAATTTGGTCCACCAAAGATTCGATTTGCGCCAGATCAAGCTCTCCGTCGGCTTGCGCCAAGACGTTTGTCCCTACTTTGATTAAGATTGTTTCAGTCATATTTACGTGGTATATTTCGGATACTTACAGGGCGCATTATAGGGCTTTTTATGACTTACGTAAATCTTCACGGACACTCCCACTATAGTTTGCTGGATGGTTTGGGGACACCAGCTAGACATGTCGAACGCGCAATTGAGCTAGGCATGCCCGCTATAGCACTGACTGAGCATGGAAATATGCACAGTGCTGTTGAGTTTTATCAAGCTGCTAAGAAGGCAGGGATTAAACCTATTATTGGTTGTGAAATCTATGTTGCTACACGTACTAGGTTTGATAAAACACCCCATGTGGATGTTCGTCCTTTTCATTTAACTTTGTTGGCCAAAAATGCAGTAGGTTACAAGAATTTGGTTGAAATTGTTACGAAAGCTAACTTGGAAGGTTTTTATTACAAACCCCGTGCGGATTATGGGCTTTTGAAGGCTCACAGTGAGGGGCTGATCGCTATGAGTGGATGTTTGCAAGGAAATGTTCCGAGAGCGATTTTGTCTGGGAATGAGGATGAGGCGGAAGAGGTTGCTAAAAAACATATAGAAATATTTGGTAAAGAAAATTACTTTCTTGAAGTTCAGGATCACCCTTTCTTTGAAGACCAAGCAATTGCGAACGAAGGTATCGTGAAGCTTGGGAAAAAATTGGATATACCTATTGTTGCTACAAACGATTCGCATTATCCGCGGAGAAGCGATACCGAAGCTCATGATGTTTTGCTGTGTATACAGACTGGGAACATTGTGACTGATGATGATAGGATGAAGTACAATGGAGACTTTTCTATTCGAGATGTTAAGGACATGGAAGTTGCTTTCAAGGATATTCCTGGTGCTTTGGAAAATACTTTGAAAGTTGCTGAAATGTGTAATCTGGAACTTGAATTTGACCAAGACTTGATACCCGCCTTTGATACTCCCCAAAACGAAGACCCTAAAATTTATTTGAGACAGCTTTGTGAAGAGGGCTTGACGGCCAGACTTAACGGGAAAGAGTTCCCGAAAGAATATAGAGAAAGGTTGGATTATGAGCTTGGGCTTATTGAGAAAATGGGGTTTTCTACTTATTTTTTGATAGTTCATGATTTCATCAGGTTTGCGAAAAGTGAATCGATTGTTGTTGGGCCTGGAAGAGGGTCTGCTGCGGGTTCGATTGTTGCGTATTCTTTGAATATAACTGAATTGGATCCGTTGGAGCATGGGCTCTTTTTCGAAAGGTTTTTGAATCCTGAAAGAATATCTATGCCCGATATCGATATCGATTTTGCTGATGATAGACGTCAGGAAGTTTTGGATTATGTTGTTGAGAAATATGGTCGTGAAAATGTTGCACAGATTGTTACTTTTGGAACGATGGCTCCTAAGGCAGCTATACGAGATGTTGGAAGAGCGTTGGGTTATCCTTATGCTGATGTAGATAGGTTGTCAAAACTTGTCCCTGCGCCTATTTTGGGAAAGCACTCTCCTTTGAGGGTGTCTGTAAAAGAAGACCCTGAGTTCAAACACGAATATCAAACCAATCCAAGGTCTGAGAAACTTCTGGATTTCGCTATGCAGCTTGAAGGAACAGTTCGACACTCTGGGACTCATGCTTGTGCTGTTGTAATTTCTGAGAAACCTTTGATTAATTACACGCCTCTTCAACGCGCATCTGGTGGTGGAGAAAATGACGTCGTTACTCAATATTCAATGAAGCCTATAGAGGAGATTGGTCTTTTGAAAATGGACTTCTTGGGATTGAAGAACCTTACTATCATTGATAAAACCAAAAAAATTGTAAAAAGAACCAAGGAAGTGGAGATCGACATCAACAACCTCGACATGGAGGATAAAAAGACCTTCAAATTGCTTCAGGCTGGAGAAACCATGGGTGTGTTTCAGTTGGAATCCGATGGAATGAGAAGGTACTTGAAGGAGTTGAAACCGACTAAGTTCGAAGATATCGTTGCGATGGGAGCTTTGTATAGACCTGGGCCGATGGAGTGGATCCCGAGTTATATCAAAGGTAAGCACAATTCTAAAAAAATTAAATATTTACATAAATCGTTTGAGGGTATTTTGGCTGGAACTTATGGTGTTGCGGTATATCAGGAGCAAATTCTGCAAATAGCCAGGGACTTTGCCGGATTTAGTTTGGGGGAGGCTGATATATTGAGGAAAGCGGTGGGTAAAAAGATTCCGAAATTGCTTGCAGAACAGTGTGAGAAATTTGTTGAAGGTTCCGTTGCCCAAGGCCATAAAGAAAAATTTGCGAAGGAGGTTTTCGAAAAAGTGATTGAGCCGTTTGCTGGATATGGGTTCAATAAAGCGCATGCTGCTTGTTACGGGTTGATCGCTTATCACACGGCTTATTTGAAAGCTCACTTCCCTACTGAGTTCATGACGGCTCTTATGTGTGCTGACTATGGTGACACGGACAAAGTTGTCCAAGAAATTAATAAATGTGAGGAAATGGGGATAAGTGTGCTGCCACCTTCTATAAATGAATCTTTTGCTAATTTCACAGTTACTCAAAGTAAAATCGTCAGGTTTGGTTTGACCGCTATCAAAGGTTTGGGAGAAGGCCCTGTGAAAGAGATTATTGCTACTCGCGACAAAGGTGGCCCTTTCAAAGATATTGAAGATTTTGCGAGAAGAGTTCCTTTCAGTGTTTTGAATAAAAAGGTCATTCAGGCTTTGGCTTTCAGTGGGGCTTTGGATGATTTTGGAAAAGATAGGAGCAGAGTTGCCGAAAGTTTTGAAGAAATAAATAAGTATGCGAAATACATTCAAGTCTCTGACTTGGATGGTCAGACAGATATATTCGGCGCTCTTGTCGATCAGGGTGTAGAAGTTAAGCAAGAATTTTATTTGAAGGATGTTCCTGAATCAACCCAGCTCGAACGTTTGAAATGGGAAAAGGATTATATGGGAATGTACATTTCTCAACACCCACTCCATGGCCTCAAGAAATATATAAGAAAGAAATGTTATCTGCTTGCGGATTTGGAGAAAAAACATGAGGGGAAGATTGTGAAAGTCATGGGTTTGATCTCGGGTGTTAGGAAAATTTTGACTAGATCTGGGGATTATATGGCAATTTTTGTTTTGGAAGATCCTTCTGCCAAGATTGAAGTCGCTATTTTCCCAAAGTCATACAATCAGTTAGCAAGCTTGGTTGTAGAGGATCGGGCTGTGATTTTGGAAGGGAAATTTGATGCGAGAAGAGGTTCTCATCAAGTGGTTTGCAATAGCATCAAGCATGTTTCGCTTGAGATGATGATTGAAAAAGCCAAGGAGTTGAAGGCTTATGATGTGGACGAGAAGCTAAATAGATATATTCCTTTTGTCGGGGAGCTTTTGAAGGAGGTTGAAGTGACTGAAATTGAAGCTTTTGATGTTTCAGAAGTTGAGGTTAAGGAAGGAGAGGTATTTGGAAAGCCTGGGGCTGGTGGTGAGATTGTCGGAAAAGGTGTTGAAGAAGTTAAGCCATACGTAATAGCGCTTCCATCAGACGTAGATAAGGAGCTTTTGGTCAAAATCAAACAGTTGGTTTCAGAACACAAGGGAGAACAACACGTTGAAATACATATTCCTTCAGAAGATAAACTTCGACGGATCAAAGTTCCTTTTGGTGTTTCAATTGATAATAATTTCGAAGAATCTCTCAATGTGATTCTAGGGAAATGACGTTGCAAAAAGGATATCCTCAAATTATAGTGGAAAGGCTTTAATTTTTTTTATATGTATAGGTCACATTTACTGAATTCTATTTCAAAAAAGGAGGTCTCCAAAGAAGTAGTCTTATCAGGGTGGGTTCATAGGAGAAGGGATCATGGTGGAGTTATTTTCATAGATCTAAGGGATAGGTATGGGATCGTTCAGATTGTTTCTGATCCGATTAAGCATAAAGAAGCCCATGATCTTTTGGATTCGTGCAGATCTGAGTATGTTATTAAGGTTGAAGGGGTCGTTCGTGAGAGACCTGCGGAAATGGTGAATAAGAATATGGAAACTGGTGAGATTGAAGTTCTTGCGAAAAATATTGAGGTTTTGAGTTCGTCATTGGCTTTGCCTTTTGAGATTGATCAGGACAAAGATGTTGGTGAAGAAATCAGGTTGAAATATCGATATCTGGATCTACGTAAAGATAGGATGAAGAACAATGTCGTCAAACGTTCTGGTATCATTAAATTTATAAGAGATTTCTTGGACAAAGAAGATTTCCTTGAAATCGAAACCCCTATTTTGATTAAGGGAACTCCTGAAGGAAGTCGTGAATATATAGTTCCTTCTAGATTGTATCCTGAAAATTTTTATGTACTCCCTCAGTCCCCGCAGCAATTAAAACAGCTTCTTATGGTGGCAGGGTACGATAAATATTTTCAGATTGCGAGATGTTTCAGAGATGAGGATCAGCGTGGAGACAGACAACCTGAGTTTACTCAGTTGGATGTTGAGATGTCTTTTGTTGAGATGGAAGATGTTATTGATGTGAATGAGAGATTGATTCGTGATTTATTCAAGAAATTCGCACCTAAAAAGAAGATTTCTAAGGAGTTTTTGAGACTTACTTTTGACGAAGCAATGAATTCTTATGGTAGTGACAAACCTGATCTCAGGTACGACATGCCTTTGTCGGAGATATCAGACTTAGTTGAAAATTCTGAATTTGGAGTATTTAAAAATACCGTTGCCGATGGTGGTGTTGTGAAGGCATTGAGAGTTGGTGGCGGAGGTGAGTTCACTCGTAAACAGATTGATGACCTGGATGCCTATGCCAAAGAGCTTGGTGCCAAAGGTCTTGCGTATTTATTTGTAGAAAAAGATGGGTATAGATCCCCTATTGCGAAATTCTTCAAAGACCCTGAGCTGGATAAATTGGCTGAGAGATGTGGAGCAAAAGCTGGAGATATCATTTTCTTTGTGGCTGATAAATGGTCCACTGCTTGTGAAGTTCTCGGAGCTGTTCGTCAGAGAGTTGCTTCGGAAATGGATTTGGCGAGCGACGATGAATTCGCTTTTTGTTGGGTTACCCATTTCCCTTTGTTCGAGTATGGCCATGAAGATGGGCAACTAAGTAGTGTTCATCATCCTTTTACGTCTCCTGATTTGGACAACCTTGATTTATTGGATGAAGACCCTGCGAAGATTCTGTCTGAGTCTTATGATATTGTTGTGAATGGTGTGGAATTGGGAGGTGGAAGTATCAGAATCCATGACCCTGAATTGCAAGCGAAGATATTTACAACTTTGGGGATTTCAGATGAAGATGCAGAAAGACGTTTTGGACATATTTTGAAAGCATTTAAATATGGAGTTCCGCCACACGGAGGTATTGCTTGGGGTCTTGATCGGTTGGTTATGGTCATACAAGGCGAACCTAATATAAGAGAAGTCATTCCGTTCCCGAAAGATCAGCAAGCTCGAGATCTTATGCTTGAGGCGCCTTCACTCTTACCTACGGAGACGCTTAAAGAAGCTAATATTTCTGCGCTGAAAAGTGAGAAAAGATAATGTTCGGATATTGCCTCGTCCTCCTGTTTGTGTTATAATTAACCTGATATAATCGAGTTTTATGAGTCTTTGGTTAACAATTCTTTTGAGTGTTGGAGGGGCGCTACTAACTGCGTCTATTCTTGTTAAACTCTTCAGATATCAGATGAATCTGAGAAGGTCTTTGGACATGGTTTTTCTTGAGGTAAGGGTTCCGAAAAAAGAATCCAAAGAAGACAGAGAAGTCGAGGGGGAAAGATATTCTACACAAAAAGACTTTAAGGAGATTAGTGGTGTGATGACTCACTTTTATGAATCTTTGCATAGTTTGTACCAAGAAAGATGGTACAGAGTGTTGAAATCTCAAGACTTTTTCTCTTTTGAATATGCGGTTTTGGATGCGCAGGTTCGATTTTTTATAGTTTGTCCTCGTGATCTTGTTGATCATATAGAGAAACAACTCACTGCTTTCTATCCGGATGCTTATGTTGAAACGACTGATGACTACAATATTTTTCAGCCTGAGGGGAAAGTTGCAGGACATAACCTGTACTTGGCGAAGCATCACTATATGCCTATAAAAACTTACCAGAGACTGACGTCTGATCCTTTGAATTCAGTCGTCAATTCACTTTCAAAAATACAGAAAGATGAGGGGGCTGCTATACAAATAATGGTGCGTCCTCGAAAAGATGGTTGGCAGAAAAAAGGACGAAAGATTGCAGAAAAGAAATTCCACAATAAATCCACGACTGATTTCAAAATATACAATCCTATTACTTGGTTCAGAACGTTGTTTGATTTGTTGTTTAGTGGTGAGCGTGGGCTTTTGAATAAAGACAATGATGGGGTCCAAAGAACGACTCCTGTGACTGATGATGAGGTAAAAGCAATGGAAGAAAAAAACTCTAAGCCTGGTTTTGAGGTTTTGGTGAGAGTTCTCGCCTCTGCCCCTACTAAGAGAAGAGCTACTGAAGCGGCTTTAGCTATCAAGAATTCTTTCGCTCAGTACTCATTTTCTAATAACAACAATTTCAGGACTTCTTATTGGCACAGCAATAAAACTTTGATAAAGAATTTTATTTTTAGGCATTTCAGAAGGAATCTTCTGACTTTGCTACTGTTTAGAAAAAATGTTTTGTGTAGTGAAGAGCTGGCGAGCATATATCATCTGCCGAATATAAGGTTTAATAGTGCTTCAAATATTGCTTGGCAGAATTATAAAATTTCTGCTGCTCCGGCAAATTTGCCTAGCGAAGGGCTTTTGATCGGTCACAATGTGAATCGTGGGGAAAAGAAAGAAGTTCGGATTAAGAATGAGGATAGGTTTAGACATTTTTATGTTATTGGACAGACTGGTACTGGTAAATCGTCTGTTTTGCAGGTGATGATTCGACAAGATTTGAAGGAGGGTAAAGGGTTGTGCGTGATTGATCCTCATGGGTCTTTGGTTGAAGATATTCTACCTTTTATACCTCGTGAGCGTGCTGACGACGTCATATACTTCAATCCATCGGACATGGATCGTCCTCTTGGAATCAATCTTCTTGAGGGAGATACTTGGGAGGAAAAAGAATTGGTGGCTTTGGAGGCCATGAATATCATGATCAAATTGTTTAATGAAGAGGTGTTTGGGCCACGTATCCAGGATTACTTCCGTAATGGTTGTCTGACTTTGATGTCAGATCCTAACGGTGCTGCTCTTACTGATATCGTACGTCTATTTACCGATGAGGAGTTTCAGAAAACAAAAACTAAACATGTGACTAATCCTATTGTAAGGAGCTTCTGGGAACATCAGATGGCTCAGACTGGACAACGAGAAAAACAAGAGATGATCCCCTATTTTGCCGCTAAATTCGGGCAATTTATTTCGAATACGATGATGCGTAATATCATCGGTCAGACGAAGAGTGCCTTTAATTTCTTCGATGTCATGCAGGAGGGTAAAATCTTGCTTATGAATCTTTCGAAAGGTTCTGTCGGTGAAATTAATTCGAAACTTCTTGGTTTGATTATAGTTCAGAAAATTCAAATGGCAGCGATGAAACGTCAGGATGTTGCAAAAGATCAAAGAAGAGACTTCTTCCTATACATCGATGAGTTCCAAAACTACGTTACAGAAAGTATTGAATCAATCCTGTCAGAGGCCAGGAAATATCGTTTGGGATTGGTCATTGCCCATCAGTACTTGGCTCAGCTCGAAGATGATAAGGGTGGAATGAAACAAGGACAATCTAAGGTAAAAGACGCTGTATTTGGTAATATCGGAACAATGATGTCTTATAAAATTGGTGCCCAAGATGCTGAACATATGGCTAAGGAAATGGCTCCGGTTTTCAGTGAACAAGATCTTATCAATATAGATAAGTACAAATCTGTGATGAAATTATCTATCGATACGCAACCTAGTCGCCCGTTCAGTGTCGTACCTATCAATCCTTATACTGAAGAAGGTGACAAACAAGCTGCAGAGGCCTACAAACAACTCTCTAGGCTTAAGTATGGTCGAGATCGTGACTTTGTTGAGAAGGAGATTATTAGGAGGATTGGGGCGGACATATAGAAAGGGAGTGATTAATATTTCCTCTAATTGTTTAGCAGGCTAGTCCTCCGAACATGTTCGTCGAACTAGTTTTAAGGGGTCATGACCCCTTAAAAGCTAAACGAAATTTTCGTAAATATTAAGTCCCTCCCTTTTAAATAAATGCCTATAGTGGTTTGAGATGTGGTTGTGTAAGCTCTGGTTTTTTGCTAGGTTTATCTCCATTTTTTAATTTTATTGTATGGGTAATTTAGATTGGGATGCGGAAGGTGATGCTATTGTCGATGCTCTTGTGGATGATGGAGTTTCTTTTTCTGGAGCAGAGGTTTCACAGATCTTGGAAAGTTTGAAAGATGTTGAAGCAAGTGGAGGCGATGTGTCTAAAATTAGAAGTGAAACAGGGTTGAAAATTTTAAAAGGTTTATTTGCTTTAAATGCTGATTTTATTGATCATACAGTCACTCCAGAGATGATAGCAGAAGATTATCGAGAGGGTCGTGCTGAGCATGGAGTCGTTCCTTTTGAGGTGGATATAGAGGGTCATTTGGAAGCTTTGCAAAGGCATACCCAAGAAACATATGTTGCTGTTGCCGCACTTTCAATAGGAGGAACAAACATAATTGCAGGTGAAGCAAGAATCTCCGGGACTGGTGATATAGATGTTGGAATGCTTGGGTTTAAAGAGTTTGAAGATCTGCCTTATGAGAAGGGTGAAGATTTTTGGCAAGCGGTTTTGCCAGAGGGTTCTTTTGAAATTTTCAAGAAGGCTGTAGAAGATGGAAAGTTGGATTTGGGATCTACCATTGCTCATCCGGTAGAAGATGGGTGCCTACGTCCTGGTAAATACACTTGTCCAGAGCTAACAGATGGATCAACTAAAGTTGAAGATTCATTGGGAACTTTTGTTGGTGAGCATGGAATTGCCGCAAAAGAAGACATACATATGGCTATTTCTCCTAACGATACCGTCACCGCTCGTTGTGCTTATTTTGAGCTATCTAGAGAGTATGCGGATAAACTTCGTGGCTCACTTATAATCGGGACTGGGGCAAATTCCTACTTAGATGGGTGGGTGACAGAATTTGGCGATTATTCTAGATTTAAACCATCTTATCTTGATAAAGAGCAACCAACGGCAGAAAAGACCGTGACGATTGATCACCTAGTTGCTGGTTCCAAGATGGGCGACACGTTTAAATTTGCAGTTTCTGAGTTGTTTGGAGCTGACAATGCCACTTCTATTGAGCTGCAAAAACTATCAAATAAGGCTGCTGGAAAGTTAATTTTTGATTTAGCTTATGGCAATGAATTGGAGTTACCTGAAAGTGTTGATGAATATGATCGTGTTTTCCTTAAGGTTTTGGCAAGGAAATTTGTAGATAGAAGTGTTTACTATGCTGTAAATATGCTGAAAGGAATTACTATGGATATTGATCAAGACGTTGTTCTTTTTGTTGATGGAAGTCTTATCACAAAAAATCCACAGTTTCTAGAAGCAATAAACACTGGGCTTGAAGGTTCTCGTGTAGAGCTTGTATTTTCTGAGTTGAATGTAAGCGGTGATGGAGCCGATGCCGTAAAAGACAATGCAAGTTTGGTTGGAACGTTCGTTTATGCTCTCGCTGCAAAGCTATTAAGGGAGAGTACAACTGAGTAGTCTGCCACATTCGCTGTACTGAATCTGACTTTCTATTGCATAATTAGGCAATATTCAGTATATTCGGCAACCTCTCGCGCTTAGCGTTAGGGGTGTTTTTGTGGTATAATTTTCTGAAAATCAAAAATCAAAAACAAACATGAAAAATATTACTAAGTCTTTATTGACCATTGCGACCATATCTACCTACTTTTTTAATTTCTCGTTGGTAGATGTGCCTGTGCAGGCAAGAATAATCAGGGATAATGTGGCGTATGCAAAAGTAAGCGAATACCCATACGAACATACCTTTATAATTACTGCGTACTACTCTCCCCTTCCAGGTCAGTTGCATTATGTAACTGGATCTTATCAGGGTGATATCAGGTTAAATGGTCGAGGAACGAACGGTGCGGATGGAACGCCTGTATTCCCGGGTATGATCGCTGCTCCAAAGAAATACAACTTTGGGACAAAGATGCAGATTCCAGGGCTTGGAATGACATCTGTGCACGACAGAGGTGGTGCTATCGTACAAGCTGGAGAACGTAATATGGCTCATGATCGATTAGATGTATGGCTTGGATATGGAGACAATGGACTCTCAAGAGCTTTGAATTGGGGCGTTAGGACTGTGAATGTAACTATTCATGGCATAGATAACAATATCGTTGAACAGGTAAGTATACCTGGTTACTCTAGTGGGGAGAAAGAATCTCAAGACTACTATTATATACCTGAATATTACGAAGCCAAGACCCCTGAACGAACTCGATTGTTCAAGGAAGATTTGTGGTATTTGGACGATAGTGATGATGTAGAAGAACTTCAAAAATATCTAAAGCAACTTGGTTATTATGAAGGAAAGGCTGATGGTTATTTTGGAGATGAAACCAGAATGGCTATTTATTTATTCCAAAAGGACAAAGGTTTGGTTCAAAGCATAGCTGATCTTGGTGCTGGGCACTTTGGCTCACAAACCAGAGAAAGTTTGGAGGATGTTATTTTTAATAGAAAAGAAGACCTATCTCCAAAAATAAACCTAGGCCCTGACGATACAGACGCTGATAACATCACGAAACTTCAGAAACTACTGAAGGTTGCTGGCTATACTGTAAAAGAAAGTGGTTCTTATGATACATCTACTTCCAATGCTGTGTACGCTTTCCAAAAAGATAACAATATTGTTTCTAATAAATTGGCTTTGGGTGCAGGTTATTTTGGTCCAAAGACTTCAGCTGCTTTGTCTAAGAAATTGAATGATTTACTTAAGGCAGGGAAAGTTGCTATTCCTGTGGCTCATGCGAGCGAGGAGGTTGAAAAGTTGGTTGAGAACCGTGCTGTTTTGACTCCTTTTATGCATGAGACTTTGAGCAGGGGTACTAAAGGTCCTGAGGTTACAAGACTACAAACTGAATTGGCTAGTATCAATCTTTATAGAAAGACTCCTAATGGTTCTTATGATGGTGTGACTGAACACGCTGTCTTTAAGTTCCAACAGATCCATGGAATCGTTGCCAAGAAGGACGATCAAGGTGCAGGAGTTTTCGGACCTCAGACTAGGGATACAATGAACGACATCCTGTCTTCAAAGAACTACTACAACAAAAAGATCGCAGAAAAGAGAGTTGCTAAGAACTAATGGTTGGCTGTGGGTTTGGTTGGAGCTTTTAGTGCTTGCTTGATTTCTTGTTCAAGTTTGAAGACTTTTTTCTCTATAGCTTGAAGTTTCCTTAAGCTTTCTCCAGGTCTAAGGTTACGCTTTTTCCCTTTTTTGAATCTGCGTTTGAGCGATACCATTCTGTAGCCATCGACTCTTTTGTCAGCGTAGTATAAAATTTTCTCTTCCCATGTTTTGAGATTGTCGACTTCAAAGAAATCGTGTTTCTTTATGAGACTTGCAAGTTTTCTTCTGCCTAGCTTGTTGAGGATTTGGGCTGCTGCTTTGACATGGCCTATTGTTTTATATTTTTCGCGGAGGTGAAGCCATTGCTTCAAATCTTCTGATGTGACTGTTTGTTTGAGTTTTTTTAGGCTAAGTTCTCGGAAATCACAGACTCGCACTAAATCGTGGAGCAAAGCTGCTTCTTCTACTAATTTTTTGTTTATTTTGTGGCCTTTTTTCGAGAGCTTTTTCGTGAGTTTTTTTGCGTATTTTGCGACTTTGACCATGTGTTTTATCACATTCCTTGGAGTGTGATACTTTTTGTACAAAGCTACTATTTCTTCTGGAGTGTAGTGCATTTTATCGATTAGTGACTAAAAGACTGTGATTTTTCTGGATTTTTCATCGATGTATTCGAAACAAATCTCGGCTCTTTCTTCGGGAAGGTCGTCTGTCATTCTGTCAGCCCATTCTATTACTACTAAGGTGTCCTTGTCGCTCAAAAATTCGTCTATCTGCTCTGTGATAAGGTCGTCTGCTGCTTCGAGCCTGTATAGGTCTATATGGATCAATTTGCCTTTCTTGTGAGTGTATTCCCTTATTAATGTATATGTAGGGCTTTTGATGCTGTAGCCCTCTATTCCTAGGGCTTTGGCTATGCCTTTCACAAAGACTGTTTTGCCGCTACCCAAGTCACCGAATAGGCAGATGCAGTTCTTTTCTTTCGGGAGTGTTTTCAGGAAATCTTTTGCCAAAGATATGGTTTCTTCCTCTGATTGTGTTGAGGTTATGCTCATTGATTTTGTTCCTTAAATTTGGTATAATTATATGATTAAAAAAAATAAAAACCAACACGAATATGCACAAACATGATTTACTGATGCACCGAAGATGGTTTAGAGGAACTGCATGGCTAATGATCACTGCAGTTATGACTCTTTCGGTGTTAGCGGTCGAGCACAACGCTAACGTATTGAAGGCAAGTATTTTGCCTACTGTTACGCATGCTCCTTTTGATGGAACTGTTGCTCCAGTCCAAAAAGTCCCAAACTGGGCGCAACTTACTACTGCAGAATATGATGAGGTTTATTCTCGGATTCCTGCGAGTAAAATTATTGATTTGCCGGATTATAGTCCTGTTGATTTTAGGACTTCTTTTGATTCTTTGAAGTGGGGAGATCCTGCAACAGAGGATTTGAGAAATGCGAAAATCACTTATAGCGTGCCTTACATGGGAAGTTATTCCTTGGATAGTGCAGAATATGAGGGAAGTCACTTGGGTGTTGATTTGAAATTACCTAATGGAACACCTCTATTCGCGATTGGAAATGGTATTGCTGTGAAGGTTAGTAAAATTAATAGTGGGTTTGGTTATCATATAGTGTTGGAACATAACAACTTTCCGTCTTATGACGATCCCAATAAAGTTACTACTTACTACTCATCTTATTCTCATATGGGATCTGTTTTGATCTCTCAAGGTGATGTTGTTCGTAAAGGAGATCAAATTGGACTGAGTGGAGAGACTGGAACTGCCACTACTCCTCATTTGCATTTCCAAATGGATAATGACTCGCCTGACTGGCATCCTTACTGGCCTTTTACTTGGTCTGAGGCAAATGCAGCTGGATTGAATTTCTGGTCTGCTGTGAATGCTGGATTGGGTGCTGACAGAGCTAGAGCCACTACTGTTAACCCTATGCTCTATGCACAAAAATATGAAGATGCGAGTGCAACTGTAGCGTCTGAACCTGAGGTTGAGACTGTTGCAGAAACCGAGACCGAGACTGGCGAGGTTGCTGAAACTGAAGCTGTTTCGGATTCGACTGTTTCTGACGAACCTTTGGTTGAATCAGAAGTTGAAGCTGAGCCTGAAGAATTGAAAGTTTCTTTTGAATTTGATGTTCTAAATTCTTATGAAGTTGGAAGTGATGCGAGTTTTGTTTTAAAAATGGTCGACCAAAATGGCGAAGATTATGAAGGACAGCTCGATGATGTAGTTGTTGTTTCTTTGACTGAAAATTTGGGGGTTGTGAGCAATAGACTCCTTGAAAGAACAAATTTCAATCGTAGTGAAGCTAACATAAAGGTAGGAAATCTTACTTCTGGTAGGGCAAGGGCAAAAGCTATGTATGGAAATGAAACATATTACTCAGATTGGTTTACTGTAGAGGGTGAGGAAGTTTCTGAGGAAGAAGACGAGACTCCTGCTGTGACTTCATTTGCCGACGTTCCCACAAATCATCAGAACTACGATGCTATAACTTATTTGGCTGAAGAAGGTGTTATTAGCGGATATCCGGACAATACTTTTCGACCTGAAAATACTGTGACTCGTGCTGAAGCTTTGAGATTCATTTTCGAAGGTTTAGGTGAGCAATTGGAGGTTGGAGCGTTGCCTTTCTATGACGTTCCTCAAGCAGATTGGTCTTACAAATACGTATCTACTGCATACTTAGGAAAAGTAGTTAGTGGTTATAATGATGGGACATTCCAGCCTGGAAAAGTTGTTTCTAGGTCTGAATTCTTGAGAATGTTGTTCTCTGCTATGGGCGAAAGACTCGACGGGACTTTGAAAGAAGATCCTTTCGTGGACGTTCCTAAAGATTCTTGGTCAGCTAAATACTTCAAACACGCTAAAGATGAGGGAATCATCGACAACATCCTTCGGGCTTGGCCTGATAATGGGATGAAGCGTAGTGATGTAGCTGAAGCTATCTACAGGGTTATGAATGACTAGAGGCCGTACGTGAGGACTTCTTCGTATGTCGAATCGTACCATTGACCCCATTCGTTGTCTTGTTGCATTTGAGCTTTTATTTCTTCGACTTTTTTGAAGTACTCTTCTTTTTCGTATTTCTTGTTGAGGATTTGGTATTCGCCATGGCTTAAGCCCACGCATCCGAAGCAGTCGTGGCTGTTGAAAACTGAGTCACAATAAGTGAGATTGTTTG
>JABIJZ010000007.1 GCA_018655275.1 Candidatus Peregrinibacteria bacterium | reverse complement strand
GGCGGGCCAAGATTTTGCGGTGGTTGTGGACTACGCCCACGCACCGGATTCTCTCGAGAAGATTTTGGAAATGTATAAAGGGCTGACTATTGATGGAAAGGTTTTTGCTGTTTTTGGAGCGACTGGTGGAGGACGAGATCGTGGAAAGCGTTCGAAGATGGGGATGGTTGCTGAGAAGCATGCTGATTATATTATTCTTACAAATGATGATCCTTACAGTGATGATGAAATGGCTATCATTGAGGACATAGCTAAGGGGATAACTCGTAAGGAGGGGGAAGGGTTTTGGAAGATTCCTGATAGGGGAGAGGCCATTCGTTTTGCTTTGTCGTTGGCTGAAAAGGGTGATAGCGTGATTATTGCTGGAAAAGGTGCTGAGGAGGTGATGAAAATTCGTGGCAAAACTATTCCTTGGAATGACAAACGAATTGCTGAGGAGTTGTTGAAGAGAACCTTGGAAGTGGAGATTGAGTGAGGTTCTGGCTGGTTTCGGCTGTATAAATAAATTGTTCAGATGGAAGGATTTTTCTTTATAGATAAGCAAAAAGATGGCACGACGTTTGATGTGATTAGGGCTTTGAAGAGGGGGTTTCGTGATGCTGATTTGGGGCTGCCAAAGAAATTTAAGATTGGTCATTGTGGGACGCTTGATCCTATTGCAACAGGTTTGGTTTTGGTTGCGATTGGGAGTGCAACAAAGCTTTTGGAATATCTTCTGGGTGCTGACAAAGTCTATAGAGGGGTGTGTCGATTTGGTGCGGTTTCTGACACTTATGATGCTGACGGGGAGGTCTCAAAAACGCCTGACACAAGCCCTGTGACGCTGCCGGCGATCAAAAAAGTTGTTCAGCGGGAATTCCTTGGGAAGATAGATCAAATGCCTCCGAAATATTCTGCGAAAAAGATTAATGGAAAGCGGGCGTATGATTTGGCTCGTGAGGGGAAGGAGGTGGTGTTGAAAGCGAAAAAGGTTAGTATATATAGTTTGGATATTGTTGATTTTTCTTGGCCGGATTTGGAGTTTGATGTGGCTTGTGGGAGTGGGATGTACGTGAGGTCGTTGATTCATGATCTGGGTGATGAGCTTGGAGTTGGTGGATATATGACTGCGTTGAGGAGGCTTCGGGTTGGGGATATGAATGTAGATGACGCTGTGCAGGTTGACGATGTTGTTAAGGATCCTTTACAGTACCTTCATAGTATTGAAGAGGTTTTTGGTGGTCATGATGCTATTGAGCTGACTGGTCACGATTTTTTGAAGCTTTCCCAGGGACAATTTGTGTTGAATAAAAAAAGTGATCACAAAGGTGATCTTTTGGCTTGGTACAGCGGGAAAGTGGTTGGGGTTTTGGAGCAGGCTGTTGATGGAAAGTTTTTAAAATTTAGAAAGAAGTTGTAAGATGTTCGTATGTATGATTATGGTCTCATAGCGTTGGTGTCATTTATTTCCTCGTTTGTATTGGTGGTTTTGGCTATCTATTTGTTTCCGAAAATTGGATTGAAGGATAGGCCGCATTTGTATGGATTGAAGAGGAAACCTATTCCTTATTATGGGGGGGTGGTTATTTTTTTGGCGTTTTTGATCGTGACGTTGTGGTTTGTTGAATTGTCTACCGAGGTAGTGGGGCTTTTGATTGCTGGTGGGATTATTGCTTTGATTGGGTTTTTGGATGATTTGTTTAAATTGTCTCCTGTTTTGAGGTTGTTTGTTCAGATTTGTGCTGCAGCCTTATTGGTTTTGTTTGGTGTGGGGATCTTGTCGATTTCTAACCCGTTGGGAGGGGCTATTGTTTTGGACGCATGGAATCTTGAATTCTCGATTTTTGATATGAGGTTTTTTGTTCCGATTTTTGGAGCGATTTTCACTATTATTTGGATGGTTTTGATTACAAATACAATGAATTTCTTGGATGGAATTGGTGGTCTGACTTCTGGAGTTACGTTTATTGCTGGGTTGACGATTTTCTTTTTGAGTACGAGGGCTGGGCTTCATGCTGATTTGGTGTCGCAAGAGACAGTTGCTGTTTTGGCGTTGATTCTTGCTTTTGTGTCTTTTGCATTTTTGATGTTTGATTTTCCAAAATCGAAGATTCTGATGGGGGATACTGGAAGTACTTTCCTTGGGTTTATGCTGGCTGCTTTGGCTATATTTTCTGGAGGGAAAGTGGCGACTGCGTTTTTGGTCTTGGGTGTGCCGATATTGGATGTTGGGTGGGTGGTTTTGAGGCGGCTGTTTGAGGGAAAGAAGCCTTGGCAGGGAGATCTTACTCATTTGCATCATCGGCTTTTGGAATTGGGCTTCAAGGAAGCGTCGGTTCTGGCTATTTTGTATTGTTTGAGTTTGGTTTTTGGTGTGTTGGCGATTGTTTGTACCAGTACTCAGCAGAAATTTTTTGTAATTATTGGGTTGGGAGTTCTTATGGTTTTGTTGGTGGCGTCTATTTCTATGGTGGGTTCGAAGGGGAGCTCGGGTTTTAGGAAGGGGTAGTGTTTATTTGTGAGTGATTGTCATTATGTCTGGACTTGCGTTCCTCACAGCAAAGCCTTCTGTCTGTATTTGCGGTATTGATAGTCAGCAGGTTGCATTGGTTCGGAGATTCCATTGTGAGCGAATTCGTGATGTTCTTTGCAGAGTGGTTTTAGGTTTTCGTGGGTCTGGGTTTCGGAAAAACGGTCTGGATGGTGGATGGTTTCTGCTGGCTTGCAACATCCTGGGTGTGAGCATTGTGGGCTGAGATCTCTTTTTTTGTGGGTGGCAACGTAGCGGGAGACTTTTTCCCTGGGGATTTTTACTAGCTTCTTGGTTTGTTTTACTTTTTCCCCGGGGATTTTTTTCGTTTTCTTCGGGCCTCCCTGTATTTCCAAGATTTTTCTAAGGGTCTCCTTGTTACTCAAATTCTTTCCTAACTTCTTCTTTAACTCCAAAAACATAAACATCATTTCCTCATCCAACTCAACCTGCCAACTAACCGTTACTTTCCCTCTGAGTTCTTTACTATATTCCTGCAAAGCTGGTTTGCTCATATGCGTGACTTTATCTGCTAAATCCTTTTCATTTTCCTTGGTTGCCAAACCTGCAACTATTCCAACTTTGTTTATTCCTTGGGTTTCTATTGCTTTTTGCAGGTGGGGCTTGTCTTTGAGTTTCTTCTCCAATTTTATTGTTTTCTGTACAACTCCTGGACTTAGTCCTGCTATTCTTGCTGCGTATTCGTAGATGTTTCCGTATCCTTGTTTCTCATAGATTTTTTCTTCATAAATCTTCGGCAGGAGGGCCAGTAGTTTGTATGTTATCCGGTTTCTTTCTCTTCCAAGTTGGACGAATTCACGATGAAGGTCTTTTGCAGTTTTCATGTTTTTTTGAGGGTTAAATAGATGATTTATTGGTACTTTCATTGTATCAATCATACTTATTGAAACAAGCTGTTTTTGGCTTACTTATGCGATTATACAATGTTTTTGGAGGGGAGTGATTAGGGTGGAGGATTGTTGGGGAATATAGGGTGAGTAAACACTCACCTTTGCAATTTTTCTTACTTTTCCAATCCAAAAATCAACCTTCATAAGAAAAATGCGTGAAAAAGGAAATTATTGAGGGATTTGCTTTTCCGCGTCTTTGCGTCAAGGGGAAGTTTTGGGAAGTTCCCAAAGGCTTAGGGGAATTTCAAAATTCTCCCAAAAAACTCAAAAAGCTCAAAAAGCTCCCAAAGTTTTCGAATCTCGCTGGAGGAAACTCGAGGAATGATGGCAAAAATGAGGTGAGGAAAATCCCCGGGGAAAATTTGTTGAGGGAGGAGGAATCGGAATGTGAAAATGAGTGACCAAAGGTGAAGAGGAAAATCCCCGGGGATTTTTGCTCGCTATTGAATTTTCTCTTAGTTTCGTGTATAAATTGTCTACTTTATAGGCCTTATAAGATTTTATGCGAGACATTGTTTCAGAAATAAAAGCTAGGCTTTCAATCGAGGATGTAGTTGCTTCCTATGTTAGCTTAAAAAAAGTTGGGCGTTATTACAAAGCGTTGTCGCCTTTTCAAACAGAAAAGACTCCGAGTTTTGTGGTGAGTCCTGAGAAGCAGATCGCGTATTGTTTTTCGACGCATCGTGGAGGAGATATGTTCAAATTTATTCAAGAGATGGAGGGGGTTGATTTTTCTGAGGCTGTGAGGATTTTGGCTGAAAAAGCTGGGATTGAGGCGCCTTCGAAAGGAGCTTTCAAGAAAGGGCAAAATTCTACTGATCGTGAAGCTTTATTGGAGGCACATGAGAAAGCTACTTTGTTTTTCGAAAATAATTTGCAGAGTGGGAGTGCGGATGCGAAGAAGGTTTTGGAATATTTGAATAAGCGTGGTGTTACCGACGAATTGATCAAGGAATTCAGGATTGGTTATGCTCCTGATCGTTCGATGGATTTGTTGAAATATTTGTTAAAGGAGGGGTTCAAGAAAGAGCTGCTTTTGAAATCTGGAATGCTTACAGTGAAGGATACTGCGGGCAAGGATGTGATTGATAAATTTCGTGGACGGTTGATTATTCCGATTCTTGATCATATGGGAAGAGTGATTGGTTTTGGTGGTCGGGCTCTTGGGAAAGATCAGCAACCGAAATACCTGAATTCGCCTGATACGCCTCTGTATTTGAAGAGGAATGTTTTGTATGGGTTGTCTCATTCAAAGCAGGCTATTCGTGAGAAGAAGGAGGTTCTTTTTGTTGAGGGATATTTTGATGTAATTATGTTGCATAAGGTTGGAATAAAAAATGTTGTTGCGAGTAGTGGGACTGCGCTTTCGCCTGAACAAGTTGGATTGATAAAGAGGTATGCGACTTCTGTTGTTTCTTGTTTTGATACTGATAGAGCTGGTGTGGATGCGACAAAGAGGGCTTATGCTGTTTTGCAGCCATTTGATATGGTTATGAAGACTTTGCATATGACTGAAGGCATGAAGGATCCTGCTGATTTTGTGGTTGATCGAGGAGATAAGGCTTTTGATGAATTTACTGCTTTGATGGCTGGGGCCAGTGACTTTATGGATTTCTATTCTGGATTGATTGTGAAAGGTTTTGATATTACTTCGGCTGAGGGGCGGAAAGGTTATTTGGACGAAATGGTTCCTTTGTTGAAAATTGTTAAGAGTAGTGTGAAGTTGGATCATTTTGTGAGGATTGTTGCGAAGCATCTCGATACTAAAGAAAAATTTATTTATGATGAGATCTCTGAATTTAAGTCTTATGAATCCAGAGTCGTTCAGAAGAAAGAGCCGGTTGTTATTAATAAAAAAGTAGATCCTTTGAAGGTGTTGTTGTCTATTTGTTTGGAGTTTCCGGTTCATTTTCAAAAGGTGTTGGATAAAATGAAGGAGGCTGATTTTTCTGAGGAATTAAAAGGTGTTTACAATCTGATGAAGGATCAATATAATCTTGACCGTACTTCTAAGGAAGGTTGGGATTTTGATGAGGGGAAGCATGATGAACAGATTGATATTTTGTCTTTGTATGCAGAAGAGAGGTACGGAGACTTTCCAGATGAGACGGTTGAAAATGAGGTTGAAAAATTGATTGACAATATTATCAAGCAACGTAGAATGCACCAGAGGTTGGAGTTAGAGAAAGCTTTGAAAGAAGCGGAAAAAACTGGAGACGAGGAGAAGAAGAAGGAGCTTCTAAAATTATTTCAAGAAATGTTGGTATGACAAAAAAAAAGCAAAAAAAATTCATTTCTACTTCCGGTGATGAACTCGTCGCAGATTATCCTGCTGAGGTTCAAGATTTAGTTAAGAAAGGGCGAAGTCAGGGTTTTGTTACTCAACAAGAGCTTCTGAAAGCTATGCCGAACATCGAAAATGATCTTATTCTTTTGGATGAGATTTATACTTTGTTTATGGATCTTGGAATTGAGGTTCTTGATATGAAAGATAGTTTGATTTGGGGAGAGGAGAGAGCAGCGGATGGGGATGATGATGATGATTTGATTGAGGAGGTTGAGGAAGAAGAGGTGGATGATAAGGGCAAAAAGAAGAAAAAAACTAAGAAAGAATTAGAAAAGGAGAAGAAGGCTGCTGCAAAAAAAGAAAAGGCGGCAAAGGAGAAAAAGAAGAAAGATAAAAAGAAGAAAACTGTATCGTCGACTGTGGAGCTCAAAGAGGTTGCAAATGACTCTATTAGATTATATTTGTGTGAGATTGGGAAAGTTGATCTTTTGACTGCCAAGGAGGAAATCGATCTTGCGAAGAGAATTCGTAAGGGTGATCAGTCTGCGAAACAACGTTTGGCTGAGGCAAATCTTCGATTGGTTGTGAGTATTGCGAAGAAATATATTGGAAGAGGACTTTCTTTCTTGGATCTGATCCAGGAGGGGAATATTGGTCTTTTCCGTGCTGTTGAGAAATTTGATCCGGATAGAGGTTTTAAATTTTCTACTTATGCTACTTGGTGGATTCGTCAGGCGATTACTCGTGCTATTGCGGATCAAGCCAGGACAATCAGGATTCCTGTTCATATGGTTGAGACCATCAATAAACTTACTCATGCGCAGAGACGTCTTGTACAAGAGCTTGGAAGAGAACCTTTGATTGAAGAGTTGGCTGCTGAAATGGACATGGAGATAAAGAAAGTTCGTCATATCATGAAAATCTCTCAGGATATTGTTTCTCTTGAGGCGCCGGTTGGTACCGAAGAGGATAGTAAGTTGGGAGATTTTATTGAAGATGATGAGGCTTTGAGTCCTTCTGAAAATACAAACAGACAACTTTTGAAAGAAAATATCCATGAGATGTTACAATATCTCTCACCTCGAGAAAGAAAAATTATTGAGATGAGATTTGGTTTGCTTGATGGTGTTGGACACACTTTGGAAGAGGTTGGGCAGGAGTTTCATGTGACTCGTGAACGTATTCGTCAGATTGAAGCCAAAGTTCTACAAAAACTAAAAGAACATCCGACTAGTGTGAAAATTCGTCCTGAATAATTATTAATCATTTATATTATGGCTGCTAAAAAAGATGCTACTGCAACTTTGTTAACAAAAGAGGGTTTAGATAAATTAGTTGAAGAACTTGAATATCTGAAAATGACTAAGAGGAAGGAGGTTGCTGCGAGAATTAAAGAAGCTATCTCTTATGGTGATTTGTCTGAGAACTCTGAGTATGAGGAGGCGAAAAATGAACAAGCTTTTGTTGAAGGAAGGATTATTGAATTGGAAAACAAAGTCAAGAATGTGAAATTGATTGAGGAATCTTCTAAGACTCAAAAAACTGTTCAATTGGGAAGTACTGTTCACTTGAGCAATCTTTCAAAATCAAAAGATGAGCCTGAAATTTATACTTTGGTAGGTTCTACTGAAGCAGATCCTTTGGCTGGGAAAATCTCAAATGAGTCTCCGGTTGGTGCTGCTATTCTTAATAAGGCTGCAGGGGAAACAGTTAGAGTAAAAGTTCCTGCTGGAGCAGTTGAATACAAAATCTTGAAGTTCAAATAGCAGATTCTTTTATCTGTTACTTTCGTTTTTTGTTTGGCAGGTAGTTGTTTTCTTGTGGCTTGTTTTTCGGTCTGTTTTGGAAGTTCTCTAATTCTTTTGGGTATTTTTTGAAGTATTTGTATGCGTAAAACCCTAGCATTACTGCAAGGCCCAAAAGAACAAGATATAGCCATAATCTCATCGCGAAATAAGGAATGTTTTCATATCTTACTGCTGCTAGGAAAATTAGTCCGATTGCGAAGTATATAAGTCTTGGAGGTACTTTTTTGAACATTGTTTTGAATATAAAGTCTTTGTTATTGGTTTTGTTCTTGTGGATTCTTTTGAAAAGGAAAGATCCTACGATAAGTAGAACTATTAGTGCTAGTAGAATGTAGTAGTATTTGAAATCTTGGCCGGGTGTTGATTCGAGAAAGTAACCGAAGAAAGCTTTTATAGTTTCCATTTTTTATTAATGTTAGAAAAGTAGAATGTTAAAGCGGACACAAATATAACAAAAGCGACGGCTTGAGGAAACCTTATTCCGAATATCATTGTTACATCGTCTCCTCTAATGAACTCTTGAAAGAAGTGAATCAGGCTAAATAGACCTATTCCGACTATGGCTGTTTCGCCTGTATGTTTGAATAATTTGTGGTCTTTTCCTAGAATCAGCACTGTTGAGATAAGGGCTGAATACAGAAGTAAGTAAATTTGTGTTGGGTGGATAGGGACGGTGTATTTTATTGCTGGGCTTTCGAAATTGACGCCCCATGGTAGGGAAGTCTCGTTTCCATAGTTTACGCCGTCTAAGAACGTTCCTATTGCTGATATTGCTATACCTATTAGGAATGCTGGGACTAATGCATCTAGCCATTTTAGAAAGTTCTGGTCATTTTTTTTGCAGGCCAGGTATAGTGCGATAAGTCCTGCTAATACTCCGCCCCAAAGTGATAATCCTTTGTCCCATATTTTGAATATTTGGAGGAAGGTTGAGGGTGAATATTCATAAAAAAATGTGGTCCAGTTCATGGCGATGGCTACTATGCGGGCGCCTAAGATTGAAAATATCAGAATTTTGAAACTATGTTCACTCAAAAATTGTAGTTTTAACCCGTTTTTGAGGCCTAATTTTATGAATGCGTATGTGCCTGCAATTATCGCTATTGCAACGAATAGCCATAGTGAATGAATTGTGAAGAATTTGGTTTGGAATAGGATTGGGTACATTTGTACGCGTTAAAAGTTTACGATGGTAATTATTATCATGAAAAGTGCTGTAGGGAAAATAAAAAGACTTGAAAACTTGGTTTTCTCGAAGAAATTTGATTTTAGGCTGAGTGAAAGATGTGTGATGAATACAATTACCAATGCGTATTTAAATATCTGTGTTTCGTGGAAATAAAGGCTCTTCGGGAGACTTGAGGTTATCCCGAAGTCTTTTGAGGTTATATATAGTGCTACGAAATAATAAACTAAGTAGAATCCTAGGAGCCAACCTGAAAATTCGCTTAAGTCTATGAGTAAATTGGCCCAAAAGCCTTTTTCTTGGTGAGTGGCGTTGGCTTTTTTTCTAGCTTCTCTTATTTGTTTTTTTGTTGCTTTAAGGTTTTGAACAGCTTTTTTGCGTGTTTGCCAGATTGTTTTTATAGCTGTTTTTACTTTTGTTTTGTATTCTCGAGTTGGTTCTTTGAAGTACATTTTTGTGTACTCGATTATTTGGGTGTTATATGTTTTTATTTGTTCGTTGATTGCTTTGACTGCGTCTGGGGTTTGGAACCACTCTTTTATTTGTGTGAGGATGTTGTTTATTATTGCGGTGAAATATGGAGTTTTGGTTGTTTTCTTGATGTGGCGGTGTTGCCATCGTTGGATTTTGCCGACTATGTCTTCTGAAAGAGATGTTGAGGTTTTTGTTGATTTGTTGAGGCCGTGGAGCATTTCTCTGACTCTTAATTTGAGTTTTGTTCTTTTGTCCATGTAGCCCCTTTCTTTCAAGGACTTCTCTTGTTTCTCGATAAATATTAGTAGATCTTCGGCTGTGCTTGTGATGTAGTTGAGATTGGTTGAGTTTTTTATTCTCAGAAGTTTATCTAAACGTTTTTCAATTTCTTTCTTTTTGTCTGGTTCTATGATTTTTTCGTATTCGACTAAAAGGTCTGAAACTTTTTTGATTACTAGTTCGACTTGTGTGTGGACCTGGATTTCTTTTTTTTCTAAATCTTGTGATTTGAGTGTTTCGATTTCTTTTTCTGAAGAAGTTTCTTCGTTGTATATTTCTTGAAGGTGTCTTACTCCTCTTATTTTGGCGTTTTCTATTGCTTCGAGGGTAGCGTCAGCTTTCCATAGATTTTGAATTATGAGGGAGTATTCTTCCATAAGTCTTTTGTATGCCTTGTATTCGTCTTCTCCTGGGATTGTGCCTGTTACTTTTTGACCTTGTTGGTTTGTAGCTTCGAATGCAAATTTGGTTCTTTTTGAGGGGTGAGTGGTTTGGGTTGAGCTTTGTTGGGTTTCTTCTAATGCTAATATCGAAAAGCCGAGATTGTTGAGTTCGGCTCTGGCTTGAATTTCGTCTGCTGCTTCAACGGATCCGGATAATTTTTTTCCTTCCTTATTCGCTACTGTATATTTAAAAATTGGCATACTGAGGGGGCGAAATGAGGTGGTTGTTTTTGCAAAAAAAACTGGTGTAATTGTACTCTAAGTTGTGAGTTTGTTCAATTATTTGTTCTTGATTGCGGCCTTGATGAATCCTGCGAAGAGTGGGTGTGGCCGATGAGGTCTAGACAGGAATTCTGGATGGAATTGTGATCCTATCATGAATGGGTGAGATGTGTTTTCTGCTATTTCCACTAGGTTTGTTTTTGGATTTATGCCTGGGAACGTTAGGCCTTTTTCTTCGAGTAGTTTTTTGTAATCATTGTTGAACTCGTATCTGTGTCTGTGTCGTTCTTCGATTAAAGGTTTTTTGTATAGGTCGTATGTTTTGGTGTCTTTTTTGAGTTTGCATTCGTACATTCCGAGTCGGAGTGTTCCGCCTTTGTCTCTTTCGTTTGATTGGCCTGGCAGGAAGTGGATTACGTATTTTTCTTGAGGTGATTTTTTGTTTTCGTCGAATTCTTCTGAAGTTATTGTTGGATCTTCAAGTGCATGGCGGGCAAACTCTATTGTCATAATTTGCATTCCGAGACATAGGCCTAGGTATGGAACTTTGTTTTCTCTTGAGTATTTTGCGGCTGCTATTTTTCCTTCGATACCTCTTGATCCGAATCCACCTGGAATCAATATTCCATCTGCTTTTTTGAGTTCGTTCCAAGTTTTTTTGTCTTTTGCTTCTAGTTTTTCTGTGTCTATCCAGGTAAGGTCTAGTTCATGATTTTGGTGATAGCATGCGATTTTTAGAGATTCTATTACTGATAGGTAGGCATCGTCTAGTCCTGTGTATTTGCCTGCGAGTGCGATTTTTAGTTTCGGTTTCTTTGCGTTGATTTTTCGGTTTAAGTCTTTCCAGTCTTTGAGTTCTGGTTTGATTTTTCCAAGTTTGAGGTCTTCTGCTACTAATTGAGCTACGTTATATTTTTGATAATCTAGTGGCACTTTGTATATTGAGTCGATTGTTTGAGCTGGAATGACATGGTCTTCTCTCGCATCGCAAAAAAGAGCTATCTTCTTTAGATGCTCCTTCTTTATTGGGTAATCTGCTCTAGCTAGGATAAAGTCTGGTTGAATACCGATTGATCTTAGTTCTCTTACTGAAGCTTGAGTAGGCTTTGTTTTTAGCTCTTTTGAAGCTGCTAGGTATGGAAGGAGTGTCAAATGAATGAAGAGAGTGTTTTCTTGTCCGAGATCGTTTCGTAGTTGTCTGATGGCTTCGAGGAAGGGGAGTCCTTCGATGTCTCCGACTGTTCCTCCGATTTCTACCATCATGATGTCGCATCCTGATTTTTCTGCGGCTTGAGTTATCTTGTCTTTGATTGCGTTTGTTATGTGTGGAATGATCTGGATTGTTTTCCCGAGGAATTTGCCTTTTCGTTCTTTCTCGAGGACTTCTGAGTAGATTTTCCCCGTTGCGACTGAAGAAAGTTTTGATAAATGTACATCGATGAATCTTTCGTAATGGCCAAGATCTAGGTCGGTTTCTCCTCCATCGTCTGTGACGAATACTTCTCCATGCTGAAATGGACTCATTGTTCCTGGATCAACATTGAGGTACGGATCGAGTTTTTGTGTAAACACTTTAAATCCAGATGCTTTCAACAAAGCTCCAATGGAGGCAGATGCTATCCCTTTTCCAAGGGAACTACATACACCACCAGTAACAAATATGTATTTACACACGTTTTAAGTTCTTTTAAGAGAATAAGAGACTTTCAAAATAACTGGCTGAAGTTTAGATGAATTGATTTTGAAATGCAAGAAATTTGATTTTATTCTAGTATCCAATCTTTTCTTTGGCTTCGTTGAGGGTTTTTTCTGCGATTTTTTTTGCTTTTTTTGCTCCGTCTTCTAGGATCTTTTGGATTTTCTTTGGGTCTTTTGTGAGTTTGTCATATTTTTTTCTTGGTTCTTCGAAGTGTTTTAGAATTAATTCGAGGAGGGCTTTTTTTGCATCACCAAATCCGAAACCACCTTTTCGATATTTTTTGGCTAGAGATTTTGTTTGTGCTGGTGTTGCTAGAAGTTTGTAGAATGTGAAGACTAGGCATTTCTCTGGATCTTTGGGGTCTTCTAGTGGTGTTGAGTCTGTTTTGATTCCCATGACTTGTTTTTTGAGAACTGATTCTTCGGCAAAAATTTCGATAGTGTTGCCGTATGATTTGCTCATTTTTTGACCGTCTGTACCTGGGACGACTGCAACTTCTTTTTCTATTAGGGGGGCAGGGATTTTGAATGTTTCTCCGAATAGTTTGTTGAAGTTCTGGGCGATGTCTCGTGACATTTCTATGTGTTGTTTTTGGTCTTGGCCCACCGGGACGATGTCTGGCTTGTAGAGCAAGATGTCTGCGGCTTGAAGAATTGGGTAGTTGAATAGGCCAACGGTTGCGTCTTTGCGACCTTTGGCTTGGGCGTCTTTCCATGCGTGAGCTCTTTCGAGGAATGGCATCATTGTGATGGCGTCGAATATCCAGCAAAGTTCTGCGTGTTCGGGAACAGATGATTGTTTGAAGAAAGCTGTTTTCTTTGGATCGAGTCCGAGGGCCAAGTAACTTGCTGCTAGGTCTAATGTTTGCGCACGCATTTTTTCTGGATCTCTTACTGTTGTTAAAGCATGCAGATCAGCTATGAACAAATAAGCTTCATAGTTTTTTTGCATTTCTATGTGTTGCTTCATTGCACCTAGGTAATTGCCGAGGTGAGGTTTGCCTGAGGGTTGGACACCAGAAAGAATACGTTTCATGGTTCCGATTATATTAGTTTGTGTGGATTGGGTCAATGTCGATTCTGGCGTCTTGTAGGAGAGTTTTGTCGACGAGCTTGATGAGATCTGATGGAGATTCTCCTTTGATGAGGACTCTGTATCTGTATTTGTTGTGAAGTCGGATTATAAAGGCTGGGTATGAGATTATTTCGATTATGTCTTCTGGGGCTATTTTTTTGAGGGCTTGCTCGAGGGCTTCGGCTTTTTCTTTTGCTTTTGAAAGGATTTTTTCTGTGAAGGTAACTTGTGCGAGGTGGGTGAATGGGGGATAGCTGAGGAGTTTTCTTTGTTCGCGTTCTTGGTTGTAGAAAAGATTGAAGTTGTGAGTTTCTGCGGCTTGCAATGCTGGGTGGTCTGGTGAGTAGGTTTGAATGACAACTTCGCCTGGGTTTTTGCTGCGGCCTGCACGGCCTGCAACTTGGGTTAGGAGTTGGAATGTTCGTTCTGAGCTTTTGAAGTCGGGGATGTTTAGGCCGATATCGGCGAGGATGACTCCGACCAAATCTACGTTTGGTAAATGCAGTCCTTTCCCAATCATTTGAGTGCCGATTAGGATATCTGCTTTGTCTGCCTTGAATGAACTATAAATTTGCTCAAAGCTGTTCTTGCGCGAGGTAGTATCCCTGTCTGCTCGCAGCACTCTGGCTTTCTTGAACAACTTTTTTGTTTCTTCTTCGATGCGTTCTGTGCCGATGCCTAGGTACCTAATGTTGTGGCCTTCGCAGTTTGGACAATTGATTGGGATTTTGCCTATATTTCCGCAGTGGTGGCAGATGACTGAGGGTTTTCCGAGTGTGCGGGCGTGGTATGTCATGGTGATGTCGCAGCTGTCGCATTTGAGTGAGAATCCGCAGTCGCGGCATACGATCGAT
>JABIJZ010000005.1 GCA_018655275.1 Candidatus Peregrinibacteria bacterium | reverse complement strand
TCTCTGCGCCGGAACCAGTGTTTCAACCAGAACCAGTAGTTCAGCCAGAGCCAATGGCGGAAAGTCCATTCTCTGCGCCAGAACCTGTTGTTGAACCAGAACCAGTAGTTCAGCCAGAACCAATGGCCGAAAGTCCATTCTCTGCGCCAGAACCAGTAGTTCAGCCAGAACCAATGGCCGAAAGTCCATTCTCTGCGCCAGAACCAGTGGCTCAACCAGAACCAGTAGTTCAGCCAGAACCAATGGCCGAAAGTCCATTCTCTGTGCCAGAACCAGTAGTTCAACCAGAACCAATGGGGCAACCCGTTGATTCTAATCTTGCACCAAAATCTCATGAAGATCGATATAATGAAGAATCAGATTCGTTTATGGGTGAAAAATCTGAGCCTGAGTTTGGATCTGAATCAAAATTCGAGCCTGAAATTCAACCTGAATCAAAGTTAGAATCTGAACCTGAACCTGAATCTCCGAACCCATTTTCTGCTCCAAATCCTTTTGAAAGTCCTGAAGATGAGGAGACGAATGAACTTACAGATAATTACTCAGATGATAATGTACATGGTTCGTCTGAACCTGCTCACAAAGATATTAATTTCGAAGAGGGAGCTACTGCTGCTGCTGAATCGAAAGATCCTTTGACTTCAGGTTTGGCTGAAGAGTCGATGGAAGATGTTGCTTCTGCTGGTGTTGAGGTTGCTGATGTTACAGGAGCTGATGATGGAGTTGGTGGTGGGGATGTGTTTGATGAAGAGGGTGGTTTTTGGAAAGTTCTTGAGGAGGCTGGAATAGGTAGGGAACAGATTGTGATGTTGCTTGGAGTTTTAGGGTTTGTTGTTTTTGTAATATTATTTATCGTTTTTGGTTGGTATAGGATTTTTACTGGTTGGTTTGAAAGTTCTCCAGAAGATGTTATTGAAAAAGATGAAATTGTCGAAGAGGTGGAGGAAGTGGAAGAAGGTGGCACTAATGGTCCTTTGACCGAGGATGAAGTTTTTGAACTTACTGGAATTGTGAATTCTTATATTTTTGGATCTGAGTTCTCGAATGGAGTGAGATTGAATCAGCTTGATTTGAATCCTATTAGTAAAAATGATGGTTTGGTTGGAGTTGAGGCTTCTATTGCTATTGGTCAGCCTGGGCAACTGGAGCGGACAAATTTTGAATATTATATATCTACTTTGATGAAAATGGAGAATGCTTTGAATGTGGATTTGTATGATTATTTGAGTAGGACTGTTGACAGAAGGTCTGCTCTTCAGGAGCATGTGCTTGTTTTGAATCAATTGTTGTTGGAAGCTGAGTCTATAAAATCTGTTTTGCTTCAAGAAATGGCTAGTGTTGAGATAGATTATGATGCTGTTTCTGTGGAGAAAGATGCGTACGAGGTGAGTTTCTTCAATTCAATGAATCAATATGAGGGGGAAGTTTCTTACAATTATTTGGAACTTTTTGTGGAGGCTGGGCAAAGACAAGTAAAAGAAAAAGCTTACTTCAATGCTATGAGCACTTTGAGTCAAAATCTTGACTTAGTTATAGCGAAGCTTATTCCTAGAATTAATGATATTACTTTGAATAGTGAGGCTTTGATCAAAGGTGTCAGAGTGTTCGAAATTCCAGATTCTAATATTGATGCAATCATTTTAGATTACGCAAGATAGGTTTTTGAGGTTTAGGGCTTTTTATGGTATCGTATGGGTCCTTTTTTCGTAATAAAAGGTATGGATAAATGGCTTAACAACTTAGTTAATGAGGTTAGAATCTACCTTCCTCAGGTTGATGAGAATAGGTTAGCTACTGCGTATGAGATTTCTGAGAAATTTTATAATGATAAAAGAAAGAAGGTTGGGGTAGGGTATATGCTTGTTCGTCCTCGTGAGGTTGTTGCTGAACTTATGGATTTTAAACCTGACGAAGATACTATTGTGGCGGCTTTCTTTTTTGATGCTTTGGATTCTTATGATTATTCGGATGAAGATATTAATGTTTTTTTTGATGGAGATTTTGTTAGACTTTTGGATGGATTGAAGATTTTGAAAGGAGTGAAATTGATTACTGAGCAGTCTGAGGACAAGATCGATTTGCTTAGAAAATTGCTGATTGTGATGGCGAAAGATGTCAGGGTTCTTGTGATTTTCTTGGCGTCGAAAGTGGTTCAGATGAAGGCATTGGCTGTGGTACCTGATGATTGTAAAAATGTTTTTGTGAAAAATGTGTTGGATGTTTTTGTGCCAATTGCTTCTAGATTGGGGGTGTATAAATATAAATTGATTTTAGAAGATCTTTGTTTTAAATATCTTTATCCTGAGAAATATGGGGCTGTTGGCAAGCAAATGGATAGGCTTGGTAAAAAGAAAAATGAGTTCATTGAAAATACTTCTCGAGTTTTGAAAGATTATTTTGAGGAGAAGGGGTTTGAGGGAGTGAGGGTTAGTGGACGATTGAAGGGTGTTTACAGTGTTTATACTAAATTGGAGCGAAAGGGGTTGGAAAAGGCTTCGGATTTGCATGATCTTTTTGCTGTTAGGGTAATATTACCTACTAAATATGTTGATGTTAGAGGAGAGGAAGATGTCTCTCATTTGTATGAGATTCTTGGGATGTTGCATAGTCAGTGGAAACCTGTGCCAAGTCGTTTCAAGGATTTTATAGCTGTGCCAAAACCAAATGGCTACAAGAGTTTACATACTGCTGTTGTTGGTTTAAGCGATGGGGAGCAGTGTTTTCCTGTGGAGGTTCAGATTAGGTCCACTTCTATGCATGAGGAGGCTGAGAGTGGTGTGGCTTCTCATTGGCTGTACAAGGATGGTCGTGTTCATAGTGAATGGGTAGAAAGATTATCTGATTTGCATTCTGAGATGAAGGATGGGGATTCTGTTCTTGAGGGAATGGAGACAGATATTTTTACTGATAGGATTTATGTTTTGACTCCGAAAGGCGATGTAAAAGAGCTTCCAAAAAGATCAACTCCTCTGGATTTTGCATATTTTGTGCATACTGATGTTGGGCACAGATGTGTTATGGCAAAGGTTAACAGCAAGATTGTACCTTTTGATCACACTCTTTCTACTGGTGACACTGTTGAGATTTTGACAAAAAAGGATCAGTCCCCAAAACTTGAATGGATATCAATTGTAAAAACAAGTACTGCTAGAGCGAAAATAAGAAATTGGTTTGCTTCTCAAGATGATCAAAGGCATGTGAGGTTGGGGCGAGATCAGTTAAATGATCAGCTTAAGAGGTATGGAAAACCTCTTTTGAATCCAGATATGCGTATTTTGAAAAACTATGCTGGTCAAAAATTAAACCAACAAGATCGAGAAAATTTGCTTAAGGAAATTGGTAAAGGAACTCAATCGGCTGGAAACATTATTAGAAAGATTTTCTCTCATGAAGAATTGATGGGTGGTGCGAAATCTGTTGGTACAAAATTGCAAAAGAAGCGCCGATCTATAAAGACTGATGGGGTGGTTTCTCTCGAAAAAAATGTTGTTGTGGGAGGGCTTGCTGGGGTTGCTGTTAAGGTTGCTAAATGTTGTGTTCCAACTATTACGGATAAATTGGTGGGGTATGTTTCTAGCAAGGGAGTTGTCACTGTCCATAAGAGTGACTGCAAGGTTTTGTCTCGTTTGAGTGTTGATAAATTTGTGCCGGTCAAAGCGAAATCGGAAGCGAAAGCTGCTGCTGGGGGGGATTTGTATCGTGTTCATATAAAGATTGAGGCTGATAAGAGGATTGGTCTGCTTGGGGATGTTGGGTCTAGAATTGCTGCGCAAGGTGTGAGTATTTTTTCTTACAGTCCAAATTCTGCTTCAAATGAAGATAGAGCTATTATTGATATGCATGTCGATGTGAAAGATCTTGAACAATTCGAAAAAGTTCTTGATGGATTGGCGAAGGTTGATGGAGTGCACAATGTTTCTAAAGAATCCTGACTTTTTTCCCTAGTTCGTTTTCTAAGATTTCTTGAAGGACGTCTTTTAGGATGGATTTCTCTTCTGGTGTGAGGGCTATTCTTTCGATGTTTTCGAATGATTCGTTTCGCAGAAACTGTAGTAGCTTTTGGTATTTTGGGCTAAGTGTTGTGTGGAATGAATGGTCGTCTTTCAGGTTTGGGAACAGTCCGAGTATGTCGAGTAGTTTTACTACGAAGGTTGCAGCTACCAAGAGTGTTTTTTCGCTTTCTTTGACTTTTGTTATGGCTTCTTTCAAAAGTTCGAAAATCTCTGGGTGGGGCTCGGTTTCTTCTGTCAATGAGTCTGTTACTTTTGTTATCAAGAGGGCGTTTGTGATTTTCTCTAGGTTGTCTCTTATGTTTTTGTTGTTGTTGATGGTCTTTATGTCCGTCATTATGAGGGTTTTTGGGCCTTGATAAAGTTCGAGGTCGCATATGTTTAGTGTGTCTGTTGCACCTGCAAATCTTGATGATGGTTTGAGAGCGCCTTTTGCTACTGTTTTAATTTTTCCGTGTTCACGAGTGTAAATATACAAAAACTTGTCGGCCTCTCCTATTTTCCTTGAGCCGAGGATTACTCCCAATGTTTTAATGTGTTTTTTGGACATGGTTGTGAACTGCAAGCAGGCTTGAACAGACTGCGAGAATTATTGTAACTGCTAGTTCAAAGATTGTTAATGCAGCTATGTTGAAACTTTGGCTATATGTTGCTAAAGATGTTCCTTCTATGTTGATTTGGTTTGATATAGCGATGAGAAGTATCAGATTTAGGAGTATGGCTCCTGTCGCATAAAGGATACTTTCTAGAATGAAGGGGAGTTTTATGAAGCTATGTTGGGCGCCGACCAGTTTCATGACGTCGATTTCTTTTCTTCTTGTGAATATCGTCATCTGAATTGCGTTAAACATGATCAACACGCCGCCCACAATAAATATAATGACTACCCAAAATATGATTTGTCTTGAGAAACTTGTGACTTTCTCGAGGTTTTTGGTGACGGATGAGATGATGCCTGCATCTTGAGTTTGTGATGTGTTTTCTTCCATGTTTGAGATGTGCATCGAGAGTTTGCTTCCTTTGAGGTAGTTCTGGATTTCTTCGTGGTATGTTGGGCTTTTTGTCTTGATCGATACGCTTGCTGGGAGTGGGTTTTGGAGTTTGTATTTTTCGAATGAGTGGTAGATGTTTGGATAGAGACTTTTGATTTTTGTGAGGGCGTCGCTTTTTGAGGTGTAGTTTATGCTTACTACTCCGTCTAGGAGCTTTGTTTCGTTCAAGATTTGTTGTGTTTGCTCGGTGGTTGTTGATTCTTTCAAATACAAAACCAGGTCTACTTTTTCGCTAAGGCTTTCGAGTGAGGATTCTGTGATGAAATTAATCGCGAGGATTATGTTGAATATGAAAATAATTATTCCCATAACAAAAATCGTTGCGATTGAAAGGAATTTATTCCTGTATAAGTTTGAGAGACTCAAGCGCAGAGCTCTCTTCAGAGGTATGAGGGGTGAGGGGTTCGGCATTTTGTTCTCTTATTAGAGACGATTTATAAATGTTTGGTTTATACGGGGCAAGTCTAACAATTTTTATATCCAAACGTAAGTCGATTATTAGTTTTTCCAGTTGGTGTGTGAACGCAAATTGATCGTAGCCTAGGGCTATGATGTTTGGTTGGAATTTTTTGATTGCTTTGTATTTGTCGCGTTTTTCTCCTAGGAGGACTAGGTCTGCCCAACGAGTTTCTTCGAGGTTTTTTTGTCGAGTTTTTTCGTTGTTGTCTGGGGGGGTGCTTTTGATTTGTTTGACGGTTTTGTCACGAGCGAGGATTGCTATCAGGTATGAATTTGTTTGTTTTGATACAAGAGCTCTTGCTTGTTTGAACAAATTTTCATGCCCGGCGTGCAAGTGATCGAAGGTCCCGAACAACATCATTGTGGTTTGGTCTGTCATACTAGGGGTGTCATGTAAGATCTGGAATCAGGATGTTTATCAGTATTAGGCCTACAAAAGTCACAATAACTGTGCAAGCTAATACGACGTCCAGTATTCTATGGCTTTTTTCCTTTCGTGCAAGGGCAATTCGCAAAGAAGTGAATCCATAGATGAGGCTTGTTATGATGAAAGGTATATCTAAAGTTTTATTTATGATGATTGCTTCTTTGAGATACAATGTGTTTGCAATGAATAAACTTGATCCGATATGCACTAGCCCAAGTACAGCGAAAAAAATGAAGGAGACTTTTTTTATGTTGAGGAGCGTGTCCATGGGCAAAATTATACTCAAAAAGATTTGAAATGGGAAATTTATGTTGTACACTTTGGGGCGTTAACCGAATCAATATGGCTAAAATTTCTGAAAAACAGGTTGGACATGTGGCGAAATTGGCTCGTCTTGGGCTGACTCGCGATGAGGTTAAAAAGTTTTCTGGGCAGTTGTCTGCTGTTTTTGAGTATATTGAAGTTTTGGAGGAAGTTGATACTTCGGATGTTGTTGAGACTTCTCAGGTGACTGGTTTGGAAAATGTGAAAGAGAAGGATGAAGTTGTGAAGTGGGAAGTTTCAGGCAAGGAACTTTCTGGGGAAGATTTGTTGGAATCTAGTGGATTGCCTGTTGAATCAAAGCAGATCCTGGTCAAGGCTGCTGTAAAAAAATCATAATATTATGTCTGATTTAAATAAACTTACAATTAAAGAGGTGGCCGATGGGCTTCGTTCGAAGAAATTTTCTTCTGAAGATGTTATGAAGGATTGTTTGGCGAGGATTGATGAGAGAAATGGTGATTTGAATGCTTTTGTGACTGTTGATTCTGATGGTGCTCTTGAGGGGGCGCGATTGGCGGACAAGAGGTTGGCTGCGGGTGAGGACGATGGAGTTTTGATGGGGGTTCCTATGGCTTTGAAAGATCTTTTTAATACTGCTGGAGTTCGAACTACTTGTTGTTCTCCTGGTTTGAAAGAGTTTGTTCCGCCTTACAATGCGACTGTTGTTGATCGGCTTTCTGATGCTGGTGCTGTGATGGTTGGAAAGACGAATATGGATGAGTTTGCGTGTGGTGCTTCGTGTGAATATGGTTGTTTTGGTGCTGCGAAGAATCCACATGATCTTACGAAAGTTGCTGGTGGTTCTTCTGGAGGAAGTGTTGTTGCTGTTGCAGATGATATGTCTATTTTTGCTCTTGGAACTGATACTGGTGGCTCGATTCGTCAGCCTTCTAGTTTTTGTGGGACTTATGGTTTGAAGGTGACTTATGGTCGAGTTTCGCGAAGTGGTGTCACGGCTTTTGCGTCGTCTTGGGATACTATTGGTCCTATTGGAAAATCGGTTGAAGATATCTCTTATGTTCTTCAAGCTATTGCTGGGCAGGATCGTAGAGATATGACGACACCTCCTGTTAAGGTTCCTGATTATACTGGATTCTTGGGCAAGGGAGTTAAAGGAATGAAAATTGGTTTGCCTAAGGAGTATTTTGGTGAAGGTGTTGAAAAGGAGACTCGTGATGTTGTTATGGAAGCAGTGGGTCGTCTTGAGAAGGCTGGAGCTGAGGTTGTGGAGGTTTCTCTTCCTATGACGAAGTATGCGGTGGCTGTTTATTATGTTTGTGCTCCTGCGGAGCTTTCTGCGAATATGGAAAGGTATGATGGAATTCGATATGGTAGTTTGCCGTCTAAGGATGGTGAAGATTTGGTTGATCATTATTTCAAGCAGCGTGGTGAAGGGTTTGGTGATGAGGTGAAACGTCGAATAATGATTGGAACTTATGTTTTGTCGGCTGGATATATGGATGCTTATTACAAACATGCGATGAAGGTGCGGACTTTGATTATTAAAGATTTCAACAAAGCTTTTGAAAAGGTTGATGTGCTTGTTGGGCCTGTATCTCCGTTTCCAGCTTTTGGAATAGGGGACAAGGCTGAGGATCCGGTTGCGATGTATACTGCGGATTCTCTGACAATTCCTGCGAGTTGTGCGGGAGTTCCATCGTTGGCGTGTCCTGCTGGAGTTTCAGCGGATGGTTTGCCTATTGGTTTGCAAATTATCGCTCCTCAGTTTGAGGAGGGAAGGTGTTTGCAGGTTGGGGAGATGGTGTAATCCCCGGGGATTTTTGAGTTACATGGTTGGTTTTTCAGTTTCAGGTTTGCAGAACTCTTTTCTGTATAGGGCGAGGACTAATTTTGAGACCCAGGCCCTGCAGATACTGTATTTTGTATGTTCGTTGAACTTATCTTCACTTATTTCTAAACTGTTTATGAATTCCACCATTTGGCCTATCAAATCTTCGTTGAATGTGTCTAATATTTTCCCTTTATATGGGGCTACAAGTTCGCTTAATTTTTTGGCAATTGCTTCTAAATGTGGTTTTAAGCAGTCTAAGTTGTCCCTACGATTTTCTTGGTTTGTGATTCCTCTCAGAATATGTGCAGTGAATTGTTCCAATGCTTGTTCGTTGTATTCGTCTTCTAGTTCCCATCTTCTCAAAGTTTCTTCGTTTTCGTGTTTCAAATAATCCATGAGTTTTTCTATAGGTGTTGAGTGGTAACCTTGTTCATCAATTTCACCAAAACCTTCTGCTGTTTTTGTGAGTTTGCCGTCTTTATCTCGACTTAAAACTCCGTCTCTGATCATGAGTTCGATTACTTCGTTCCAGATGGTTTCGTTGATATGGTCTATTATTATGTCCTGTGTAGGAATTCTGTCTCTTCCCTTTTCAAATGTATCACCAGGTTTTGTCACAAATAATCTTTGGGCTATGGCAGCGTTTATTGTATCTGGGGTGTGGTCTTCTCCTGTGCGGTCAAATTTTCTTCTCTCTGGGTCGTAGTCTGGAGTTGGTTTAGTTGCGGTATTCATAATTGTTTTGATTTTAAATAGATTGCTAAAATGGAGACAATGATAGCAAGAAGACCGGTTCTGTCAAATTTTTTAACTAAAATAAACTCAAATTGTCCTTGTTCCTGTTTTTTCTGTGTGGGCTAGCGAAGTCCCAACACATTTGGAAGATTGCTCTTTGGGAGTCTGCAATTTCTGGGCTTTCGATGATCATTCCTATCAGCTCTTGTTCGCTGAATGAGATGATTGAAACTTTGTTGTCGTAGATGTTTGTTTCGTTTGTGAAGAGGTATTGTTTTTTGTTGATTAGGCGTATTTCTCGGTTGTACATTTTGTCTTCTTCTTTCACTTTTTTGCCGGCTTCGTCTTCTGTTACGATACCTTTCAGGTGAATGTTTTTCTTGGCTCGAATTGTTACGTATTCTTTGTCGTATTCAGGCCAGTATTTTCGAATTTTTTCTGAGTTTGAGAAATTTAGGATTTCGGTTTTTGAGGTGAGGGTGTCTTGGTAAATTGTTTTTATTCCGTCGAGACCTTCGAAGTATTGTATTCGTGGGTGAGATGTTTCACCTTGGAGTCGTTTGAGATGGGGGACTGCTGTGTTTAGGGCTTTTGTTTTTTGTTCAAAATTTGAAGCGATTATTTCTGGCTCGGTTGCTGTGAAGTATTTGATTCTTGCTTTTGTGAAATTTGAGACGAGGCCTTTTTCTTTTAGTTTTTGAAGTATGTCGTATGTTGTGACGCGGTTTATTTTTGCTTTCTTTGCGATTTCGGAAACGACGCTGCTGCCGATCTCTAATGTTGAAAGATAGACTTTTGATTCTTTTTCGGTGAGTCCTATGTTAGTGAGGATTGGGATGAGTTCTTTGGTCATTGTCAATGTGGTTTTTGTTGTAGAAAGTTTCGACAGGTCTTTGTGGATTTGGGTTGAGACGTAGTGAGTGTATTGCGAATGTTTGCGTGTTTTTGGCTTTTGTGAGCCGTTCCTTGACTTCTTGTATGTTGTTTTCGACACCTTGGAGTGCTTTCAAATCTTACTATTGAAAAACTTAAAAGCAAGAGGTAATTGTATGTGTGAAATATTAACCAACGCTATTATGGTAATTGAAAAACCAAAGACCAAAGAGGAGGTTCTTTCTTTGGCAAATGAGGCCGTTGTTAAGTTTGTAAAAATGCAATTCACGGATGTGAATGGTTTCATTAAGGCGGTGACGATTCCGATTCAGAAGTTGGGAAATGCGATTGATGATAATGTTTGGTTTGATGGATCTTCGGTAGAAGGTTTTACGAGGATTGCTGAGAGTGATATGTTTTTGAAACCGGATCTTGCGACTTTTGCGATTGTTCCGTGGACGATAGGAACGGACACGCCGTCTGCACGGATCATTTGTGATGTGTATATGCCGAATGGGGAGCCTTTCAAAGGAGATCCTCGGTATATTTTGAAAAAACAAATCAAGAGGGCGGAGGATTTGGGGTATACGTACTATGTTGGGCCTGAGCTGGAGTTTTTTATTTTTAAGAAGGAGAATGGAGATTTTTCGCCTTTGCCTTTTGACAATGCGGGATATTTTGATCAGACGATGGATCTTGCTGGGGACATACGTGGGCAAATGAGTTTGATGCTGCAGAAATTTGGGCTTGATGTTGAAGCTTTGCATCATGAGGTTGCTCCTGGGCAACATGAGATTAATTTCAAATATGAAGATGCTCTGACTCAAGCGGACAACGTTTGTACTTTCAAATATGTAGTTAAATCGATTGCGAGAAGATATGACCTTCATGCGACTTTTATGGCTAAGCCTGTCGCTGGAATAAATGGTTCGGGAATGCATTGTAATCAGAGTTTGTTCAAGGATGGAGAGAATGTATTTTATGATTCTGAACAGGAAAAGGGCTTGTCTGATATAGCCAGGAATTTTATTGCAGGGCAGCTTGATCATGTCAAAGCCATGACTGCCGTTTTGAATCCAACGGTAAACTCATATAAG
This sequence comes from Candidatus Peregrinibacteria bacterium, assembly GCA_018655275.1. Classification (GTDB taxonomy): domain Bacteria; phylum Patescibacteriota; class Gracilibacteria; order UBA1369; family LOWO2-01-FULL-3; genus JABIJZ01. The sequence continues at coordinate 16,640 of JABIJZ010000005.1, read as the reverse complement.
AGATTGGTGGCGGGTTACGAGGCTCCTGTTTATATAGCTTGGGGGCAAGAAAACAGATCGACTTTGGTTAGGATTCCTAGGATTTCTAAGGGGTCTCCGAAGTCAACGCGTTGTGAATTGCGATCTCCGGATCCAACTTGTAATCCATATTTGGCTTTTGCAGTCATGATTGCTGCTGGGTTGGATGGTATGGAGCGAGAGCTTACTCCGCCGGAGCCTGTTAATGAAAATGTTTTTGAACTTTCTAATGATGACGCTATTGGAAAAGGTGTGGATATTTTGCCGAACAATTTGAATCATGCGTTGAGTTATTTGCAGGAGGACGAGGTCTTGAAAAAAGCTCTTGGAGCTCATACTTTGGAGATGTACATGAAGGCGAAGAAGGCGGATTGGTTGAAGTACAAAGCTCAGGTTACTACCTGGGAAATTGAGCAGTATTTGGAGTTGTACTAGGTTGCGCAGGTTTCGATTATAAATTTCTCTATAGCGAGAAGTAGTTCCATCTGGTTGTCGCTTGAGATTTTTATACCTCCGGTTTTGAATTTGTGGTCGATTTCGAGGAGATTTTTGTAGATTGTTTGAAGTTTTTCTGCGGTGAAGTTTTTGCTTTGTTTTGAAGTGGTCATTGCGACGAATGGATGTTGTTTGAGTTTTTTGGCGATGTTGTTTGGGGATTCTCCTTGTTCTGTGAGGTAGTGGGATTGGATCAGTATTCGAAAATGACGGACGATCATGTAGAAAACCATTGTGGTCTCTTCTCCGCTATCTATAAGTGTTTTGAATAAGTTGATTGATCGTCTGCGATCTCTGGCTGCTATGGCGTCTGTGAGTTTGAATATTGAGCTTGTGATGGATGGGGTGACTAGGTCTTCGATCATTTCTTTTGTGATCTTGTTGTCGGGTTGGGTTTGGGCTGATGAGATGAGTTTGTCTATTTCGTTTGAAAGTTGCCACAGATTTGGTCCGACGTGTTGGGCCAAGTGATTTGCTGTGGGCATGTCGATTGTTGCTGGGGTAGTTGAGGGTGAAGTCGAGGTTGTGTTTGTGCTTGTGCGGTCTTGGGTTTCTTTTATTATCCATTGGGCTAATTGACCTGGAGAAAGTGCTTTGAATTCTTCTGTTTTTGAGAGTTTTGTTAAAGTTTTGAAAAGGGTTAACCTTTTGTCTGGTGTTTTTATTTCTGTGAAAACGAGGACGCAGAATTCAGGTGTTTTTTTGATTATTTCGGCTACGATTTTTTGGTCGTCGCTTGAACCTTTGTCTAGGAAGTCTTTTATGATTACGAGGCGTTTTTCTGCGAGAAAGGGGAGTGCTTGCAGGTTTGTGCCGAAGTCTTTTGTTATGAGTTCTTTTCCTTCGATTATGTCGATGTTTGTGTCTCCTTCGTGTTTCTTTTTGAATTGGTCAATCCAGAAGCTGACTTTTTTGCTGATTGAATAGGAGTCTTCGCCGTAGAAAAAATGTATGTTGAGTTGTTCTTTTGTCATGGGTTTGTTATTTGTGCAGCTGGAAATAGATACTAGCATTTCGGTCGGAGGTTTTTCAATACTAGTTCCCTTAGTTTCCTGAAACTGCTTTCAGCCTGCTTACGTCCATGAGTTGTGATAATCCTGGAGGAGTGTTGACGATAATGTTTTCGATGTATTTGATTGTGATTGAACCTTCATCGTCTGCGATGTTTCCTACGTATTTTCTGTTGTCGAACAGGTTGGTGACGTCTCCTACGAGGTTACCGAAGATTCGTAGAGGGTTGTATGAAGTGCCGCCTTCTGCGAGGATTTGTCCTGTTTGTCCTCTGCTGGCTCCTTCTTTGAGGTCAACTGCGATGTATGTTCCCCATAACTCTTCGACTGCGTCGTCGATATAGATATTTCCGTTGATTACTATGAATGCTGCGGAAGGTAAAGCTTTTGGATTTAATGTTGTTGTGACCAAGTCGATGTCTTGGTATTTGATGTTGCTCTTGATGTGAAGATCTCCGTTCATTATCACATATGTTTGAGCGGCTGGTGTGTCGTATTGGTCTTCTGATTTGATTGTGAATGTGTTGTCTTTTGTGTATGAGTCGATAGTCACGTTTTTGTTTTCCCATTTGAAGATTCCTGTTGGGTCTGCAGGTTGGCTTCGTAAAGTTGAATCGTTTGGTTCTTTACTCCAGATTGAGAGCTTTTGCAGATTGTTTTCGATTTGGTTTATTACGTTTGTTTTTTGCCAATCTTCTGCTACTTCTGCTTTCATTTCACAGATTACACTTGAGAAGTTTTCGAGAGGGTTTGAATATTCATCAAGGCCAGATGGGCTTCCTTTTAGATTTGAATATTTACAGATGTCGTGACTTGGTTTTTGGAGGTATTGGGTTGCTTCTTCTTTACTTGTTCCTGAGTCTGCTGTTGTGTATGGGACTTTTTCTTTTGATAATATGTTCACACCTCTGAAGTTCTTTAGTTTAGAGCAGTATGCGATGTCGATCGAATCTGCTGTTTTCAAAACTGTGTTGAAGAATACATCTCCTCCTGTTCGAGTGATGATGTATGGGCAGATTACGATGATTTTTGCGTCTGCGTTTCCTGTTTTTAGTTGTGTTCGGAAGTCTTTGTTTCTGTATGCAGTGAATGAGGCTTTGTTTTCAAATTCTTCACCACATCCGTCTTTTGATCTCATTGTTTTACAGTCTTGTTCGCTTATTGAATCGACTTCCATGTCGTAGAAGATTCGGATTTGGCTGATTGAGTCCATGTTTTTGAAACCGAGTCGACCGTCTTTTTCGAAATCGTTTTCTACACAGAAGTCTCCGCTGTCTATTTCGTCAGAATCACATTCAAGGTCTTCTTCTATGTCGTCGAAGTCGTAAGTTTTCCTGCCAACTTCTATTTGGATAGATTCGTCGATGTATGTGAGGTCTCCGTTTTCAGATCCTTCGATTCTTCCGTTGTTCCATTCGTCTTCTTCTATTTCTAATGATCTTGTGTTGTGTAGGTTGTATACTCTGACTTTGAATTGAACTTCTTGGTCTGTGTCTGCTGGGATGTTTATTGTGTCTTCAAAATCTCCTTCTCTAGGTTCTGTTAGTTTAACTTTTTTGGTTATTTTTGGTGTTGATGGGGTGCCACCACCACCGCCTCCTGTTGCTGGGATTGATCTTTCACATAGTGTAGATGCGTATTGTCCGACTACTTTGACTGTAGCGGTGTCTCCGACTTGAGAGAATTTGTATGTGTTTGTTAGGCCAGATGTGCCTTGTGTAGTTTTCTTAGCGAATTGTCCTGCGCCTGTGCTTGATGAAGTCCATTCATATGTATATAGGCTTGAGCTTGGAGATGCTATGATTTGGAATGGTGTGTCTCCTCCTGTTGCTTTCCATGTGCCTGAAGGTTGGACGATATCTAGACTCTTACAAGGTGTTTTGACTACGGGTGTTTTTGATTTGGTTAGGTTTGCTGTACAAAGTTCGCCGCCTTCATCGATACCTTTTACTGTTATTACTGTTGGAGTTCCTCCAGGTGTTGGGTCTGCTCCTTGTAGTATTCCTCCTGCTGCTGAAATGGTTGATGAAGTGAATGGTAGTTCTATTGTTGAAGTTCCGTTTTGGAAAGTTCCTTTGTTTGTTGAGAATTCAAATTTTCCGTTGTAGTCGTTAGTTGTACTATTTGTTAGGTCGACATAGATATGTGTTCCGTCTGTTGTGCCTGCTGTTTGGAAGTCTGGTTGTGTAGGGACCAATTCTATGGATTTACAAGAAAGTGGCTCTACAGGTTTTTCGGTTATTTCCATAGGTATCGTTGTTGTACAGTCTAGAACACTTGTGTTTTCTACATCTATTAATATTGCGTTTGTGTATGTGCCTGCTTCCAAGTTTTTGTTTGGAATGAAATATACCGGATTTTTTTCAGGTACTCCCGATAAGGTTGGATCACATAATAAAGTTCCAGCTGCATCTGTTGATGGGAACCATATGTTGTTTACAGCTCTTGGAAGTTCAGGTTTTTTTATGGCTTTATTGAAGCATCCGTGAGCGCTTTTGTATGAGACAGTTATGTTGTTTTTTGGTTCTGAATAGGTGACGATTGATCTGATTAATACAGCTTCGTTGCCTTTTGCTAATTCTTCTTTAGCTATTCTTATTGGTAAGCTAAATGAAAGCATGTCTTTGTACAGAATTGAAGTCCCCAAGTTTTCACATACCGCTGGGGTGTCTTTTGTGACTGTGAATGTTTGTGAACATACGTTTGTTGCGGTTGGAACCTCTAGTGTTAGAGTTCCGGCTTTAGTTGGTTTCTGGAGGGTCGCTGATGCGACGTCAGGGTACAAAGTTAAGTATCCGCCGTCTGAGGTTTCTTGTGCGGCTTCAGGGAAGATCAAAGTTCCTTCTGTGTCTGTGAGCCATTTGACTCTTGTGCTGAATGGTTTATCTAAGTTTGAAGTTATTGATTCGATTAGTATTTGTTTTGTTTCGCCAACTGCCATTTCTGTTGTGCCGTCTTTGAAGGCTGCGTTTAGATTTGCGCAGACTTCTGGTGTTTCTGGTGGTTTTGGTTCGACTATAAGTCTTGCGTTACAAACTTCTTCCGCTCCTATTACTTCTGCTGTGATTACTCCGGCTTTTCCTGTGTTTGTTAAGGTTGCAGATTCAGCTCTTGGATAGGCTGAGATCAAAGTTGTCTTAGTTTCTGAAACTAGTCCGTTGTTTGGGAATTCAAGTTTTCCTTTTGTGGGGTTTGTCCATTTGATTTTTGATGAGTATTTCTCACCGAATTTTGATTCTGCGTATATATTGATTGTTTCGAGTGCTGTTCCAACCATTGTTTTGCTTGTGCCGTTTCCGAATGAAAGTTTTAGATCTTTACATTCGTCTTGGCAGTATGTTGTGCTGAATGTCCATATACAATTTTCGTTGATGTAATCTTCTCCGTCTATTTGGCTAATCCTTGCTTGGATTGAGCCTGTTCCTTCGAAAATCACTTTTGTTTTTGTGGTTGTTGAGCCGAGTCCTACTAAGATTTCGTTTCCTGTATCTGGATCTAAGAATTTGCCTGACCCTTCTGTTACTTTCCATTCTACTTTTACTTCGTGTTCAGATGTTTTAAGTATTCCTGTATCTGTTACGATATCTCCGATTTCTAGGAGTAATTTTTCTTCTTCTTGGATACAAGTGCTTCGGCCGTATGGTCTTAATGTGCCGTCTTCGGCGATGATTTGTTTGTCGACTGTCATTGATTTACATACAGGTGCTCCTGTGATGCTCAAACTTTTGTTACAAGCAGGTGTTTCTGTGTTTTCTGCGCTTATGTTTATTACGTTTTGGCCTCCTTTCTCAGCGTAAAAGAATAAGATGTTTTCTCCGCCTGCGGGGAGGTTTATGTTTGTGTAGCTAATCTCTGTTGGTATGGTAGGCACGAATCCTCCTGATGGTGTAAGTGGGCCTGGAATTTGCGGTGTCCCGAATGGGGGAAGTGCTGCCATAAATATATTTGCTTGGAAGAAATTTGTGTTTTGGTTGAATGCTAGTGGGGGAGTTCCGAATAATCCTTCTGGATTGTTTGGATTCTCAAATGCTGCTGGATGCTCTTCCTTCAATGCTGCCCATGTCATATAGAATTCACCATATCCTGGATCTACACTGAATTTTATGTTGCTGCCCCAGAGATCGTCGTGGTAGCTCTTTGGATTGTTTGCTTGCATGACTGACCAGCTTCCTTCTGGGATTTCTGTTGGAAGTTTTGTTGTCATTGATGAGCAGTAGTCTCCGCAAGTTTCGATTGTTGTCTGACAGCTCGCGTTTGAGCCGAGATTTGTTTTTGTGATGATGTTGTCTTCGAGTTCGTAGTTTAGGATTTCTTTACCTTGGATGTCTGTGTATTTAGCTGAAATTTGACCGAGGCCTTCGTACATTACTGTTATTGAATATTTACCTTGAGAAACGTTTTCTGGGTTTATTCTTACTCTATATGTTACTTCATTTGCTGATGTGTTTTGTGGTGTTTTTGGTAACAATCCTATGTCTCCTGGTTCTTTTGCGAAGAATGTACCTTCTGTGTCTCCTGTGACTGTGTATTCTATGTATTGATTGACTGGTGTTGAAGCTTCTGGATTATCTAGTGTTACTGTTGTTTTGAAAATTGTGAGGCTTGGTTTTGCCTGACAAATCTTCTTTGGTTCGAATGATTCATCGAATGATAGTGATGAACATGCGTTCAGTGATATCTCGGGTTCTACGACTTCTTCTTCTTTCTCGACTAATACGTCGAGATATACGAAGCCTGAGTACACGAAACATCCTGGAATCTCGTCGAATTCAACCCATAGTTTGTTGTCTGTGTATTTTCCTTGTGCGTGGACTGTATGTGAATCTGGGTCGAATGTGTCGTATGTTAGTGTTGTTTGTTGTGGGGTTGTTGCGATTGTGCCTTTGAAGTCGCCGTTGCCTGTTGTTTGGTGACCTACGTAAAGTTTTGCACTGTTTTCTACTGGTGTAAGTTTTAGATTTTCTTCTAGGAAGAAGGTTGTGATGTCGTCTGTTGCTCGGTTTTTGTTAGAATTTGTGTATTGGTTGTTGGTTGCAGAGATGAATCCTCGAGGTCTGATGACGTTTTGTTCACCTGGAAGAAAGCTTCCTGTGTCGAATAAATCTACACCTATTTTGACGTTTTCTGCGTTTGGACTGTTCTTGTTTGAGTTTCCGTCGTATGGGTCGCTACCATTGTTGTGGAAGTAGATTGAAAATCTGAGGATGTCGCCTGCTTTTACACCGTTTACGAGGTTGTTGTAGTAGACTCCATCTGGATCACAGGTCCCTTGTGGGCAGATTTTAGCTAATGTGAATTTTCTTTCGTCTCCTTCTCGTTTTGATGACAGTATGTTTGGATTATTTGTGAAATTGTTGAAAGTAGGGTAGGTGAATCCTTGGATCCCTTCTTCAAATTCTATTCCCGGTCTTTGTGGATCAAAATTAGAAATATCTTGGATTGTGTCACTGCTTGCTGGTAGGCTTGTACCTATCAGTAGAAGTGATGTTGTGAATAGCCAGGTTGTGATTTTTTTCAGTTTGTTCATTGTTTGTACGTTGTTTTTGGTTTTAAAAGGCCTCGCTTGTTCCTGTGCCTGTACTTTCTATGCTTATAGGTTCTCCGTTCGGACCTATTGTGTCATTTACTTCGTTTATATCTACAGCGTCGTCGTCAACAGTTGCATCTTCGTCTGATGTGACTTTATCTGGATCGTCCTTCTTCTTCGGTTTTGCTTTTGCTTTTGCTTCTGGGAGGATAGTGAAACCACCTTCGATACCTGTTTTATGTGATGTGTTTTTTATTGTTACATGACCTGTAGAGCTTGCTGTGATTGGAGCGGCTCCTTTCTTGGTTATGAGGGTTGTGGTGATATCTTCTCCTTTGGTTATTGATGGGTTCCCACATTCTGCCCAAAGGCCTGAACCTGTTGATGCGTTTAATTCTAGTGTCAATTTTGAACCTTTGTATTCCATTGTAAGTGACTCATTGTTTAGTGCCATTTCTCTTAGTTTTCTACAAAGTTTGAAGAATTTGTTTATACTGGCGTTGAATTGTTCGCGTTCTGAACTTCCTTTGGTCATTGTGTTGTAAAATTCAGGGCCTCCGTTTTTTCTTTTTATTATGGTGGCGTAATCTTCTTTTGTCCAAGACTCTTTTTCGTTGATTTCATAATTGGCAAATGCTGCAAATGCTAAGACTGGAGTGTCTGCTATTTCTGTGTACAGCAATTGGGTTGCCCATTCCGAATCTTCGAAACCTTCTTGTAAAAGTGGGCTGAGTGTCTCAAGGTATACGCTTTTTTCTTTGTCATCTTCTGTTTTGGCTAAGGTATCTTTTAGGAATCCAGTTCCTCTGACTTGCTCATTTTTTCTTGGTACAGTTTCTACTGTGCCTACTGTCAATGCTAGTGCTGCTTTACGATTTTCGCCTACGGTTCCGTATCCGACTGATAGGTTTTCTTCCAGGCTGTCTATGTTTTCTGTTAAGAGTGGGTGTGTTTCAAGATCTGTATCTTTTGTAGAAGTATCTACTTCAGGTACTCTGTCTAATAGTTTTCTGACAAGATTGTCTGCATATGTTTGGGAGTCTTTTTCTATGTCGAACTCGCCTCCATCATACCTGTTTAATCTTTTCATTGAGGCTTTAAATGATCTAACGAATGCTGGTTTTACGTATTCAGCGTGTATCTCTAGGAATTTTCTAGCTTGTTGGATGTAGCTGATTACTATTGCTCTTATTTTTGGGTTTTTGAGTTGTTCTGCGGTTGGCATTTTTGCTAACTTCAGTTTTTTGAGTGTTTTTTTGTTTAGGTCTCGGAATTTTGCTGTGAACATATATTGTTGTGCGATGGCTGTCTCTTTGTCTGTTAATGGGGGATCTATCGTGTTAAATACTCTTTTGAGAAGGTTTTTGTATCCTCTTTGACTGTTTCGGGACACCAATCTCTCAAGTGCTCTTGTGAAGCTTGAATTTCTAAATTCTGTGTCTATGGCGTTTTTAATCAGTTTTTTTCTTGCTTCACTTATTTCCGCTTGAAATTCTGCATATGGAGTAGCTTCTTTGTCTAGTTTATTATCTTCTGAGAAATCGTGGATTTCGCTGAATGATCCTGATGCAGATGTTGCTGCGGTAGCTTTTGCTGCGTCGAGGGCTGCTTGTGTTTCTGTGTCGAATGGGTCGTCCATGTCTGCGACTGTGTTTGTTGGTCCGTAGCCTTTGACTTGTATATAGGAGCTTCTTTCGACGTGGGATTCTTTGCCTGGGATTTTTTGAATGCTGTCGCCTGTCCTCCTGATTTCTCTATCGCTGACACCTTTTTCTACTGATGAACGTTTTTTAATTACAATTGTGTCTCTTAGAGATGAACCGTCTTTAGCGGTTTTTGCAGGGAAGAAAATTCGTCTTCGTGTGATGACGAGATTATCCATGTTTCCTTCTACGGTGAATGAAGTCCCATCCGTTTTTATTCCAAATTTTTCGTCACCTTCTAAAGTTGGATCGATGAAGATATCTACTTCAACTCCGGAACTACCTTCTTGGAAGGATTCAAGATAAGCTTCTTCTTGAGCTATTCTGTCATAGTCTGGAGTGTCGATGCCTAGTTCATCTCTGTACAGGCCTTCTTCTGTTTGGAGAGAGTCTATGTAGGCTTTGTCTAGGGCTGCTTTTTTTGCGTTGATTGCTCGAAGGGAGTCTGGGGCGTCGCTCTTCATGGCTTTTTTTTCCTCTGCTGTTAAATCTTGTGCGGTGTTTCTTATCCTTTTTGGTGGATGTGCATATGTGACTTTTATACGTCCTATGTCGTTGATTTTTAGGTTTCGTTTTGCGTCGTCATATCTCATGTGGACTCTTGCTAGTGCGTCGTTTAGATCTTGTGGTTTTGTTTTGTTGATATGGTCTTCGAATGACACGGTTTCTTCTGCTTGGAGGTATCCTATGAATCCATCTTTGTCGATGAAGGTGCTTCCTGGATTTGCTATTGATTCTCCCCATTTTGTTTCGTCTGCTTCTTCTTGTAATTGGCTTGCAATGTCTTCTTCTATTACTTTGTCTGCGTGTGCTAGTGCTAGTCTTTCGGCTTCGGGTCTTGTCATTTTTCGGGATACTATAATTGATGGCCCGATGCGGAACATTATTGTTGGTGGGAATCCCAAGTTGAATTTTGTGATAGGAACCCAGTTGTCGGTGATGTATAGATTTGATTCTATTGCTGCTTGGCCACCAAGGTTGTGTTCGATGTCGAGATCAATAAGTGCGACTACTGTTGCTTCGTCAAGGCTTATGCCTTCTGTTATTTCTTCTGTTGCCAGTTTTTTGTATCTTGGATGTTCTTTTGCAGCTTCGTATTTATCTTTTACGGGTGTTAGTGGATTTTTGAATAGTGTTATTAATTCTTTTAGTTTTTCGGCTTTTTCTTGTCTTGTTAAAATTTGAGATTCGCGATATCTGCGTTCTCCTTTTTCATCTTTTTCGTATAATCGGCCACCGCCTCCAACCTTGAAAATGTCGTCGATACTAAGTCCATCTTGAACCATTCTTTTGATGTTTTGAGGACTGATAAATAGCCCTCCCCAGCCTGTTTTTTTGAATCTACCTTCTTCACCGTAATGTGTTGTTTCTGCGTAACCTAATGTAAAGGCTAGGTCTTCTATTTGTTTTGGGTTTAGATTTATTCCTATGTGGAATGTTTTATCGCCTACTTTGATGGTCCAATCTAATCCTGTTCTTATATTGGATTTGTATAGCCATCCTAGTTCTGCTGATACTTCTCCTCCTGCTACTTTCCCTAGGCTGGCTCTTCCTCCGATGCCGCCTGTGTGGCCTTCTTTTTCCAATAGGTTTAGTATATTAGGTTTATATATACCTATTAAGTCTATGTTTTCTAGGATTTGTTTTACTTCTTTTGGTGTCATCCCTGCCAGTGTAATTGCTTTTTGTGCAAATTCTTGAGAGAAGGTATCTTCTGGTATGTTTACTTTTTGTTTTTCGTATTTTGAATTGAAGTCTACGAAGAGACCTGTTTGGAACAACTCTATACGTCTTTTGTTTAGATGACTGAAATATTCGGAGATATCTGTGCTTGCTGCACCTGCTGTTGCTGCGAGGAAACTTAGTTCTGATCCAAGTTCTTTTTTGAACTCTTTTGAATCTAAGATTTCTTGTGCGGGTTTTTGATTTCCTTTCTCCCAATCTTTTTTCATATATTCTTGGAGAAGGCCGAGAGTTATGTATCTTTTTAGTAATGCTTGTACTTTTGCTGGATCGTATACTCTTTTGTCGTTTTCTTCATCTACGCTTGAGATTTCGTCGTTGTATAGAAGGAAATTTAATGCGGCTTGATTGGTCATGCCTTTGTTTAGTTCATTTCTTTCTATGAAGTCTGTTTTGCCGTCCAGGTCTGACATGGAAACCCATTCTTCACTGCCTGTGGCCCATCCTGCGAATTGGCTCCATGAGCCTCTATTGTCTAGTTGGGTTGTTAGGCCTTCTAGGCCTGTTATGATGGCTGTTTGGTCTTGGTTGACGGTATATTTTGTATGTGCGGTTACTGCTTCTCTGTCTCCGATGTTTTTAGCGTTGGAAACTTTTAGTACTGATATTGCTACTAATAGATCTTCTGCTGGTCTTATTATGTGTGTAAATATTCTTCCTAGTAATTCTTTGGCTTTTTTAAAGTTTTCTGCCGAAAGTGGACTAGGTGGCGCTGTTTTTTCTGATATTTTCTCTATCAGTTCTTCAAGTTTGTCTGGGTCTGTCAGGTATTCGCTTGGGTTTGCGTCTTTATCGTCGATCATTAATTCTATGATGTCTTTGTCGTCTTTGAATGCTTCCAATTTTGGTGTTAGGAATTCGAAAATGTGGTCGAATTTTATGTCGTTGTTAAGTCCTTTTGAAAGTATTTGTGCCAAAAGTTTTGGGATTTGAGTGCTTGTGATTGGCAAACCATCTCTGCCTTTTATGTAGAAGTCTTGGAATGCGTCTTTGACGGGCATTATGCCGTCTAAATTTTTCCAAAGGTCTTTGATTTCTTCTTCTGTTCGGGTTTCGTTTAGGGCTGAGTCTTCGTCCTCGTTGTAATATGCAAATTCAACTTCGTAGTTTCTGTATCTTGTATTCTCGATCTCGGATTTTGGAAATTTGGTCCAACTCTCTTTCCAATTTTCTCTTTCTTGTATAACTTTTTTGTACAAAGGGCTTTCTGAAAAATTTCTGTGTTTGATCTCTGTGGCTGGGATTGTATCTGGGGTTTCGGTTGTTTCTGGAGTTTGGTCTGAGTAATAGTCTTTTAGATTTTGATTGATGTTTGGGAAATCGGCAATTGTGCTGTCTAAAGCTAAGCCGTTGAATTGGCCTGGGCCTGTTCTTTCTGTTTGTATTTGTGGTTTGATTGGGCCTAAGAAAATTTCCATACCACTTTTTGCAAATGTAATGCTCTTTAGTTTGTTTACATCAATTCCATAACTTTTTGTTAAATATTGGAGTTGAAGTTGTAGTTGTTCTAAGGTTTCTTGGTTGGTGCCTAATGTGTCGTTTTGAGCTTGTTTTTTTATTTGTAACAGTGTGACGTCCACATTTCGTAATATTTCTAAGTCTTCTACTGCTTCGGTGCTGCCTAACTTTATGATAGGCATTTCTTTATTGTCTTCCCAGGTAGGTTTGAGCCCTGTTGCTTCTAGTATTAGTCTTTGTTTTTCTACCCATTTTTTCTGACCTGGGTTTAGGTGGTCGAGGTTTGGGTTGGCTTCTTCGTCGATTTTTGCTTTTTCTGCTTTTATTAATGCTTCTAACGTATCTTTATTTTCTGTATTGACAGCTTCCTTTCTGTTTGAAAAATATAGTTTATGTTTTTTGGGATAAGCTCTTACGCTGATCCCAACATAAAGTGAAATCTCTTTGTATGTTGTTTTTCTCCAGTATATGCCATTATTATTTTCCCAGGATGGGTCTACTCCTTTTTGGCCATTAAATGTCATTGGGATAAATTCTGAGTTATCCAATGTGATTGGGGCATCTATATCTGCTGCACCTAGTTCTTTGGCCTTTGCTGCGACGCCATCTTTTCTTTCTTGGATGTCTTTAGGTGTTAGGGCTTCTCTTCTGCCTGCTGCTCCTGTTGTGTCGCCTACGCCTCCAGTGCCTGCTGCCAATATTGGGCCCATCTCTGCTCTTGCTGTGACACCTGCTGATTTGACTTCGGTTCGGCCGCGTGACCATTTTGATTTTAAAATTTTCTTTTCAAAGTCTTCTGGATCTGTGACTTCTTTAACATCTCCGCCGAATTCGATTACTGCTCCTTCTAGGATTGCGAGATATTTGAATTTTCCTTGGTTATCTACTGAGTAGACTCCACGTCTTGCTTTTGTTCCGTTCTTTAGGAATTTTTTAGCTTCGTGGGGGGTACCGTTGGCTGTCTTTTTGACGCTTTTGATTTTTAAAATTCGTTTTTCTTCCAGTAAGTTCCCGATTCTCAAGTGTCTTTTTGCAAAGTTTGCTTCTGCTGAAGTTAGGCCTAATTCGTTGTTGAGTTTTTCGAAGCTGACTGTGATTTTATCCTTTGTGTCTTCTGTGAAAAGATTTTCTCTCATGAATTTCTGAGCTTCTTTGTCTTTCAACAACCATTTTTCGAGTTTGCCATCGGCGTTAGATTTTGTGCCGTCCAGCATTGATTTTACTTTTTCTTTTTTCTCTTCCAGGTTCATTGAAGCGAAAGATTTCTTTGTAGCTTCTGAGCCAGTTCTTGCTTTTTCTACTTCTTTTCCTTTTAAAACAAACCTCATTTCGCCGAATAGGTTTCTTTGAGGATTTTCGTAGAAGTTGTGAGCGTTTTTATCGATCGACATTTTTGTTTTTATTTTTTAAAACAATCATTGAATTATATCAAATTTCAGAGGAAACGTCAATTGTATTGGGGGACTTTTGGGGTATGCTTAGGCAAGTTGATGTAATGATTTTTTCTAACTTTTCAATTATGTTTAAATTTGATTCGACCAAACCGATCATTGTGGTGAATTTTAAGGACTATGAAGAGGCTACTGGTAAGGGGGCGGAAGCGCTAGCTGTAGTGCATGAGCGTGTTTTGAAGGAAACTGGGGCTCAGCTTGTTGTGGCTGTGCATCCTACAGATTTGCGTGGGGTGGTCGAGGCTGCTCCGGGGCTTCCTGTGATTTCGCAAAATGGGGATTCTTATACTCGCGGGAGTGATGATGAAATGAAAAAAACTCAGACTGGCCGAATGACACCAAAAATGATTGAGCGATGTGGGGGAGTGGGGACGCTCATCAACCACGCGGAGAATCCGCGGACTGATGATGAAATTTATGAAATTGTGACTGATTTTGAGCTGGAAAATCCGGCTTTGTTGACGATTGTTTGTGCAGAGAATTCTGAGCGTGGAGAAGCGATAAAAGCGCTTTGTAAACCTGATTTTGTTGCGATTGAGCCACCGGATTTGATTGGTGGTGATGTGTCTGTGACGACTCGTCCGGAGATTGTTAGTGATGCTGTGAGCAGACTTGGCGACAATGTTTTGGTTGGGGCTGGAGTGAAGACTGGTGAGGATATTCGGTCGGCGCTTGAGCTTGGTGCGAAGGGTGTGTTGTTGGCGTCTGGGGTTGTGAAACCGAAGGGTGATATGACGCCGGAGGAAGTTTTGAACGAATTGGTAAAAGCATAAATTATGAAGGGTTTTGATTTTTCTAAAGTTTTGTGTTGGGCGACGTTGGCGATGCCTGCGATTTTTCCATTATATTTGTTGAAATTTGAGGTTTTTGGAGCGCCTGTGAATGTGGTCGAAGTGGCTGTTTATGTGTTGTTTTTGATGTTTGTTTTTGAGGTTTTTCGGAAGCGATTTTTTTGGCGGCTCAAGGTGTTTTTGAAAGTTGGGTTGGTGAAGTTCTTTATACCTGTTGTTTTGCTGATTTTGGGTGCTTTTGGAGGGGTTTATGCTGGCTGGGTTTCGGGTGATATGAAGATGGCTTTGGGGATATTCAAAGGTTGGGTTTTGATGCCGATTTTGTATGCGATAATTTTGTATTATGTGGCGCTTTTTGACTGTGGAAGAATTCGGCTTTTTCGAGCGTATATGTTGGGTGCTTTGGTGCTTGGATTTTGGGCACTTTGGCAAGTTGTGACCGGCGATTATATTACTATTGATATGCGCGCGAGTGGGCCTTTTGAGAGTGCAAATTATTTGGCTTTGTATATAGCTCCTGCTGTTTTGATTTCTTTTGGGTATGTGTTGTATGGGTTGAAGCAGAGGAAGATTTATGGATATGAATTGTTGGTGTTTTTGGTTTTGGCTGTAGCTATGGTTTTCTCGAAGTCATATGGAGGGTTGATCGGGCTTTTTGGAGGAGGTTTTGTCTATATTTTGTTTATGTTTAAAAGTTGGTGGAAACGGTTTTCGGTGGTTGGAGCTTTGGTTTTGGCTGGAGTTGTTGTTGTGTTGTTGCAAATTGGGACGACGAAGTTTGATGATTTTTTGGCGTTTGAAAGGCAGAGTTCTTCTTCTGTCCGTTTGCAGGTTTGGGAGGTTGCTGAGAATCTGATTTATGAACGACCTTTGATGGGGATTGGACTTGGACAATATCAAGGATTGTATGAAACTCGAGCGGAAGAAATTTTGGGTGTTGCGCCGTATGAACCGTCTATGTTGCATCCGCACAATTTGTGGTTGTCGACTTGGCTGAATAGCGGAGTGCTTGGGTTGTTTGGATTGTGTTGGTTGATTGTATCGTTTTTCTATGTTTATAGGCGGGGGATTATGAGTCGATATAGTCGAGGGTTTGTGTTGATGTTGTTGGCGATGTTTGTTGTGATTTTGCTTCATAGTTTAGTGGATCAGCATTTTTGGAAGAATGATTTGGCTCTTTTGTGGTGGATGGTGGTTGTGTCGATTTTTGGCTCTGGCAATCAGATAATCGAGGGTGTGATAGTGAAAGGAGTGGGTTTGGGGACCAAAATTGGTTATCCGACCATCAAT
Organism: Candidatus Peregrinibacteria bacterium; assembly: GCA_018655275.1. Classification (GTDB taxonomy): domain Bacteria; phylum Patescibacteriota; class Gracilibacteria; order UBA1369; family LOWO2-01-FULL-3; genus JABIJZ01. The sequence goes on along the minus strand of JABIJZ010000005.1, from coordinate 1,154 downwards.
ATTCTTATGAAAAAGGATGTGTCTTTGAAAGGAGTTTATGTGTGTTCGGTTGAGGTTGGGGATGATGCTTTGGGTGAGGTTGGGAAGCATTATTATGGGGCTGGGTTTGTTGGGACGAAGGATGGTTTGAAGGGGCAGTATATTTGTGAAGTTTATCTTTTTGGAAAGTGTGGGAAGATTTATGGTAAGGAAGCGAAAGTTTTGTTGATGAAGAGGATTCGGGAAGGGCGGAAAATAAAAGATTCAAAAGAATTGAAAAAACTGATAGATTCAGATGTGCAGTTTTCAAAGAAATATCTAAAAATCAACTAATATGCTTGGAGTTTTGAGAAAATTAATTTCAGATACAAATCCGTTGAGGCTTTTGTATCATAAGTTCAAGGCTGTGATTGCGGCGATTATGTATGGGTTTCCGGCGCGAAAAATGACTGTCATTGGGGTGACTGGGACGAATGGTAAGACCACGACGGTGAATTTGATTGCGAAGGTTTTGGAGTCTTCTGGGCATATGGTGGGAATGACTTCTACTATTAATTTCCAGGTTGGAGACAAGAGATGGGTTAATGAAACTAAACAAACTACGCAGAGTCCGTTTTTGCTTCAGCGTTTGTTGAGACAAATGGTGACTGCGGGATGTAAATATGCGGTTGTTGAGGTTTCTTCACATGCGATGACTCAGTCTAGGGTTTGGGGTGTTACGATTGATTGTGCGGCTTATACGAACGTCACAGAGGATCATATTGAATATCATGGTGGTTTCGCGAATTATCTTCATGCCAAGGGGTCGTTTTTTAGAAAGGTTTCGAAAAGTAGGCGAAAGGCTGGAGTGCCAAAAGTTATGATTTTGAATAGAGAGGATGCTCATTATTCTTACTTTGATCAATTTATTGCGGATCGGAAAATTACATATGGTGTGAAGGAGGGGACTGTGTCGACTTTGGAATTGCAATTGGCGGCGCAGGGAAGTGAGTTTACTTTGAAGGTTCCGAACAATGCATTGCCTGTGAAGTTGGATTTGCCTGGGGATTTTAATGTGCAAAATGCTTTGTGTGCGGCGGCTGTTTGTATGGCTTACGGTTCTTCTTTGGAGGACATCAAGCGTGGGCTTGATGCTGCACAAACTGTACCGGGACGATACGACAATGTAGAGGCGG
>JABIJZ010000006.1 GCA_018655275.1 Candidatus Peregrinibacteria bacterium | reverse complement strand
GTGGCAACTGCGGTTCTGGCATGTTCTGTGACGGGGGCATCTGCTCCCTGAGCTGCACGCCAAACTGCTTCGGCAAGGACTGCGGCTCCGACGGCTGCAACGGTCTCTGCGGATACTGCAACTGGGACGAGGTGTGCTCGAACGGCATCTGCGCCCCGAACTGCGTGCCCGACTGCTTCGGCAACGAGTGCGGCAACGACGGCTGCGGCGGAAACTGCGGAAACTGCGCCTTCGACGAGACCTGCGTCGGCGGCACCTGCGAGGATGACCCGCCGCCGCCCGAGAACGCCTTGCTCTGGACTTCGGGGGTGAATGTCACGATCTACTTCCCCGACAGGGTTGAGGTGGTCGATGATTTCTCCACCCAGACCTTCCCTATCCCGGCCGACTCGTCCATCAACATCATCGTCCTGGTCCACGACACCCTGGACACCGGTCCCATGAATTGCGTCGCGAATGCGATCATGGTGCCCGCGAACCTCCAGGCGAAGTACTGGGCTGAGCCCGTATTCACGGGTCAGTCCATGCACTGTTCCAAGGGCCAGGACATGACGGCCATAGACGCCTGCGCGGGCATGACGGACTACATCGTCACGCTCTGCGACTAGCCCTGGGCGCGCCGGGTCCCCCCCCCGGCGCGCCCCTCGGCCCCTTGTGAAAAATTGATTCACTTGCAAAAGTGATTCTCATATATTCGTGTGAGTTGTCTTTCCTTTTTGTTGTGATTGTTGGTAAATTTTGCTATAAATTTCTCGCGCCTACTTGCGCACATTTTATAAATTATTAATTTTAATTAACTATGGACGACGCACAACCAACAGACCAAACAACTTCAGATAATACTGGTAAGAAAAAAGGTGCCTATGTTGACCCAGCAACATGCATCGGATGTACGCTTTGTACTCAAGTTTGCCCAAACGTGTATGAGATGCAGGATGACGGAAAATCAAAGGCTGTGAACCCGACAAATGACACCGAAGAAAAAATACAGGAGTCTATTGAGGCTTGCCCTGTTGATGCGATTAGCTGGAAGGATGTCGAATAGGAAACTGTCAATAAATCCCCTTGTTTTTCGCGAGATTTTTAATATAATTTAATTCCTAGTAAATTAGTATTGATTATGCCTAAGAAAAAAGACAATTTTGTGCCATGCTGCCAAAAAGGCGACGGAGTCTGCGGAAAAGAAAAAACGCGTGCGACTCTAGCCGGTTCGCAAAAGCAGATCAAAACTGCGCCGAACGTCACGAAAAACGGCAAAGATTGGCTGTATACCGAAATCGTGCGGGATCATTTCTTCAATCCACGAAATCTTCTCAAGCCTGAGGATGAAGCCGTATATGAGGCAGACGGTGTGGGACAGGTTGGATCACCGGCTTGTGGAGACGTGATGAAGGTTTGGATTCGCGTTGATGAAAAACGCGAGGGCAAAGATGGAAAAGGCAAAATCGATTTAAAGAAATCAAAAATCTCTGAATTAAAATGGCAGACTTTCGGATGTGGAAGCGCCATTTCTTCGACTTCTATGATGTCCGAGATGGTTACTGAGAACGGCGGGATGAGTCTCGCTGAGGCGCTAGAACTCAAGGCCATGGACATCAATGCACGTCTAGGCGGCCTGCCGACTGTAAAGATTCATTGCAGTATTTTGGGTGATGAGGCGTTGAAGGCGGCGATAGATGACTACTTGGCCTGAAGTTTTTGAGCTAGGTATTTGTTTAAGCTCATTTCGTTTGCTTGTGCTTGGAGGGCGAGTTCTGCGTGCATTTCCGGATCGATTCTCAGTAGAATACGCCCGTTGAAATCTTTCGGCTGGGTGTCGGGTTCGGGAATTGGGATTTTTTTATTTTTCCTTTCTCCAATTTCCTCTGTGATCATTTCGACAACCACCTCGTGTAGCTCTTTAACCGTGTCTGCAAAAATATGTATGTTGCTAAATTTTGGGATGATCGCACGGAATGCTGGATCCCCTTCTTCACCTATGGGGACTATTAAGTATTTGTATTTATTGGCTATGTTTGTTTTCATTTTGGTCATTTTTCTATGAGTTTTAAGATTTCTTTCAGGTAGTGGTTTTTTATTTTGTTGTTGTGGACCGGTATGTTAATTTTCTGCCCTCTTTCATTTTGAAATTTGTGGTGACTACCATTTATTCCGCATATCTTGTACCCTTCCCTCTCGAGTATCGTCTTTACTTCTTTGAATTGGATTGTTCCCCTTCTTTTTTTTAACTTTTCTAGTTGCTTGTTTTTTTTGGTCAATTTGTGTGTCGGTTACATGATATCATTTTCAATATCATTTTGTAAAGCTTTTGCATCGTTAATCCATCTTACAACCCAAAGCTTAAATTTTTCTTAACAAAGTCTTAAATTTTCCTGAATTTTTCCTAAATTTTTCGCTAATTCTGTGCTAGAATCTCGTTTGCAAACATTAACCTTATTTTTATGTACGATTTTTTAATTATTGGAAGCGGTGTTAGCGGGCTTTCTGCTGCGATGTATGCTTCTCGACTGAATTTGAAGACTGCTGTTTTTGGCGACATACCTGGTGGTCTTATTACTACTACTCATGTTGTAGAGAATTGGCCTGGGACTCTTTCTATCAGTGGGCCTGATCTTGGGATGGCTCTTTATGAACATGCACAAAAATCTGGTGCTGAAGTGAAAAATGAGAAGGTCGTGGAAATTGCGAAAAAAGAGGGAGCTGAAACCTACGTTGTAAAAACAGCGTCTGATGAATATGAATCGAAAGCTATCTTGTTTTCGACCGGAACAAAACACAGAACTCTCGAGGCACCTGGCATCAAAGAATATGAGAATAAAGGTGTTTCTTATTGTGCTTTGTGTGATGGAGGTTTTTATAAAGAGAAGATTGTGAGTGTTGTAGGTGGTGGTGATAGTGCTGCGAAGGAAGCGATTTTCTTGGCTGAGCACGCGAGCAAGGTTTATATCATCGTGCGTAAAAATGTCTTGAGAGCCGAACCACGCAACCAAGAATTGATCGACAAATCTGACAAAATTGAAATCAAATACGAAACTGAAATCGCCGAAGTTCTTCCAAATGAGGCTGGCGATAAAGTTGGCAAAGTTAAATTCAAATCTGGGGAAGAAATCCCGATGGATGGAGTGTTCCTAGCGATCGGACATATCGCTCAGACCGAACTCGCGGGCGGACTTGGTGTCGAACTTAATGAAAAAGGCGAAATTAAAATCAATCGGCATTCCGAGACAAATCTACCGGGTGTTTATGCTGCTGGAGATTGTGCGGATACTGAGTTTAAACAAGCCATCACAGGTTCTGGTGAAGCTGTGACTGCCGCTTATTATGCGTTTAAGTATGCTCAGGGTGGTGGTGGGAATTTCTAGTCGTTGTCCCCCTACAACCCTTCCAAAAATCTCAACAAAACTCTGACTCCTGATCCAGTTGCGCCTTTTTGTTCGTATTTGCGAGGATCGTTTGTGTAGGCAGTTCCTCCGATATCGATGTGGGCCCATTTTGCGTCTTTGCCTTTCGCGTCCTTGATAAAGTATGAAAGGAATGCAGCACCTTTGCTCGCACCTGCGAGATATGAAGTTCCTGCATCTGCATTGCGGAGGTCCGCTACTTGAGATTTCATTTTTTCTTTGTGATCTTTGTGGAGTGGAAGCTCCCATATTGGGTCGTCCATTTCTGCGCCAGCATCGACCAATAAATCTTTTAGTCTTTTGTCGTTACTGAATACAGCTGAGTACCTGTCCCCTAGTGCAACCATTGCGGCTCCGGTGAGGGTGGCGATGTCAATCATGTAGGCTGGATTGCGGCCTACGCCGTATGTAAGAGCGTCTGCAAGAATTACTCTACCTTCTGCGTCGGTATTTCCTATCTCGACGGTTTGACCGTTGAGCATTGTTACGATATCGCTTGGGCGAGTTGATTTACCGTCCACCATGTTTTCTGTAAGTGGGAGGATACCTATTACATTTTGCTCGATTCGTAGTTCTTTTAATGCTGCGAAAACACCCATAACAGCAGATGCGCCTGCTTTGTCTGAGTGCATGTCTTCGATATATTTTGTTGGTTTCAGGTTGTATCCGCCAGTATCGAAAATCACACCCTTCCCTACCAAGATAACTGGTTTTTCTGATCGCTTTCCACCTTTGTATTCTAAAATCAAACATTTGGCTGGTTTCTCTGCGCCTTTATTGACCGAGAGAAGTCCGCCCCATCCCAATTTCTTAAGTTTGTCTTTGTTGAAGACTTTGACACCATATCCGAAATCACGACCCAATCGTTTTGCGACTTTTACGAAGTACTCTGCATCTACGATATTTGCAGGTCCGTTCACTAGGTCTTTGGTCATGTTTACTGCTTCCGCTATTATACGACCTTTTGTTGATTCAGTCCGGACTTTGTCGGCTTTTGTTGAGACGAGAACTGCCTCCTTGACCTCTTTCTTGTCAGCTTCTTTGTCCCCATCGCCTGTTTTGTATTTTGAGATTCGGTAATTTTTTAGGATTAATCCTTCTGTAAGTTCTTCTGTGTATAGTGAGAATTCAGGAGTCATCAAAATTGTGACTTTTTTCTGTTTGTGTTTGCGTGCTTCTGAATTGATGCCTGCTCCTATTCGTCTTGCGTCGTTTTGGTCGAATTTGTCGACTTTTCCACAACCCATTATCACGATTTTTTGAGGTGAAACTTTTGAATCGATTGTGAAATAAATTGTTTCGGCAAGCTTGCCTTCGAATTCTTGATCTTTTAATGCTTTTTTTATCAAAGCTTTTATATCTGCGTTATATGAAGTTGGATATTTTGTTTGATAATCTTGGAAGTATGGGACTACGAGGAGTCCTTCTCCTTTTTTGAGTGTTTTTTGTACTTGTATTTTCATAGTTGAGAGGGGGTTAAAAATTTCAGGATTTGAAATTTAAGAGGTGTTTTTCGGCTTTCTCCAACAAGTTTTTTGCGTTGTCGAAAGTTAATTTTTTGTGAGCTTCTTCGTATGGAAGCCAGATTGAGTCTTGGTGCTCGTGAGAAATAGTTATTTCTTTTTCTGTGGTTTCTCCTACGAAGAATACCACTTGTTTATATGAAGGTCTTCCTTTTCTTCTATAAGTATAGAAAACTTCTTCTCTGAAATCCGGATAAAATTCGAGGGTTTCGATCCCGGTTTCTTCTTCGAGTTCGCGGTACGCTGTCTCGTGTTCGCTTTCATCGAAATCTTCGACATGACCTTTTGGGAAATCGAAATGCCCACTAGGGTAATGAAGAATCAGATATTGGCGAGCGCCGTTTTCTTTGCGGAATGTGACTACTCCACATGATTTTTCGTCCGGGGTTTTCCCGGCAGGTACTACTTGGTCCATTCTTTTTTTATTAATGCGTTTCTCGCAGCTTCTTCTTCTGCGGCTTGTTTGCTTGAGCCTTTGCCTGTCGCTATGAGTTCGTCGTTGATGTATGCGCCGGCCTCGAATACTTTGTCGTGGTCTGGGCCTTCTTCTTTCAAAACTTTATAACTTGGGGTGACTTCCTCTTTTTCTTGAACGATTTCTTGGAAACTTGTTTTTGAGTCGATGTGCAGTTTCTTTTCGATTACTTCGTCCAGTTTGTTTAAGATAAATTTGGTGATGAATTTTTTTGATTCATCGTAGCCCTGATCCATGTATATAGCTCCGATCAAAGCCTCTGTTGTGTTGGCCAGAATGTAACTTTTTGTTCGGCCACCTGAATTTTCTTCGCCATGACTCAGATATAGATATTTTCCGAGGTCGAGTTCGCGTGCCACAACCGCCAGATTTGCGCCTTTCACCAATGCGCTTCGGAAATTCGTCATTTCACCTTCAGTTTGCTCTGGATGATTGCGGAATAGATGGTCTGTTGAAATCAATTCAAGTACTGCGTCACCTAGGAATTCGAGACGTTCATTGCTTTTTATATCCTCGTCTTCACATTCGTTCAAATATGATCTGTGAACGAAGGCATGATTTAGAAGAGATTGGTCTTTGAATTTGATCCCTATTAATTTTTCTAATTCTTTAAAATCTTTCATTATTTTTTGGTTTTACTGGCTTTTGTACTGTTCATAACTGAGCTTAACACTCCGTTGATAAATTTTGAACTGTTGGTATCTCCAAAATGTTTTGCTATTTCGATCGCTTCGTTTATAGCTACGACTGGAGGGACTTCTTTGTTAAAAACAATCTCGTATATGCCGATCTCCAAAATTGCGCGATCAACTTTTGCTATCTTTTCCACAGGCCATTCTGGAGCGTGTTTCTTTATTAATTCTATGACTTTTTTGTTGTGTTTGATCACGCCTTTGAGAGTGTCGTATGCGAAATCAGTCTCCGACATCTTTGGGGCAAACTCTTGCAACATATATTCGAGGACCTGCTTGGGTTTCTCTTTCGAGCTCCCTTCGCGGAATTCGTGTACGAATAGTGTTTGCATTACGCAAGTTCGCGCTAAGTGTCGGTAACTGGCCATATTGTCAAAACTTAAGCTTTAATCTTTGTGATCTTTTCCATCTCTTTGTTCACGTCCAAAACTTGTCTTCCTTTATATTTCCCACATTCTTTACATACAGTGTGTGGTGGAACTTTTGCTTCACATGAAGGACATACAACCAAATTTACTTTGTTTGTAAGTCTTTTCAGCACCTTTGTTTGAAACGATCCATATCGTCTACGGGTGCGTGATTTGCATAATTTTTGTTTGGGGGTAGCTCTTTTTCCCATTTCAATCGGTTAATTTGTGAATAGAGCATACCGAAACTAATGGAAAATGCAAGATGATTTCTTGCCTTAGCCATTCTGTTAAGTCTATGGTCCAATTCTTGGTATTTACGTGGAAAATATCTTCTCTTGATTCTATGTCGTGATCCCTTTGAATTAGGAACTCTATATCTGCAAATTCGATGTAGATTTCCTCTATGCAAGCCTCTCCACACTTGTCGCATGGCCTTTCGACTTGAATTTCGATGTCTTCGAGTTGAACGTTGAATTCTTTGTCCAACCTCATAATGTTGACTGTCCCTGTGAGGTTTGACTTCGGTATGATGTCTGGATCGTCGAAAGAGACTGGAGTGTCGATCTCGTATGAATCCCTAGCTCCTTCGTGAGAATTCAGAAGTTCTGAGATATGGAACATGAGTTGGGTTTTGTTGTGTTGCTGGTCTGCAGGCTGGTTTTGTTCAACTTTTTTGTTCAAGATGTGTTGAGTTTATTTTTTGTTTGGTGAAAATCCCCGGGGATTTTTCCTTAATCCCTATTCGCCATCATTAACCTCAAAATAAACAAGAATAGGTTGAAAATGTCGAGATATAGGGCGAGGGCTGCTTCGATATACATGTTTTCGGGGTAGCGTTTGATGCGTTGGAAGTCGTACATCGTGAAACCTGTGAATAGGAGGACTCCGAAGCCCGAATAAACCAGTTCCATTGTATTGCCCCAAGGAAAGAAAATGCCGAGGACGCCGGTGATGATGAGGCCAACTATGCCGATCATGAGGAATCCACGCATTCCTGAGAGATTTATTTCTGTTCTCCAACCAAATAGTGCTGCGGCTGCAAAAGTCAGGACTGTTGCGGAAAGTGCTTTTATTATTATCATCACTCCCCCATAACTTGCTGCTACTACCGCTATCAATGGTGCTATTGTCAGACCTGTTAGGAAGGCGAAGCTTGCAAATATTATTTTATTCAGAGGTGAGTGTTCGCGCCATTTTTTACTCGTGAAAATTATCGCTATTTCAACTGCGAAAAGTGCCCACATCAACCAAGGCATCGTCACGAAATACATGAGTAAGTAGTTGTATGCGACGAACGTCCCCACAAGCGAAGCTGCGATCGCCAATGTGAAAAATGCCATTACTTTTCCGAAGAAGGTCATTGAGTAGTTTTTACCCATTGTTTGTTCTGGCGACTGTGGTGATTTTATTGAGTTGAACATGAAAAGCGGGTTATTTTGCCCGAGCATTGTAGCATTGGGGGTGTTTTTTTGCTATAAGATACTCATGCAAAAAGACGTACAAAACAAATTGAGTTGGGTTGAAGTTTCGAAAGCGAATTTAGCCCATAATATAAAAGAATTCCGTGGACTTGCGGGTGATGATTGCCTGCTGTGTCCGTGTGTAAAAGCCAATGCCTATGGGCATGGTTTGGTCGAAGCTGCGAAGATTTTTTTGGAGGCTGGAGCTGATTGGTTGGCGGTGAATGCTTTGTATGAGGCTGAGGAGCTTCGCGAGGCTGGGATCGAGGCGCCTATATATATTATGGGATACACGCTTTTGGGAGATCTTGAGCGGGCTGTTGAGCTTGATTGTCGTTTAGTTGTTTATGATAGGGAGACTATTGAGAAATTGGGAGAAGTGGTCTCGGGGGGTGCGAATGCTAAACCTGTGAATCTGCATATCAAAGTCGAGACTGGAAACAATAGACAAGGTGTTCCTATTGAGGAGTTGCCGGATTTCGTGAAATTGATTCAAAAACACGACGGTTTGAAAATTGAAGGGCTTGCGACACATTTTGCAAATATTGAGGATACTACTGATCATAGCTACGCTTTTGCTCAAATTGAAAAGTTTAAAAAGGCACGCGAAATTGTTGAAGAAATGGGAGTTGAGGTTCCGATGATGCATTGTGCAAATTCTGCGGCTACTATTTTGTTCCCTGAAGTAAGAATGGATATGGTGAGAGTTGGGATCGCGAGCTATGGAATGTGGCCTTCAAATGAGACTTTTGTTAGTTACAAACAATTAGACAAAAATGGATTCGAATTGAAACCGGCGCTGACATGGAAAACCGTTGTTGCTCAAGTAAAAACTGTGCCTGGCGGAGAAGCTATTGGCTATGGATGCACTTGCCATACGAATCGTGAGACGAAAGTAGCAATCCTGCCTGTTGGGTACTATGACGGGTATGATCGTGGACTTTCGAATACTGGATATGTGTTGATTCAGGGGAAACGTGCTCCGATTCTCGGGCGTGTCTGTATGAATATAACTATGGTGGATGTTACTGATATTCCTGATGTTGCTTTGGAGGATGAAGTTGTGTTGATGGGCGGTGATGGGCAAGGCGGCGAAATTTCTGCAGAACAGTACGCGACTTGGATTGGAACAATAAATTATGAAGTTACTACCAGAATTAATGATAAAATCCCTAGGGTGATTATCTAACCACAAAAACTATGGCTAAAACTGTTGGCGTTATCTTTGGAGGGAAGAGCGGAGAACATGAAGTTTCTTTGGTTTCGTCTGAGAGTGTGATTCGAGAAATGCCTGAGCAATACGACGTGAAGGAAATTGGTATTTCTGTGGATGGAGTTTGGTTTTGTGGTGAAGGGACTTTGGCTCGGTTTAAGGCTGGGCGTTTGGAATCCGAACGTTTCGATGAGATGGAGCCTTGTACTTTTGAAGAGGCTTTTGATGGGTGCGATATTGTTTTTCCCGTTTTGCATGGGCCTTTCGGTGAAGATGGGACTATCCAGGGTTTGTTTGAGATGGCTGGCATCCCTTATGTGGGATGTGGAGTTTTGGCTTCGTCTGCGTGTATGGATAAATTGACTTGTAAGTCTGTTTTGGACAGTGCCGGCATTCCGGTTGTGCCTTATATTGGTTTTACTCGCGCTGAATGGGAAGGTGATCCTGATCGTATTTTGAAACGTGCTGATACTGATATTGGGTTTCCATGTTTTGTGAAACCTTCGAATATGGGGTCTAGTGTTGGGATTACTAAAGTAAAGGAATTGGGCGATTTGCGTGAAGCTATTGATCTTGCTGCCCAATTTGATACTCGAATTTTGGTTGAGAAAGGGGTGAATGCTCGAGAAATTGAATGTGCTGTTTTGGGAAATGGTGATGCAGAAGCTGCTGAGCTTGGTGAAATAATTGTTGGAGGCGAGTTTTATGATTTTAATGACAAATACATCGACGGGAAATCAACAACTGAAGTCCCTGCAAATGATATGGATCCAGCAAAAAGAATTGAAATCCAAACAATGTGTGTGAATGCTTTCCGTGAGATGGATTGTTCTGGGCTTTCGAGGGTTGATGCTTTTTTAGACAGAGATAGTGGTGAAATTTATTTGAATGAGATCAATACCCTACCTGGGTTCACTTCTATCAGTATGTACCCAGAAATGTGGGCCGCATCTGGGGTTGCATATCCAGAGTTGATTGGGCGTTTGATCCAGCTTGGATTTGAGAGATTTGAGGATCGCTCTCGAAATCAGTCTAAATTTGAGAGCGGGACCGACTGGTTTAAATAACAGTTCCGCCTCAAGTAAATGTTTTGTCTTTTTCAACTTCTTGACCAGATGGAGCTTTCTACGTATATTTGGTGGGCTTTTTTGGGCGATTTTATCGTTCATTTCGAAATAAATTTATGGGAATTTTCCGCAAGAACAACCAAAAAAAAACCGACAATACCTTCATTGCCTTAGATATAGGCACGCATGAGGTGAAAGCTCTTTTGGTGATCAATGAGGGAAAAAGAGGCCGGATTGTGGGAATGGGGAAAAGGATTCAGAAGCTTGGAGACATGCAGAGTGGCACCGTGACGGATATTGCGTCTGTGATTTCGAACTGTAATGATGCGATTCGTGATGCAGAGAGAGCCGCTGGCATTCGATCGACACAAATGTTGATGGGGATTGGTGGCGAATTAGTAAAAGGTGGGACAACTTCGTCTTCGTACATCCGCAGAGACCCAACTGCAAAGATTGATCTGGCTGAACTCAAAAACATCGTTCACAAAATTCAATGGAAGGCTTTTGACCAAGTCCGAAGTCAGCTCGCGTATGAAACCGGGTATAGTGAGATTGATGTGAAGCTCGTGAATGCCGCTGTGGTTGACGTACGAATCGATGGATACAAAGTCACAAATCCGATTGGGTTTCAGGGAAAGGAAGTGAGTTTGAGTATTTTTAATGCGTTTGCGCCTTTGGTACATTATGGAGCTCTTCAGACAATCGCGTCTGAGATCGACAAGGAGCTTGTTGGGATTACTGCTGAGCCTTACGCGCTGAGTCGCGCTTTTGATAATGATGACGGAAAGTTTGGTGCGATTTTTATTGATGTTGGTGGAGGAACTACGGATATTGCTGTTGTTAGAGATGGAGTTTTGGAAGGCACCAAGATGTTTACACTTGGTGGTCGTACTTTCACGAAGAGGCTGGCCCAGAGTTTGAATATTTCTTTTAGTGAGGCTGAAGATATTAAAGTTGCGTATGCTGATAATAAATTGGAGAAGCAATCTCACAGAATCGTTCGTGAATCTATGAAAAGTGATTGTGATGTTTGGCTATCTGGGATTGCGCTTACGCTTTCTGAGTTCGAGCAGGTGGATATGTTTCCTTCGAAGATTTTGCTTTCTGGTGGCGGATCGAAATTGCCTGAGATAAGAGAAGTTTTGGAGTCAAAGAATTGGATTTCGAGTTTACCTTTTGCGAAAAAACCACAAGTTTCTTTTGTTAATACTAAATATATTTCTGATTTGATCGATGAAACGAAAAAATTAGATAGTCTGGAAGACACTGCGCCTATGGCGCTGGCACATGTGGGGTTGGAAGCGATTCAAGAGGAGCAAGTTATTTCGAAAGTTTTGAAGAAAGTTGTTCGTCTTATGCAAATTTAATCCATAGCTATGGTGGATTCAAACAAAAAAAAGGATGACAAACGTGACGATCGTGACGATCGTTACGATGTGAAAAAGATTGAGATCGTCGACGACATCAAAGATTCTGCGAAAAGGCAGATCAGCGATGAATTCGAGGAGGCTGAGCACGAAGACAAAAGCGAAGTCATTTCTGCCAAAAAAGTGATTTACATAGAAATCGACGACGAAGTCACCGGAGTTTACGACAAAATCAAAGATTTGAAAATTAAACATATTTATATTGTTGCGCCGAAGAGATCGGTGATTTTTCAGAGCATCGTTAATCTAAAAATCCTGAAGCGAAAAGCCGAGGACACAGGGAAGTCTTTGTATATGATTACTAACGACAAAAACGGAGTTTATTTGGCTCAACAAGTTGGAATTCCGGTATACGACAAAGTTTCGAGCGAGGGCAAACCTTTGTTCTTTTCATCTGAGGAAGAAGAGGAAAAAATGCGGATAACTCCTTTGAAAGCGACTGTGAATGCAGCAATTGAGGAAGCACCAACTAGAAGGACCGAAAAGAAAACTTCTATTTCCGAGCTGCTTGCAGAGTCAAAACGACGTAGCAAATCACTATTCAATGCAACGAAAGTTTCTGTAGGGGGAAACGGTAATGGTAGTGGCAATGGTGGTGGAAATGGGGGCGGCGGTAGCAAAAAGGCTCAAAGCAAGATGACCGGCAGTAAAATGACTCGTGAGGAGAAGAAAGAAGAAAAAATCCGAAAAAGTAAATTGGTTTTAGTTGCTCCGAACAAACAGGCTTTGATTGGGTTGGCGGCTATCAGCGTTTTGATTTTGATGGTGATCTTTTATATTGCTTTGCCTGGGGTGACTTTGTTTTTGACCCCGGCGGCGAGTGTTTTGGAGAAATCTGTGAATGTTGTTTTGGCTGATGTGGCTTACAATCAAGCTGAGTTGGATGCGAATACGCCTCATTATATCGGTAGTCATCGTGTAACTGCGAAGATACATAGATCTGTGACTCATTTTGCGACTGGAAAAAGACCTTCTGCCAATGCATCGAATTCCGGAGGAAATATCACTATTACAAACAATGCAAATTATCCGTGGCCTTTGGTTGCGGAAACAAGATTCCAAACAAATGAAGGTTTGGTATATAGAATCAAACAACCTGTAAACGTCCCTGCCGCTGTTGGTGGTAAGGCTGGGAAGGTTGAGGCTTTTGTCGTCGCAGATTTGGTTGATGCTTATGGACAGGTGATTGGGGCGCGTGGAGATATTGGACCTACTAAGTTCTTTTTGCCTGGGTTGCGAGAGTCGAGTAGGAATGTTCTGTTTGGTGAAAGTAGCGGTGATATGACTGGAGGTGTGACGGATTTTATTTCTTATGTGGCGGAAGCTGATGTCGAGGCAGCTCGTGGCAAATTGCGCGAGACTCTGCTGAAGGCTGTCGAGGAGGAGCTCCGCAATGAGATTGGTTTGAAAAACGATGTTGATAGCACGGACTATGTGTTGTTGTTTGGTGAGCAAGCTATCGTGACTGGCGATGTTGAGTATGATCCTGCTGCAAATGTTGTCGATACTGAAGTTGCGCAGTTCGATGTGGCTGGTGAGATTACCGCTTTTGGTTATTCTTATAGCCAGGAGGAGATGTTGAATTTATTGACTCAAGAGTTGCTTTTGAAAAAAAGTCCGCAGAAAAAATTGGTTAGGATAAATGAGAATAGCGTGACGTACAGGATTTTCGAAAAAGATTCTATCAAAGGGCGATTAAAATTGACCGCTAACATAAAGGGTATCGAGGAGTTCGACATCGACCCTGAAAAGGAGAATGGTGCGCGTCTGATCCAGAAAATCAAAGACCATATCCTCGGGAAAGACATCGAGGATGCGAAAAATTATATTCAAAATCTTCCGGAAGTGAATAAAGTCGAGGTGGAGAGTTGGCCTGTATGGTCCCCTACTATTCCGACTGTTCCTGACAATATTGATGTCGAGATTCGGGATGCGGTGATGGTGGAGTAAAAGGGGTAGCCGAGTTCGGGAAAAGAGCTGAGCTGACTTATCGATTTTTGTGAAGTGTTTTTTGTTTGTAACTGATTTGGGCCATGGTATAATTTCCGTTAGTAAAATTTCTAATTCCTCCTCCTATGTTAAAAAGATTTTCTATTATTAGTGTGATCCTTATTTTGTCGCTTGTTTTTGGGACTTCAGCGTTTGCTGTGAATCCACCGCCAGGTGGGCTGGCAAGTCCGACTTTTAGTAGTATTAATGTGCAGGATAATATCGAGGCTGAGAAGGCTGTGATTAGAGGCAATTTGAATGCTGTTATGGGGTTTTTTTCTAGCGGTTTGGATGTCAATGGAATGGCTGTTTTTGAACTCATTAGGGGGAATAACCTTACTATTAGCAATGGGATTGGTACTGGAACTCTTTCTGCTAGCGATAGTGTCACTGCTAATGAGGTCAAAACAACTCTTCTTCATAGTAAAAATGCTGAAGGATTGGCTATCGAGGACGTGAACGAATTAACTATTGATGGGGTTTTGAGTATTGCTGACCAGGTCAAATTTCATGCTGGTGACTCAGCCCAAGGCGAACCAACAAGAATTTCCGGGGCTGAGCATCTTTTGATTCATACTGGGGAAGATACTTCTTTTTCTTTTGATGATTTTAATATTGACGCTTCTTTTCAGGATTCACTTGAGTTAATGCAAACTCTTCAGGGGGGTACTTTGGGATATTGTGCGGATAATTTTTCCAACTATGATTGTAGTAATTTGACCTCTGAACAGTTTTCTGAGGTTAGTGGTAGTTATTCTAACTATATTGAAGATACTTATAATTCATTAGATTCGGAGGGGACCATTCCTAACTGTTCCGCTATAGCTGAATTGCAAATGCCTAGGGTGGAAGATTATTGTAATGATACTTATGGTGTGACCTGTGAGGAACTGGATGCTACCCAAACTGCAGGATTACAGACATATTTTGCTGAACTTGCTACGAATGCTATGCTTTGTTTTGGGCCAGTTTTAAATCTTTTTGCTGAAACATTGGGAGATTTTATAAATAATTTTGACCCTACTGCCCCTGCTCTTGATTACCCTGAGGATTCTGCTGGAATATTTTTGGATTCGGGCCCTGATCTTCTTCCTAATTTAATAGGACTGTATTCTGGGAATGTAGCTTCTTTGGAACTTTATACTGGGACTTATGGCTTGAGTGGAGATGCTGGATCTGCTCTTTTGAGAGGGAATGTGGTTACGATATCTGGTTCTGATAATGTTTACCTGACAGGAGATAAGCAAATTATTTTGAGTTCTGGAGATTCTGTAGAAATAGTTGCTCCGTTGATTGATTTGAGTGGTAGTATTGTTACAAGTAATCCAAGAGACACTTATGTTCATCATGTGTATGGTCCTTGGAATAATATAATAGGGACATCCATAGGTTTTGATAGTGATGGGGCCGCTGTCAAGATTAAAGATAAATTGGAGGTGACTGATTCGATTTCTAATCCTACTTTTGAAGATGGAGTTTGGTATGGAGTAAAAATAGATGATGATTTGGAGGTGACTGGTGCTTTCAAACCTAATATCGTGGATGCCGCATCTTTGTTGAATACTCGTGGAGATAGTGGCGATGATCCTGTCGTTGTGAATGATGACTTAGAGGTGACTGGCACATTTAGGCCTACCATGGTTGATGTTGCAAAGGTGTTTAATTCTCGCACGACTACCTCTGGGGGTACAAGTGCTAATTTACCGGTAGTATTTCAGGACAACCTTCATGTTGGAGAGGTTGGTGATGAAAAAAACCTTAGTGTATATGGTGATTTGAATGTAATGACTATTAAGCATCCTGTTGCTGGAGATGATCAATATGTAACTGTTGATGATGACTTAGTCATTACTGGCTCTTTTATTCCTAATATTCTTGACCCTAACTCAATTGTTAACACAAGGGATTCTGGTGAAGCTGAGGTTGTCGTTAATGATGATTTACCTGTTCTTGTTAATGATGATTTGAAAGTAACAGGCGAGGTCGAGATCGCAGGTACTGTTGATATTGCTGGCGGCAATTTGGATGTAGGGGCTTTCACTATCAATGATAATAAAATTTTAACTAACAGTGGATGGTTTCAAACCACGTTTGGAACCGTAGCTAGTAAGGATATTATAACCACTACTATTAATTCAGAATATATAGTCAATGAAGAGAATTTGACTGTTGGCGGTGTTATATGGGGTGGGGATGACAATCTTGTTTCTATTAATGACAGTGTAGACATTACTGGTGATCTTTCTTTAGTTGGTGAAAATTCTGACATAAATGTTGATGGAGCTATCTCTGCAGGTTTTAATTTATCTACATCGGGTGATGTAATATCAGAAGGAGACTCTGGGCATGTCCGAGGGGAATTTGGAGATTTCAATAAGCTTGTTTCCCATGATACTGATGGGGATTTGGATGTTACTACTGATTTAGATGTTGATGGCACTATCAAAACAAAAGCTTTGGATGTTGAGGGTGCTTTTACTGCAGATAAAATTGGGAATTATTATCGTGTAACTGGCAATTATTTCGGAGTTGCAGCTCATAATTATCAACTTGCTGCTCAGGCTTCTTGTACAGCGGGAGACCGTCTGGTTTTCTGTGGTTATGAATTCAGACAAGGATGTACGGGAACTCATTATGTAGACGGCACTCAGTTATGTTGGGGCACTCCTTCTTATGCAAGTCATTCACTCCAAATACAAAGTGTTGATACCGACCATTGGGTGGGCACCTGTTGGGTAGGAGCTTATAATCCTACAAGTAGCAATGATCAATTTGTTCGTGCTGTTGCTACCTGTATGAGCCCTGACGATTCTTATCCCGATAGTGAACAAGACTAGTTTGGGCTTGAAGTAACCGAAAGACACTTAGATTTAAGGATTTGGTCCTCTATTTTTTCGCATTCCTCTGGATTTTTCTCTGAGACGGCTTTGTTTAATATAATGCTGGTCTTGCATGCATTCTTTTTATTTTCATCAGCAATTTTATCACAAAGTTCTGCAGCCCCTTCTTCGTAGGCTTTACCTGATAACTCTAGATTTTCTTCTGAATTTTTAGTCACTTCTTTATTTGATAATACCTCTCCTTCTTCCCCCCCAACACACCCACTCAAAACAAAGGATGCTGAAATTAGAACTAACAGTAATAGTGAGATTTTTTTCATGGGAATGGGATTAGGGATTGTTTAAGCCTGTCGGCTGAGTGCTATTATCGAGGGTTCAGATACCTTTTGCAAGTTTTTTGAGGATTTGGTAAAGTGGCGCCACTATGAATATTGGAATCAAAACGTTGGGGTGCAAGGCGAATAGAGCTGATACGGATCAGTTGATTTCGCGAATCATGAAGGAATTTGGGGCTGGAGTTTCGATTTCTGAAGTGAATAATGCCAATGACCTTGGGACGTCTGTTTTGGATGTTTGTGTTGTTAATACCTGTACTGTGACTCATGTCGCGGATCGCAAATCACGAAGTTCTATTCGGACTTTTCGTCGGGAGTTTCCTGAAGCCAAGATTATTGTGATGGGGTGTGGACCAAAAGCTGACCACGAAGCTTATCAGAAAGTCACAGGCGTTGATTTGGTGTCTTCGGATGTTGAAGAGGTTTTGAATTTTTTGAATTCTCTCGACTTGGGAAAGACTGATGCGTCTGAGGGAACCAATGCCGCGAAAACTGGCCAGCGCACCCGTGCAGTTCTGAAAATCCAGGACGGGTGTAATAATTTTTGTTCGTATTGCATCATTCCTTTTGCGCGTGGTCGAGAGAAGAGTTTTCCTGTTGAGGGGATCTTGGACGATGTTCGACAAAAGGAAGCCGAAGGATTCAAGGAGATCGTTTTGACTGGGATTAATATTGGGAATTGGGAAGGGACCGATAATGGTGGAGAAAAATTGAATCTTGCCCAGTTGATTATGAAAATTTTGGATGAGACTTCGGTGGCGCGACTGCGGTTGAGCTCGATTGAACCTCAGAATTTTGTTGATGAATTCGAAGTGTTGCTCACGGATGAGAAGTATCGTGATCGGTTTTGTCCGCACCTGCATATGTCTTTGCAGTCCGGGGCCGACGCTGTTTTAGAGGCTATGAGACGCCATTATCCCGCGAAGCTGTACAAGAAAGTTGCACAAGGTTTGATAAAGATGAGACCGGAGATTGCTCTGACTACTGATGTTATTGTTGGTTTCCCCGGGGAAACTGAGGAGGATTTTGAGGAGACTTATGAGTTTGTTCGGTCGATTGGTTTTGCAAAAGTGCATGTATTCCCCTATTCGAAACGACGTGGCACGAAGGCCGCGATAATGGATGATCAGATTCCTGAAGACGTTAAGAAAGCGCGAGCTAAAAAGCTAAAAGAGTTGGCCGAGAAATTGCGTTTGGAGTTTTTTGATAAAAATGTGGATGCGGTTTATCCGGTTTTGTTTGAAGAAAAACTTCGGGGGCGGGACGGGACTTGGGAGGGCTTCACCCCCAACTATATAAAAGTCCAAGTCAAATCCGATGATGATCTCACGAATCAGATTTTGGATGTGCGTTTGAAGGCGCTTGGGAAAACGGAAAACAAAAACGCCGCTATGGTGAGCGGCGCATTGATTTTATAATCCGAGATTTTTCCTGATTTCGTCTGCTTTCTGGGTGTCTGCTTGTTTGATTGATGTTTGTTCGAATTCTCCTTCCAACTGCATCCATTCCTGGTAGTGTTGTTCGGCTAATTTTTCTAATTGAGGCACGTGTTTTTGAGAAAGTGCCGCGAATTTTTCTTTTTCTTCTTCGAAAATCCTCATCAATTCATCGATTTGCTCCTGTTTTAGTTTAGGAACCGATTCGACGATTTTTTTCTTCTCGTCTTTTGAAAGAGAAATTGAGCCGGCCAAAAGTCTGATAAATTTATCTCCATCAAATTTGAGATTGTGTGCAGGTACTTTTACTTTTAGTACTGGGGGCAATTTTGCTCCTAGTTTAAAGTTTGCCGGTGTGTTGTCTTCTTGTTGACCTCCTGCCGGTGGGTATCCTCCTCCTGGTGGAGGTGGGTATCCTCCTTGCGGTGGATACGGTGGATATCCCGCTGGCGGATAACCTCCTTGCGGTGGGTATCCCGCTGGTGGATAACCTCCTTGCGGTGGGTATCCT